>JBELIP010000027.1:0-8469 GCA_042090785.1 Cellvibrionales bacterium | reverse complement strand
GAAGTTATACGAAAACACCTCGATGCGGCAAAGGCATCGAATAATCATTCATAATATTGACTAATGAACAATAAATAAGGAATGCTGGGCCATGTAAGAGTAAGACGCTTGCCCAGAGCCGAAAGTCCAAAAGATAAGAGTACTAAAAAAAGCACCAAAATGCATTCGCAGCTATCGGCGCTAAGGCATTAAATGCGCCAACCCATCTAGCACTAAATCGGGCTCGTGCTGCATAACAATAGGTAAATGCTGCTGCAGCAATTCGGCGTCTCCGCCGGTAATAATAACCACAACACTGCCGCCCATCTCGGCAGTAAAACGCCGCAATGCGGCTTCAATTAATCCCGTCATACTCAGCAACACACCCGATAAGACCGCATCGCCGGTATTATCCGCGGCCTGCAAGGCGATCTGGGCTGGCGCATTGTTAATGAAGACACGATCGGTGCCGCCCAACAACGACTGCAACTGCATGGCATAACCCGGCACGATATGACCACCCTGATGAGCGCCTTGGGCATTAACAAAATCGAGCGTTAAAGCACTGCCAGCATCAATCACACAAAAAGGTGTATTGCTTATAGATACGGTGGACAGGTGAGCTGCGGCAATCACAGCGCACCAGCGGTCAACACCCATAGTTTCGGGCAGCGCATAACTGTTTTGCACGCCGCAGGCCTGAGCGCTTGTTGCAGCAAACTCAGCACGGACCCTCCAGCGCTTATCCATTTCTGCCGTTAACGCATCAAGTCGCTCAGAATTGCGGACAGAAGCAATGCGAACCCGCTTAATAGTGGCATCAGCCGCAATCGCCTGCTCAATATTGTCCAGTAAGCTATCATCCGCTAATGTTTCGATACCGCCCACGGCACTCTCATCGGCTGAGGGCCGACCACCTGAATGAGCGCGCCATTTAATACGGGTATTACCTGCATCGATATCAAGAATCATAATTAACCTTCTGCTTGCACTGCACGCAAGCTTACTTCACCGCCATTAAAAGTGCGAAGGCCATCGACGGTTTCAATGCATAGCGAGCCATCGGCCTTAACGCCCACTTGCTGACCCTGCAATTTATCTGCGCCCATGGTTAAAACAATATCGCTACCTAAATAGACATCGCGGTCTAGCCAGTCTTGCAGTAGCGGCTCAAAACCGCTGGCTTCAAATGTCGCAAGCATCGGCATCAATTGGTTAAGCAGCGCAGCGGCAATAGCGTTTTTATCAACGGGCTGATTATTTAACGAGACAAGGTCGACCCAAGGTTGGTCAATATCATTAGCAGCTTGCTGGTCAGGCATACTGACATTAAGACCAATACCCACCACCACATGGCAAGGGCCGGCAGCATCGCCGGATATTTCTAAAAGAATACCACCCAGTTTTTTGCCTTGCCACAATAAATCATTAGGCCATTTAAGACCGATGCCTTTATAACCCAAACTCTCTAACGCTTTAACAATAGCGACACCAACGGCAAGACTAAGGCCAGACAAAGCCGAAGCACCGGCAGAAAAGCGCCAAATAGTAGACATATAAATATTGCGCCCCAGCGGGCTCACCCAAGTACGCCCACGACGACCACGGCCAGCGGTTTGTTGTTCGGCGAAAATCACATGGCCGCTATAGTTAGCATCGATGCCACCCTGCTCTATTCGCTGCTTTGCGGCGCTGTTAGTGGATGGAATAGAAAACTCAATATCGAGATTAGAGACAAGGGTTTGGATTTGCGGATTTAAGCCAGCATTAATGCTGGCTTGATCGAGCAATGACATAGGGCTGCTAAGGCAATACCCTTTACCGCGTTCAGACTCAAGCGCAATGCCGGCGGTTTGTAATTGTTTAAGCTGCTTCCAAATAGCTGCGCGGCTGACATTAAAGTGCGCGCCGAGATCTTCACCGGAATGCCATTCGCCGTCACTGAGGACGATAAGTAATGCTTGTTGTGAAAGCATGAGGATTCCTGTGGAGGGTTGAGTTTATGTGTTGGGGTGGGATGATAGCAGAGGTGGAGGTTTGGAAGTTAGTTTTGGGTGGCAGCCGCTCTCTCATAGTCGACTTTCAAGTGTGCTGATGCCCGAAATCCTATGGAAACCTTTGCTCTGCTCTACACCGACATTAGCAATAGCTAAGTCTTTAAACATATTATCGCTGCCAAGAACCACTTTAGAATTTTGGGGGCAGTGTAAAAGCTTTTTCCATACACACTTAAAGCCACACGATATAAGCAATGCTTCCTCTACCACACGATATAAGATAATCTAAGAACTTATAAAAAATATAAAAAGCGCAGCTTAGCTGCAGAGACATCCTTATGAATACTTCAGATATAACCAGCACTGGCTTCAATCCTACATCCGAAGCAATGACAAAAGTACTTGAAGCCCAGCGCGAAGATTATGTGAACGAGGGCCACGTTAGCGTCGAAGTACGCATTGACCGCATGAAGCGCGGCATGAATAGTATTCATAAACACCAAGACCTATTAATAGAGGCACTGAACACCGACTTTAGCTGTCGCCCCCGCGAACTGTCTTTACTCACCGACGTTGCTACTAGCATTCTGCCGTTTAAAAGCGCTATAAAAAATGTGCGCCAATGGATGAAACCTGAAAAACGCAAAAGCCTATTTCCACTCGGCTTACTCGGCGGCCGTTCGCGTATTGAGTTTCAACCTTTGGGCGTTGTCGGTGTCCTCAGTCCTTGGAACTTCCCCGTTAACCTTACTTTTGGTCCCACAGCTGATATCTTGGCCGCGGGTAACCGCGTAATGATTAAACCTTCGGAATTTACGCCGTCAGTGTCTAACGTTATGGCCGATATTGTGGCTGATGCGTGGGATAAAAATGAAGTGGCTATTTTTACTGGCGGACCCGAAGTGGGTGCTGCTTTTAGTGCGCTGCCCTTTGACCATATGCTGTTTACTGGCGCGACTTCTGTTGCTAAACATATTATGGCCGCTGCCGCTAAAAATTTAGTGCCGGTAACACTTGAACTTGGTGGTAAATCACCGGTGCTTTTAGGCCGCAGCGCGAACATAAAAAAAGCGGTTACTCGCATTATGTTGGGCAAAACAATGAACGCCGGACAAATTTGTCTTGCACCCGATTACTTAATGGTGCCCGAAGAAAAACTTGAGGATGTAATTAGCGAAATTAAAGCTGCCGTTAACGCTATGTTTCCAACCATGCTGAATAATCCTGAATACACATCGGTTATTAATAATCGGCACTTGCAACGCCTGCAAGAAAACCTAACCGACGCCACAGAAAAAGGCGGCGAAGTAATATCGTTAGCACCAGCAGGTGAGGATTTTTCTGCTCAACACAATACGCGCAAAATGCCTGCCGCGATAATTGTAAATGCCACCGATGATATGCGCTTAATGCAAGAAGAAATATTTGGCCCGCTATTACCCATTAAAACCTATAAACATTTTGAAGAAACTATTCGTTATGTGAATACCCAGCCGCGACCGCTGGCTTTATATTATTTTGGCAGCGATGCAAAAGAAGAGCGTGAAGTTTTAGACCGCACCACTTCGGGTGGCGTATGCTTAAATGATGTGATTATGCATACCGCACAAGAAGACCTTCCCTTTGGTGGTGTTGGCCCTGCAGGCATGGGGGCTTATCATGGCTATGATGGCTTTAAAAACTTTAGTCATGCTAAATCTATTTATAAGCAAACTAAGCTCGATATCACGAGGCTTGCGGGTATACGCCCCCCATATGGGGCAACCACCGAAACAACCATTAAGCTGCAAACCAAACTGTAAAGCCTAAGCTAGAGCCTAAAACCATTAAAACAACCTGCTCTTACCACGTCTAATATAAAAGTCGTTTATCACCTTTAAACTGGTTTATTTGTATACAACACTCAGTTAATTGATATAGTATTCGTCAGGTTCTTTTAGGTTATTTCGCGAATACCTTGCCGCTTTAGCGCTAGTTTATTCTTGCGCTGCAATTAAGAGCTGTAATCGATAGCTGCATCAGCTTAATGTCTGATGAACCAATAAAAATAATATCTAACGAGTTTACTATGTATAACGCCATTAAACCGCTCAACCACTCTTCAGTAAAATATATCTTTTCGCTAATAGTCGCTGCTGTATTTACCTTAGCAAGCCTTGGCTCTGCGTTTACGCTTGCCTACGATGTTGAAGCTAATAGCACTGGCAACAAAGTGTATATTCTTTTAGTTAACGACAACCCAGCCACTAGCTACGATGACATTACTATTAATAATGTACCGCCGGCTATCATATCGTCTGCTAGCGCGACGATTATTCCAGCATCGGTGGCAGCCGGCAGCAGCGACCTTGCTGCACTTGAATTTAATGTTGCCTCTAATGCCCAGCTGAATACAGTTGGCGATTTATCCATTACTGTAACGGGTTCTATTGGTGAACGCTCAGTTAACGTAGACCTTATAGTGCCATTAACGGTGGTAGCTAATGCAAGCGTTGCTCAAGGGGAAGTTGGCTCTATTATTCCTAGACCTGATCCTGGCGGTGTGGACTCTGATAACGATGGTGTTAGCGATGTCTTAGAGGTTGCCTTTGATGCCAACCCTTACAACCCTGAATCTCTCCCCGGCGAAATTGAAACCACCAATATTCCTATGATCGGCGCACTGGGTGCGGTGGCATTGGCTTTGCTGATTTTAGTGAGCGGCTCATCGGCTACTCGTCGTCGCAGCGCTAGCATGCTGGCTTTAACAGCCGTATTTTTATTACCAATCAATTTAGATGCCGGCACAGCCACGCGCATTCAGCTGGTTGCACATATTCCCGTGCCACCGCCTTTACCTCAATTATTATCTGCCACAGCAACAGCTAGCTCGCAAGAAACAGGTCAGCCGAATTGCTGCAGCCCCGCTAGAGCAGTTGATGGTAATGCAAATACTCGCTGGAGCTCTCAATTTTCTGACAACCAATGGCTAACGTTAGATCTTGGCCTTACATACGCGCTATCGGAAACCATTATTGATTGGGAAGGTGCCAACGCAGCTATATACGAAATTCAAGGCTCTGCCGATAATAGTAATTGGACCACTATCGAAAGGATTACTGGCGGCACTATGGGCGCTCGTACTGATACTGTTGCCTTATCGGGCAGTTACCGCTATGTGCGCATGTTAGGTATTGATCGCTCCACTCCTTACGGTTATTCAATTTACGAAATCGAAGTTTACGGTTTCCCGGGCGCCGATGAAGATGCCGATGGTGTTGATGATAGCTTGGACCAATGTCCAGCAACGCCAGCGGGCAGCAACGTGGATGCTACAGGTTGTATTATTATTGTTGTTGATACCACACCGGATGCCTTTACTTTTATTCCAGTGACTAGTGCAGAGTTAAATACATTGAGTGTATCGAACACCATTACTGTGTCTGGCATCTCGACGCCGGTCCCCGTTAGTATTTCTGCTGGCGAATACGCCATTAACGGCGGCGCTTTTACAAATAGCAATGATGTTGTAAACAACAATGATACCGTTGTAGTTAGACAGACATCAGCAGCGACGTTCTCTACGCTTAGCCAAGCAACACTTACAGTGGGCGATGTTAGCGCGCCATTTAATGTCACAACCAAAGGCGACCAAAATGTTTTTGGCTTCTTAAATAAAAATAATGTCGCACCTAATAGTGTTGTCACCTCTAATTCTATTTTGGTTTCGGGTATCAATGAGCCGTCGAGCATTAGCATTAGCAACGGACAATATTCGATTGATGGCGGCGCATTCACCAGTGCCACAGGCACCATTTCTAACGGTCAGGTGCTAACGCTGCAGCAAACTTCGTCTTCACAGCTTTCCACCCAAGTACAGACAGAGTTAATTATTGACGATATTGGTGATTACTTTAATGTCACTACATCGGCGATTGCTATTCCTAATGATCAAGTACGAAGTGGTAATGTTAATGGCGTTCAGGTTTGGCAATTACCGAATGCGCCGAATGGCGACAGACCCGACCAATGTTGGTTAGCGGTAGGCTCGGATATTGAGGGCGATATTTATATCTCTGGTCACGACCATATCAATAACTCAATGCTTTACCGACTGCATCAGTCTGACGATGTTGTGCGATGGGTAGGTGATGCAGAAACCTCATCGCAAGCAGTAGGCAATTGGCAGCCGGGCGAATCAGCCGAGAAATTTCATACGCGACCTTTAGAGCATGACGGTCGTGTTTATGTAGCCACACTTGATAACTCAAATATGAATAACGGTTATTTAAATACGCGTGGCTTTCATTGGTATGGCTACGACCAGCAAGATAACGAGCTGCTGGATTTAAGTGTGACGGAGCCAGGTGGCGTAGGCGAATCCACTATGCAAATAGTCACTATTCAAAAGGATGAAACAAATAATTTACTGTACGGCATGTCGATTCCGGAAAATAAATTAGTACGCTACGATATTGCCAATGCTGAAACGACCGTACTCGGTAAACCCAGCGCGTGGACAGGTTTCTTTTACTCTAACCGTTTTATGTGGGTTGATTCACGAGGCCGTGTCTACACCACGGGCGGCTCTTCTCGAAGCCAATGGTATCAAGGAGAATCAGCAAGCACCTTTAACCATGTTTGGTATTACGACCCTGCGACGGGCTTTGGCGAGCTAACTAACTTCCAACTACAAGGCCCTAACGCTATGGAAGTAGGCCAATGGGATAGAGAACGCGAAGTACTCTACACCGCCGATGACCAAGGTAATATCTATCGCTTTGTCGATGCTACGGCCACATGGAGTTTTGTCGGCCAACCTAATTTCTCTGGTGTGGGTGGCACACCTAAAACGTGGGTCTTCCAATTATCGGCGGATGCAGAAAAAATTTACATTGGTGTAAGCGATGTTTCTTATCCTAACTCCATTTGGGAATACGATATTGCCACGGGCGCGACTTCCGAATTGGCAAAAGTCAGCGAGCTTGATAGCCAAGCAGCCTCACAAGCATTTATTACGGGTTATGATTCTTGGGATGATAAAGGTAACTTTTATTTTTCTAGCTTCTCTATGTACAACAACGTGAATGTTTATATGCTGGGTATAAACCCTGTTCGTATAAAAGCCGCTAACGATAATTCTTTTGCGTTGGTAGAGGTGAGCTCGCAAAGCACAGCCAATGGTGTATCAATTCATCGAAGCGGTTCAACGGGTAACTTACTCGAGGTGTTATACGAAGTCATTTTATATGATGCCTTTGGCAAGAGACTAGACACCGTAATAGGCGAAACAACAATTACTGCAGGACAAACCTCTGCCACTCTGAATACTGCGAACATGGGATTACCAGCGGCAGCAACTTATGCTTATGCAGAGTTTGCGCTGGTTGCTGACGGTAATGATTATGTGTTGGCTGATGGTGAAACTGAGATTATTTTGCCTTAACAAAAACATCTATAAACACAGCTGGGGTTACTGATTTATTTTGTGGTTCATTTTGAATTTGTACCCCAACCCTCGGCTGAGCCTTCGGGCGTTCGAAACTCGCAAAGTAAACTTTGCGCTGCTTCGGCAGCAATACTTCATAATCAAATTTTAAATATAAAAAAACCCCACCTATAAAAACAGGTGGGGTTACTGATTCATTTTGTGGTTCATTTTGAATTTGTACCCCAGCCCTCGGCTGAGCCTTCGGGCGTTCGAAACTCGCAAAGTAAACTTTGCGCCGCTTCGCGACCGTTTCTCACCCTACTATGAGTTGCAGGCTATGCCTACAATTGCTTCGCAACGCTTGCAGCGCCGAACCTTTCGCACCTGCGGTGCATGAGGTTTCACTGCTTCGGCAGCAATACTTCATAATCAAATTTTAAATATAAAAAAACCCCACCTATAAAAACAGGTGGGGTTTTTTTATATTTAAAGCCTGACGATGACCTACTCTCGCATGGGACCTCCCAAACTACCATCGGCGATACATCGTTTCACGTCTGAGTTCGAGATGGGATCAGGTGGTTCCAATGCTCTATGGTCGTCAGACAAACTGGGTGGATGTGCTGATTGAATCAACACTTCCTAATCTGTCTCGCTGCGCATTCTATATGATTGACTATAAAGATCAATTAAATAGGCTGCTGCAAACGATATCTGTAACCTTTTCGGTTACATCCAAAGTAACAATTATTTCTGAGTCAATAAATTTTAATACACTGCAAGAAAACAACTTTGTTCTTGCATAATCAATGCTTATTTAAGGCAAATCATATGCGCACATTTTCTATTGCGTTGTCTGTTACGTACTAAACCCTAAATATTGGCGACATCAGTCGTTTCTATTATATGGTCAAGCCGCACGGGCAATTAGTACTGGTTAGCTTCACGCCTCACAACGCTTCCACACCCAGCCTATCAACGTGGTAGTCTTCCACGGCCCTTTAGGAGGGTTAAACCCTCAGGGAGACCTAATCTTGGAGGGGGCTTCCCGCTTAGATGCTTTCAGCGGTTATCCTGTCCGAA
>JBELIP010000018.1:3195-41228 GCA_042090785.1 Cellvibrionales bacterium | reverse complement strand
TTCCAGCCAGCGCCTCTAAAGACACCTTCAAGCTCTTGAACAATTTTACCGTTACCACGTACAGGACCATCAAGGCGCTGTAAGTTACAGTTAATAACAAAGACTAAGTTGTCGAGTTTTTCTCGACCAGCCATAGAAATAGAACCCAATGATTCTGGCTCATCGCACTCACCATCACCTAAGAAACACCACACTTTACGATCATCGCGACGCGCCATTTCGCGCTTGTCGAGATACTTCATAACGTGGGCTTGATAAATGGCTTGAATCGGACCTAACCCCATGGATACCGTAGGGAACTGCCAGTAATCGGGCATTAACCATGGATGCGGATAAGATGATAAGCCGTTGCCATCGACTTCGCGACGGAAGTTATCAAGCTGCTCTTCAGATAAACGGCCTTCAAGATAAGAGCGGGCGTAAATACCCGGCGCCAAATGACCTTGGTAATAAATAAGATCACCTTCTTTGTCATCGGTAGGCCCGCGGAAGAAATAGTTATAACCCACATCATAAAGTGTTGCCGCCGACGAGAAACTTGAGATATGACCACCCAAGCCTTCATTATTGTCATTGGCGCGCATCACCATTGCCATTGCGTTCCAGCGAGTAATAGAACGAATACGGCGCTCCATAAATAAGTCGCCAGGCATGTGTTTTTCGTTAATTGGGGAAATCGTATTACGGTATGGCGTGGTAATTGCCGGCGGCATCTTAATATCGGCATCAACCGCACGATCAACCAACTGCTGTAATAAATAAGCAGCGCGACCGCGACCTGTTTGGTGAATTACCGATTCAAGTGAATCCAACCACTCCTGAGTTTCTAGCGGATCTTTGTCCTGATCGTGCATAACGTGTCATACCCTAATTTATTAGCGTTATAGAAATTTAGCGCTTTAAGCGCAATTGAAGGAAGTTTAGAGTAACTGAGAGCAACTCACCAGATTAATTAATGCAACTGTATTAATTGACGAAAAAGGCGAGTATTTTCAGATAATTAGCTTAAAAAGCATAAAATACTACTGTTATGCCTCTAAATTCTATAAAAATGCAAAAAAACATAAAGAACAAAATCGAGGGAAAAATACGCTTTTAGCGATAATAAATAGTTTTCTGCTTATTTAAGGCGCTAGACGAGCCATCCGAAGTATTAGCCACTGCTTCTGCCGCTGTTTCAGTCAACTGTATCAACGAAGCCTCTTGGGTTAATAGCAGCTTGCGGACAAAAGAAAACCAGTGCTCATAAGTCATTTTGTCGACAATAACTGCCAAGCGCTCACGCCGGTTAAAGGACTCATCGGCCAACGCCAAGCTTCCCCAGAAACGCCCGCTACGGTCTGTTAGATTGTGGTCACTCTCACGCAACCGCAAAGCCAACGCCTGCCAATGACGATTAAACACCTCAACATCAACGCCCTGCTCTAAAAACCCAGCCATAAATTGCTTTAACGCCAAAAGAATTTCTTGCTCACTGCTCGATGGCGACTGCACCTGAAACAGAATGCCAGGCAATTTAACGCGATTGAACGCACGAGCACCCACCACATAACCTAATTGCTGTTCGGTACGCAGCTCATCAAATAAGTTAGGGTGCAATATACTCGCAGCCAAGTTGGTCATAGCAACACTTTGCAAGCTGTCGTCGGGCGCTTGAAAATACCATAAGACAGCAGCATCGCTGTGACTTAGCCGCTGCACCTGCTGCTGACGACCCAATGGCAAATCGACAACACCAACGTGCCCTTGCTTGCTAGATAAATCACAAGCGCAATTCGGCAATGCCGCTAACCCATACCTTAACGCCTCAACAGTATCGTTATTCACATTGCCATGAAGCAAACCTTCAATATAAACACTCGGCCAAAGCGTATGAATATAATGCTGTAAATCAACCATAGTCACATCATCCAGCGCCTCAATAAGCTCGGCCTCTGTCCAATTATTAGCATACAGCGCTTGCTGCATGGTTGTAGCAAGACGCCGATAAGGCGTGCCCTCCATACTTAATTGCCAGCCACGCGCCAGCTCGGCTTTAATATTATTAAAACGCTCTGACGCAATGTTTACCGTGCTTAAAGCAGGTAAAACTGTCTGCGCTAAATCAACTAGGCCATCGTTATAACCACCCAGACCCAACGTAAAGCCCCGCATATGCGAATAAAACGTAAAATGCATACCAGCCAAATAAGCGGGATATAAATATTCATTTAATTGCTCGTTAACCACACGCGCATAAAGCTCAGACATAACGGCATGACGACTAGACTGCCTAGAGGATGCTGTTAAAAAAGAGAACATAGCATCAGCTTTAGGCACCTCAAACGTATCATCCGTCTTTACCCATAAACGCATACCTTGTTGGTCTACAGCCAACATAGGTATATCAGTTTTAAGCGCAGCAGAAAATAATGAAAAATCCTTAGCAATAAAATTGTTCGCAACAGGTAAATGAAAAGACTCACTAGCAAGCGTATGCTCCAAATCTCCCTGCCAATCGTTTAGCCATGACTGCGACACAGGATTGACCGAATAGGGCGCAGAAAACCACGGGCTAAGTTGCTGCGATTCAAAATCGCTAGGTAGATGTTGCGCAACCAACGTAAGCAGCATATTTTGGGGAACCATACGCGCCAAACTATTAGCAATGCGTGTAGGACGATACTCACTGTAATCGTAGTCACCCCAAATCACTGCGGCCGGTGGATAAAAATGCAGGTTAGCAGCCGCGCCCATAGCTGCCGATATTTCTGCTGGTGGCTGATAAAAACGAAAATTCATAGCAGCTAATTGACGCTGCTCAACAAATAAAGTGCGAGTCACATTCGGCTGCTGCTTATGCACTTGACGTATGGCGTTTATGGCAAAAAAAACTTCGTCGGTTATTGGCTTTAGCTGCTCAACACCCTTGGCAGTTAACGCTATATTAATTTGAAAAGTTGAGCCACCAGTGTAATTCAAGCCAATACCCGTCGCTAAACCTTCAGCTAAACCATTCGCTTTTAAAATAGATAACAAACTTCCTTCGCCTTCATGGCCAAGGATGTTGCCAATAAAACTTGATGGCTTGGTACGATAACTATGCGTCAGGTCAGACATAGGAAAAGTTAAGCGCAATTGCCGAATGGGTTTTTCGGACTGCACCGCAAGGATTAACGGTAAACTATATTTATCGGTATTAAATAATGGTTGGTTAATCGCTTCGGTTTTGCTGTCGTTATTAGATACAGCAGAAAAACGCTGCGTTACCATATGCTGCAACGCTTGCAAACTATAATCCCCAATAACCACCAATGTCATTCGGCTGGCAGAATAATAGCGTTGATAAAAATCTAACATGTCATCGCGCACCGTGGGCGAAGATAAAGTATTTAAACCGCCGACAGTAAATTGATGATATGGGTGCGCAGGATTAATCAGTTGTCGTGTAGCATCAAGAATACGTCTATTTTCATCTTTGATCCTGGCACGGTATTCAGCTTCAACGGCATTCACTTCACGCTGCACATAATTTTCATCGAATAAAGGTGCAGTAAAAAAATTAGCAAAGCGATCTAACGCAGGCGCGAATGATGCGTTATCTATATTGAAATAATAATTAGTATGCTCGAAGCTAGTATAGGCATTATGGCTGCCACCATTTTCACTAATAAATTTTTGGTAGCCATCGGCATTAGGATATTTTTGGGTCCCCAAAAACAACATATGCTCAAGAAAATGCGCTAAACCTTGACGGTGAGGCGGATCATACCGAGAGCCAACATGCACATCTAATGATGCTGCTGCTTTTTCAGCACTTGCATCGGAAATAAGTAAAACTTTAAGTTGATTATTTAAGGTTAAATATTGATAGCGCCTTGTGTCGCTTGGGCTTTTCTTTATATGGTTTTTTGCATAATTTTTTGCAAAACGATCTACAACAGTTTGCCAAAAATCATTCGTCTCAAACGTCGCCGACGAAAAAGGCGATGATGAACAAGCGGCTAAACTCAAGGTTAAAAAAATTGACGGCACTAAACGCATTAAATCAAAACATCGTAAATTTAATTTGTGCCTTAATATTAAAAAAGACATTATCTTAATGAGCTTATACCCTGAAATAATCGATCTAACATCTTTACCGCTTATAATTCACTCGCGGGTAGCTCATCACGAATATTTGGCCATGCATTAAGCACTGCTTTAATTAACGTTGCTAATGGAATAGCAAAAAATACACCCCATAAACCCCAGATACCACCAAAGAAAAGTATCGCTAATAAAATAGCCACCGGGTGAAGGTTTACCGCTTCAGAAAAGAGTAAAGGCACTAACGCATTACCATCAAGCCCTTGAATAATTAAATACACGGCCATTAACCAAATAAAATCACCACCCCAACCCCACTGTAAAATAGCCACTAACAGCACAGGTATGGTGACTAAAAAAGCCCCTATATAAGGAATAATAACCGAAACACCTACAAGGATAGCTAATAACGCAGCATAGTTTAGACCGAACCAAGCAAAGGTAACATAAGAAGCCACACCAATAATAAACATCTCGATAGCTTTACCGCGCACATAATTCGCCATTTGATCGTTCATCTCAATCCAAATGCGCGTAAGCAATGGCCGCTCATTCGGCAGCAGACCACCAAACCAATCCAGCAATAAGTTTTTATCTTTCAAAAAGAAAAACACTAGCACTGGCACTAAAATTAAATAAACAATAAAACTTAACAAGTTCGGAATTTTTGAAACAGAAAAAGATAAGACGGACTGGCCAAAACCACCTATCTCCCTATTCAGCATTTCTGTCCACTCTTGCACTTGTATTTGCGAAATAAACGCTGGATACAACTCAGGTAATAAACTGAGCTTTTCTTGAATGACTACAATGACACTTGGTAGCTCTTGCACTAAATTAGCCAGCTGATCGAGCGCTAACGGCATTAATACAATTAAACCAACCACTAAAGACACTACCAGAATGGCTGAACTTAATGAAACAGCAGCAAGATGGGGTAGACGAAAGCGCTCAAGCTGAGCAACAATACCTTGGAGCAAAAAAGCCAGCACTAAGGCAGCAATGACGGGCGTTAAAATCGCGCCAAAACCAATAATAATGGCTGCTGATACAATTAAAATCAGCAATAAAATAATGGCTTCTTCATCATGAAAATTACGGTCGTACCATTTTCTTAATATGTTTAACATAAATTGTAGGCGCCTATAAAAGAACTAAACCAAAAGTGCTACACCAAAAGCACAAAACCGTTTGCAGAAAAATATCAGAACAAGTGCAAACTGATGAATACATTCAAGAAAGTTAACATTGGAACTTTGCAACCGCAAGGCGATCCATTAAATTATGGCTGATTAACGCTATCATTGCGTTAAACTTGAACTATTACTAATAATGCTGTCACTGTCGCTATCCAATAGCCAGTAAATACTGCATTATTTAAACTTTATAAACGGTAGCCACTGGCATTAACTCGCTTCTAAACTAACAAGATAAAATTGACATGAGCCGCCTATTTAGTATTCAACTAAACCATCACATTAGCTCACAACTCAATTTAGCCCAAGCGCTAATCACGCTGCTTATCGGCTGGCTGCTTAATATGCCTGTTTTGGCTAACAACTCAATTAACATTAACCATTCACACAACATTAACAACACAAGCAATATTCATAATAGTACAGAGCAACTGCCAGAACTAGGTGATAGCGCTGCCGGTTTAATGCCACCAGCACAAGAACAAGCGCTAGGACAAGCATGGCTGCGGTCTTTCCGCGCCAGCGTGCCGTTAGAAAGCGACCCATTAGTATTTGAATACCTAGAAAACCTCCTTTTTAAACTGGCCAGTTTTAGCAATATAAAAGATAAAAACCTCGACTTAGTTGTTGTTAGCAACCCTAATATCAACGCCTTTGCGGTACCCGGCGGGGTAATCGGCGTGAATACTGGCCTATTACTCTATGCCGAATCAGAAGCACAATTAGCTTCGGTACTTTCTCATGAATTAGCTCATTTATCTCAACGCCATTTTGCCCGCAGCGTTGAAGCCTCGCAGCGCGCGAGTTTTACCACCCTAGCTGGAGTGTTAGCCGGCATTGTGCTTGCCGCCGCCAGCGAGGGGGATGCTGCATCGGCAGCCATTATAGCCTCTCAAGCAGCCGCTCTCGATGCACGCTTACGCTATAGCCGAATGCACGAAAAAGAAGCCGACCGTCTCGGCATGAAAACACTGGTTGATGCAGGCTACCCTGCGGAATCAGCCGCACTGATGTTTAAACAAATGCTTAACGCCTCTAGACTGTATGGCAATAAAGTCCCTGAGTTTTTATTAACTCACCCAGTGACCGAATCACGGATTGCTGATGCGAGTAATCGAGCAAGACAACAGGCAGCAACACGAACAACACCAATCATTAATACACCCAGCCTCGATTATTTGTTAGTGAAAGCGCGTATCGCTGTTTTAACCAGACTGCCAAACCAAGCATCTGTTAAAGAAGCGGCTAAAGATAATATTAAACGGTTTAAATTAGACTTAAAAAAACTAGCGACACCCGAACCCAGCAGCCCAAGCAATAAAAACGCGCCCACTGAGTTAGCGCTTAGCCCAGCAAGCAGTGCAGCTCGTTATGGCTTGGCTATGTCCTACCTACAAAATCAGCAATGGCGAAAAGCTCGCAAAACACTGGCGCCACTTATTCAACAAGCTCCTTATAAGTTGGCCTATTCTTTACTGGATATTGATATCGATATTGAAGCGGGTAACAGTCAACTCGCCGAACAACGGCTACAAGAGCTAAACGCTACTATGCCGAACAACTATGCTATTAGCATGGCGCTAGCCAAAACAATGCTCACCAATACAAAGTATAAAGACGCGCAACAAATACTGCAGACGTTAACTAAAACCCGCTCAACGCAAGCGGATGTTTGGTATTTAATGGCCGAAACACATGGTTTAGCGGGCGATATTTTGCAACTGCATCAAGCCAGAGCAGAGTTTTTTTTACTGCGTGGCAATTTTTCTCAAGCACGACAACACCTAAAACATGCGCTGTATTTTAGTCAGGAAAATTATCAAACAGTAGCAAGAATAAAAGAGCGTATAAGAGACGTTAATTCCCTACAAAAAATCACCGAGAATTTATAAAACACTTATTCAACTAAGCACTTGCTTTAACAAAATCTAACATGCGCTGTAAGGGCAGTAATGCGCGGGCAGCAAGGTCTTCCGCAACAAAAATTTCATTGGATTTTGATTCGAGACTAGCGGCAAGATTATCTAAGCCATTCATAGCCATCCAAGGACAATTTGCACAACTCTGGCAAGTCGCACCAGCACCACCAGTAGGCGCAATTAAAAACTGTTTATTGGGTACTAATTGGGTTAGCTTATAAAAAATACCTTGGTCGGTGGCGACAATAAATTGCTCATGTGGCAACTCTGCAGCCGCTTTAATAATCTGCGTGGTTGAGCCTATACGATCGGCTAGCTCAAGCACCGAAGCCGGAGACTCTGGGTGCGCTAGTACAGCAGCGTTAGGATAAATTGCTTTTAAATCGCGAATGCCTTTTGCCTTAAATTCATCATGCACAATACAGGCACTATTCCATAACAACATATCAGCACCGGTATGCTGCTGCACATAAGCACCTAAATGTTTATCGGGAGCCCAAAGTATTTTTTCGCCTTGGGAATCTAGGTGGTCAACAACATCTAAGGCAATACTTGACGTCACCACCCAATCAGCGCGCGCCTTAACCGCCGCCGAAGTATTGGCATAAACTACCACAGTGCGATCTGGGTGCTGGTCACAAAATGCCGAAAACTCATTAATAGGACAGCCTAAATCTAACGAGCAAGTTGCCTCTAGAGTTGGCATAAAGACACGTTTTTCGGGGCTTAAAATTTTAGCCGTTTCGCCCATAAATTTTACGCCGGCAACCACTAATATCTCGGCCTTATGTGATGCGCCAAACCGCGCCATTTCTAGAGAATCAGAAACAATGCCGCCAGTCATTTCTGCTAATTTTTGAATAGCAGGGTCAGTATAATAATGCGCAACAATGGCTGCATTTTCTTGCTCAAGCAGCGCAGAAATTCGCTCGGCGGCCACATCAAACTCTGCCTCGGTATAGGTCGGCAAGCTGGGCTCATAAATATGTCGCCTTACAATATCTTCGGCACTGCCACTGTAAGCGTCAGTGGCAAGTTTAGATGTTTTAGCGCTAAAAGAATCTGAAGTGTGAGTATCTTGGTCTGTCATGAGGTATCTTTTACTAAAATAATCGTCGGAAAAATCGCGGGCATTGTATCACAGCCTATAAAGCTACTGCTGCCACTGACCTAATAACGCCACAAGTTGCTTGTGGCGTGCAGTTAAAGGCGAACGCTGTAATATATCCAGCGCTTTGCTTCGCTGATTAAGACCATCCAATATCAATAAATAGGCATAAAAATAATCAGGATTGGCCGGGGCCAACTGCACTGCGCTGCTTAATGATTCTGACGCCTTAATATAATCCTTATTACGGGCATAGAGTAAACCCAGCGCATATTCAACCGAAGCCTGCTGCTGCAGCGCTGACAAATAAATATCGCCCGCATCATCCGCCAATTGGCGTGCATCATCTCGAGTAACGGCAATGGCTTTAAGCAATAATGTTTCAGCCTTACCATCGGCTTGGCGCATTCGATAAACATCAGCTAAATTTACTAACGCCGGCACATAAGACGGTACTAACAGCAACGCTTTTTGATAAGCAACAATTACCGCATCCCAATCATTCATTCTTCGATAGAGATCGGCCAACGTCATTTGCGAGGCAAGTAAGTCACCATGATGCTGATAAGCTGAAATAAATTGTGTGATATTTTCTTTTAATACTTTTTTATTTTTTAAATCATTAAAATTAGGTGCTACCAATAAATCAGCGAGGGCAAGCGTTGCTGCAAAGCGTACAGACTTTATTGGGTCTTTTAATAAAGGTAACAACAACTGCTGACGATTAGCTAAATCAAAATGACGGATAATGGCAATTGCCGACAATCGCACCACCACATCAGTATCTGATAATCGTGATACTAATACCTCAAAAGCCTGTTGATTATTAATCGGCATACCATCCAGCAGCATAGACTTTTTCATGGCAGGCGTTTTAGGTGAGGCCAACAATTGATAACGCTGATTTTCGAGTGCAGCCAATGAGTCATTCAACTTCACTCGCTCCGCCCCACTCGCCTGATTAAAACGGGCATTAATTTTTGCAAACGATAACAACCAACTAGCAAAATCTACTTCTTTACTTTCGCCTATTGGTGCTAATTGATGCCATTGCTCTAACTGCTCTACCGCCCATGCATTTGTATTACCTTCATGACATTGAGTACAAACGTTAGGAGTATCTAACCATTCGCTTAATGCTGGCGAAGGTTTTTGAAAGCTATGATCTCGCCTTGTGTCCACACCCATATAAGTGCGCTCAGGCATATGACAAGTCACACAGCGCGCAGATTCACTCTCTAACGGATGATGATGGTGCGACTCAACCGCAAACACATCAGCACGATGGCATTGTGCACAAACAGCATCATTAGATGGCGACGCTAGCTGATGCTCATCAAAATCCTTTACCTGACCGCTATGTGCATCATGGCAATTCAAGCACGTTACCCCTGCATGAGCCATTTTACTTTGCGCAAAAGAGCCATAAACAAATACTTCTTCACGGATCTGACCATCAGCAAAATACAAAGGCTCTCGCACACGCGTAGGCTCAAAATCATTAAGCCAATCAGCTTGAGTTGCTTTATCAAAATGTTTAGCTTCATAAGACTGAGCACTGATAGGTTGCCGTAAACTGTGGCAGCTTGCACAACCGTCAACAACCGGCATGGATGTTGACTCGTTAGACGAAGTGACAAGTTGAGCAATCGGGTCATCCCCTACAAACTGCCACTTATCGACAGTGGCTAATTGACGCACTAATCCTTTACTGGCAAGCATGCCATCCGCTTTACTTGCTTTTTGATGGGTGGCCCATGTTATATGCCCACTTGCTGGGCCATGACAAGACTCACAACTTACCGCAGGCTCTGACCAAGTTGAATTAAAAACCGGATGCTCTTCATGGGTATTGATAGAAGCATTGGTAGCAAAATTAGTGGTATGGCAGGACGCACACTGGCTGTTCCAGTTTTGAAAATAATGACGCCAATTCAGTGGATCATCCGGCGTAGATGATGCGGATAAATCCATCCAACGCTGACCGCCCTGCTCGGCTTTTCTTGCATCCCATGCCACAGCAAATACTTGGTAATTGCCTGGGCGCGTTTCCACAATATATTGCTGCAACGGAAAAACACCCAATGTATAAACCACTGGATAAATTTTTTCTTCTTTATGAGATACAGAACCGGTTAAACGAATTTGATAATCTATTTTGTTCGATAACTGTCTTTGCTCAAATGTTGCAACACCATCGGTGTAATTGACCGCTACCGACGAAAAATCACCCAGCACGGAATTAGCATTAGCTGGCGCGAAAGCATGGCGGTGATGTGATTGCTGCCAAAGTTGATGCTGCGATTGATGGCAACTGGCACACTGCTCACTACCAACAAAAAGCGCTTTCTCAATTGGCTCAACAGCATTTTTTATTTTTTTTTGTGCTGCTGTTGGTTGTGTTTTTACTGGTGTTAAAGCCTGCGCTTCAGTTGGTAACTTATTTAAACTATTTTCTTTGAACGGCAAAAAATATATAGCCACTGCCACAACAACAAGCACAACGGTAAAAGCAAAAAAGGCGTTACGATGACTCAATGACTCAAATTCCTAAAAAATTTATTAACATACAAATAAACCGCAGAAAAATCTAACTATTATTTATAGCCCATATCTACTGCCATTTCCGGCCATTATCACAGCATGCTCCACAAAAAGAAAACCTAAAATGAATAAGGCTAATTCAAAACTTCTAAAACAAGCTAGCCTTAAGTCGCCCCTAATATAGCCCCCCATCATGGTCATAAATGCAGCTATTCTCGACAAATTTCAATGCCTGAGCTAGGATGCTGGCATTCATTCAACACTGGCGTATATTTTCATGGGTTTGCTACAGCAATTAAATAACCGCAAAACATTTAGCAAAACAGCGCAACAAGTGGCCGATACAATACTGGACGACCCTCAAGCCGCCTTGAGTTTGCCCATTGCCGAATTGGCCAGACGCTCTAACGTCAGCGAACCCAGTGTAAACCGACTGTGCCGTTCTTTAGGCTGCAAAGGCTATCCCGATTTTAAAGTTAAGCTATCTGGCGAACTATCAAGCACACAGGGAAAAATTGCCCGTAATATTGATTTTAACGACAGCGTTAGCGAAATTATTAGTAAAGTCTTTGACTCAACGCATGCCAGCCTAGCCATGGCGCAAGAAGCCTGCGATACCGCAACTCTCGCCTCGGCAATATCCATGCTCACCAATGCCAATGCAATCTACTTTTTTGGCCATGGCGCATCAGGTTCGGTTGCGCTTGATGCACAACATAAATTTCTGCGCTTTAAAAAACCCGCTATTGCTCATGTCGATGTATTAAATCAGCGTATTGTGGCAACCGGCCTCACTAAAAACGATGTCGCCGTGTTTATCTCTTACACGGGCCGCACTCACTCGGTGATTGATGCCGCCAATATTGCTGCCGCAACCGAAGCCAGTATTATTGGTATAACCAGCCTTGATTCCCCGCTCGCCAAACATTGCACCACCGTGTTACCCGTCGGCAATGATGAAGATACCGATATGTACACACCCATGACCTCGCGCATCGCTCAACTGTCACTTATCGATATACTGGTATCGGGTGTGGCACTGCAAATGGGCGGCGCATTCGCCGATCACCTTATGCGCATTAAAGCCTCGGTGGCCGAAACCAAAAAGCCTGGCCTTTAAGCATTAACTTAAAGCCTCTTGCTCTTATTCCTTATTCTTAGCCATGACAAAGCTAACAAAACTAAATCGTTAACTGAGCTTTGCTTTTCGTATAAAAAACGCCCTCTTTTATGTAATAAAATTACATTCAACCGTTTTCAGCCATCAAATATTGCACTAAAGGTGTAATTTTATTACTCTTATTGCCCAGATTCGATTGGCCGTAATCCGCGCGCCACTCCCAAAAATAACGCTAATATATCTCAGCAGGAGATCCCATGTACCGCATCGCTATTAACGGTTTCGGCCGAATCGGCAGAAACGTCCTTAGAGCCTATTACGAAAGAAAAGCCCAAGGCCATTCATTGCCATACACTATTGTTGCCATTAATGATCTGGGCTCGGTCGATATTAACGCTCACCTTTTAAAATACGACACAGCACACGGTCAATTTGCTGGTAATGTTGAAGTTAACGGACAAGATATTGTTGTTAATGGCGACGCTATTCGTGCTTTAGCAGAACGTGACCCTAAAGCCTTGCCATGGGCTGATATGAATATCGATTTAGTCATGGAATGTACTGGCTTGTTTACTAAGCGTGATGCCGCAGGCCAACATTTAGAAGCAGGCGCAAAACGCGTTTTGATTTCTGCACCGGGCACTGACCTAGATGCGATGGTTGTTTACGGTGTAAACCATTCCATTCTTACTGCTAATGATAAAATTATTTCTAACGCTTCTTGCACCACTAACTGCCTAGCTCCACTGGCCTATGCGTTAAATAACACTGTCGGTATTGAGTCTGGATTAGCAAACACTATTCACTCGTATACCAATGACCAAGTGTTAACCGATGTTTACCATACTGATTTACGTCGCGCCCGCTCGGCAACACATTCAATGATTCCAACTAAAACCGGTGCTGCTAGCGCTATTGGTCAGGTTATTCCTTCACTACAAGGTAAGCTCGACGGCTTAGCGGTTAGAGTACCTGTTATCAACACATCATTAGTCGATTTTACTTTTCAATCAACTAAGGCAACCACTGCAGAAGAAGTTAATGCTATTTTAACTTCGGCGGCCGAAAATGAGTTAAGTGATATTCTTGACGTTAATGCATTGCCATTAGTTTCTTCTGATTTCAATCACAACCCAGCATCATGTATTTTTGATAGCTCGCAAACTAAAGTGATTGGCAACTGTGTGAAAGTGTTAGGTTGGTACGATAACGAATGGGGTTTCTCTAACCGCATGCTAGACAATGCAAAAGTCATTGTTGAGTTAGATGCTGCTTAATGCTTAAATGAAAATTCGATGCACTAGCGCAGCAGCTATGATAAATAATGCTGCGCTGGTCCTCGTCCTTCACGTTGGCGCTTTCTTAACGTTGACGAAATAATCCGATCTAACTTTCTTGCCGTCATCTCATCAGTATTATCCCGCGAATCGGCACCGGTGCGACGACAGACTCGCTGTAAATCCCAAAACACGGCTGCCGCAAATAACGCGACAAAACGACGCTCAATATAGTAACGATTATTTCTAGCCTCTGTATTGACCTCACAAATAGGATCAATCACTTCCTGCATTTTTTCATCCAGCCGCATGCGAATAGTTTGTTGATCGCCACTCAGCACTAAGCCCTGAATACTAGCCACAATACCATCATAGTCACCCAAGGCATCTAATAATAAATTATCAGTGGTTTCATCGGCTAGCTGCTCACGTGATTCTGGGATATCTTTACCCGGCAACAAATGCAAAGTGTTATCCAAAATAATACGCAATCGACTTTCGGTAGGACGTAAAATATTTTGTGTGAGTAAACGATCGGTCTTACCTGCCGGACGCATAATATGCATCATGATTGATTCATCTCGCAAAGCAAAATTTTTGCAAGACTGCGGATAACGGCTAAACAAATCGGCAATATATTCAGCAACACCCTCTTCGTCATGGTCAATTCTCAACATAGCAGGATGTTCAGTTAACACTTCAGGCGCTGGATAAACACGACCTGCCTTACTGCGCAAGCCATCACTGTCTAACTCAACCGCCGAGCAATAATCTTGAATCTCCGTCACCAGTGCAGGATCTATTGTCACCGCTTTATCCGTTGCGTGATTAACCACTTGTCCGTAGTGACCTAACACTAAACGACAAAAGCGTGGATCAACTAACTGATAAGCCGACGAACGCTGGCGATTACCCAAGCTTTTAATGGTTTGCTTAGCAATAATATCGGCTGTTGGTGTCACTAACGGCACAGAACCAAGACGTGACTGAATGCTTAATAGCTCTTCTTCAAATAAAACTAAGGCCTCATCTAATTCGACACCAAACATACCGCAAACATTGGCTTGCAAATCTTTAACAATAAAAGGAATAGCCCCACCAGGAATACCTAAACCAACTAATTTTTTTAATGTTGCTAACGGAATAGCTGTATCTTTTCGTAAACGTGCACGCTCACCAAAAATTTTTGCCAAGCTTGTTTTAAGTTCAACGATTGCTTCGCGGTTAGTATCTATAACACCATTAAGGTAGCATAGGTTTTCAATATCATTATGCGAAGCCCCACCGGCAAGCGGGTCAACTGCAACTTCAATACCATCTATACCGCACTGAATCGCAATAGTTTGCGTACCTAATGATTTAGCTTCGTCAGTACTATGACAGTGCAAATAAACCGGCAAACCCAATGCTTTTAAAGCAGGCACTAACACTGCCGCTAAAGCTGGCGTTAACTGTCCGCTCATATCTTTAATACACAACGAATCTAATTGGCCACCCGCTTGCTGCGCAATGGTAATTAATTTTTTGGCATAGTTAACATAGTATTGAGTGCTGTAACAAGCATCCGCTTTATGAGTAGCTGGCTGCACATACGATAATGCCGCCTGAATATGTACTTGCTTTTCAATCGCTGTAATATTTTTAGATGCCGCCTCCGCATTTATTTTTCCGGCATTTAAATTACGCTCTACCATATAAGCAATTGAGACACGTAAATTTTCAGCGTCATTTAGCGCGTCAAAATTACGAATAATCAGCGTCTTACTTTTATCAGTATCGCCCGCCGCATCAATTAATAAATCTATATTCTTTTTTTGAATATCTTCATCATAATGCTGAAAACCAAGCTGGTTAGCGCCACGTAATAATACTTGTAACGGCAAGCAAGCATGGGTTTTATCCACAGCCGCTTTAGCATTACGGAGAATTTGGTACGGGTTAGCGCCATGCTCTAAGGCAATTTGATAACTCTGACCGCCACCAATTTCTAAACTAGAAAACCCAACCTTCACGGCGTGCTCAACCAAACTGGCAAGATGAACAGCATCAAATGTCCATACGCCTGTAGATTGCATCATATCGCGCAAGACCCAGCCTATTTTGACACGATGATTTGAAATAGCCGAAACAGAAGATGAAGAATGATTACTCACAATTTTTTGATCTCATTAGCGCTTAAAGAAAGCATGCCTAACATCAGTACTGGCATCAGTACTGGCAACGACACTGACACTGAATATGAATACCTACCTAAAAGATGCTAAGCGACAACCAAAAAAAACAAAGCTGTAGCGCTAGCGCTGCAATTTAAGATAGAAAATTAGAAAAAGCTAAGAATAGCATAATGCTAAACGGGAATAAATCGGCAACGGCTGGCAAGAATACTAACCGGAATACTCTATTTACTGACACATTCAGACAATGAACATCTATCGGTATATAAAGATTTAAACAATAAGCAACAAAAAAGGCTAAGTACTAACTATTGTACTTGGCCTCTTCGTAAAACAACCATGGCTAACAGCGCACTAAAAAACAACCACGCCGAGGCAGGTACTGGCACACTTGTTGGTGGCTCAGGTTCCCAAGGTGTTAAATCACCCTCAAAAACAGGCGGCGAAATAAGACCAGAGTTAATATAATTATTCGTCACCAACGAGCCTTTAATTTCACTGGTATTTTCTGTGTCGGCAAATGGCGCAAGAATAGAAGCACCAAAGACACTATCAATATCAAGCGTTACCGCTTCATAAAAATTAAAAACGACATTTTCGTATTCTTCATCAAAATCAAAATCTGTAATGGTGTAATTAGCACCACTCACATTCACTACCGTTGTAATGTCACTATTAGAGAAGCTAGGTGCCTCGCCATCAAAGAAGCTAGCATCAACATTGAAGACAAGAATGTCATTAACCGTTGCTGTTCCACTTGGTGGAATAACCGAAGCTCCACCTTCGCTATCTGGCGTTAATAGATTACCTGCTTCAACAATACCGTTAGTCGATAAATACGACAAATCATTAGAGAGGATTTCAAATCGTGTGCGGATATCTTCAACATTAATACCAAGAGAAACATCTGGCAAAGTGACTGGGGTGCTTGTGCCGCCATTATGAAAGCCACCAACCGTCACGGTACCGCCACCCTCATTGTTATAGGCATAAACGATATCACCGCCAACGATGATATCACCACCATTTTGGTTATTAAGAGTATTATTAATCGAACCACTAACCGTAATATTGCCTCCGCCGACATTATTAATGATGCCTGTAGCTTGTCCACCAATCGTAATATCACCACCGTTGGTATTGGTTATTGAACCTGTAACCGAATCACCTACCGTAATATTGCCGCCACCCGTATTATTGAAATTCGCATTAACAATACCGCCCACTAACACATCGCTCCCATGTAATTGGATAGGAGCAGCAACAATCCCACCAACAACCATAGAGCCGCCAAGCGAGCCATTAGGCATTAAAGATGAATTCACAGAAAGAGCATTGCCAGCGGCGATAATGCCACCAACATAAAGAGAACCATTAATTTCAGAAGTGCCCGGCGTCAGATTATTCAATACAATCGTATTGTATTCCTGCATCAATATAGTGGTTGATACCCACGGAGATGGAATAGTAGAGGCATTAGAAACGTGAGCAAAAGAAACCCACAGTAATGCAGAGCAATTGACAGCGAGTCTTAAGAACTTACGACTGGTTTTTAACATTTTGAAGCCGTGACCGCAGAACGGTTAACAACGAGCTTCCAGGAATATAGTTTAACAATTGGCTAAGGGGGGACCAATCTTGGCGGCTGTAAGCTAAATTACTATATAAAACAACAACTAACTCAGTAACGCGGCACCAACCTAAGAAATATCGTTAGGATTTGATCGAATTCTAAACCAAAATAATCCAAACTGTCAATTAATTAACCACTACTCGATCTATTTTGTATTTATTTATAAAAACATACTAAAAACGTTAGGGCCGCGCCACGCTTATCACAGCCAAAATAGCGCTCAATGAAGCCTATGGAAGGAATAATCTGGATAAACCAGAGTACTGAAAAGGAGTTAAAAAGGTGGAGTTCAAAAAGAGGTATTAAGAGAGTCATTAAGGAAGGTATAAAAAAAAGCCATTAAAAAAGGCCACCTCAATAATGAGGCAGCCTTATTTAAATGGTGGGTCGTGCTGGGTTCGAACCAGCGACCAATTGATTAAAAGCCAACTGCTCTACCAACTGAGCTAACGACCCGAAACTGTGTGCCTGTGTTGTGCGTATGTTGTGCGTGTGACGTAACACAAGTCTCTAATCTGATAGATTAAAAATTAGGCTACTTTAGCCCATTTTTAGTTTAACTATCTCACAAATTTAGCGTGATAATGGTCTGTGATTAGAGGGGCGCTATATTAACCGCCAGCACACAAAACACAAGGCTTTTTAACGATAAATTCAGGGAATCTCGCACTAATTCGCCGATCACCGAGCCAATTTAACGTAGCGCGTCGGGTCAACCATTCCAGCACTGATAAAACCCTCGGCTCTTAACCGGCAACTGTCACATTTGCCACAGGCTTCGCCTTTAGCATTTGCCTGATAACAAGACACTGTCAAGGCATAATTAACGTCTAAACGAACACCTTCAGTCACAATATCGGCCTTACTCATATCAATTAACGGCGCATAAATTTGCGGACCATGTCCTTCTACACCCGCTTTGGTGGCCGAATCGGCCATAATTTGGTAGGCGGCAATGTAATCTGGGCGACAATCAGGGTAACCCGAATAATCTACCGCATTCACACCTACAAAGATGGCACTGGCCTCCACCACTTCGGCATAACCCAAAGCAAAGCTTAAAAATATGGTATTACGCGCCGGCACATACGTTACCGGAATGCCTTCAGTGGGTGATTCAGGTACAGCAATAGATGAGTCAGTTAATGCCGAACCACCAATAACGCCTAAATCGAAGCTAATCACACGGTGCTCAATAGCTCCACTGGCAACTGATAGCTGTGCCGCGGCGGCTAACTCGGCGCGATGTCGCTGACCATAATCAAAGCTGAGTGTATGGCATTCATAACCTTCAGCAATGGCCATGGCTAATACTGTGGCCGAATCGAGACCGCCAGACACTAAAACAATGGCTTTTTTGCTGGTGGATGAATTCACTAATGAAGGCTCAATTGATGTCATATTATCGTCCGGGCTCATTGCCCCAAATCAACTTATGTAACTGTAGCTGCATTCGAACAGCTAACTTATCTTCTAATATCCAGTCCGCCAAGCTCTGTTCGGTAAAGCCCTGCTCTCTTTCACTTTGGCCGGCAACATCAAACACTGGCGAAAATAAAATATTGTCTACTTTGCTGTGTAACTGATAGCGCTCTATCATCGATACAGCCCAGTCATAATCTGCACGGTTACAAATAACAAATTTCACTTCGTCATGGCTTTGTAATTGCGCAATATTTTCGTAACGGTTTTTTTCCATTTCTTGCGAGGCTGGCGTTTTTAAATCGACAATACGCTTAACGCGTAAATCAACATCGGCAATATCCATTGCGCCACTGGTTTCTAACGATACTTTATAGCCTTTATCGCAAAGTGTTTTTAATAGCTTTATACAGCTTTTTTGTGCCAATGGCTCACCACCAGTCACGCAAATATGCTGTGTTTTATAAGACTCGATACGACTAAGCACTTCATCCATGGGCACCGACTCGCCGCCGTGAAATGAATAAGTGGTATCACAGTAACCACAGCGCAACGGGCAACCAGTAAGACGAACAAATACGGTAGGCAAGCCAACCCACGAAGATTCGCCTTGCAGCGAACAAAAAATCTCCGTGAGGCGTAGTGTTAAATCACTGGCCAATGACGACATATTAGAATTGTTAGACTTAGAATCAGTCATTTTTATATTGCCTGGTGATAATTTTTAGTGGAATGTTTGTTAGCAGCACTATTGACAATGGCCATTTATCGCAGCCTATTGAATGCTATTTATTATAACGCTTAGGAGGTTATTGGTAAAAACTAGCGCAGGCTATTATTAAGGTATTCGCGCGCTGGGTTGGCTGCTGTACTGCCCGGATGATCGTTCAATACTGATTCGAGCATGCTGCGCGCTGCACTGTTGTCGCCTAGCTGGTGATGCACCTTACCCAACTTAAATTTGGCATCAGCAATTTTACGATGCGATGGATACTGCTTAATTAAAGTATTAAATGATTGCTTGGCTTTAGGTAAATCGGACTCAAGATAATAAAGTTCGCCTAACCAAAAATGCGCATTGGGAATATAGTGCGACTTAGGGTGCGCATTAATAAAAGCCGCTAATGAAACTCGCGCTTGATCAAACTGACGATCTTTCACTTTTTGATACGCGGCGCGGTAAGCCTTTTTAGCCACTTCGGCTTCTGAAGCCACTAGCGGCGTAACAGCAGCCACTGCGTTAACATCAGCCGGTGACGGGGCCGCATTTGCGGTTGAATAACGTTTTGCTGGCATATCATTGGTTTTTGGGGTATTCGACTTGCTACTGTCACTCGCACTTATTGGTAAAGACTGATTAGCCGACACGGTTAACTCACCAATCCTTCGATCAAGATCAAGATAATCATCCATCCGTTTTTGGCTAAGCTGCTCTATCACATAGTTTTGCTGCTCAACTAAACCTCGCAGCTCTCTCACCTCTGCTTGTAAATCCTGCAACTGAACAAACAGCCCAGCATGACCGGAATCGGCTGCAATCGGTGGCGGTGCATCATTCATTGTATTTCTAGCTGTGCTGGCAGCGGGTAACGTATCTGACGGACTCGCTTGCGGGTAACGACTATCAGTAATAACGGCAGGTTGAGCTTCAACAACTTCTATTTGGGCGTGGACAAATGAGGACACTGAGAACAACTGGGTAAGCAATAAAGCACTCAGCGTAATAGGATGAGACAATAAAAATGCCAAGCCTGACTTTGTGGACTTAGCATGTGTATATTCAAGCGCTACTGGTTTAACGTCTTCAAGCTCAACAATAGCATTAATAGCAATGTTCATCATCGAACTACCATCCAATTATCAGTGGTTAATTAACTATCTCTATCTGTAAAAAATTAAACTCAGTAACACGTTTTTGTGCATTACTGAGTTTAATATATTAACTAAAAATGGCTTGCTTTAAACCATCGAATTAAAGTCAAAACAATTTACTTTAATTCAACGCGACGGTTTAGGCGATAAGCCGACTCATCACTGCGCAATGAAATAGGACGCTCTTCACCATAGCTCACCACTTCAACACGTGACCGCGAAACACCTTGAATAGCTAAGTAATCGGCAACTGCTTTTGCACGACGTTCGCCCAAGGCTAAATTGTATTCACGTGAACCACGCTCATCGGCATGACCTTCAAGACGAACACTGCTCGCACCACTTCGCAACGCGGCTGCTTGAGCATCCAGTGCCGCTCGAGCGGCTGATGTTAATGAAGATTGGTCATACTCAAAATAAAATACGCTTTCTAAAGCTGCGGCGGTATCAATAGAGACTTCAACAGACTCAGCATCATCGGCAGCTGAGGCAACGGCAGCCGCAGCGGCGGCAGCTTCGGCAGCAGCAGCGGCATCCGCTTCTTCTTGCTGTTTATTAGAGGCACAAGCAGCTAACAAGCTAATGATAATAGCTAGGAAAGCACTTTTTTTAACGATAGAGGTAGAAACAGACATTAGCTTATTTTTCATCACATTGTACTCACTGTTGTGTGAATGGATTACGGTGTATAAAGGTTTAAGGTGTGTATTGTAAAGCGATTATCGGTGCTTGCAATGCTCTTGATAGCAGGTATTACAAACTTTTTTTTAAACAGTGCTAAAAATACGAGCGATAAGACGGATTTTTAATAATTTGCCTTCAATAGACCCATTTAGCCGCAACTAATGCCCAAAATAGAACACAGAAAACACTCAAACAAACCAACGCTTATAGACTCACCCCTTTAATTCGGCGACCAAGCAGGCTCTCGAACATCGCTGGAAGGTGATGGCAATCTAAACTTCACCCCCCCATCAAGCGATACCGCTGCCAAAACGCCGCGGCCCTGATATTTTGTCGCGTAAAGCAACATGCTGCCATTAGGCGAAAGACTCGGCGATTCATCTAACGAGGAGCTGGTTAAAATAATTAACCGACCCGTTGCCAGCTCTTGCCATGCAATATGGTAGCCGCTTTCATCGCGATGAACCATAACCATGCTTTTACCATCGGCCATTAAACTCGCCTTAGCATTGTAAGCGCCGGTGTAGGTTATGCGCTTAGTGGTACCATCGGCTAAATTAACCCTATAAATTTGCGGGCGACCGCCGCGGTCAGAAGTAAAAATAAGTGACTTACCATCAGGCATCCAACTCGGCTCTGTATCAATGGCCGAATTTTTTGTAATTCGCTGTAATTTGCGCGTCGCAACTTCCATAACATACAGCTCAGGATTGCCATCTTTAGATAACACCATAGCCAAACGCTTGCCGTCAGGCGACCAAGAAGGCGCACTGTTTAGGCCGCGGAAATTTGTCATTTTTTCGCGTTCACCAGTAGCAAGCACTTGCCTGTATATAGCCGGTCGCGAACTTTCGAACGAGACATAAGCAATTTGCTTACCATCGGGCGACCAGGATGGCGACAAAATAGGTTCACTGCTTTTTAATATTTCACGTGCACGCGCACCGTCGGCATCGGCTAGGATTAACTGATAAACCTGCTTTTGATTGTTTGCTGAGATATTCTTCACCGACACGTAGAGCATACGCGTTGAAAAAGCACCCGCAATCCCCGTTAACTTTTGATAAACCGAATCACTCACCTTATGCGCAATAGCTCGCTCAGCGGTTGCGCGATTAGCTACACGACTTTTAATTAAACTTTTTTGACGATGCACATCAAAGAGTTGGTACTCTAAATTGATACTCTTATTGGTTGCCGATGAGCGCCCAATTAATAAATAGTCGACACCTAATGCACGCCAGTCACGGTAGTGAACCTCGTCGGCCGCACTCGGCGAGCTATACATAGCGTCTCTTGGCAAAGCATCAAACTGGCCACTTCGGGTTAAATCAGCGGCAACAACCGCTGCCATATCTTGATTAATAGCTACACCTTCATGACGAAAAGGAACAATGGCAATTTTGGTTGGGTCCTTCACCCAATCCGTTACCTCAATCACCAAGTCAGCCATAGATAACTGGCTAAACATAACAGCGCCAATAACAGCAAGTGTTTTAAAAGCTCCCATCACAACCTTAAATCCTCTGGAGAAAATCGAAAAGTAAATTCACGAAAGTGCGCCTCAAATAAACGACTGGGCAAATTTTTCATAAAAGCAAAGCGCCCAGCTTTTTGTACTGCCAAAATAGCTGACTGATCAAACGCTTCATTACCACTGCTTTGCGCAATAGTCACTGTCACTAAATCGCCAGTCGGCACCATACGAATTTTCACTAACGCCATCATATTACGTCTAGCACTGGGTGGAAGCTTCCACCGCTGATGCATTTGCTGAGAAATCATCGCAGAGTACTGCGCAACTAAATTGGCATCGTCATCGGCCTGCATCTCGGCATCTTCACCAGCTAACATCGCTGCAAGCGTTTTCTCGTCGGCTAAACGTTGCTGTTCTTTTTCTGCCTGTTCTGCTTTTTTACGCGCCTGTTCTCGCGCCTGTTCTCGCGCTTCTGCTTCGCGCTTTAATTTTTCGGGATCAGGCTTTGCTAGCTCAGGGGTTTTCTTAATGACCGGCTTAGGTTTCGGTTTCGGTTTCGGTTTTGGCTTAGGTTTTACCGCTCGCGGTTTAGGCTTTTCTTTTTTTAGTGTCACTAGCGTTGCCTTTACGGCTTTTATTGGCTCAACTACGGGTAACGGTTTGGCGCGTGGTGTCCAATCGTTTGCCAATACGGCAAATAGCGCTAAATGCATAACAACCGTAATGAATGTCGGCAGCCAATAGCCACGAGAGCTAGCCATAGGTTTAGCTAAAAATTTAGCCACGAAATACAATACTCTTTAACGCAGTCATTAACTTAATAGCAGGTTTAATCATGGCATCTCAGTCACTAAACCAACCGACGGCGCGCCCGCCCCCTGCAAAGCAGTCATTAAACCGACCACCTCACCATAAGGTATTTTTTTATCGCCCCAAACCAGCACCGGTGTTTTTGGTTTTTGTTGCAGGATTTTTTTAACACGGTCGGTAATCACATTAATGGCAACCGCTTTATCGGGCTTACCGCCTAAATTAATGTATAAGCTGCCATCGGCTTTAATAGAAACAATTAACGGCTCTTCAAGCCGTTCATCAATAGGTGCTGAGGGTGCCTGCGGTAATTCAACGTCCACACCTTGCATTAATAAAGGTGCAGTAACCATAAACACAATGAGCAGTACTAACGTAACATCCACATAGGGGACAACATTAATTTCGGCAATTAACTTACGTTTGTTTTTTCTTCGCGTCATTTTATGACCATCATTTTTTGTGAATCACCTAATGTGAATCACTTAATGAATAAAGCGTTAAGATTTAGCTGCTGCATGAACCTGTCGATGCAAAATACTGGTAAATTCATCGGCAAAGTTTTCATAGCGATTGCTCAGCATATCGACCCGAGCAGAAAACCGGTTGTAGGCAATCACCGCTGGAATGGCGGCAAACAAACCCATAGCAGTTGCAATTAAGGCTTCTGAAATCCCCGGAGCAACCGAGGCCAATGTGGCTTGATGGGTGTTCGCTAATCCGCGAAACGCGCCCATAACGCCCCAAACTGTTCCAAATAAACCGACATAAGGACTAGCAGAACCGACGTTGGCTAAAAACGGTAAATGGCGTTCTAAATGCTCTTCTTCACGTGCTAAGGCAACACGCATAGCGCGCTCTGCTCCGGCCATAATGGCATCAGAATCGATATTACCCTGCTGGCGCAACCGCGAAAACTCTTTAAAACCAGCACGAAAAATTGCTTCAACACCCTCAATAGATTCACTTTCTCCGCGGCTAGTGCCTGAGCGATACAGCTGTCCTAAATCGACACCTGACCAAAACTCATCTTCAAAAGCTAGCAACTCACTATGTGCACGACGAAAGACGCCCACGCGCTGCAGTATCATTGACCATGAAAAAATCGATGCCAACATTAATGACAGCATAACAAGCTGCACTAACAAACTTGCTTCGAGTATTAAGCTCCAAATAGACAGCTGCTCACCCACGTTGTAACTCCTGCTTTATTAAACGGCTTTCAAAAAACGGCTTTCAAAAAAATTAATGCTTTAACTGCTCAAGCAAGCGCTGCGGCATACTGGCAGGTTTTTGGTCGCTGCGTCGCACACAAGCCACCTTTACCTCACCATCGCAAAGCACTTGGTCACCACAACGAATAGATTGTTCAAACACTACCGCGACTTTGCCCACTTTTGTGATTTTAGCAACAACATGCAATTCATCATCGAGTTTTGCTGAGGCACGATAATTAACATTCAGCGAATGCACGACAAACATTAAATCATCGGCAAAAATAGCCGCTTTACCATAACCTAAGCTGCGCATAAGTTCAGTGCGCGCGCGTTCCATAAACTTTAAATAATTCACATAATAGACAATGCCACCGGCATCCGTGTCTTCAATATAAACACGTACAGGTATATCAATCTCTATTGGGCTTGTCGATACGTTAGATAACACCTTTTAATCCTCTGAATCCTCTGAATCCCCCGAATTCACTCAATCCTCGCTAACTCTCTTCGCGTTGCGGCGCTGGCAAACCAAAATGCTCGTAAGCGCGACGAGTAGCAATACGACCGCGAGGCGTGCGCTGAATAAACCCTTGCTGAATTAAAAATGGCTCTAACACATCTTCTATTGTGCCGCGCTCTTCACTAATAGCAGCAGCTAAATTATCAACGCCCACCGGCCCGCCATCAAACTTTTCGATAATCGACAACAATAAGCGTCTATCCATATGATCAAACCCTTGCGGGTCGATATTTAATACATTTAATGCACTGTCGGCTACTGCTGCAGTCACAACACCGTCGTGCTTAACGTCGGCAAAATCGCGCACTCGGCGTAATAAACGATTAGCGATACGCGGTGTGCCTCGCGAACGACGCGCTATTTCACGCGCGCCATCCAATTCTATTTCAACATTGAGCAAAGAGGCCGCGCGTAAAATAATACGACTTAAATCATCCATGCCATAAAACTCTAAGCGCTGGACAATACCAAACCTATCTCTTAGCGGAGACGTTAGAGAACCTGCTCGCGTGGTGGCGCCCACCAAAGTAAACGGTGGCAAATCTAATTTAATTGAACGTGCCGACGGACCTTCACCAATCATAATATCCAGTTGATAATCTTCCATGGCCGGATACAGTACTTCTTCAACCACTGGGCTCAAGCGATGAATTTCATCTATAAATAACACGTCATCTTTACTGAGGTTGGTTAGCATCGCCGCTAAATCGCCCGGACGCTCTAACACTGGTCCTGAAGTGGTATGTAACTCAACATTTAATTCATTAGCAATAATATGAGCAAGTGTTGTTTTACCTAAACCGGGCGGCCCAAATATTAAGGTGTGATCTAAGGCTTCGCTGCGGTTGCGGGCAGCGCCAATAAACACTTCCATTTGCTCACAAACGGCTGGCTGACCAACATAATCGGCCAGCATTTTGGGGCGCAGCGCGCGATCATGCTGGTACTCTTCGTCAACAACATCACCGGCAATAATTCTATCAGCTTCTATCATGGTGTATTCCTAAACTAACGCTGCAGCATGGTTTGTAAAGCGGCTCGAATAGCGCTTTCGCTACTATCAATAGCAGATAGATCAAGCTTGGCCAAAGCCTTACTTGCCTCAACCGGTTTATAACCCAAGGCAATTAATGCCGTTTCGGCCTCAGCTATCATCACCGATTGGCTGACACCAACATCCTGACTATCGCTGCCTTCAGCCAATAAGCTCGGCGTTTCCAAGTGCCATTCGCGTAAACGGTCTTTCATTTCAACAATTAAGCGCTCGGCAGTTTTCTTTCCCACACCCGGTAAACGGGTTAGTGCCACAACATCACCGGCTAAAACGCAGCGGCTAAATGAAGCAGCATCCATACCCGACAATATCGCCAGTGCCAATTTAGGGCCAACGCCATTCACCTTTATTAAGGTACGAAACAATTGTCGCTCGGCAGCATCAGCAAAACCATACAGTAACTGCGCATCTTCTCGCACGACAAAATGGGTGAGCAAACGTATAACCTCACCGGTTTTAGGCAGCACAGCAAATGTGTTTAGCGAGGCCTGAACTTCATACCCAACACCGTTTACGTCCATCATCAGAAACGGTGCGGTTTTTTCAACTAATGTACCCGATAAAAAACTAATCATTAATTACTGTCATCATCATAAAAATAAAAAATTACTCTTTGGCATTGCTGAGTAGCCATTACAAAACCTGAGCATAGGGATTATCGCTGTAAGTGTGACACAGCGCCACAGCAAGCGCATCGGCAGCATCGGAAGGTGGCGATTTGCTTAGACGCAGTAATTTAACCACCATATCTTGCACTTGTACTTTGTCGGCAGCACCGGTACCTGCCACCGCTTGTTTAATAGACCTTGGTGCATATTCGCCTAATGGGATATTCGCGGAGGCAATGGCCAGCATGGCCGCACCCCGAGCATGACCTAGCTTAAGTGCCGAACTCGCGCTTTTACCCACAAATACTTGTTCGATAGCGGCCTGATCTGGCGCGTACTCGTTAATTAATTGAGTAATGTTTTGGTTGATGGTTAATAAACGTTCAGACATATCACCGCTTGGCATTCGAATGCAACCACTGGCAAGGTATTTTGGTTGACCTTTATTGGCGACAATGAGCCCATAACCAGTGACTCGCGAACCGGGATCAATACCTAGAATAATCGTCAAAAGTGCTTACTCATAAAATTACAACAATAAAAACAAGCGCCAGCTCATAGCACAGAATACATGTGATTATACTCAGGTATTGCGGATTTGCACCTAGCATTATTCGCTTAGGTTAAAGGCATAAAAAAAGCCGACTAAACTAACTGATTTACCGTGTTTTGAAAAACGAGCAGAGAACTAACAAAAGACAGGAATCGCTCACTTTTTGCTTAAAAAACAAAAAGTGAGCGTAAAGATTAAGCCGGCTTATCTGCCGACTCGATTTGACGTAACTTAATATTTAACTCGCGCAACTGCTTACTATCAACATTACCCGGCGCTTCGGTCATAACACAAGCCGCCGATTGCGTTTTAGGAAAGGCAATGACATCGCGAATAGAGCTAGAACCGCTCATTAGCATAACTAAGCGATCGAGACCAAAAGCCAAGCCGCCGTGCGGTGGCGCACCGTATTTCAATGCATCTAATAAGAAACCAAACTTCTCTTGGGCTTCTTCTTTGCTAATGGATAACAAACGGAAAACCGCTGATTGCATTTCTGCACGATGAATACGAATAGAACCGCCACCTAATTCAGTACCGTTAAGCACCATGTCATAAGCCTGCGATAACGCGCTGCCAGGGCCGGCTTCTAGTGCTTCTGGACTGCACGATGGCGCAGTAAATGGGTGATGCAATGCCGTCCACTGACCGCTATCGGTTTTCTCAAACATGGGGAAATCAACAACCCATAAAGGAGCCCATTCGCAGGTGTAAAGATTGAGGTCTTCACCTAACTTACAACGCAAGGCGCCTAAGGCCTCATTAACAATATGGGTTTTATCGGCACCAAAAAAGACAATATCGCCATCTTCGACTGCCAATCTATCCATTAATGCCAGCACCGTTTCATCAGGCATAAACTTGAGAATGGGCGATTGCAAACCTTCAAGGCCAGCAGCACGGTCATTCACTTTGACCCAAGCCAAGCCCTTAGCACCATAAATACCGACAAAATCGGTATAACCATCAATTTCTTTGCGGCTTAACTTGCTTCCACCCGGCACTTTTAATGCCGCTACGCGACCTTCAGGATCGTTAGCTGGGCCGTTAAACACTTTAAACTCAACTGTCGACATTAAATCGTTGACATCAACCAACTTTAATGGAATACGTAAATCGGGTTTATCACTACCGTAATCCTGCATAGCCTCGGCATAAGGCATTTTAGGAAAGCGATCAAACTTCACATTCATGACTTCGGCAAATAACTCAGAAATTAACCGCTCAGTCATATCCATAATTTCGGCTTCAGACATAAACGTGGTTTCAATATCAATTTGGGTAAATTCAGGCTGCCTGTCAGCGCGTAAATCCTCATCACGAAAACACTTAGCAATTTGATAGTAACGGTCAAAACCCGACACCATTAGCAACTGCTTAAATAGCTGCGGTGACTGCGGCAGCGCAAAGAACTTACCTTCGTGTGTTCGGCTAGGCACTAAATAGTCGCGCGCGCCTTCTGGCGTAGCACGAGTAAGAATAGGTGTTTCAATATCTAAAAAACCTTCGCGATCAAGAAAACTACGGATATTGGACGAAACGCGCGAGCGCAAACGCAGCTTTTGCTGCATATCATTGCGGCGCAAATCCAAATAGCGGTACTTAAGGCGAACATCTTCACCCACATCGGTGAACTCATCGAGCTGAAACGGCGGTGTTTCAGCTTGGTTTAAAATTTCTAACGATTTTGCATAGACTTCAATCGCGCCAGTGGCCATATCTGGGTTAACCGTTGCCTCTGAACGAGCACGAACAACGCCCTTTACGTGCAAAACATATTCGCTGCGCACTTTATCGGCTAACGCAAAGTTATCGCCGGTATCAGGATCAAATACCACTTGAACAATGCCATCACGGTCGCGCAAATCAATAAAAATAACGCCACCATGGTCACGACGGCGGTCAACCCAACCGTAAAGTGACACCTCTGTATCGACCTGTGCCAAGCCAACTTGGCCACAATAGTCACTTCTGCGGCTGCTAGCGCCGGACTTACTCGCTGAATCTGTCAAGAAAACCTCGTTATCATTAATTGTGCTTGCTGAGTAAATGCATTTAACTCAGCATGTTTGTTATCGTTAATAGCGGTTATAAAAAAACACCGCAAATAAAATAAGGGCATTTACTAACTAGCGGCTTTATCGGAGCTAGATGTATCACTACTTGCCGCTGGCTTATTACTGTTCTTAAAATCCGTCTCGTACCAACCATTACCTTTTAATTTAAAGGCTGCTGCAGAAATCAGCTTTTTTAATGTCTCCTGCTCACACGCTGGACAAGTTGTTAATGGCGCATCAGCCATTTTTTGTAATGCCTCCATCTTATGATGGCAAGCTTCACATTGATATTCGTAAATCGGCATAACCGCGTTTTTCTCCGCCTTGCTTGTGTCTTAACTATTTTCTTAATGACCTTCTTAATATAAAGGTTCATTGACTTAACTCGTTACCCAAGAAAATGACCTATTAACTAGCCAGTTTTAGCACAATCATAGCCAACCCGAGCTTAAGCGCGCGGCATTATACTCTATGTTTTGCTTCTGTTTAAACACAGAATAAGGTTTTAGAACACATAAAAAGCCCATTTCAGTACCTTTAACGGTTAGCATCCACTTTCAGGGCTATTTATGCCTTAAAGAAACCGCACCACTGATACACCTAACTAAGCCTGCGCTAATTCAATAAACAATTTCTATTTTTACTCCAGCATCGTAAGCTAACAACTTAAATGATGGGCTGAATTGACAAAAGAACACATCAATAATAAAAAACCCGTATGTAACAACTTTTAAAAAATGCCAAAAAAACCCTAAAAATAAGGCTTTTTTTGATTGCCAGCGTATCCTGTTTTCGATATATATACGTCCGTCGTTTTTAAACTTTGCAACTGTGTTTTAAACAACAGCAAAATAAGCCCTGTTTTACAGCTTTTTTTGCCTATTAGATTAAAATAAAGTAGCAAAGCAAGACGTAAATTAACCCAGCGCAAGCTGGATTCAAAAATAGCTTTAATTGACTAACTGAGGATAACCCATGGCTGCTAAAAAAACTGCTGCTAAGAAAAAACCAGCTGCTAAGAAAGTTGTTAAAAAAGTTGCTGCAAAGAAAAAAGCTCCTGCTAAAAAGAAAGCTGCTGCTAAGAAAAAGCCAGCTGCAAAAAAAGCAGCTAAGAAAGCGGTTGCTAAACCAGCTGCTGGTAAAGCAATTGGTGCACGTTACAGCAAAACTCAAATTTTGACTGAAATTGCAGAATCAACGGATCTTAGCCGTAAGCAAGTCGGTGCGGTTATTGATGAGCTTTCTTCATTAATTGAGCGTCACATTAAAAAACGTGCTTGTGGTGAATTCGTTTTACCTGGCATGCTTAAAGTGACGACAGTTAAGAAACCAGCACGTAAAGCACGCAAAGGTATTAACCCATTCACTGGCGAAGAAACAGTATTTAAAGCAAAACCAGCCAGCATTGCGGTTAAAGTACGTCCATTGAAGAAACTGAAAGAAATGGCCGAGTAATTACTCAAGCGTCATTTAATAATGAAAGATAGACGTATTCGCTTATTTAAATGAACACGTCGCTGACCGGGGCATGGATTTTCCAGCCCCGGTTTTTATTTCTAAACCCTGATAAATAGAAAACCATATTATGCGCGCCAGCCAACTGTTAATAGCCACATTAAAAGAAACCCCAGCCGATGCTGAAGTGATTAGTCATCAATTAATGTTACGCGCGGGCATGATCCGCAAACTAGCCTCTGGTTTATATACTTGGCTACCCATGGGCCTGCGTGTGCTGCGTAAAATTGAAGCTATTGTGCGCGAAGAAATGAATAATGCAGGTGCACAAGAAATATTAATGCCTGTTGTTCAACCAGCCGAACTCTGGGAAGAATCTGGCCGCTGGGACCAATACGGCGCTGAATTATTACGCATAAAAGATCGTCATCAGCGCGGCTTTTGCTTAGGGCCAACGCACGAAGAAGTGATTACCGACTTAATGCGTAACGAATTACAAAGCTACAAACAACTGCCTATTAACCTATATCAAATTCAAACCAAGTTTCGCGATGAAATTCGCCCTCGCTTTGGCATTATGCGCGCCCGTGAATTCACCATGAAAGACGCTTACTCATTTCATATAAGCCAAGCCAGCCTTAGCGAAGTTTATGACGGCATGCACAGTGCTTACTCAAGCATATTTAGCCGCATCGGTTTAGATTTTCGCGCAGTATTAGCCGACACCGGCTCTATTGGTGGCAGCGCTAGTCATGAGTTCCATGTGTTAGCTGAGTCTGGCGAAGACGACATTGCCTTTAGTAATAGCAGCGACTATGCCGCGAATGTTGAATTAGCCGAAGCCATTGCACCCGCTAACGTGACCGCCGTTGAACAACAGTCCCTCTCTACAGTTGACACGCCTAACGCAAAAACCATTACTGATGTCTGCGAGCAACTCAAAATTCCCGCCGAACACAGTGTAAAAACCTTACTCGTTAATGCTGATAAAAACTGCTCGTCCACATTAATTGCGTTGGTATTACGCGGCGACCATCAACTGAATGAACTTAAAGCCGAGAAACTCGAACATGTCGCCTCGCCGTTAACCATGGCAAGCGAAGCCGATATTCTTGCTGCCACCGGTTGCACACCTGGCTCTATTGGCCCAGTTAAATTAGACATGCCGATAATTGTTGATCATGCCGCCGCTGTGGTAGGCAATTTTGTTTGTGGCGCCAATCAAGATGGCCAGCACTTTACCGGTGCCAACTGGGGGCGCGATGCAGAAGCCTCGGCCATTCATGATATTCGCTGTGTGGTTGCTGGCGACCCAAGTCCCGATGGCCAAGGTGAGTTATTAATAAAACGTGGCATAGAAGTTGGGCACATCTTTCAACTGGGCAAAAAATATAGCGAAGCACTTAATGCCACCGTACTGAATGAGTCGGGTAAAAGCGAAGTTGTTTACATGGGCTGCTATGGCATCGGCGTGTCACGCGTTATGGCGGCCGCCATCGAGCAAAATCATGATGATGGCGGTATTGTTTGGCCTGCATCTATTGCACCGTTTCAAATCGTGCTAGTGCCCATTAATATACAGAAATCGGAGCGCGTTAAAACGTTAACCGAATCGTTATATCAGCAGTTACTCGATAATAATATTGAAGTATTGCTTGACGATAGAAATGAACGACCCGGTGTTAAATTTGCCGATATGGAATTAATCGGTGTTCCACATCGTATAGTCATTGGCGATAAAGGCTTAGATCGTGGCGTATTAGAATATCGTGCACGCTCTGCGTCTGAAAATCAGGATATGCCTGTCGACGCTGCGATTGAGCAACTGCTAACATTAATGAGCTAATGCAATGCATTAATGAATAAAGCCACACCTAATCGCCTTAACAGAGCTATGTTTATCTATGCAATGGTCACGGATAGCTAAAAGCTTAACTAAAAGCCTAAAAACAGCACTTATTAGCTTAATGCTAACAAGTGCTTCGGCATTTTTCTCGCCGCTCTTCTCGTCACAGCACGCCAATGTCTATGCTGCCAGCAATGATCGCTCACAGCAGATTAACGATGAAGAATTAAAAATCTTTCTGCAACGCAACCTAGGTAAAGATGTTGCGCTTAAGGATAAGTTTGATGCTGAGGTGTGGTTGCTAGGCATGCGCGCACGCATGAGCGCTTATAAAATAAGTGACAAAGAATCTTATTCTATTCTCACTGCCGTTTATCAAGAAGCGCTTAATAGCAATCTTGCCCCCGATATTGTATTAGCCGTTATTGCCGCCGAGAGTAGCTTTAATCGTTTTGCTGTTTCATCGGCAGGCGCCCAAGGTTTAATGCAGGTCATGCCCTTTTGGAAAAATGAAATTGGTCGCACTGGTGACAACCTCACAGACATTGCCACCAACATTCGCTACGGCTGCAAAATTTTGCAATTTTATTTGCAAAAAGAAAATGGGGATTTAGCACTGGCTTTAGCGCGCTATAACGGTAGCGTAGGAAAAACCCGCTATTCAGAAAAAGTACTCGTTATATGGGAAAAAAACTGGCGTAGCGGCAGGCTATAAGATTACCCCCTAGCTATTAAACATATAGCTATTACACATATAGCTCTTACACATAAACCTCTTAACTTTCTGATCACTCGATAAGTATAATATGAGAACGAGTCATGATTTATCGCTAAAAAAGCATAAATTATGCTTAATCCATGTTATAAAATTTAAATATCGACCATTTATTTTAAATAGTTCATGTGATTTTTTTAAGCCCAACTATACTGTTAACTATTACGAAAGTAATACTGAAGGTCTCTACAAGAACTATTGCTCAATCATTTTGCGCCATTCCCCACCTAAAATAATAAATCGATACATTTAACTATTCATTATTTAAAGGTTTTGGGTTATGAAAATTATACGCTCAACAACATTAGCCAATTTTTTCAAATGGCTTATCGTTACTAGTTTAGCGAGTCATATCACGCTCACTCATGCTTCTGAACTTATCGAAGATCATGCTAATAGCAGCACCCAGTCGGTTTTAAAATCCACCAATGATAATGAAATCACTATAAAGCTCGACAACCAGTTTGAACAACCGCCCGCCATTAAAAACACGCCAGCCGTCAGCCAAACACAGTCATCAGCCCAGCAAGCGGGGTTATTTCGAATTTATCGTTCAAGCTTATTAAAAAAAACTTATCAACACGTTATATATCCAGAATCCGCAATCGATAGAAACCAACAAGGTGATGTCATACTAAAACTCACTATTAGCCGCGATGGTAAAATACAAAATGTTAACTACGATAAGCGCGCCGACTTTAGCTCATTAAATAAGGCCGCAGCACGCGCGGTAAAAAACTCATCGCCATTTCCAGCTGCGCCAAAAAATCTTCATGGCGAATTCTTTGAAGTCATTATGCCTATTAAATTTCGCTTAGCAGGATAAACATAGCTGCCATCGCTACTCTCAGGCTTTACCCTACCAGCCCACCTCCATCAGTTTTTTCTTACATTGCTCGTTTTTATTATCCCTTTTCCACACTTGCCATTTTAGCGATATACTTGCGCCACAATCCTATACAATAAAATACAATTAAGCCTTTAATACATTATTTATCTATGAATCCCATACCCACACTAAGCAATAGCTTTGCACAACTCGATTCGCGACTCTATAGCGCTACAACAGCTAGCCCTATTGGCAAATCGCACTGGGTTATTCGCAATCAAGCACTAGCAAATAGCTTGGGGATGGATTTATTCAGCAACAATGGTGAACCGTTTTTATCCGCATTTAGTGGTGGCGCCGCCCTAGCCAACAGCAAGTCGCTTGCCATGGTTTATGCTGGCCACCAATTTGGCCACTATGTTAATCAGTTAGGTGATGGTCGTGGCTTATTATTAGGCGAAGTTAATACAGCCCAAGGGACATTCGACCTGCATTTAAAAGGCGCAGGACCCACCCCCTATTCACGCATGGGTGATGGTCGTGCAGTATTACGATCGAGTATTAGAGAATACTTATGCGGTCAAGCCATGAGCGCACTGGGTATTGCATCCACACGGTCGCTTTGCATTACTTCTGGCGAGCAAACCGTTTGGCGCGAAAAAGAAGAGCATGCTGCCATGTTAGTTCGCGTAGCAGGCAGCCATATTCGCTTTGGTAGTTTTGAGTTTTTTCACTATACCGAGCAACCCGAACTGGTAAAAAAGCTAGCCGATTATTGTATTGATAAACACTTTCCAAAAGCCGCCGAATATAACGGCAGCCAACGGTATGCTGTTTTTTTCTCGCAAGTGGTAGAAAAAACCGCATTAATGATTGCCCAATGGCAAAGTGTTGGTTTTGCCCACGGCGTTATGAACACTGACAATATGTCTATTATTGGCGAGACTTTTGATTACGGCCCCTTTGGCTTTTTAGATGATTACAACGAAGGCTTTATTTGTAATCACTCAGACCATTCAGGCCGCTATGCTTTTAATGCACAGCCAGGTGTCGCACTGTGGAATCTTAATGCACTCGCACAAGCACTATCATCATTAATTGATGAAACACAAATTAAAGCCGCACTAGAGGGCTATCGCCCTAGCCTTATAGGCCATTACTCCACGCTGATGCGCAACAAGCTTGGCTTGCAAACGGCGAGTGATAACGACCAATCGCTCGTTTCTGAATTATTACAATTAATGCAAAGTTCAGCAGCCGATTTCACCAATACCTTTAGGCAGCTCGGCACGGTTAACAGCAATGATAAGCAGCATCCGCTGCGTGATAACTTTATAGATAGAGACAGCTTTGACGCTTGGCTGAGTCAATATCAACAGCGGTTAAAAGAAGAAGGCATTGACGAGACAGAACGGCAGCAAGCGATGGCCAAAGTTAATCCTAAATATGTATTACGCAATTACTTAGCGCAGCAAGCGATAGAAAAAGCCGAAGCAGGTGACTATAAAGAACTAGAGCAATTGGCAGAAGTATTAAGCAAGCCTTTTGACGAGCAACCGGCCTTTGAAGATTATGCAAAACAGCCGCCCGATTGGGGTAAGCGTATCAGTGTGAGTTGTTCGTCCTAATAGGATAAAAAAGTACCAGTGACTGAATGACTGAATGACTGAGTATTAAATATCTATAACCGATACTTGATGTGTCTTTGAGTTTTTACCAAGAAAATCTCGAATACTCATTAATTTAAATGTCATTTCTTGATTTTATTGGGCACAATAGCAGCCATGCTATTACTAACGACCTTTATTATTATTGCTGTTGGTTTTTCATTTCTCTGCTCCATTGCAGAGGCGGTGCTATTAAGCGTTTCTATGTCATATATTGTTAACGCAGAACAAGAAGGCAAAGCCCATGGCCCTGTGCTGCGAGAACTCAAAGAAGATATCAACAGCCCGCTGGCGGTGATTCTAACGTTAAACACCATTGCTCATACCATGGGCGCTGCTGGCGCCGGTGCACAGGCTGCAACCATATTTGGTAGTGTCTATTTAGGCATTTTCTCTGCCATTCTCACGTTAGTGATTCTGATATTTTCTGAAATTATTCCTAAAGCCTTAGGCGCGAACTATTGGCGTAAGCTCGCACCTATAACCGCCTACAGCTTGCGCTTTTTAATTCGGCTGTTATATCCCTTTGTTTTACTCTCAAATAAATTAACCCAAGGTTTATCGCACGAAGCAACACTGCAAGGGTTTAGCCGTAAAGAGTTTTCGGCCATGGCCAAACTGGGTGAACAAGAAGGCCAGCTCGCCAAACATGAATCGCTGGTACTGAATAATTTATTTCGTCTGCGAGAAGAAAAAGTACGTAGCGTTATGACACCGCGTTCCGTCGTATTTGCCATGCATGAAGACAGCTCAATTGCCGAGTTACTAAGCAAACAAAACCGTACGATGTTCTCGCGCATTCCTATTTATACTGATCAGGATAAAATAACCGGCTTCGTGTTACGAGATGACTTACTCATTGCGCAAAATAATGGCCAAGGTGAAGTCGCCCTTAAACATTTTAGACGCGAACTTGATGCGATATTAGATGCTTTTTCGTTACTACAGGCATTCGAAAGGTTTGTTGGTAGTGGTGTGCATATCATGCTGGTAGTTAGCGAATACGGCGACACACAGGGCATTATTACTTTTGAAGATATTCTTGAAAGTTTGCTCGGCTTAGAAATTATGGATGAATCAGATACCGTTGAAGATATGCAAGTATTAGCGCATCGCTTAGGCATGCTACGACGAAAGAAAATGGGCGTAGATAAAGAAGCACAAAACTAACACCGTTTAAAATTTATTATTTTTTTGGCTATATTGCTATGCCGGCATAATTTTTTTTAGCATTATACCGGCTAGCTATTTTATTATTGCATCAACAAATAAACTGTTTTACTGCAACAAAGTATCTACATCTGCTTTGGCAACATCAATCGCCGATGTGTCAACTTCAACATCCGCAGCTTCGACGTCACTCAGCTCTTCATTCAGTTCGCCACTCATATCGCTAATCGCGTCGGCCGCATCAGTCGCCATTTCAGACGCACTATCAACCGCATTGCCAACAGCGTCCGAGGCACTATCAACCATATCACCGGCACTTTCTGTTACGCCATCTAATGCACCGCTGACACTCTCTAAAGTACCCTCAACCGCATCAGAAGCAGCTTCGCTAGCATTGGAAATAACTGAGCCATCATCACTATTACAAGCAACTAAAACTATGGCAGTTAACATAGCAATTAAAGATTTACATACGATATTCATACAATCCCCTATTTAATACTAATTAAAAAACAATGATGTTTCCTCGAGTAAAAGTGACGGCGGTTAACCCGCTCTTAGCTGACACTTTTACCAACGGCTATTCGGCTCTTCTCGCAAGCGCATTGCAAGCCAATTATTGATAACGAGTGTAAAATTTTATCGAAAATCCGCCACCAACCGAGCAAATGAATAAAAATTAACCAATAATTGCGCTTATCGGTCGCAAATCATGGTAAATCAACTAGAGTTACTAGTAGCCAAAATGATTGTGAGACGCTTCACAAATTGGTCATTTAGCGTATTTAACGCTTCTCAATAACGCGTTTATCAGCCGTCTACAATAAGACATCGATTAGCTCAGTCGTGGAACACCGTTGTGCAAAACAATAATTCTGAACACCAAAGACGATCCAGCGATGCTAGTAATGGCCAGCGTACTGATGCCCTTCCAATGGATCAGCTCAGTCAGAGCTCTGAACGTAGGTCTGAACGTAG
>JBELIP010000018.1:0-3095 GCA_042090785.1 Cellvibrionales bacterium | reverse complement strand
TCTGAACGTAGGTCTGAAAACGACTCCGAAAAAAGACAAGAGCGTCGAAGCCAGCCAAGACTAGAAGCCATAAAGCTGCCCGGCATCCGCTTTCCAATTGAATTAAAAGTCTCAGCTTATTTTTTGCTGCCTTTACTGTTTGGCATGATTGCACTTGCCTATATTATGATTGATGCGCATCGTAACTTTCAGCAAAAGCAGATGGATCAATTTGCGCGTGTTATCACAGCGCAACTCGCAGCCAGTGCTGTAGAGCCCTTATTCGCCGATGCCAAAATGGAACTTGGCGTGTTAATTAATCAAGTGTCACTCGATAATAATTTTATTGGCTCAGGTATTTATAACCATCATGGCGAAGCCATTGCCGTGACTGGCATCTTGCCGAGTAGAACTGCCAGTGATTTAAAACAATCTAAATCCATTTTTCCAGTCGACGAATTTCAAGCACAGGCGGCAAATGCCTCCACGTTTGACTACGGCGTTGTTTATTCACATCCAATAACCTTTAGAAACGCCACCGGCGGCTTTGCGGTTGCGGTATTTAATGAGTCTTCGTTAATGGGCCATTTTGAACAAATGGCTTATACGTTATTCACCACCACTATTGCGCTGTGCTTGCTACTTACCACCATTATTTTCTTTATGAGTCGCCATGTCACGGCACCGTTAAAATATATTGCTACCGTTGCGGCCAATATTCACAACGGTGATTTAACACATATACCCGAGCGTCGTAATGATGAGTTAGGTCAGCTTATTCAGTCGCTTAACCGCATGAGCAAAGACTTAGCGCGCAAGTCAGAAGTTGAAAACGCTTTGAATAAATTTGTAGACCCTGACGTTGCCAACAAAGTGATTAGCGAACTCGACAATGTCAACTTTAAAGGTGAGAACGTACAAGCCACCGCATTGTTCGCTGATATTGTCGGCTTTACACAAATGTCAGAACAAATGTCGCCCGAAGAAGTGAGCAAACTATTAAACGAATACTTTGGCTATTACGCGGCTTGTGCCAAATTGCATTTTGGCACTGTCGATAAATTTTTAGGCGACTGCGTGATGATTGTTTTTGGTGCCGCCAGAGCCGATAGCGACCACCAATACCATGCTGTTTGCTGCGCATTACTCATGCAAGAATTAACCGAGCGCATTAACAAAAAACGTATTGACCAAGGTTTAATTCCCATTCACCTTCGTATTGGTATTAACAGCGGGCAAATGCTCGCCGGCTTACTCGGCTCCAAAGATCGCATGGAATACACCGTTATTGGTGATGCAGTAAACCTAGCATCAAGGTTATGTAATGAGGCCCAGCAGGGACAAGTTATTATTCAAGAACAATGCCATGATGCCTTAAAAGAAACGTACACACTGAGCGTAGACAACCATAAAACCATTAAAATAAGGGGTAAAAGCAACCCTGTCTCGGCTTATAACGTTTACAATATATCGCAAGAGCGCAGCGGTGCTAACCAGTCATTGATCAATGATTTAATGAAACAGTAACTGGCTTTAAGCAACTGATTTTTAATCGCTAGCTTTTAATAGTTAGCCTTTAATGATCAGTGCTCGCGAGTAGAGCGGAATTGAATATCAGGCCAGCGCTCTTGTGTTAAAGAAAGGTTCACGCGAGTCGGCGCCAAATAACTTAAATGCCCACCGCCATCAATGGCTAAATTATCATTTTGTTTACGCTTAAACTCCTCTAACATTTTCTCATCGTCACACTCAACCCAGTGCGCCGTGTAAACGTTAACCGGCTCATAAATACATTCCACCTTGTATTCATCTTTAAGGCGATAAGAAACCACCTCGAATTGTAAAACACCCACAGCACCCACAATTAAATCGTTATTGCCCCTTGGCATAAACACCTGTGTAGAACCCTCTTCGGCTAACTGCTGCAAGCCTTTTTGCAAGGCTTTCATCTTTAAGGGATCTTTTAAACGCACACGTCTAAACAATTCAGGCGCAAAATGCGGGATACCAGTGAACTTTAAAATCTCACCCGAAGTAAACGTATCACCAATTTGAATAGTGCCATGATTATGCAAGCCAATAATGTCGCCAGACAATGCTTCACTCACCGCCTCTCGCTCACCCGCTTTAAACGTAACGGCGTCAGCTATCTTTACATCCTTACCCAAACGCACATGGTGCATTTTTAAACCCTTAGTATAAGAGCCTGAGCAAATACGCATAAAGGCCACACGGTCACGATGCTTGGGGTCCATATTAGCCTGAATTTTAAAAATAAAGCCCGAGAATTTTTCTTCTAACGGATTAACTTGTCTATCAATTGTGGGGCGAGCAATAGGTGCTGGTGCCCACTCGACAAAGCCATCGAGCATTTCACGCACACCAAAATTCGCCATAGCCGTACCAAAAAACACCGGTGTTAATTGGCCGTCTAAATAATCTTGTTGGTTAAACTCATGACTAGCACCACGCACCAGCTCTATCTCTTCCACAAAATCATCGTAGTAAACACCCAATAATGTTTTTGCCTCATCCGATTTTAAACCCGACACTTGAATATCTTCGGCAACGACAAAATTATGCCCTTGTTCAAACACATGAATCGTATCGGTATATAAGTTGTAAACGCCTTTAAACCCTTTACCCATACCAATGGGCCAATTAATCGGCGCAGCGGCAATGCCTAACACTTCTTCTATTTCATCGAGCAACTCAATGGGGTCACGAATATCACGGTCCATTTTATTAACAAAGCTCAAGATAGGTGTACTGCGTAAACGACACACCTCCATTAATTTAATGGTGCGCGCCTCAACGCCTTTTGCGCCATCAACCACCATCAAGGCGGAGTCTACAGCCGTGAGTGTGCGGTAAGTATCTTCAGAGAAATCTTCGTGGCCGGGTGTGTCCAATAAATTAACGACGCGATCTTTATAAGGAAACTGCATCACCGATGACGTCACGGAGATGCCCCGCTCCTGCTCCATGCTCATCCAATCCGATGTTGCATGTCTATCGGCTTTTTTGCCTTTAACCGAGCCCGCTACCTGTATCAACTTACCGAGCAGCAATAACTTTTCAGTAATCGTAGTTTTACCCGCATCGGGATGCGAGAT
>JBELIP010000017.1:28172-44080 GCA_042090785.1 Cellvibrionales bacterium | reverse complement strand
GAGATAATCGCGAAAGTGCGTCGCTTATTAACTTCATTGACAAAATTGGCATCAGCCATGGACTCTATTCCCACTTATTCTTGGATAACACCCATGCTGCGTCTTTTATATTATGCAGAGGGAATGCTATTAATCCTAAAAAGCGCGGGATTATACACTGTTGTTCAATAGGTGTTATCCCCGACAAGCCCAGATAATGACAAGTCGTGAGTAATAAATTAATTTTAGGTGAGCTTAGACATCAGCTTATAGGGATAAGCCTTAATGGGTGTAGCGCTTATTTAACGCTAAGCCGTCAAAGAAAAAACCAACGTCATGGCTGCGCCAGCAGCAAATAAATATAACAAGGGGGTCATTTGTGGATATTCCAAATAGTAAATAGCATTAATATAATGCAGTGAGTCAATTTACCCTTTAGGTTTTGCACTAACTATGCCAAATACCGTTTTATTATATTTTTCTTATAGTTATGATTTTATTAATAGCAATTTGCTGCCAAAAAGTTATGCTATGCCCAATAACAGGCACTATTAAAGACCATGGCGCACCAAAGCGAATAAATTTTTAACGGGAAAAGCCAACCACTATGAATAACGATATTAGCTTTCAAGGTTCTCAACAGCGCGAATTTCTTGGCCACCCTATTGGCCTTACCATTTGTTTTTTAACCGAAATGTGGGAGCGCTTTTCGTATTACGGCATGCGTACCATCCTGGTGCTCTATCTCGTTAAATACCATTTATACAGCGCCGAGCAAGCTAGCTTTATTTATGGCGCCTACGCCGGCCTGGTTTATATGATGCCGATTATTGGCGGCTTTCTTGCCGACCGCTATCTCGGTGCGCGTAAAGCGGTTACTTATGGCGCCATATTGTTAGTCGCAGGTCATGCTCTTATGGGCTTTCATGGCTCTGCTGCCTACCTCGATGGCGACACCGTGGTGCGCGATAACTATTTTATTAATCTGTTTTTTTTAGCGCTGGCATTAATTATTACGGGCGTGGGCTTTCTTAAAGCCAATATCTCTACCATTGTTGGCGCGCTCTATGGCCCTAAAGACCCTCGCCGCGATGGCGGTTTTTCTATTTTTTATATGGGCATTAACCTTGGCTCGCTTATTTCTACCGCGCTGGTCGGCTATGTGGGCGAAACCTATGGCTGGAACTATGGCTTTGGCTTAGCCGGCATAGGCATGCTATTTGGCTTGCTAGTATTTTTATGGGGACAACATTTATTAGAGGGCCGCGCAGAGGCAAGACGACCCGAAGTACTAAAAGAAATTGCCTTTGCGGGCATTAATAAAGAATACGCTATTTATCTTGGCGGCATTGTTTTAGTTGGCATTAGCTGGTTTTTAATTCAATACCAAAGTGTGGTTGGGCAACTACTGGGCATTTCTGGCTTAATCATGATTGCCTTAATTCTTTATTACAGCTTAACCCAGTGCAGCGCTGTAGAGCGTGACCGCTTGTTCGTTGCTTGTTTTCTTATTGCCACCCAATCTATTTTTTGGGCTCTGTTCGAGCAACAAGCCGCTAGCTTAACCTTGTTAGCCGACCAACAATTTGACCGCACCGTTATGGGTATTAATGTATTAGCTTCTCAGGTGCAGTTGCTTAACCCTTTATTTATTGTGTTATTTGCACCACTTATGGCGTGGCTTTGGGTGCGCTTATCCAAAAGCAATATTGAACCATCAACACCGGCTAAGTTTGCTATTGCTATGGTGTTAATTGGTTTGGGCTATGTGATTTTTTCTTGGGGCTTAAGTTTAGGCAGCGGCAATGGCAGAAACTTTTTATGGCTGGTATTAATTTATTTATTTTTAACCTTAGCTGAATTGAGCCTTAGCCCTGTGGGTTTATCTATGGTCACTAAACTTAGCACCACGCGTATTGTTGGCATGTTAATGGGCACCTGGTTTTTGTTTTCGGCCATGGGTAATTATGTGGCGGGGTGGATTAGCTCACTAACCGGCAGTTCGGCTAAGGGAGCAACTAACGGTGCACTTGATGTGGTGGCTACTATATCGGTTTATCAAATTATCGGCCTAGTCAGCATTGCGGTAGGTTTATTTATTTTTGCACTCACACCGCTGCTTAAACGGCGCATGCATGGTGTGCATTAACAATCACTTGATATACTGGCCACTAATCACCCATTGCTAAAAAAACTGGGCATGGCTTTTATTACACGATAAATAACCATCAAAGCTGAAAAAGTGCTGGCTTTATGTAAGAATAGCGGTCGTTTTTTACGCCATAGACCATAATAATGATGCAAACAGATTCCACCGATTCCCCTCCTATTACCATTATCGGTGCACTTGCCAGCAGCTGGGGCATTATTGGGTTTTTCTCGCTGGTGGGCTTCGCAATGGTCAGGCTATCGGCGCATACCGTAGAGGCATTTACCCAACCTTTTACTTTATTTCAATGGTTTGTATTGCTAGTCAGCTTAATATTTATGGCTTACTCCGAGGGCTATAAGGGCTTTCAAAAAAGCTATGCGCCTCGCTTTGCCGCTAGAGTGCATTATTTGTCGTCACATGCAAATGGCTTGCAGTTAATTTTAGCGCCACTCTTTTGTATGGGATTTTTTAACGCACCCAAACGCAGAATTATTACTTCTACTCTGCTATCTACAATGATTATTATTTTTGTACTGCTATTTAAATATATCCCACAACCATGGCGTGGCATTTTTGATGCCGCTGTTGTGTTTGGTTTAATTTGGGGCCTCACCGCTACGGCTATTTTTTGTTATCAGGCATTTATGACGGCTAAGCCTATAGCGGATCCTGAAATAAATTAAAAAGCAGATTAAAAAACAAATTAAGAAGTAAGCTTAAGAATTAAATAAAGCGCTACTTAAAAACAACTATTTAAATCTATTTAAAAGCTATTTGAAAACAACGACATGATCAATTTCAAGACGAATACCAATCTGTTCGTTAATGGCATGATTATGGTGACTCGGCACCATTACTAACAATTCCTCGCCGTTCGCTAACGCTAAAGTATATAAAAATTCTGCACCACGAAAATCGCGGGTAATAACCCTTGCGGTTAACTCGCTTTCATCATCGTGAATAATATCATCGGGGCGAATAAGGACTTTTACTTTATCACCCGCGGCTAAATTATCTTGTTCAACGTGTGAAATTTCTCGCTCAAAACAGCCTAAGGTGGTATCAACTTCACTTGGCGATAACATCTTGCCTTCAAGAAACACACCTTGACCAACAAAGTCGGCAACGAAGGCGTTTACTGGCTCATGATAAATAGTATAAGCACTGCCCCACTGCGCTAACTTACCGCTTTGAATAACACCAATGGAATCAGCCATAGCAAAGGCTTCGTGCTGATCGTGAGTCACCATTAACGCCGTAGTATTGGATTGTTTAATAATGTCGCGCACATCGCGACTTAAGCTTTCACGCAACTCAACATCTAAATTAGAAAAAGGCTCATCCAATAATAATAATTGCGGCTCTGGCGCTAACGCTCTAGCCAAGGCGACACGCTGCTGCTCACCACCCGACAATTCATGAGGCATAGCCTGTTCTTTGCCAATTAATCCTATGCGTGCAATTAAATCATTCGCTCGTGTCAGTGCTTGCGCTTTAGAAAAACGATGCAAACCAAAAGCAATATTATCTATAACATTTAAATGCGAGAACAACGCGTAGTCCTGAAACACCATACCAATATTACGCTGCTCTGCAGGTAACACATAACCTTCGTGGCTTAATGCTTTTGCGTTTAACTGAATCATGCCGTCATCAATAGATTCAAACCCTGCAATACTTCTGAGTAACGTTGTTTTACCACAACCACTAGGACCCAGCAGGCAGCCAATATCACCGCGCTTTAGTTGAAACGAAATGTTCGATAATATTTCACGCGATTCAAAGCCAATTGAAACATTATCAACCGATAAATAACTTTTAATTGCGTCTTGATCATAAGACATGATTTTATCGCTGCTATTAGACATAGGCTTACCGTTATTACTCTCTACTTTTTACTGTATTTTAATTAACGAACATCACTTAATGGGTATCCATTAACGAGTATCTGATTTTCTAATTAAAATGAAGGCTGGAATTAAACCGACTAATACAATTGCTAATGCGGGTAATGCTGCCCGCTCCCATAAGCCTTCTGAACTTAATTCAAAAATTCTTACCGCCAAAGTATTAAAACCAAAAGGGCGCGTCATTAATGTTATAGGTAGCTCTTTCATAACATCAACAAAGACTAATATCATAGCGGTTAGCAAACCTCCCTTAACCATGGGTAAATGTACTTTGGTGAGCATTTTAATACCCGAAACACCTAAACTTCTAGATGCCGCATCAATCGATGGTGTAATTCTGAGTAAGTTACTCTCTAGCGGCGAAAAAGCTACCGCCATAAAACGCACGCTATACGCTAACAACATGACCACCATCGTGCCCTGCAGCAACGGTGTCGGCACGCCTATTGCGCCCAGCGCATTATCAATTGCGGCCACTGGCACAAACAAACCGACAGCTAATACCGTACCCGGCAAAGCATAACCCATGGTGCTAACTCGCACGGCCATTTTCGCAAATGGGCTATGATAAGTTCGCGCTGAAAAAGCCATGAGTAATGCTAAGCCGGCAATCATTAGCATTGCGATTAACGATAAACTCGTTGAGCCTGCAACATAACGCCAAAACTGCGAGGTGAGCTCAACATCCATATTAGGTATGGCCCAGTACAGCAGACGCATAACAGGCATTACAAACGCTAAACCAAACACTAGCAAACAAGCTAATAGCGCCAACCAACGATAAGTACCGCGTAAATAAATTCTTCCCGCTACCGATTTGCTGCTGCGTGCTTGCGAAAAACGCTGGTCCGCGCGGCTGCGCCGCTCGAGCAAAGTAATAACCACTACAAAAATCAATAATACCGATGCAACTTGTAACGCGGCGGATAATGAATACAAGCCAAACCAAGATTTATAAATGGCCGACGTTAAAGTGTCATAGTTAAAGATGGCCACGGTGCCAAAATCTGAAAGCGTTTCCATCATGACTAGCAGCGCACCACCCACAATCCACGGTCTTGCCATGGGTAAGCAAATTCGCCAAAAACTTTCGCGTACCGATAAGCCTAACGACTGCCCTACTTCTAAACTGCGCAAGCCCTGCGTTTGAAAAGCATTACGCACCATTAAATAGGTATAAGGATAAAGCGCTAAGCTTAAAGCCAGCACCACACCACCGTAGGAATAAATATTCGGGAAAGCACTCGAAGAGCCTAGCGTTTCGCGCAAAAAGTTTTGCACCGGGCCGGTGTATTCAAACAAGCCAACCAAGGCAAAGGCCATAACATAGCCTGGAATAGCCATAGGTAAAATAAGCGCCCAAACAAAAAATTTGCGCAGTGGGAAATCACAGACTGCGGTTAACCACGCCAAAGAAACACCTAAAATCGTAGTCATAAGTCCTACGCCAATAACCAGAAAAACCGTGTTCTTTATGGTTTGTGGTAAAACGTATTGTGCTAAATGTGACAGGCTTTCAATATCAGGATACAGAAAAGAACTTAACACACCTAACAAGGCGAGCAGCGTTGGCAAGGCCATCACCACTAAAAAAACTTGCCATTTACTTATTTTGCGCAAGCGATTGCCTAAGTTTAAAAGGTTTAACATAAATCGTTATTTATACCCTGCGCGATCCATTAATTTAACCGCAGCGGGTTGAAGTATATAAGCTTGGCTTAACGGCAATGGGCTTTGCTTAAACGTTCCCCATGTGGCTACTTGCGGATTCATCTCAACGCCCTCATTAATGGGGTACTCCTTATTAACGCCGGCAAACAATGCTTGAGCATTATTAGAAACTAACCACTCTACTAAGCGTTTAGCCTGCATAACATTTTTGCTGTGCTTAAGAATACCAACGCCCGCAACGTTTACATGCACACCGCTTAAAAAACCAATAGACTGGTTGGGCCAAAAAAGAGCTAACGGTAAATTGGCTTGCTTTGCCTGTAAGCGACCAAAGTAATAGGTATTCACAATACCTACATCGCACTGGCCCGCTAAAATAGCTTCCATTACTTTGGTGTCATTAGATGTTGGCGGGATCGCTAAGTTGTTTACCCATGATGATACTGTGGCTTCCGTTTTCGCTTCACCTTGCTCGGCAATGAGCATGGCAACGAGTGATTGGTTGTACACTTTTTTCGAGGTGCGTAAACATAAACGTCCTTGCCACTGTGCATTCCCTAAATCTTGATAAGTCGATAAGTTTTCAGCTTGAACCCGCTCGGTGCTGTAAACAATGGTTCGAGCACGCAGTGATAAGCCTGTCCAAAAATCATTGTCATCGCGCAAATAAACCGGCACACGCGAAATCACTTCGGCCGACCCTAAGGGTTGAAAAATACCTTGCTGTGCCGCATAGCCTAAGGTACCTGCATCTACGGTCACCAGTAAGTCGGCTGGTGTATTGACCCCTTCGGCTTTAATACGCTCAATTAATACGCCGGCTTTGCCAGTAGTAAACTCAACATTAATACCGGTCTCTTTGGTAAACAAAGCAAAAACAGGGCTTATTAAATGCTCGTTACGCGACGAGTAAACCACAATCGGGTCATTTGAGCTGAGGTTCTCTACAGGCAGGTCTAATGAATCGGGCTCAGATTGCGGAGAACAGGCCGCAAGTAAGGCTATAACAGGCGCTAATAGAATGGGGGAAAGCAATAAATTGGCGAGTCGTGGTCGATTTTTCATTTGAGCTCTCAAACGTGGCAACAGAGTGGACTGTCTCATGGGGCAATACAGTTTCCGATGCGATATTGGAGCATTTTATAAAACGAAATGCAATTGATTCTCATTTAGAATTAAGGGAATTGTTACCGCTATTTTAAGTCATCCAGTTAAAGCAGGCTAATCAGTGAGTTACCAACAAGGAAAACACCGCCAACCCATAAAAATGGGCTGCTATTCAATATAGAGTTCAGTAAACTGCGTGCCTGCCACGCTTGAAACCACCCTGCTTGGCACTACCCTGTCGAATACTGACGATAGCTAAATACTGAAAAGAATATTGAATGTGACCGCCTATCAATACAGCTCATTGACACTCGCAGCACTGACGCTTAATTTGCGTCGGCTATGCTGGATACGCGCTATCGTCTTAGTGTTTATGTCAGTCGCTGCGCTTTATGGCTATCTTTATTTAGCCATTCAAAGCCAGTTATTTGCGGTTGCTTTAATCATTGCTTCACAAGCGCTAATCACTGCCCTCACCTACTTAAAGCTTCGTAGAAATATCGCAGCAACCAAAACTGTAACCGAAACCGAATTCTCGGCACAATTAACGGTTGATGTGCTGTTTATTTTTGCACTGGCGTACTTTACTGGTGGCGCAACGAATCCATTTATCTCCTATTTTTTGGTGCCTCTTAGTATTGCTGCCGCGACATTGCCCAAGCGCCATGTCGCTGCCATTGCGGGCTTATCGGTTGGTGCGTATTCGTTACTCTTATTCGCTTATCAGCCATTAGAATTTTTCTCACACACTGGGCATGTATCCACCGCCACTGATCATCAACCGCATTTAGCACACAGTGCTAGTAGTATCGAAGTCGCCACTGTATTTAACCCGCACTATTTAGGTATGTGGTTTAACTTTTTGGTCAGCGCGGTATTAATTGCATGGTTTGTTTCAAGAATGGCAGAAGCGTTACGTGCGCAAGAAAATGCTATTAACCAACAGCGTGAACAACAACTGTATGATGAACAAATTCTTTCTATTGCTACGCTCGCTGCAGGCACTGCCCATGAACTTGGCACACCCCTTAATAGCCTGAGCTTATTAGTTGATGAAATGACTAGCGATGACGCGCAAAGTGATCATCAACAAGCAGATTTAGCGTTAATGAAATCACAAATTATTCAATGCCGCAGTAGTTTAAAAAAACTCGTCCATACCGCGCAGCAAACACAACCTGGTGACAAAGCTGCCATTCATATTAAAGCTCTGGTCAGTGCTTGCATTGACCACTGGCATCCGCTGCGACCTGAAGTCGTCGTGGTCAATTTATTTTCCGACAAAAACATTGATGCCGTTATCTACTGTGATGAATCGCTATCTCAAGCATTAACCAATCTATTAAACAATGCTGCCAATGCCAGTCCTGAATTTGTCGCTGTCGATATTCAACAGCATAGCGATAACATTCATATTATTGTTTCTAATAAAGGCGAAGGAATCCCCGATACTATTTTGCAACAGTTTAGTCGTCAGCCTTTACATGATCGTCGCGACCAAAATAGTCCAGGTTTAGGCTTTGGTTTATTTTTATCAAATGCAAGCATTCATCGACATGGTGGACAGTTATCACTGCGCAACCTAGAACAAGGTGGTGCCGAGGCGGTTATACAGCTGCCATTAATTACTGCCAAGGCTCTTGATGACTAACTCAAGCAAACAGCAACATTTTTTATTAGTCGACGACGACGAAGTCTTTTGCTCTATTTTGTCGCGCGCACTTGAGCGTCGAGATTTTTCTACTTCTATAGCGAATAGTCCACAGCAAGCCATTCAACTGATGCAGCAAGTCGGTAATATTTTTAGTCATGCCGTTATTGATTTAAATATGGGAAAAGAATCAGGATTATCGCTGATTCCTGAGTTGCTCAACTTGGATACCCAATTAAAAATTATTGTATTAACCGGCTATTCCAGCATTGCCACTACGGTTGAAGCCATAAAGCGCGGTGCGAATAATTATTTATGCAAGCCAGCGACCGTTGATGAAATACTCGTCGCGTTTGATGAAAACAATTCAAATACCAACAAAGATAAAACACCGGTTAACGAAAAGCCGCTATCGGTAGAAAGGTTAGAGTGGGAATATATTCAAAAGACCTTAGCCGAGAACGAAGGTAATGTTTCGGCTACTGCTCGCGCTCTGGGCATGCACCGCAGAACGCTACAGAGAAAATTACAAAAAAAACCGGTACAACATTAATCTAACTTTCGGCCTTTGTTTGACGCAATACGCATGCGTAAAGCGTTTAACTTAATAAAGCCTTCGGCATCTTTTTGGTTATATGCACCTTCGTCGTCATCAAAGGTGGCAATCGCTTCGTCAAACAAACTGTCATCCGACTTACGACCAACAACAATCACGTTGCCTTTATACAGCTTTAAACGCACGACACCGTTAACACATTGCTGCGATTCATCAATCGCGGCTTGAAGCATTTTGCGTTCTGGCGACCACCAGTAGCCGTTATACACTAATGATGCATAACGCGGCATTAACTCATCTTTTAAATGCGCGACTTCACGATCAAGCGTAATGGATTCAATAGCTCTGTGCGCACGCATCATAATCGTGCCGCCAGGTGTCTCATAACAGCCACGGGATTTCATTCCCACGTAACGGTTTTCAACAATATCTAAGCGACCAATACCGTTAGCGCCACCCACTTCATTTAATTCGGTTAACACTTCGGCGGGAGTTTTTGCTACACCATCAATCTCGGTGATGTCACCTTTTACATAGGTTAGTTCCATGTAAGTTGCTTGGTCTGGCGCGTCTTCTGGTGCTACTGACCAACGCCACATGTCGTCTTCGGCTTCTGACCATGGGTCTTCTAAATTGCCACCTTCGTAAGAAATGTGCAACAAGTTAGCATCCATTGAAAATGGCGATTTTTTACCGCGCTTCATTTCAACAGGAATTTTATGTATCTCGCAATATTCGAGTAATTTATCGCGCGAATTCAAATCCCACTCACGCCATGGCGCAATCACTTGTACGCCAGGCTTTAACGCGTAAGCGCCTAACTCAAAACGGACTTGGTCATTACCCTTGCCCGTGGCGCCATGCGAAATAGCATCGGCACCGGTTTCGTTGGCAATATCAATCATGCGCTTGGCAATTAATGGGCGCGCAATCGAGGTACCTAACAGGTATTCGCCTTCATAAATTGCATTGGCGCGAAACATAGGGAAGACATAATCGCGCACATATTCTTCGCGCATATCGTCAATATAAATTTCTTTAACACCCAAAGCTTCGGCTTTAGCACGCGCTGGCTCAACTTCTTCGCCCTGGCCAATATCAGCGGTAAACGTGACCACCTCACAGTTATAGGTTTCTTGTAACCATTTAACGATAACCGATGTATCCAGTCCGCCAGAATAAGCCAGTACTACTTTTTTAATATCACTCATAGATTGTCACTATCACTATTACTTAGGGCGCTATCACAGCAGCTCGCTGTCGCCATATTTATCGGGCTCGCTGACGGACAACAAGGTAAAGCTGTGCTCAGCGAAAAACGGCGGCTAGTTTATCGAAAAAAGACGGTCGCTGACACTCTTGCAAGCAATAGGCAGCAATTAGTTGGGAAAATAACGCATCAATAGCAATAAACAGAAATTAAAGAAGCGAAAAACCGCCAAATTAAGGGGGGTAACGGCTTAACGCTGAGAGATTACCGTGCCAGGCCGGTCTAAACGAATGGTGACACGTCGATTAGTCGATCGTCCCTCAACCGTTTTATTGCTGGCCACGGGAAAACGCTCACCATGAAAGCGTGTAGTTATTTTCTCTTTGGGCACACCTTGGCTAATGAGGTAAGCGGTTACCGCATCCGCCCGCTTTTTAGACAATTGAGAGTTATAGCCGCTACCTCGTAAATCATCGGTATAACCATCAACATAGAGCTGACTTATCTGTGAATCGGCCTGAACATAACGGACAATGGTATTGAGCCAATCAATTGTCTTAGCCGTTAACTGCCACTTATCGGCATCAAAATGCACGCGAGAACGCGACAATTGCTCAAAACCCACCGGCATTAGCTGCTCTAAACACTGGCGATACTGAGAATAGGCTTCGCGAAAATGTACCGAAGACAAGCCAACCTTAATCACCGACACATCATCTACGGTTGCTTGCTGAGTGATACCCAACTGCTCTGCGAGCGTTGCTTCATCACCCTCATCCACATCAAGTTGTGCTTGGGTGTTACTTGCTCGTCGAATAAAGTTGGGAGACTTGCCTTTATAGAGTTCGTTAAGTAATTGGTCAGCCAGTGACGCCTCTAAGTTAATTGGCCTGTCACTTTCAGCAACGTTAACCAGCGCTAATTTAACGGCGCCTAACGTGGGGTTCCAGCTAGGCGCTTCGGACTGCAGCAGTGCCTGCCCTTGCGCCATAGCACTCGACACCGACTGCAAATAAAAGCGTAACGGCTGGCCCGCACTGTGATCAAATACCGCACGACCAAATAAGGGAATAGGTTGCGTTAACTGACATTGCAACACATGGCTATCCGACAACCACTCGGATTGATCCATACGGGGGTGAAAGGTCAATGCTTGCACGGCTGAATGAAACAGCCCACTCACTAAAAAAATTGTCGCCAGTAAAAAAACGTTAGATCTCAATATTTTACTCTGCTGTATCTTTAGTACAGGCCCAGGCTCAGGCACAAACACAGATAAATCACAATATTGATGGGCAAAGACTATTGGCATAGTTGTGGGTGTTTTCCAGTCAAGCTTTGAAAGTCAATCATTATTTAAACTAGTAACGGCCAAATCACCGATTTCTTTACCGTTGAAAAGCCCAGCTTGATTTGAAAATGCAAAGGTTGTCTCAAAATGCATCATGCCGCATACATAACGATAAAGGGCGTATTACAACCAAAGCAGCCAACATCCAAGGCTTAAAATATGTTATCTTTTAAATCAATCAATATAGGCAATTAAGCGCCTCAGCCACTTTTACACATTCAAATACGACAAATCCAATAATGACTTCAGCAAGCACAATTACTCTTACCCAACCTGATGACTGGCATATTCATCTACGCGATGGCGCGGCTTTAGCTCGAACGGCAAACGATGCGGCCAAACAATTCGAGCGCACTATTGTTATGCCTAACCTTGTGCCCCCCGTTACCAATGCTGCCGAAGCAGAAAATTACCGCAACCGCATCATTGCTGCCGTCGATAGTCATTTATCACTAGACCCATTAATGGTGCTTTATCTCACCGACTTAACCAGCCCAGCGACGATAGAAGCCGCAAAAGCATCTGGACTAGTGCATGCGGCAAAACTCTACCCTGCAGGTGCAACCACTAATTCTGATAGCGGCGTAACCGATATTAAAAAAATCTACCCCGCGCTCGAGGCTATGCAAAAAACCGGCATGGTGCTCGCCATTCATGGCGAGGTAACGCACAGCGATGTCGACATCTTTGATCGCGAAGCACTCTTTATTGAAACAATACTAAAGCAAGTTGTTAGTGACTTTCCTGATTTACGTATTGTGTTTGAACATATAACAACCGAACAAGCTGTCGAATTTGTTAAAGCCAGCAACGATAATATTGCGGCCACCATTACGGCGCATCACCTGCTTTATAACCGCAACGATATGCTAGCGGGCGGCATTCGCCCCCACTACTACTGTTTGCCGATATTAAAACGTCAGCGTCATCAGCAAGCCTTACTTAACGCCGCTGTTAGTGGTAATAAAAAATTCTTTCTTGGCACCGACTCAGCACCGCATACACAGCAAAACAAAGAAAGCGATTGTGGCTGTGCTGGCGCTTACACCGCACATGCTGCTATTGAGCTTTATGCCGAAGCCTTTGATGGCATGAATGCACTCGATAAACTCGAAGGTTTCGCCAGTTTTTATGGCGCAGACTTTTACAAGCTGCCTCGCAACACCGGCACAATCACCTTAGAAAAAGCCACTTGGCAAGCACCTAAGCAATTACCCATGGCTGGCGATCAATTAATTCCGCTACGCGCCGGACAAGATATTTTATGGCGGTTAGTAGCAGAATGAGTGAAGAAGCAAGCAGCGCAACATCTAATATCAATCATTTAATGGAAGCCCGGTTTCGTGGTTACCTACCGGTAGTTATTGATATTGAAACGGGTGGCTTTAATGCTACCACCGATGCAATGTTAGAAATTGCCGCCACGATTATTAAAATGGATGAGCAAGGCAATGTATTTTGCGGAGAGACTTACAGCTATCATGTTCGCCCTTTCGAAGGCGCAAACATCGATCCAGCCGCATTAGAATTCACTGGCATTAACCCGCACCACCCACTTCGCCCCTCACAAGATGAAGATGTCGTACTTAAAGATTTATTCAAACATGTGCGCAGCGAAATAAAAGTCGCCTCTTGTAAACGAGCAATTATGGTGGCGCATAACGCCTCTTTCGATCTGAGCTTTTTAAATGCTGCCATTACCCGCTGTGATAGCAAACGCAGCCCGTTTCACCCGTTTTCTAGCTTTGATACTGCAAGCCTGGCCGGCCTTGCACTTGGCCAAACCGTATTAGCCAAAGCTTGTTATCATGCGGGCATTGAATTTGATAACGAAGACGCTCATAGCGCCAGCTATGACACGCAAAAAACCGCCGAATTGTTTTGCTATATCGTCAACCGCTTTAAATCGCTGGGTGGCTGGCCGCTACCGCCACTGGACAAAACCGCTAAAAAGACTAACGAAGATTAATCCCATCCTCTTTATCCAAAAGCTTCTTATTAAAGACTTTTTTGCCTAATACGCCGTTGGTAATAATTATTATTTGCATTAAATAGTAAGTGTTTACAATCAACAAGGAGTCTACAAATAATGCATTTAAGATTAGCCAAAGCTTTTTCTCATCGCTAACAAGGCTACTCAATAAGCAAACGTCTTACACCACTCAAACGTTAAATTACAACAAAAGCATATCGATATAAGCGCAATCGCGTTAAGATTATTGAGCCGCAAAGGTGCCATATAGGCCATTAAACCAACCGTCCAATAAGAAAAACCAAACTGACTAACACACTGACATGATGAATAATTTTAGTATTGGCGCCGGTTACTTATTTAAAGGGTTTAAGTTGCTTAAAGAGCCACGAATTCTGCCCTTTGTCATTATCCCGCTAGTACTCAACCTGTTACTTTTCTATTTTAGCCTTTCTTACCTATACCAAAGTTTTGACTTTTGGCTAAACGGGCTTCTCGAGCAAATACCAGACTGGTTAAGCTTTATTAAATGGTTACTGTGGCCTTTATTTGCAGCAATGAGTTTATTGTTTATTGTTTTACTTTTGTCGCTAACCTTATTGGCTCGCCATTTTATGGCCTACTGGCCGAGCAAACAGAAACAGTTATTGCTGGCAAGCCGGTAGAAACACCCAGCGGTTTATTAGTTTTGCTGGCTCTTGCGCCTAAAGCCGTAATACGTGAAATTCAAAAATTACTGCAATACTTTTTTTGGCTAATACCTATATTACTTCTATCGTTGTTCTCATTCTTTATTCCACCACTGGCGACTTTAATGCCGTTTGTATGGTTTACTTTTGGCGCATGGATGTTAGCCATACAATATGTTGACTACAGTTATGACAACCATCAAATAAAGTTTAGGCAACTAAAAAAAGATTTAAACAGCGATAGAGTAACCGCTTTAGGATTTGGCGCCACCACCACATTCATGTCTATGATTCCACTGCTTAACCTTATTACAATACCAGCAGCGGTATGTGGCGGGACGGCGTTTTATTTGGATCGTCTACAAACTAAAAATACGCTATAAAATAAGGGGGAAATTGATTTATTCTACTTTATCAGTTCTAAAGGCGGCTGTTCACATGCCAGTTTTTCGCCCAACAATTCTTCTATATCCAGCAACATAAAAGCATCGTCTTCACAGGCTAAACTAATAGAGGTACCAGTTTCGCCAGCACGGCCAGTTCGACCAATTCGGTGTACATAATCTTCCGGGTCTTCGGGTAAGTTATAGTTAATCACATGGCTAATACCATTAACGTGAATGCCTCGGCCGGCTACATCGGTAGCCACTAACACTTTTATATTGCCATCTTTAAAACGCTTTAACGTGCTGGTTCTTTTTTGCTGGGCAACCTCACCAGACAGCATGCCACAAGTAATTGACGTTTTATTTAATTTATCAAACAGCCATCGAGTTTGGTCACGACGATTAGCAAAAACAATGGCGCTAGACACATCGTCGGATTGAAGAATATTTTTTAATACTTGAAACTTATCTTCAGAGCTAACCATATACACTTTTTGGTCAACGGTATCGGCAGCTACACGATCCGGCTCCATTTCTATACGCACAGGATTAATGGTCCACTGCTCGGTTAAGCGAATAACATCGTCAGTAAACGTTGCACTAAATAACAGTGTTTGGCGCTGATCTTTTGGCGGACATGCACGTACAATTCTTCGCACTTGCGGGATAAAGCCCATATCTAACATACGGTCGGCTTCGTCAATCACCATTATCTCAACCAGATCAAGTCGAAGGTCACCACGCGTCATAAAATCAATCAGCCGACCCGGAGTAGCCACCACGACATCAACCACATTACGCTGCACACGCTTTAATTGAGCAGCGTAATCCATACCACCAATTAACATTTCAACATGCAAGTCTGCATGCTTAGTTAAGTCTTCTGCATCTTTAGCAATTTGCATGACTAATTCGCGCGTGGGAGCAATAACAACCACACGAGGCTCGCCGGTATATCGCTCTTCATTAATCGGGTGGGCAAGCAAATCGCATATCGCCGTAATTAAAAATGCAGCGGTTTTACCGGTGCCGGTTTGCGCTTTACCTACCGCATCTAAACCATCTAAGGTATGCGGTAATATAGCGGCCTGAATGGGTGAGCAGTACTCAAAGCCCAAATCAGCAATAGCGTGCATCATTGGCAAAGGTAAATCTAAATCATGGAATCGCGTTAAGCCTTCTTTTTCGGGCACTACAAACTTATCAAGAGACCACGATGGTTTGGCTGGCTTTTTAGCACGGGAAGGTTTGGATTTTTTACGCGTGTTGTTCTG
>JBELIP010000017.1:0-27913 GCA_042090785.1 Cellvibrionales bacterium | reverse complement strand
TTGTTCTGTGTTTTGTTCTGTGTTTTGTTCTGTGTTTTGTTCTGTGTTTTGTTCTGTGTTTTGCTCTGCGTATTGTTCCGCTCTTTTTGAGCCAGCTTGCCCGATGAATCCGCTACCGCAGACTTTTTAGTACTACTCTTTTGGCCAAACCACTTACTAAACAAAATACACTACCTCGGCGGGACTCAGTCCCTTTAAATAAAAAAGCCAGAAGCAGTAACAGCGAACTGACAGCATTAAAGTCGCGCATTGTATGCGATATTTCCCATTTGCCCAAAAATAATCCTGAAAGCCGACAAAATGCAGATGTTAGAAAGCATAAAGCCCCAATTATGGGGCTTTATAAGGTTTTTAAACACATACGTTTTAATTTTTTAACCGTGTATCAGCTGAGCACATTACGCCGATACCGTTGAGCCAGCCAGTAATCGATACTGACATAACGACCGCCACCGTAAAAAAACAAGACCATCAACATAACAAAATAAGTGGCTGCAAACTCAATACCGCTTTTTAACACGGTAATAGATCCTGCTTCGGTCAACCAACCGTAGTTGCCATGTTGCTTTAAAACACTAATCGCTGCCGCTTTGCGCTCAGTTCCCGCCTCTATTAAATCCATCCGCCACTCCCATGGCACCGTTAATTTGGCTTCTGGCAAGGCATGCCAGCCGTTATCCCAATGCGCGGTACCCGCGGCAACTACCATGGTAAACATTAATGGCAAACTCGCTAATCGCGTGTACAAACCCAGTAACAGCAACCAACCACCTAATAATTCTGTCCAAGCAGCAAGAAAAGCCAATAAATCAGGGACCGGTAGCCCTAACCCCCAACTGGGGTTTCCAAACCAGGCAACAACATTAGGGTCGGCTAAAAATTGCTGAAAAAAACCGACATCAGCGCCGAGTTGCAGCTTTCCCAAACCGGCATAAATCATAATTGGCGCCAAAAAAATTCGTATTAATAGCAACGGAACACCGTCAAAATCACTCAATTTTTCTACCAAAGCATCAAATGCACGCATAATCACAGAACCCCACTGTCACCATTATTAGTGTTTTTAAGTCGTTTAAGTACTTTTAAGCCTTTTTGAGACAAACGCAGAATAGCAAAGTTGCGCCAAAATGGGGGCAAGCTGAAGAATTCAAGCCGTTAGAAGGACCAACCTACCCTTAAACCACCATTTATTCGCCTAGGTTTAACTTAATTAACCTTCTCGGGGTGGTCAAATACCATACAAAAAAGCTAGAATAACGAATTGCAGAGTGGTGCACAGCCTAAGTAAGTGCTGGATCTCAGTAATATTGAAATAAAACGTGTAGCCAAGCGCCGACAATGAGTTAATTCAGCGCAGTAAACAGCTTAAGTGTATAACGTAAAAAAATAAAAAATACAGGAAATACAATAACTTATAATCGTTTAAGTGGTCATCACGTCTTGACGTAATCATTAGGGTAAATGGCGACAATGGAATCTATAGCATCACAAGCAAACACCGCAGGTTTAACCACCCCGCTGGTTATTGCTGTGCTTTCAGATGATGCCAATACCATTTCGCTAATCAAGCATTTACTGGCCATGAGCAAACAAACGCGCTTTGACCTTAATGTTATTTCCAACGCCTATTTTAATGCTAGCCAACTTTATGATGCCGACCTCATTTTACTCGATCGAGATTTTGGTCAACGCCCTTATAGCAATACCGTTAGCGATTTGGCACAAGCACGAAACGACAAGACGCTCCCCGCCATTGTTGTGCTCCTGGATGAAGCGTTTTTAGCAGAAGACCTTAGCCATATTGCCTCTTCAGTAAAAACCGGTGTCGATGATTTTATTCTTACTTCTGAGCTATCTTTAAAAAGAATATTACACATTATTACTGCACAGCCTTCAGCGTCACTAAGCACGAAGCCAGTAACACCACCAAGCTATTCAAGCAGTCAGCCAAACGTGCAAGGCAACCAAGCCAATAATATTGAAACGCCGCACAGTATGACTCAGCCAATACCCACCGCTCAAATTATTGGCAGACCAACAACAGAACACTCAACAGCGAGTGACGAACAGAACGCAATGCTCGTTGAAGAAAATATTCAACCACAGTCGCAGTTAGTGCACATGTTGAGTATCGATCTTGAAAATCGTCGCGTCCACTTAAGCCAAAATGACAATAGCATTTTAATGGATGAAAGCGATGCCATTTTAAGTATTGAGGAATGGCTGCAATTACTGGATATTGATGGCGCAAAAAGTTTTAACGCCATGTTACAGCGTGCGAGTGAATTCTTAGCGGTACCCAAATCCATTAGCTGCACAATTAAATCCAAATCCAGCATTGTTTACCCTGCCGACATCACTGAAATTCAAATTAAAGAAAATGGCCAAGGCCGCGTAGTAGGTATTAACGCGCAAATATTAATTGGCACCAACATCATTGCCTCAGTGTCAGGAACGCATACACCTTATGCAGGCTTTGATAATTTAGGTGATATCGCCAGCACGCCTATGGTCGATAAAGTATGGATGAATATCGCTGAATCTCTACCTATGATGTGCATGGTGCTAGATCATAATGGCTATATAGTTAGAGTCATTAACAGTGATCGCTCAAGCACTCATTATTTTCCTGACGCGCATGTAGGACAAACACTCAATGATGTTTTTGGTATCGACTCACTGGATAATTATGTTGAGTCAATTAACAAAACATTAAACACCGGTAAAGCACACCAACAAACCATTGCCTATTCTAGCCTTAACGGCGCTCGATGGTTTGATACGTTTATTACTAAAATGCGCGGTGATTTAGGCATATCTCGACAAGTTGTCTGGACAGCATTTGATGCCACGGCAGGTCGACAAGCGTATCAAGAATTACTTAAAAACCACGACACGCTCACCGACACCTTAAATGATGCACCGGTTATCTTTTGTCAAAAAGATGCTGATGGCCGCTACCAACGTGTAAACCGAACATTTTGTGAAACCTTTAATGTTAGAGCCGAAGTTGTTGCCGGCCGCAATGACCAAGATATTTTTAGTGGCATTAGCTTAGAGCAAATTACACAGCAAGATCGCATACTCGCCGAACAAGGTGGTGACGCTAGCTTCTTACAAACCGACACCATTAACGGACAAGCACTTACTATACAATGGCATAAATTTGCACTTAAAGGCCACTCAAATAATAAAGTGGAATCTATTGCTGCATTCGGCTTTGTAACTAATGACATCAAAGCGCCCACACAAGAAACTTTACAAACGCCAACCCAAACCACTTATAGCGAAGACACGCAGTTAGCACCAACAATGGCAGAACCTAGTGGCGCTATTGGACAAGACATTAAAGCAATAATAAAAAATATTGTTAGCTACACCGAAATGGCAATTTCACAAAAGGCGCCGGGTCGAGAACATCGTGTTATTGAATACCTTAACCAAGTGGTTAATGCGAGTGAACGCGCTAGAGATCTTATTATTGAATCATCTAGCCAAGACCATGATGATAGCAACAAACAAAACATTGAACTTAAGCCACTGGTTAGAGACATTGTACATATGCTCAAACCAACGCTGCCAACGTCTATTAATTTTCAAACTGATTTAGAAGACGCATACGGTAAAGCGTTTGTTTCACCTGTTCGTTTTCAGCGTATTGTCATGCAATTACTCATGAGTGCGCGTGACAGTGCAAGCGACCAAAAAGATAGCGTAAGTCGTAACAATATTTTGCTGTCGCTAAAAAATCAGAATTATCAGAGCCAAGCATGCACTGCTTGTGGTGAAGTAATTAATGGCGATTACATTGCACTAGAAGTAAAAACCACTAGTGGCAAACTGAATGCCGATGATGTGAAAAAAATGGTTTCTGCTGCTACAAAAATTAAAAACCAAGAAGCAACAACAAAACAAAAAAGCAATAATATTATTGCTATGACCCATGATAATAATGGGCATACTATTATTGAATACGATCAAGAAACCATCACGCTCAAGTTATTATTTAAGCAAACTGTTGATAAAACCGGCAATGACGATAACAACAGCACTAACAACAGCACTAACAACAGCACCCAGCAAGCTAACTCCGACATTACCAGCCTTTCTAGCTTGTAGAAAAAGCGTTTTTCTCATAAAATACATCACCCATGTAAAGGTTACCGTGAATAGTACTTTTATGAAATTCACCGCGAGTTACTGTTACTTTAGGCTGCTATGAAAACAACACCCGCTTCGGTTATAAAAAACCACGACCAAAGCCTTCCGCTATTGACCCTAGTCTCTAGCACAGCAAACCTACATGATGTATTAACGTCGGCAATAGACCCTCATCACTACCAGCTTCTTACAGCACATTCTGCAAGCGAATGCCTAAAAATTATTGGGGAATCTAAAATAGCATTAGTCGATTTAATTCTCGAAGATATGGATGGGCTTTCATTAATTGAAGAGCTACGTGCACGCGACCGAAGCTTACATATTATTGCAGTGATGTGTAAAAAAGAATTAGCGGCAATTGATATGTCCGCCGAAAGCATTACATTAATGGCATCGCAATGCGGCGCTAACGCTGTATTTACTGCGCCATTTAATCTTGCAGAATTACTTGCCACCATCGATCGCTTTCTTGAAACCGCAACAGCTTAAGCTTTTATTGCCGTAACGAATCTAGGCATAGCATTTAAATCATCATGATCAACCACACTTAAATACCCTTCTGCTGTAACAATTTTTATGACTTCTTCTCGCTGATCATAACCATGCTCAACAATTAAATGACCACCACTTTTCAAACATCGCTTCGCTTGTCTACTAATGCGTTTAATATCAGCAAAACCTTTATCTTTACTTGCTAAAGCACTCAGTGGCTCAAAGCGAACATCGCCTTGCTGCAAATGTGGGTCCTGAGGATGAATATATGGCGGATTAGAAACAACAACATCAAAGCTATTTTTTGCGAACGCAGACAGCCAATCGCCGCGCAATAATGCTAATGCATTATTAGGAAAACCTGTAGTTAACTGTTGAATATTTTTATAAGCAACCTCAACCGCTGCGGCAGAATAATCACTGGCCACGACAAAGCAATCTGGCTTTTCGAGCGCTAACGCCAACGCAATGGCGCCACTGCCGGTTCCTAAGTCGGCAATACAAGCCTGCTGAGGCAAACTTAATTGCAACACATATTCAACAATCGCCTCTGTTTCGGGACGAGGAATCAATACGCGCTCATCAACCGTTAACATCAACGACCAAAATTCTTTTTGGCCTAACAAGTAAGCAATAGGCACGCCTTCACAACGACGCTGAACTAAATGCTTAGTAGCGGCTAACTGATCACTATCAATTATCGAATCCGAATGGGAATATAAAAAACTGCGAGGCTTGTTTAGCACGTGCAATACTAATAACTCAGCATCCAGACGCGCACTATCACTTTTATCTTTATTATCACAATGCTGAACAGCATTAATCGCTTCAGCACTATTACGAACCAGCTGATCAATACGCATAGTCATTAATTAATAGCTAACGATAGAAGGGAAAAAAACAAAGCGATTAATCATCACCTAGCTCGGATAATAAGTCAGCTTGGTACTCATTAATTAACGGCTGCACCACTTCACCCAACTGCCCTTCAATAATTTCGCTTAACTTGTACAAAGTAAGGTTAATACGATGATCGGTTAAACGCCCCTGAGGAAAGTTATATGTTCTAATACGCTCAGATCGGTCACCACTGCCCACTAAATTTCGACGCTCGCTGGCTTGCGCTTGCGAGGCTTCGTTACGAGCAAAATCCATGAGCCGCGCTTGCAATAATGATAATGCACGCGCTTTATTTTTATGCTGTGAACGCTCATCCTGACACTCAATTACCATACCCGATGGCAAATGCGTAATTCGAATCGCCGAATCTGTTTTGTTAACGTGCTGACCGCCTGCACCCGAAGCTCTAAAAGTGTCGATACGCAAATCAGCTTTATTAATATCAATTTCTTCCACTTCATCGGCTTCTGGCATAACCGCAACCGTACATGCGGAAGTATGCACCCTACCCTGAGATTCTGTTTCAGGAACGCGCTGCACTCTATGCGCGCCTGATTCAAATTTAAGATGGCCATAAACTTCTTTACCAATGATACGGGAAATAACTTCTTTATAACCGCCATGCTCTCCCTGACGCTCATTTAAAATTTCTACTGTCCAACCACGGGCTTCTGCATAACGACAATACATTCGAAACAAATCGCCGGCAAAAATTGCCGCCTCATCACCGCCAGTGCCCGCCCGCACCTCAAGAAAAACGTTATTTTTATCATTAGGATCACGCGGCAATAATAACTTTTGTAGCTCAGCCTCTAAGCCTTCAATATTCTTTTTACTGCTCGCTAAATCGTCGGCAGCCATTTGTCGCATATCAGGGTCATCATCTTTTAACAGACTTTCTGCTTCAACTATTTCTTCACGCGCACCGCGGTAATTTTGAAAGCACTTAACCACAGGCTCAATTTCCGCATACTCTTGAGAGAAAGCACGGAATTTTTTTTGGTCAGCAATCGTCTCTTGATCGCTAAGCAAAGCGCTCAACTCGTCATAGCGCTCGCTAATAACATCTAACTTTAATAACAAACTTTCTTTCATTAATTACCATCTCTTAAGCAGATTGTTTTGACCACTGTATGCGCAACTTAAAAACATTAAGCACGCCGTTAGTCACTCTGCGTATTATCAGTGCTACTACCATTACTATCACTACTATATCCAGGCTCAGAGATAAGCTTCTCTAAACCAAACAATACTTTTGCCGATTCCAACAACGCTTTATTATTGAGTCCAGCAGCATTACGCATTTCAACCGTTGGTTGATGCATAATTTTTTGTGTTAATGCGCGCGCTAATGAAGACAACGCTTCTTCAGGTGACTTACCCGATTGCAGTAGCTGCAATGCCCGCTCCAGCTCTTCATCACGTAAGCTTTGAATATTACTGCGATACGACACAACTAAATCGGTAGCTTCACGACTACGCTGCCACGTCGCAAATTCCTTTACGCCGGCATCAACAATTTCGGTCGCTTTGTTAGCCTCGGCCACACGTAAACGCACGTTATGATCGATGATGTCGCGCAAATCATCGACCGTGTATAAATAGACATCCGGCAAATCGGCTACTTGCGGCTCAATATCACGCGGCACCGCAATATCAACCATAAAGATGGGGCGTCGCTTTCGCGACTTCAATGCGTCTTCTACTGCACCCTTACCTAAAACTGGCAACTGGCTTGCTGTAGAACTAATGACAATATCAAAATCACCTAGAGAGCTAGGCACATCCGATAACAAAATTGCTTTAGCGTTTAAGCGGTCTGCCAAAGTTTGGGCGCGATCCAAAGTACGATTCGCCACAACAACATTTTTTGCGCCGGAATTAATTAAATGCTGAGCAACCAACTCAATCGTATCACCCGCCCCCACTAACAACACAGCCACCGACGAAAGATCGGCAAAAATACGCTGCGCCAAAGTCACGGCAGCAAAGGCCACTGAAACGGGGTTTTCTCCAATAGCAGTATCGCTTCGTACTTTTTTAGCTACAGCAAACACATGCTGGAATATTGGCTCTAACTCAACACCTAAGGCGTTAACTTGTCGAGAAACCGCATAAGATGACTTCATTTGACCAAAAATTTGCGGCTCACCCAAAATCATTGAGTCCAAGCCGCCCGCTACACGAATCAAGTGTTTTAAGGCTTCTTGATTTTCGTAAAGATAAAGGTGCTCATTAAACTGTTCAACAGGCAATGATTTAAACTGCGCCAACCACGCAATAACGACTTCGGCGTTGTGCTCTGTGCTAACAATTAACTCCGTACGATTACATGTAGACACAATCACCGCCTCAGCTGCACTATCGAGCTGAGCACTTTCATTAGCTTGAGAAAGACTGGCCAATAAGCTCTGCAACGCTGCTTGCATGAGCTCTGGCGCAAATGCCAGCTGCTCGCGCAATTCAACGTTAGCCGTCGAATGATTGATGCCAATAGCCAGTAGCCGCATAAATAACTCAGTAGTAGGAAAAGGTCGATCGGTTCGTTAATGTTAAAGCCGCGCATTTTAGCAATATCTGCCCAAAATGTGCATGGTAATCATTGCCGGAATCATTACTGTTGCTTCACCGCTATTTAGCAGCCAATTATTAAGGTTTATCCGTCCAATATTAGCTCGCCGGCCAAACTAAGCCATGACTAGGTACTATTTAGACACTATAATTAGTCCCTTAAACACTGTACTAAACGCTATACTGAACAGCAGAAAACGACGTTTAAGCGTATTAACAGCTATTTAAAGATTCAACTTCCGCGCTAACAGCGCAATAAAACGACAAAAGAGATTCCCATTGGTCACAGCGTTCAATAGAGCGGCTTTTACCGTAGCCTCACATCGTTTCGACACCCTAATAGCTGTCTGTCTTATGATGGCTATTATTTTTGCGCTAGGTGGCTGCTCTGCGCTGCCTCAATTAACCAAAACAGCACCCGCAAACAGCGATAAAGTAAATGCTGCCGAGACAAAAAGCCAACAGACCCAGCCTGCCGCTAACACCTCACCCGAAGAAGTCACCGACAGCACAATAGACCACTCGAAAGAGAGCCTAAATACCGAAATACCCAGCAGGCCTTTTTCCGAGCAAACACTCTACAACTTACTCATTGCAGAATTAGCCACCCATGAGCAAAACTTCTCGGTAGCCATTAAAAAATATCTTTTTGAAGCACAAAACACGCGCGATGCTGGCTTGGCCTCACATGCAACTCGGCTATCACTTTATGGAAGAGACATTAATGCCGCGCTGTCCTCAGCCCAACTGTGGCTAGAAATAGAGCCTGACAATGAGAAAGCGGCCTCTATCTACGCCGACTTACTGACCCAATCGGGCGAAGCGCTACACGCGCTTAATATACTAGAATCACAACTCAGCTATGCCCGCAAACCCAACTTTGGCATTCTAAGCCAAACCACATTAGCTGCCGATGACCCACAGCTTATTGAGCTACTCGCTAGATTGGCTTTGTTAGTCGACCAGCATCCTGACCATACCGAGCTACTATTCACTTACACCTTATTACTTCAGCAAAACAAACAACATGCTGAAGCGCTAGCCACACTAGCACTCATTAAAGATTATCAAGCCAACCCCGCACAAGCAGCACTGCTTAAAGCGCAATTACTTGAAAACTTATACGATGCCGAAACCGCTGCAAAAAGTTTAAGTAAAGCCATTAAAAAACAACCCGATGAAAGATCGCTCCGTCTTTTTTACGCCAAGCTACTCACTCGCTTTGATTTAAATAGCGCCGAACAAGCCTTTTATCATTTATTAAAAACCACACCCAACGATACCGATATATTATTTTCTCATGCCGTAGTTGCCAACGAAAGCGGCCATTACGAAGCCGCAAGACAAAGCTTTGAAAAATTAATTGCTCGCAACCAGCATGTAACGGTTAGTCACTATTACCTAGGCCAAATAGACGAACGAAGAAATGAAGTTAATGCCGCTATTGCACGCTATAAACAAGTAAGAGCTGGCAAGTATTTCATGTCTGCCACGCAACGCTTAATTAACCTTCAAGCAGAACAAGGCCAATGGATAGAGGCAAGACGTTACTTAGCATCACTGCGACTTGCCATTCCGCTTCAAGCCCCTAATTTTTGGGCCTTAGAAGCTGCACTACTTAAAAAACATGGCCACATAGAAGAAGCCCGCGAACTTCTCAACCAATCTATCGAGCGCTTTCCCGAACAACTGTTACTGCGTCTTGAACGCGCAATTATGAGCGAACAGTTTAATGACTTCGCCACATCAGAAAGTGATTTACGCTTCATTTTATCTCGCGACCCTGATAACGTCACCGCTTTAAACGCTTTAGGTTATTCGCTAAGTAATCGTGTTGGACGCTATGAAGAAGCGTTAACTTTAGTTGAAAAAGCTTTTGCATTAAAGCCTAATGACCCTGCTATTATCGACAGCTTAGGCTGGGCTCAGTACCGTTTAGGTAAACTTGAAGAAGCAACAAAGCACTTAGAAAATGCCTTTAAGGAATTTCCCGACGATGAAGTTGCCGCACATTTAATTGAAGTTTATTGGGTGAGCGGAGAAAAAAACAAAGCCCGCTCAGTTATTAAGAAATTTAAAAAACAATTAAAAGAAACGCCTAAAGTAGATGAAGCTATTAACCGGCTTGGCATTAAATAGTGAATTGTCGCAGCGTTAATCATTACCGTAAAAACATATGCCTAGTGCTTGCGCTTATTTTTTTAAGCGGCCTGTTATCAAGCTGTGCCAATGTTAATAATACTCGCCTAGGAAGCCCCTCTTTAGAAAACCCCCCTTTAAAAAGCTCAAATAAAGGCGATAGCGCAGCCGATTTACTTAACCGTTACTGGCATGTTGATGGCAAACTGTCCCTTCGTTCATTATTAGCCGAGGCAAACGCCTCCTCTGCACAAGTATTACGATTTAACTGGCAGCAACAAGCGCAAGATTTCAGCGCCACGCTTACCGGTCCCTTAGGTTTTGGGCGCGTAAACATCGCGCAAAAAAACCAACGCATTTATTTCACCAAAGGGAAAACTCACATTGAGGCCAACGATATCGACCAGCTATTTGCTCAGCAGACAGGTTGGGATTTACCTATTTCATATTTGCGCTATTGGGCACTAGGCCTGCCGTCACCTGAGCAGTCATTTACCCTAAATAATACTGTAAACAACACAAATAAAATCACCAGCTTTAAGCAAGCTGGCTGGCAAATTCATTACCCATCAATCACGCTTGCTGCCCCTTACCCGCTGCCCAGTAAAATGATTGCCAGTAATGAATACTTTAAGTTAACTATTGCGTTTAAGCACTGGCAGTTTCCGTTAAAGCAATCAAGCGAAGTGCAAGCCACCTCAACCCAAGCAGGCACTCCGTGAGCTCACTCAAAACAGATACGCCAAAATTAGTAAAACGCAGCCGCAGCCTGACGCTGCCCTCACCGGCAAAGCTTAATTTGTTTTTGCACATTACTGGCCAACGAAGCAATGGCTACCACGAGTTACAAACAGCCTTCCAGCTACTGGATTTCGGCGACACCATCAAACTACACGCTCGCGCAGATAATAAAATTGTCTTGCTAGAATCATTAGAAGGCGTAGCTGACGAAGACAATATCGTGGTCCGTGCTGCACGACTTCTACAAAAGCACCGAAAAGAAGACAATATAGCCTTGGGTGCCGATATTAGCATTAACAAATGCATTCCCATGGGCGGTGGATTAGGTGGTGGCAGTTCAAACGCAGCCAGCACCCTCCTAGGGCTTAACTATTTATGGCAATTAGGCCTTTCCAATGACCAACTTGCCGCAATTGGGCTTTATCTGGGAGCTGATGTCCCTGTCTTTATTCATGGCAATACAAGCTTTGGCGAAGGTATTGGAGAGCAACTTCAACCGTTAGTTTTACCAAAGTGCTGGTTTGCTGTCATAAAACCACCCGTAAGTGTCCCAACAGGCCAAATTTTCTCGCATGCGCAATTGACACGCGACACGCTAAGCATCAGAATAGCCGCCGTTTTTGAGCACCTGCAAACACTTGATCTTAATACAGCCTCTTCGGATATTGCCAGCGAGCAAGGCATTGAACTAGGCAATGATTGTGAAGAGATCGTTTGTAGGGAGTACCCAGAGATTAGCAAGGCCCTAGAATGGCTTAACCAGTTTGGTACCGCTCGACTGACCGGCACAGGCGCCTGTATTTTTGCCCGTTTCGCGTCATTAGCTGAAGCAGAAGCCGTAATAGCGGCAATGCCAGCAAGATACACCGGATTTACAGCACAGAGCACTAACCGATCGACTGCGCACCAAGCGTTAGAAACGATGATGGATTAGTAGTAAGCTGTTGAAATAGTTAGTAAAAAGTTTATTGGGGCGTCGCCAAGCGGCAAGGCACGGGGTTTTGATCTCCGCATTCGAAGGTTCGAATCCTTCCGCCCCAGCCATATAGAGAAAAGAAGTAGGACTTAAAACTCTGCTTGAGCTGGAAAAGAAACGAGTTAGCGGAAGGATGAGAACCTGATAGAAGGTTCGAACAATGCGAAGCATTGTCATATGGGAGCAAAGCGACCATTATCCCGAAGGGACGAAGTAATCCTTCCGCCCCAGCCATATAGAGAAAAGAAGTAGACTTAAAACCCTGCTTGAGCTAGAACCAGCAATAACTTTTATCTACAAAGAGCTAGTAAAAGAAATACACGAATAAAGCTAGCGCAGTAGCGTATTTCTTATCAATCCATTCCGGGGATATTCAGTGTCTAAAAACTTGATGTTATTTAGTGGCAACGCCAACCCTGAATTAGCCGCAAAAGTGGCTGCAGAGTTGAGCCTAACGCCAGGCAAAGCTGACGTTAAAAAGTTTAGCGATGGCGAAATCAATGTCGAAATTTTAGAAAATGTTCGCGGTAAGGACGTTTTTATCGTTCAGTCTACCTGCGCACCTACCAACGATAACTTAATGGAATTGCTGGTTTTAGTTGATGCACTTAGACGCGCTTCAGCGGTTCGTATTACTGCAGTAGTCCCCTACTTTGGCTACGCACGACAAGATCGTCGAGTTCGCTCGGCTCGTGTACCAATAACGGCAAAAGTGGTTGCCGACATGATGGTGCGCGTTGGTGTTGATCGTGTACTCACCGTCGACTTACACGCAGAACAAATTCAGGGCTTTTTCGATTGCCCAGTAGATAACGTTTACGGTTCGCCAGTACTACTAAGAGATATCGAGAAACAACGCTACAAAGACTTGCTAGTAGTTTCTCCTGATGTTGGCGGCGTTGTTCGAGCTCGCGCCATTGCAAAACAGTTAGAAACTGACCTTGCGATTATTGACAAACGTCGTCCTCAAGCCAACGTGGCCGAAGTCATGAATATTATTGGCGATGTGTCAGGTAAAACCTGCCTACTCGTTGATGACATTGTCGATACTGCCGGCACACTTTGCACCGCTGCCTCTGCGCTCAAAGAGCAAGGCGCCAAAAGGGTAATAGCCTATTGCACACACCCTGTATTATCGGGCCCAGCGATTGAAAGAATTAACGACTCTAACCTTGATGAGTTAGTTGTCACCGATACAATTCCGCTATCTGATGCCGCCATTGCTACTGGCCGCATTCGCTCACTGTCAATGGCAGACATGCTAGCTGAATCTATTCGACGCGTTAGTAACGAAGAATCCATTAGTGCAATGTTTAGGTAATCCGTTTTTGGTTTATCGCAACACTCACTAATAATAACCGTCAGAACACTTTATATTTATATTGTGTCACTGACATTCAAAAACCCAACGAATCATCCGGTCGCAGGAACTCGTTGATAACAGACTGAGGTAATTATTATGTCTGAAGCATTTGTATTAGAAGCAGAAAGTCGAAACGACGCAGGGAAAGGTGCGAGCCGCCGCCTACGTCGTCTTGAAAACAAAGTCCCAGCCATTGTGTATGGTGGTTCTGCTGACCCTGTCAGCATTGCCCTAGAACACAACCCAATGTGGCATCAACTGCAAAATGAAGCGTTTTTCTCGCACATCATCACATTAAAAATTGATGGCGTAGCGCAAGATGTTTTATTAAAAGATTTGCAACGTCATCCAGCAAAAGACATTCTTTTGCATGCTGACTTTTTGCGCGTTGATAAAAACCAAGCCATTGTTGTACAAGTACCGCTGCACTTCATTAACGAAGACAGCTGTATTGGTGTGAAGATGCAAGGTGGACGTATTTCTCACCAAGCTAACGAAATCGAAATTCGCTGTTTACCAGGCGTATTACCTGAATATATCGAAGTAGATATGCAAGCAGTAGAAACCGGTCAAGTGGTGCATTTATCCGATGTTACATTGCCAGAAGGTGTTGAAAGCGTGGCGTTAAGCCATGGCGCAGAACACGATTTAGCCATTGCTAATGTAGCCATTGCTAAAGGCGGTTCGGACGAAGATGAAGATGAAGCAGCACCAGCAGCCGATGCTGATGTAGCCGAAGGCGATGCAGAGTCTAAAGACTAGACTTAGCCTAATGCAATCATCGGCTTTTGCGCTGATGATTGCATTATCTTTAACAGCTCCACAGTTTTTATTTTAGCTATTCAACCCGACGCAGAGCCAATTTGGTTTGAGTGCATCGCATGAATGATAAAACGCCGGTACGCTTAATCGTTGGGCTCGGCAATCCAGGTAACGAATATTCCCAGACACGTCATAATGCTGGCTTTTGGCTAGTTGACGAAGTGCTGCGTCGATTTTCATCGGGCACCACACTCACCGAAGAGGCCAAGTTTCACGGCCTTACCGGACAAATATTAATTGGTAGCCAAATGTGCAGGCTATTAATACCCAATACTTTTATGAATCGCAGCGGCTTATCGGTTGCTGCGTTAGCGAACTTTTATAAAATTGAACCCGAAGCGATATTAGTGGCGCATGATGAACTTGATATTGCACCGGGCACCGTTAGATTAAAAGTGGGCGGTGGCCATGGTGGCCATAATGGTTTACGCGACATTATTAGTAGTTTAGGCAACCAGAAACAATTTGGTCGCTTACGCATTGGCATTGGCCACCCAGGCAACGCCAAGCAAGTGAGTAACTACGTGCTAAAAAAGGCGCCAACTAAAGAACAGCAATGGATAGAAGACAGCATACAAGAAGCTGTTTCGCACATTGAAAAAATCGTTAGCGGCGACTGGCAAGTTGTCATGAACGAAATGCATAAATTTAATGCCGCAGAAAAACTATAAAAACTGCGCGTCAATTAATCATTATTTGATTTAACAGCTTTAACTTATTGGATTTAACTTATGGGATTTAACTGCGGCATAGTCGGCCTACCGAATGTAGGCAAATCGACACTCTTTAACGCCCTAACCAAAGCCGGCATTGATGCAGAAAATTTTCCGTTTTGCACCATTGAACCGAACACCGGCATTGTGCCAATTCCTGATCCACGATTAGATAAACTCTCTGAGTTTGTCAATCCTGAAAAAGTGATTCCCACCACCATGGAATTCGTTGACATTGCCGGCTTAGTGGCAGGCGCATCAAAAGGCGAAGGACTAGGCAACCAATTTTTAGGCAATATCCGCGAAACCGATGCTATAGCACATGTGGTTCGCTGCTTTGACGATGAAAATGTTATACACGTAGAAGGCACTATTGACCCTGTAGCCGACATTGAAGTTATTAATACAGAATTAGCGCTCGCTGATTTAGACAGCATAGAAAAAGCGTTACATCGCTACACCAAAGCGGCCAAAGGTCGTGATGCTGATGCTATTATCATGCAAGCATTAATCGAAAAAATTCATCCGCATCTTGATCAAGCCTTACCATTAAGATCGTTTGAATTAACAGCAGATGAGCTAACGCTGCTAAAGCCACTGAGCCTTCTGACTCTCAAACCCACCATGTACATTGCCAACGTTGATGAAGAAGGCTTTGAGAATAACCCTTACCTCGACAAAGTACGAGAGATAGCCGCGAGTGAATCGGCCGTTGTGGTGACCATATGTAACAAGCTAGAAGCCGAGATAGCCGAATTAGAAGACGAAGAGCGAGCCGAGTTTTTAGAAGAGCTAGGCATGCAAGAAGCCGGGCTAGACCGCGTTATTCGTGCCGGATACGATCTATTAGGTCTACACACCTATTTTACCGCTGGTGTTAAAGAAGTTCGAGCGTGGACGATTCCCGTGGCCTCAAAAGCGCCACAGGCAGCAGGAAAGATACATACTGACTTCGAAAAAGGCTTTATCCGAGCCGAAGTCATTAGCTATGACGATTATGTAGCGTGTAAAGGTGAGCAAGGTGCCAAAGATGCCGGCAAGTGGCGATTAGAGGGCAAAGATTACACAGTCCTCGATGGTGATGTTGTACATTTTCGATTTAATGTATAAACGACACGCTTGACAAAAAAGCGGTCAATCGGGAGAATGCGCCTCCCTCAGCAAAGCAGTAGCGTTTGAAGGGTATTGAATAGAAATGGCAAGGTAGCTCAGCTGGTTAGAGCACATCACTCATAATGATGGGGTCGGCGGTTCGAATCCGCCCCTTGCTACCATCTATTCACTTTAACCGCTTGCGGTTCGCAATATTGCGTAGCAATATTCAACGAGCGACGTAGTCGCGAAGCCCCGAAGGGGATCAAACAGGCCATAGCCTGATTGAGTTCATCCGCCCCTTGCTACCATTTTAAATAACCTCCCATAGTGGAGGTTTTTTTATGGAAGCAAGAAAAAGGATGAGAACCGCTAAGGTTCGCAATATTGTGAAACAAAAACCAAGCGGCGTGACCCCTTGAAAGCTGAAAGCTCTGATGTTTTATTCCCTGCAACAACCCGTGCTACAACAGGCAAAAAATTTATTGGATAGAACGGCTATCGCCGTACAAGAGACACCTCCAATGACACCCACTATACTAAAATGAATACCTGCTGCTTCGTAAGAGAGGTAACCATTCATTAGTGACCAAGCAATGGCTACAAACGCAGACAACACACCTAAGGTAGCACCCGCATAACCGTAGCTACGACCTTTCCAATTACGCTCAGCGAGAACCGAACGCTGCTCGTTCAGAGTTAGTTCATCAATATCCACTTCAAACACCGCAGCCAATGCTCTCTTAGAATCTAGAGAGCATGTACTCAAGTTTTCGATTCTTTGGATAGTCCGCAGGCTTAAACCCGATACAGAAGCAAGCTGATCTTGCGACCAAGATCTTTGATTTCGAAGTTGTTTAACTCGATTAGAATTAATTTTCATTTCCATTTTTTAAGTCCTCGATGTGACAATGATTAAGCAACCATCATGAACGAAAACCTTTACCTCAACTGCGCCAATGGTACGTCAGCTTTACGACAACATGAGGACATGTTGGTTTCAATCCAAAAAAACCACACCACTATCTCAGCAACTTTTCCTCAAGCACTTTCTCTTCAAGCAACCTCTCACGCTCACGTCGATACTCTTCATATGATCTATCGTCCAAATCACTGAGACATTGCTCATACTGCGGCAAGGATAACTTCTCACATTCTTGTTTAAGATTTTTTTGTTGCGAATTGTAAAAGCCTTCTTGCGCACAAGAAGAGAGAAAAAAAACAAGCAAGGTAATGCAGAATAAATAGACTTTCATAACAAGGGCTCCATCAAGAAGCTCATTTGGATAAGCTGAGATATGGATAGTTCCAGATGATGGCGCTACTTATAATGGCTGCTTAACCTATGGATTTGGGGAGAATTAGCCTATTTTCACTGTAATAATAAAAAACTTTCATATTAGCCCTTATAAAAAAAATATAATTTTTTATAAGTAAAAACAAACACTTAAAAAAATGGCTAGCAATAAATCCAAAAATAAGCCCCTCAACGCTTAAAATTAATACTGGTATTGCAATCAAACAATTGACTTAAAGCCGCAATAATCGTTATTCTATGGTCCCCCCCTAAGTAAAACCGATAGATTTTCGCTATTTTCTCTGTGCGTCTTAGTTTGTAATACCCAGTCAATCGTGACTCAAACTAAAATTCACCACTATTTAAAAGCGCTAATTCTATATCCCTGGATAAATTTCTTAACAGAATTATTGAGGGCAATGGAATGGATCATTTAAATACAAAGAGTCTAAATAAAAAAAACTTAAACCTATTTTCTAAAACGTTACTATTATGCGGAACAACACTAGCAACAGTATTGCTTCCCTTTAGTTACGCTCAAGCGGCTATGGTGACGTTCGCTGATTTTTCGCATCTCGGCTCCGACCATGTCGATTATATTGTGACGATAAAAGATGATACCGAAGCCGGCGTCACCGCTAACCATTTTAAAATCAGCTACCAAGCTGTCTCACTAGGCGCCTCCTCTACAGAAAAATTTACCGGTTTCTTTTTTGATGCTAACAACGCGTATAACAGTGGCAACTTAGGATTATCTAGCGAAAGCGTAGAAAGCTGTGGCTTAGGCTTTAATACCAACCACGTTAAAGGTAGCGGCGGCTGTAACAGCAACCTCAACCTAGGCGCAAATGCTGGCACATTTCAAGGACATAATTGGGATGTAGGTATTAGCTGGAAAAATAATAATGATTTAAGCGATGGACAAGCCCAAAGTTTTGAAATTGCTGCTTTAAATTTATCTGTTAATGACTTCAGTAATATCGGTCTTCGCGGACAAGACACGTCTGGCAGCGAAGACAGTGCTAAAGAACTTCAAAACACGCCTAACGCAGTACCACTGCCTGCCTCATCATGGCTTTTCTTTTCGTCCGTTATCGCTTTATTAGCAATAAGAAAACGCTAGACAGCTAGCTAAGATATAAAAAAGGCCAACACATGTTGGCCTTTTTTTGTTTACGCTAACTATTATTTTTTAGCGCGTTGCCGTAACACTTCAAACACACAAACGCCTGCTGCGACCGATACATTTAAACTTTCTACTGCTCCCGTCATAGGAATACGAAATAGCGCATCACAGCGCTCTCGTGTTAGCCGACGCAAACCACTGCCCTCCGCCCCCATAACAATGGCAACATGACCAGTAAAATCAATATCAAAAACGGTTTGCTCTGATTCGCCGGCTGCGCCCATTACCCATACGCCGGCATCTTGTATTTTTTTAATGCCACGCGCTAAATTTTTAACCACCACTAATGGCGTTGTCTCGGCCGCACCACTCGCTACTTTTCTTACAACAGGCGTTAAACCAACAGCATTGTCTTTAGGCACAATAACCGCATCGACACCAGCAGCATCGGCCGAACGCAAACAAGCACCCAGATTATGCGGATCTGTTACACCATCTAAAATTAATAACGATAAAGGTTGTTCTGCTTTAGCCACTAAAGCTTCTAGAAAATCTTCATCTTTAGCTTGCGAAGGCCGACACTCGGCAATAACACCTTGATGATTAACCGACTGATCACTGCTAGTTGACAGTAATGACTCAATTTCATCCTTGCTACTTTTTTTCAGCCTTAGCTTTGCCTGCTCGGCCATAGCAACAATATTGCGAACCCGCTTATCATCTCGCGCATCGGCTACATATATGGCTTCTATCGCTTTTGCATTGTGTTTAATCATTTCGCCTACCGCATTAATGCCGTAAACAAATTCCAGTGGCTGTGCAGACATAACACCTCTTTTGTCGTTAATTGCGCTAACTGCGCCTAAGTGACTCAGTTCATTATTAATATAATTATTGGTCACTTTACTTAAGCGGCCAGTATAACCAATACCTTAAACAAAAAATCATTTGCAATTGAGTCAATTTGTCGTAAATTAAAGCCTTTAAGAATAATGACCACCAACGAGCACGCACTCCCATGACACAAGTTACCCTGACTACCGAAACTGAGTCCAACATTCATTACGCCACCATCACTATGCATAATGACGGTAAATTCAACCCCGATACGTTGGCTGAATTCAACACCGCTTTAGATACGGTGTATAGCGATGTTCGTATTAATGCACTCATTATCACCGGCGAAGGTAAATCCTTTTCGCAGGGTTTAGATATCGAATATCTTTTTTCTGCCGGCACCGAAGGCGCAGCCAAGTTTATTGATGAATGCATGGAAATGGTTGGCCGCTTATTAATTTTACCTATACCCTCCGTTGCTGCTGCCAACGGTCACGCATTCGGCTTAGGCGCTATGATATTAATGGCCAGTGACTATAAGGTGATGCGTGAAGATCGTGGTTACTTCTGTCTACCCGAGGTCGACCTTGATATGGTGCTTATTCCATCAATGAATGCTTTGGTGAAAGGCAAACTTTCTGGCCAACCGTTACGCGACTTATTACTCACGGGGCAACGTATTGGCGGCGCAACTGCTGTGGAATATCAAGTGGTTGATCAAAGCTGTGAACTGGATGACTTATTAGTCAACGCTAAAGCAATACTGCAGCCTATGTTGGGCAAGTCGCGTGACACACTATCGGGCTTAAAAGCAGGACTGCATAAGGATATTTTGCGCTATATCGATTAAACCAACCGAAGCTATTATTCGATACGCAAATATAACCGCATTTATACCATCGTAATACTGAGCAATTAAGCAGCATGTTATGATGTTTAATTGACTAACGCGCTAATGTTAAGCGCGTAACACTCGGGCCACCTCCTTGCAAAATCAAGATACGGCATCAGTTTCTGGCTGGCGCCAATCCCTTAACACACTGAACATTCGCCAATTCCGTTGGCTAATGGCCGGTAATGCTGCCTTTTTTTTGGCCATGCAAGGCCAAGTACTTACCCGCACATTTTTAGCTTGGGAATTAACTCACCAAGAAATGTCGCTCGCTTACATTAATATTGCTTTTGCTATTCCCATGCTTATTTTTTCGCTGTTAGGCGGCGCCATGAGCGACCGTATAGAGCGACGCAAGCTGATTATTATTGGCCAACTTATCTTATTAGCTAATGAATGCGCCGTCATGGGATTGCTCATTTTTGGCGTATTAGAGTTTTGGAATTTATTAATTGCTGGTATTATTGCTGGCGTATTTATGCCCTTTGTTATGCCTGCACGTACCGCCTTAGTTTATAACGTTGTCGGCCCTAATAAACTCGGCAATGCCATGGCGCTGTCCAGTGCTGTTATGAATTTATCTCGTATCTTAGGCCCAGCAATGATGGGCTTTGCTATTAGTCTCTATTCAACGGTTGGCGCCTACATTATTGCGGTCGCTTTATATTCGACGTCGGTGCTGTGCATGCTTGGTATTCACCGCAATAAAAATAGCCATGGCAATACCATTAAACCCAAAATCAGCCAAGATGTGCTCGCAGGCATCACGTATATAAAATCTTATCGCCCCTTATTGATATGCATTTTTTTTGGGCTAATCCCTATGTTACTGGCCATGCCCTTTCAAAAATTTTTGGTGGTTTTTGCCGATCAAATATGGGCTGTTGGTGAGCGTGGCTTAGGCATACTGATGGGTATGTCTGGCCTAGGCGGTGTTATTGGTTCTATTTGGGTTGCCCAACGTGGCGAACGTATAAACCGCACAAAACTGATGGCCGTTAACGCGCTTCTTTTTGCTGTGTTGATTATTGCTTTTTCACTCACCAGTCATTTTTATCTAGCGCTTATTCCTTTAGTTATTGCCAGTGCTTGCGGCACTGCTAGCCAAACGCTTAACACCACCACAATACAGTTGTTAGTTGATGATGCTCAACGCGGTCGCACGTCTTCGTTTATGATGATGGCATATGGATTAACGCCATTAGGTGTATTACCCATGGCTTTCTTGGCGCAGCATATTGGTGTGCAATGGGCTACGATTACAGGCTGTATTGCTTTAGTTTTTATTCTTGCTGGTTTTTATTGGCAGAGCCAAACACTTAAAACGCTTGACGACGCCGTTAAAGATAAATTAAATCGTATTAACGCTCAATCTGACCCAGATTCGCATGCATAACCGAGCCGTTCATTACTGGGTTTTCGGCGGCAAACTTTAATGTACGCGCCATTTCGCTTGGCTCAATTAAGCGATTAAAGGTAACGCCACTGGCAATATCATCTAAGATCTCGCGGCTACCGCCAACATGGTCACTAAGCATTTCGGTTTCAGTAAAGCCTGGGCATACACAGACAGCATGAATGCCTCTACCTGCTAAATCCTGACAGTTAGCGCGCATTAAACCTACCATGGCATGTTTGGACGTCACATAAGAACAGCTATTGGCTACCGCTTTTTCGGATAACGTTGAACCAACATAAATAATGGAAGAGCCCGCCCCCATTAATGGCAGCAGCAACTGGTTTAATTGCGCTGGCGCAATTACGTTTACCTGCATCACCTGATGTAAATCATCAGCAGTTACTGACTGAATATTGTCTTTGAGCAATAAACCTGCACTGTGAACCACACTGAGTGTATCGATACCTTCCAGCGCCGACTCTAACGCAGCGATAATGTTTTGCGTCCAATCGGTTGCCGATAAATCAGCGCTAATATGGACAACACCGGCTAGCTTAGGATCGCTTCGCGAAATATTGATAACGCGATAACCATCATCGAGAAATAATTGAGCAGTGGCTCGACCAATACCACGGCTAGCACCGGTTATTACAAGGGCCTTGTTTGACATAAAACAACTCTTAATAAGATTCAATATAGCGATAGTATAACGGCTAACTTAAAAAAATCGGCGGAATTATAGATAAATTTCAATTTTTCAATACATCACGATAAATAGTCGAATATACTCTTAGGCATTGAGTTAAGATAATTCAAACATAAAGTCATAGTTTTAACGCTATTTAAAAGCTAAAAGTAACCCCAAGACCAACGGGAAACGGGAAACAATATGTCTCACCGATTAACTACCATTAATATAAGCAAAGAAGATCTCAAGTTTTCGGGAGCGCACTTTACCATTTTTTCGGCTACTGACCGCGAACGCCTGCACGGCCACAACTTCAAGGTCCGCGCAGAGGTTACGGCTTCGGTTGATGATAATGGCATGTGCTTTAACTATCAGGAAATTAAATCTAGACTGCGCAATATCTGCGAGGCATTAGATGAATATATGCTGCTCCCTGGTAAATCGCCACACCTTAAAATAGAGCTTATCGACAAGCAGTATCATGTGCATTTTAATAATGAAATCATGACATTTATTGCCGATGACACGCGCATATTGGATATTCGCAACACTACGGTCGAAGAGTTCTCGTACTTTATTCTTGACCAAATGGTTAACGCAGATACCTTTTTCACTGAAAATGATGTCGCTAAAATCACTATTGGGGTATCTTCGGGCGACGGCCAATGGGGCTCATCTACATGGCTGGCCAGCTAAAAAGCAGCCTAACGGCTGAACTATGTAAGAATTACATCACATTTTTGCAATTAATATCCAAGTGCTAATTCGGCGCAAAAATGTGCTTTTACCGAGCATTAACAACGCCTAAAACCGCTGCAACTCAAAGCTTTAAATATCATAAGTAACTGTTTTATATGATATTTAATAGGATCATCGTTAGCTAGTTAGCTGGCTAATCAAACCCCTTATTCTGCTCAATGAGGGCCATTTTGGGCACAATTTGAGTACAAGGGGACATCAAGTCCCATTTTTTAAATCGTCGTGTTGTGGTTATATACACCCATGGCGCAACGATCGTCATTGTTACGCAGTCGGCATAGCCGGCACAGTTTTAGAAGTAACCTCATTTTAACGCCGGCAATGCCGGCGTTTTTTTATGCCTTAAAAAAGTGGCGCTATTATCGTCATACCAATAGCTCTACATACACAACTAAGTCATAGCGTTATTTCGGTTTTCGAGGCACTTTACGTTTAGTCGGCTTTTTAGTGGTAGAGGGTTTCTTAGATGCCGCTGATGCCGCTTTAGACTTTGTTTTTTTAACGACTTTCTTTTTTGCTGCAGCTTTTTTGCTCGGCTTAGCTTTGCCACTCGACTTAGCTTTGCTACTCGACTTACTCTTACCGCTCAGTTTGCCTTTACCCGCAGATTTACCCTTAGTACCCGCTGCCGCCTTCAAGCTTTTGGCGCTGGCCTCCTTTCTCTCTTTAGCTTTTTTATCTTTAAAGCGTTTTTTATCACCACCGGCTTTATGCGCACCATGCATTTCTAAATCGACTTTACGCTCATCAAGGTCAACTCGAGCCACTACCACTTGAATTTTATCGCCCAAGGAATAAACACGATGAGTCCGCTCACCCACTAAACGCTGCTGCGCCTGATCAAAGCGAAAATAATCTTGCCCCAAACTATTAATATGTACCAAGCCTTCAACAAATAAATTTTCTAGCTCAACAAAAATACCAAAGCGTGTAACACCAGCAATAACACCCGCAAAGGTTTCACCTATGCGATCTTGCAAATACTCGCACTTAAGCCATGCAGTCACATCACGCGTCGCATCATCTGCACGACGCTCTGCCATAGAGGTATGCATGCCCGCGGCGACAATGTCAGCTTGGCTATAAGGATAAATAATTTTTTTGGCAATCACTTTAGCGCCAGGTACACGCTTAACTTGGTCGCAAATTTTACGGCTACGGACAATGCTTCGAATAGCACGATGCACTAACAAATCAGGATAGCGGCGTATGGGCGAAGTAAAATGCAAATAAGCATCATAAGCCAAACCAAAATGACCTTCGTTATCGGGCTGATACATGGCCTGACTTAACGAACGCAACATCATCACTTGCACAAGGTGCGCATCGGGACGCTCTTCAATTTGACTCATCAATATTTGGTAATCACTAGGCTGTGGCTTTAAGCCGCCGCCCAAACCTAAACCGAGCTCGCCTAAATATAAGCGTAAGTTTTCTAGCTTTTGTTCTTTAGGGCCTTCATGCACACGAAACAGTACTGGCAAATCCTGCGATTCTAAAAAGTTGGCTGCGGCAACATTCGCACACAACATGCACTCTTCAATAATCTTATGCGCATCGTTACGCACCACAGGTTCAATAGTTTCTATTTTTTTATCCGCATTAAAAATAATTTGCGTTTCGGTAGTTTCAAAGTCAATGGCACCGCGCTTAGAACGCTCGGCACGCAAACAGGTATACAGCGCTCGCAAGTTTTCTAGGTCGGGCATTAATGACTGCAAACGATTCATTAAGCCTGCTCGCGGCGGCTTAGCGATTAGCCCTAGCGCCTCAGCAACTTCGTTATATGTTAAACGTGCATGGGAATGCATAACGGCTTCATAAAATTGCTGCCGCATGACTTTACCCGCAGCACTAATATCGACTTCGCACACCATGCATAATCGGTCGACGTCCGGTTTAAGTGAACACAAGCCATTCGATATTGCTTCGGGCAACATCGGCACAACTCGCCCAGAAAAATACACCGAGGTGCTTCGCTCATAAGCTTGCTGATCTAAAGCAGAACCCACCGGCACATAATGCGAGACATCGGCAATGGCCACCCACAGGGTAAAGCCGCCACCACGTTGACGCTTACAATACACGGCATCATCAAAATCTCTGGCATCTTCACCATCAATAGTCACTAGCGGTAAATCGCGTAAATCAACGCGAAGGGTTTTATCGGCTTCTTCAGGTTCATCACCTAAAGTTGATGCTTGCGCTAGAGCCGCTTCTGACCACTTAAAAGGAATATCATGAGAGCGAATAGCCAAATCAATTTCTAACCCCGGCGCTAAGGCTTCACCGAGCACTTCATCAATCACACCCGCCGCAGACACTCGTAGTGTTGGGTATTGAGTAATCTTAACGCTAACATAATCGCCAGACTCTACTTCAAAACCTGCAATACCATCAGGCAGTAAAATATCTTGACCTATGCGAAGGTTATCGGGAATAACAAAATACAGATTCGATTCATACTTTAAACGTCCAACAATAGTTTCATGGGCGCGGTTAACAACTTTTTCTATTTTACCTTCTACACCACCTCGGCGGCTGCGACCAGCAGGACTTACTAACACTTCATCGCCGTGAAAGACCTGACGCATTTCGCGCTCGCTTAAATAAATATCTTCTTGTCCATCCAGTAATAAGAAACCAAAGCCATCGCGATGCGCTTCAACTTTACCACGCAACATCGCCTTAGGATCGGGAATATAAAAGCATTCATCCTGCTTGCGGAATAGCAGCTGATTATCACGCTCCATGGCCCGCAATCGACGCCTTAGCGCCTCGCGGCCTTCCTGCCCCTTGATACCTAGCTTTTTAAGCAGTTGCTTACGGCTCATTGCACCGTCTTCAGCAATCATCGATAGGATATGCTCGCGACTGGCGATGGGATGACTGTAATTGAGTGATTCCCGATCGGCATGCGGGTCGGATGCAGTATCGGTAGGCATTGTTTTTGGGCGTTTAGCCACAGAGACCTCGAAATGGTTGTTTTTTATGCGTTAGCTTTATCGTCTAATGCTTTGAATAACTTGCACCATACCACCATTCGCTGACAACTAATGGCTCATCAGGATTAAGAGAGTAAAATTGCCAAATCGCTCTTAAGTACTCGCTTAAGCTCTCTCTATTTAATTCAGCATTTAAACACTATCAAATCAAAAAAGCCGTAGTAAAAACCACGGCTCATCTTAAAGTAATAAAACTATTTTGATTTTATTATCAGTTGACGCGAAGCTGTAAGCGATTGCCGACCACGATAATAAATAGCCCCAACAAAAGCATAAATACATTTGGCAGCATTGGAATAGTAAACGTATCAAATGATGCAACATTAATCATTACCAGATGAGAGTCCCAATCAATGGGGATATCATAAGGCATATTACGCATAGGCAGTGAAGAGCCTATCGGCAAACCAAAATTGACAATAGGTAATGCAGCAATCGCATCGGCAACTTCCATACCCGCGGTGACTTCTGCAAATACTGTAAAGCCGCCATTTTGAGCATCGAGGTTAGCCGCATTGTCGGCTAAATTAATAAACCATTGGCTGGTTGCGCTATCAGGGTCGCCACCGACTTTGGCCATCGCTACCATGCCACGTAGATTCGATAAAGAAAACTCATTAACAATCGGTGTATCGGTTGGCACATAGTCAAAAAGTTGATCTATATATTTAAAGCCGCCGCCCTGCAATATAAAACCATTGACACTGCGATGAAAAAAACTATCGTTATAATCGCCATCATCCACATAGGTCATAAAATTCTCGACATGAATGGGAGCAACATCGGGGCGCAAAGTGATCTCTATAACGCCCATATTAGTATCTAAACGCACCGTCGGTTGTGCCTTTACTATCACAGCATTGATCAGAAAGCCTATCGGCAGCAACATTGTTATTAGCATCTTGCTAATTATCTTTTTGTTATACATTTTCGTTTATTAATTCAATGCAGGTTTTTATAATCGTTTTAATATTGATGTGTCGCCCCCTTGTAATGTACAAAAAACAACCCATACTACTTTAAGTTATCGTCAGAGCCTGGGTCAATCTTTTTTTCATCAGTGATACAATGGCTACTCCTCCAAACAGCTAGTTAAGTTAATGATATTTAAACATGGTTGTTTTGTTTACTCGAGAATAAAACACGAGACACAGCGCTATGGCAAACATCTGGCTCAACCGCCCCGACCTCAACATGCTTAAACAGATGAATAAAAATACACTCGTCGACCATTTAGGCATTGAATTTACCGAAGTCGGCGATGATTACATTAAAGGCACTATGCCAGCCGATGCGCGAACCTTTCAACCCTATGGTGTTGTACATGGTGGTGCGAATGTTGTTTTAGCTGAAACGCTTGGCAGCCTCGCAGGTGCTCATGTGATTGATTACACAGTATCAAAACCACTGGGCCAAGATATAAACGCAAGCCATTTACGTTCTGTATCTTCAGGTTTAATTACCGGCACTGCGCGCCCAATTCATTTAGGCAAACGTTCTCATGTTTGGGAAATACGTTTAGAAGATGAGCAAGGAAAGTTAAGCTGTGTATCTAAATTGACTCTTGCGATTGTTGATTTGTAGGAATCGCAGTCACAGTCAAATAAGCAAACGTATTAAGCACAGCATCTTTAAATTTAAGTGTCTTATAAGCGCCCTTATAAACTTATTTATTACAACGTCGGCAATAAAAGCGACACTAAAAAATCTACAAGCATAAAAAAAACCGCTTCGGATAGATACCGAAGCGGTTTTTCAAGCGTTACATTTTTTAATTATTTATTTTAGTTACTAAGATAGATAATCAAATTAAATCCGTATTACTTCAGACGATGAGTTATACGAACAATGTAACTTGGTTGTTACTTAGTTAGCTAAATCACCAGAAGCAGCGTTGCTACGTAAACGACCAGCAGCACACTCATTACTTAAGTTAAAGT
>JBELIP010000016.1:20141-44304 GCA_042090785.1 Cellvibrionales bacterium | reverse complement strand
TTGATATTGCTTGCGTGTAGGTAAGCTTTGGTGCCTTTAGTAGGAATGTTCACACGCCTTCGGCACCATTCTTTGAATTTTTTTAATCTAACGCCATAGCTATGCAGTCGTGCCTTCAGCTTTGGATGTTTGTCTATACGCTATGATAGAATTCTTATTTTAAATAATAAGAACGCTAAGCCTTTGGCATTATCAATTATGAAAATTTATCACTATTCTGTGGGTCGGTCTGGTTGTACGTTTCTCTCGCAATTACTGGCAGGGGTTTTTGGGATTGAAAACCTTGATGCTGGCCATAAGCCCTATAAACTCCAGAAGGATGAACCTCTTGTTATTACCCTAAGAGATTTTCGAGATGTTGTGCTCTCTTTTTGGCGTGTTCAAAATGATATAAGTTTTGAAGATATTGAGTTGGGTAGAAAAGCGAGTTTTGCAGAAATTGCTCCTCAGCTTGAGTTAGTTAAGTATGCCGTTGCCGAGCATTTAAATCCTACCTTTGAAGATAATAATAGGATTTTATTATTAAGATACGAAGAGTTTTTTCCTGATAATTTTGATTTTATATTTTCTGAATTTGAAAACTTTTTTGATGTGACAATAAATAGTAAAAAACGAAAAGAGCTGAAATTAAACTATTCATTTAAGAGGAATAAATATAAGGCGTCCAAGATGAAATCATTTAAAGACTATGACAAAGAATTCATTCATGGCCTGCATCTTTATCAAGGAAAAATTGGTGGCTGGAAAGAGTTGTTAGATGCAGATGCTCACGATGCTTTAAATTCAGCGTTAAGTTTAGAAAATAAATTATGGCGTTATTAAGTATTAAAATTAACCGCTGGTTTTTAAAAATTTTATTTGGCTTGAATGTGGCGCTAAAATAGGCAGATTAAAATAAGGTTTTGGTTTTTTGCCGAGGTTTAATCCTACAGAGTATTAATTAAAGTCTAGTTTTTAAGGCTGATAAGTTTAAGGTGATAGTTGTGAAAAAAATTCCAGTTTGGGACGGAGTAACTTCTGAGCAATTTGAAAATGAAATTGTTCCGCAGAATAAGCCTGTTATTTTAAAGTCTCTAATGAGTGATTGGTCAGTAGTGAAAGCTGGGAAAAAATCTCCTAGGGCTTTCGCTGACTATGTAAAAGCGCACGACAGCAAAAAAGAAATTTCTGCAGTAATCGGTAGTCCTGATATTAATGGGCGATTTTTTTATAGCGATGATTTAAAAGGTGTTAATTTTATTCGTAAGTCAGTGACCTTGAGTACGGCGATCGAACACCTAATGATTAATATTGATAAGCCAAAGCCTCATGCTATTGCATTGCAGGCTATTCCAGTAAGAGAAACCCTGCCAAACTTTGACAGTGAGAACCCTCAGCCATTATTAGATAAATCTATTGCGCCAACGTTATGGATGGGTAATCAGGCTATTGTTGCTCCCCACTATGATCCATTTGATAACATTGCGGTCGTAGTGTCTGGTCATAGAAAGTTTACTCTTTTCCCGCCTGAGCAAATAAAAAATCTCTATTTAGGCCCGCTATTAAACACGCCTGCTGGAGTGCCTATTAGTCTAGTTGATATTCTCAATCCAGATTTTGAAAAATATCCTAACTTCCAACAAGCTCTGGATGCAGGTCAAGAAGCGACTTTAGAGCCTGGGGATGCTATTTATATACCGGCGCTTTGGTGGCATGCCGTTCAATCTCTCGATAAAGTGAATGCGTTAGTGAATTACTGGTGGGATGGGGTCTCAGATAGCGGTATTTTACCGAGCGCGAGCTTAATGCATAGTATGTTAACCATCGCAAAGTTAAGTCCCGAGAAGCGAGCGGCATGGCGTCATTATTTTGATTATCATGTCTTTCAAATACATGATGATCCAAAGAAGCATTTGCCTAAAAATTTAAGTGACATAGCTACCAAGCTTAGTTCTAAGCAAAAGAAAGCGCTTCGGGATTACCTTATTAACACCTTAAAGTAACTCGCTTTTAGCTGATATCGTCAGCTTGCCCGGCAAAGATACATTTTTATTGGGCGGCATTACCATTGTGAGCTATGAGGTTTTTTATGATTGCATTTAACTCTTTAATAGTTTTGATGCTCACTTTTTTTGTTGGTGTTCTAAGTGGCTGTGGATCCGATTCGTCAAGCGAGGATACAACATCCACTGATACGCCCAATGTACGAGGTTTATTAGTTGCCATAGAAAGCGACGCAGAATTATTAAGTAATGTGCAAAAAGGTTTTGAGCAAACAGCCAGTGTTAGTCTTGAGCGTTTTGACGGCGACGCGTTTTTTTTAGATGCCAATGCACCCAGTACCGCGGATACTTCATCGACGTCAAGTTTCACTACTACTTACACCTTAGAAACGAATGTTGACGAGCACGATTACGTTAAATATGACGGTAACCATTTGTTTATTGCGCCCAGCCGCAGTATGAATTGCTGTTTTATTGTTGATGATATTCGGCTGGTAGAAGAAGATGCCATTGCGTTAATGCCACCTCAAGCAGACGATGAGCGAAGTATTCGTATTGTTGCAACCGACCCTGAAAATGCGGGTGCTGTAGAGGTGGGCAGTATTGCGCTTAACGATGACTTAACTGTTGAAGGGTTGTATACCAACGAATCGCAATTGGTATCTATTAGCAGTTCAGCGTGGTGGGGTGCTTATGGTAATGCCTTTTCATCAGTATCTAATTGGCAGGGACAAACCACGGCGTTAGATATTTACGATATCAGTGACGTGACTACGCCAACCCCGCAACTGCATATTGAATTACAAGCGGGTTTTGTCGATAGTCGTAAACAAGGCGATAGGGTTTATCTTATTGCGCGCTATACACCAAGCATTGAGGGTTATGTTTTTTACCCCGATCCCAATAGTCAGCAGGCGATAGAAAACCAACGATTGCTCAGCGAATTAACGGTCAGCGACGTGCTGCCTAATGTCGTAATTAATGGCAGTGAAAGTCAGCTACTGGCAGCTGACGATTGTGATGTTGCCAATCCAGAGCATCCCTTATTGCCGGCTGCTATTGCTTATCCCACCATGACATTAATGATTGCGATTAACCTAACCGACCAATCGATAAGTAATACACGTTGTTACTTCGAGCGCGCCGATGGTGTTTATGTCAGTGAGGATGCGATTTACTTAACGCAAGTTGAAGCGGCTTCATCGGCTGCTTTAGGTTCAGAAGCGCGAACCTTTGTGCATAGTTATGCTTTAAACGAGCAGCTCACGTATCTGGGTTCGGGTGTTGCAGAAGGGTCGCTGTATTTGAGTGGCGTTAGAGATTTTCGTATTAACCAGCATGACGGTTATTTGCGTTTAGTGACAACGCAATACACCAATAACGCAATCGATAGAGTTGATCATAAGCTCTCTATTTTGCAACTAAATCCCACAGCACTCTCGCTCGATTTGGTGGCTACACTGCCGAATGAGGAGCATCCTGAGCCCATTGGCAAACCGAACGAAGAACTTTATGGCGTTAGGTTTTTTGGTGACAAGCTTTATTTGGTGACCTTTGAGCGCATTGACCCACTTTACGTGTTAGATCTTTCTAACCCAACGGATCCACTGATTGCCGGTGAGCTAGAAGTCACGGGCTTTTCGGATTTTCTTCACCCGGTCAATGATAAGTTATTAATGGGTTTGGGTCAGGATGAAGATAATTTGGTAAAGCTTGAGCTATTCAATGTTGAAGGCGTACCCTATTCGTTAGGCTCCATAAGCTTGGGTAAAGTCGAAGGCGCGCAGTCCAGTTATTCAGAGGCGCGATACAATCGCCATGCTTTTACTTATCAAGTGCTAAACGAGTCTACAGACCGGTTCTTAGTCCCAGCAACGCTAGCGACTTCTATTGAGGGCGTGGGCTATCAAGAGGAAGATAGGCTGTATATGTTTGAGCTCAACGATAAAGATAGAGCTCATACAGCGTCAATGGTCAACGTTGGGTTTATTTCAGCTGTGCGTGATGGATGGCAGGCCAGCCGCAATCGATCGGTTATTGATGGCGATGCGGTCTATTACATCAATGGTACATCGGTTTGGTCAGCGCCGTGGGCAGTGCCGGAATGGCAAAACGGGCCGCTATAGGATAATTGTTTTTATTTTCGTCATTGGCTAATGGTCATAGCCACTCAATCAACATACCGTTTAGTTGCTAAAGTCTAAGGTTAATACTAGGCGACGTTCGCCGGCTAATATTGCTGGCGAACGATGCACTAAACCGGCATTTTCGTTGCCTTCCCATCGCTCACCTTTTAATAGCGCAACGTCTCCGCAGCCCAGTTGCTGAATATCGTCGTTATGTTCATAAAGCCCGGAGAGATGATCGGCTTGCCCTTTGCTACCTGCGCCTAGCTTTTCACGATTCACGTCTTGATGATGCAACCACTGTGTTGCAATGCCTTCATAGGTAGAGATTAAACGACAAGGCACTTTATCGACATGAAATTTTGGGCACATGGCTTTATCGAGAACCGCTAGGCGTAAACCGGCGCGTTTAAGACCAAATAAATAGCAGAACATATCCACGAGTTCCGCAATGTTCTCGCTCAATACAGAAGAGCCGTGAGGGCCTAACGCATGCTGAATACTCGCAAGCGCGCTTTGGGGTGTTACAGTCATGGATGTTTGAAATTTTTGCTTCGAGGCTAAAAAGTCTTGCACTGAATGTTTAAGTTCTGCCGATAATTCACGCTGCCAAATACTCATATTGATATCTTCCTCATAAATATCGGTGAGTACCGAAGCCACCTGGCTTTTTGCTGTGCGCCTAAATTTAATAGGCATGGCTGCGCAGCGGTTATCTCTGACGGTTTGAATAGGGTTTGCGGAAATCATCACTTTGCTCTCATTCAAAAAAGGATTGCCTGCCGCTTACTTCATTCATACTTTTGATGATGGTAATGGCTTTTGCGCCATTGAGTATGAGCTTAGCGATCTCTTGGGTTAAGCATTACTTGATATGTTACAACATATCTTTATTGATGAGAACCACTCTTTACCGGTGGTTAACGTCCATAAATAGCCATAAATCGGCGATTAAGGTTAAATCGCTCGTCCTTGGATTAAGTTGGTTATTATTTACTCATTTATAGCCATTTTTCACGAAGGTATGGGCGTTGCCTTTTCCTTGACCCTCGACGGTGCTCTCTCTATAATGCCCGCCTGAATTTAGGGGGTCTGACCTTCGTTGCCTAAGCTGGCAGCTGCATTCCGGTCTGATCTTTGTTTCTGGTCTTTGTCTATTTTTCTTCTTTTAATATGACATTGTGGTGAGTAATTTCAGCATGGTTAATGTTTAGAAATGGCTTAAGTGTTTACTTGCGTTTCTAAGTGTTGATCAAGCGTGCTGAGAGTGGTTTCTCACTGAACGGTTAGCCAACCGATACAGATTATCAAAAAGCCCCTAAACAGGGGCTTTTTATTATTGCGAGCATTGTTGGTGAACATTCCCCGTGCTGGTAATTGGAATGGGCCTTGTGCCCATTTTTTGTTTTTAAGGTTAAGGATTTTTTAAAGCTAATATTAAACGTTAGCTTCTATTAGTTAGACGATTGACTGTTAAGTCATAGGAAAAAAATTGGTAGCGAGTACCGCACAAATACAAGAATTGATTGCGCCGACCGTTGTTGATATGGGCTTTGAGTTTTGGGGTCTGGAATATCAAACACAGTCGGGCTCGTCGTTGCTTCGCGTTTTTATTGAATCGCCTAACGGCATTAGTGTTGATGACTGCGCGCAGGTCAGCCGACAGTTATCACTGCTATTAGATGTTGAAGATCCGATACGCAGTGAATATCGTTTAGAGGTATCTTCGCCAGGTATGTCGCGACCGTTTTTTACCTTAGATCAGTACGCGCGTCACAGTGGTTTTTTTGTAAAAGTAAAATTACGTTTTGCGTTTGAAGGCCGCAAGCAATTTAAAGGTTTGCTTGCGGGTGTCGAGAATGATGAAGTGCTTATTCGCGATGGTGAAGACGAATACAGTCTGCCATTTGAAGCAATAGAAAAAGGCAGCATGATTCCGCAGTTTGAATAAAGTTTATTTTATATTTGATAAGTATCAGGTAATAGAAATGTTTAATTCGATTTTAGGAGTGGTAACGGCAAATGATTAATAAAGAGATTTTGCTTGTAGCAGATGCAGTATCTGCCGAGAAAGGTGTCGATCGTGAAATTATCTTTGAAGCGATTGAAATGGCTTTGTCGACAGCGACAAAAAAGCGTTATGAAGAAGAGTCAGAGATCGAGGTCATTATAGATCGCGAAGCGGGTGACTACGTTACGTTTCGTCGTTGGACAGTGATGCCTGATGATCACCTATCGATTTTAGGCACAGAGTTAACTACCGAAGAAGCCGCCGAAAAAGATAGCGCTTTGAAAATTGGTGATGTTTACCGTGAGCAGGTCGAAAATATTGAGTTTGGCCGTATTGCTGCGCAAACCGCGAAGCAAGTTATTGTTCAGCGCGTACGTGAAGCTGAGCGCGCTAAAGTCGTCGATGCTTATCGTGATCGTATAGGTGAGCTGATTAGCGGCACCGTTAAAAAGGTAACTCGCGAAGCGGTTATTGTTGACTTAGGTAGTAACGCCGAAGGTCTAATGAGCCGTGATGCTTTAGTCGGTCGCGAAGCGTTTCGTGTTGGTGATCGTGTGCGCGCTATCCTCACAGAAATTCGTGACGATGTGAGAGGCCCGCAGTTAGCATTAAGCCGTGCCTGTAACGAAATGCTCATTGAATTGTTTTCTATTGAAGTGCCAGAAATTTCAGAAGAAGTTATTGAAATTCGTGCAGCTGCGCGTGACCCAGGTCTGCGTGCAAAAATTGCGGTTAAAACCAACGACGGTCGTATTGACCCTGTTGGTGCTTGTGTCGGTATGCGTGGTTCGCGTGTACAAGCTGTATCAGGTGAATTAGCCAACGAGCGTGTTGATATTATTTTATGGGATGACAACCCGGCGCAAATGGCCATTAACGCATTATCGCCAGCAGAAGTTGAATCGATTATTGTCGATGAAGATTCTCATTCAATGGATGTAGCGGTTGGCGAAGATAACCTTGCACAAGCCATTGGTCGCAACGGACAAAACGTTAGATTGGCAGCGCAATTAACAGGCTGGACAATTAACGTAATGAGTTCAGAAGAAGCCGTTGCGAAAAGCGAAGAAGAAGCGGGTCGATTAGTTGATATATTCGTGAAAGCGTTAGATATTGATGAAGACGTTTCTTTAGTGCTTGTTGAAGAAGGCTTTACCAGCTTAGAAGAAGTGGCTTATGTGCCATTAGAAGAAATGGTTAATATTGAAGGCTTTGATGAAGAAATTGCTGATGAGTTACGTGCGCGTGCAAAAGATGCGTTGTTAACTCAAGCTATTGCTACAGAAGAGGTGTTAGAAGGAAGTGAGCCTGCCGAAGATTTGTTAACAATGGATGGGATGGATCGTCATCTTGCCTTTGTGTTAGCTAGTAAAGGTATTGTCACGATGGAAGACTTAGCCGAGCAAGCCGTAGAAGACTTGTTAGGTATTGAAGATTTAGATGCGGCGCGTGCCGGTGAGCTGATAATGACAGCCCGCGCGCCATGGTTTGCCGACGCTGCTGAATAATTAAGTGTCGTTAACCGATTAATCGTACTAGGGGGAATACATGGCGGAAGTGACAGTTAGTCAACTCGCTAAAACAGTAGGTGCTTCAGTTGATCGTTTGTTATCACAAATGAAAGAGGCTGGTCTTGATCATGCAAATGGTGACCAAGTTGTATCGGACGAAGATAAGCAAAAATTGCTTACTCACCTGAAGAGTAGTCATGGTGGGAATACTGATGCGCCAAAAAGAATTACTTTAAAGCGTAAAACCTTAGGCACGGTTAAAGCAACCGGTTCGCAAGGCCGAAAAACAGTATCGGTTGAAGTACGTAAAAAGCGTACCTATGTTAAGCGTGACGAAACTGTTGTTGAGGAATTGCCAGAGCCAGTGGTTGAGGCTGAAGAGCTACCAGTCACTGAACCGGTAGAGGCAGTTGTTGAAGAGTCTCCAGTAGAAACAGTTGAAGAAGTAACTGTTGATGAAGCGCCAGTGGTTGAAGAGGTTGTTGAAGAACCTGTTGGGACAGAAGCAGTACCTGCTCGGCGTGACGATCCGTTTGATGCTGAAGAGTTACGTCAGCGCGCAACGACTAAGCGTAAAGAACAAGAAGCTGCGGATAAAGAGCGTCGCAGTGCTGCAGCGTGTGCAAAGGCAGAAGAAGCGGCTCGTGTAAAAGCTGAAGAAATTACCAAAAAGCAGGCCGCACACACAGCGAAAGAAAAACCGGCTTCAGCGCCTAAGCATTTTAAAGCAGCGCCGACGACGATTAAAGATGACGATGAGCCACGTAGAAAAGCGGGTAAAGGCAAAAAGGCTGCTAAGCAGCGTGGTAAAAATCGCGGTCATCACGTTAGAGTTGATGAGTTTATGCCAGAAGACAATCCGTCTTTTGTCGGCATGGGCAGCCGAAAAGTATTACAAGCGCATAGCCGCCAAGGTTTTAAGCAGCCAACTGAGCGTATTATTCATGAAGTCGCTATTACTGAATCGATTACTGTTGGTGATTTAGCACAGCAGATGGCAGTTAAGGCGCATGTTTTAATTAAAGAGTTAATGAAGTTAGGCGTTATGTCTACGATTAACCAAAGTATTGATCAAGAAACAGCAATTTTGTTAGTTGAAGAGTTAGGTCATTCGTATCGTCTAGTCAGTGATGATGAAGAAGAAAATTCATTAATTGCTGCATTAACAGAAGAGTTAGTTGATGACGAAGGTGGTGAAGAGTTACGACCGCCTGTGGTTACTGTTATGGGTCATGTTGACCACGGTAAAACATCGCTATTAGATTATATTCGTGAGTCGCGAGTAGCCAGTGGCGAAGCCGGCGGTATTACCCAGCACATTGGTGCTTACCATGTTGAAACCAGTAATGGCGTTATTAGTTTTCTTGATACGCCAGGACATGCCGCATTTACTGCGATGCGAGCGCGTGGTGCTAAATGTACCGATATTGTTGTATTAGTGGTTGCTGCTGATGATGGTGTTATGCCGCAAACAATTGAAGCGATACAACATGCTCATGCTGCAGAAGTGCCGTTAGTTGTTGCAATAAATAAAATTGATAAAGAAGGTGCAGACCTTGAGCGCGTTAAGAACGAATTAGTTGCGCAAGAAGTTGTGCCTGAAGAGTGGGGCGGTGATACGCAATTTATTCCATTGTCTGCTCATACTGGTGAAGGCATTGATAAGCTGTTAGATGCGTTATCGCTGCAAGCTGAAATGTTAGAGTTAACTGCGCCTGTCAATGTGCCTGCAAAAGGCGTTGTCATAGAGTCTCGACTTGATAAGGGTCGCGGTAATATTGCGTCAGTACTCGTGCAAGAAGGCACGCTGAATAACGGTGATTACGTTCTTGCCGGCATGCAATTTGGTCGCGTAAGAAATATGACTGACGAGCGTGGTGCATTAATTGAAGCTGCAGGCCCTTCTATTCCAGTAGAGATTTTAGGCTTAGACGGTACGCCGAATGCTGGCGACGATTTAATGGTTGTTAAAGACGAGCGTAAAGCGCGTGAAGTAGTTGATATGCGTCGACAAAAAGAACGTGACATTAAATTTTCTCGTCAGCAAAAAGCTAATTTAGATAATATTTTTGCCAGCTTCGAAACGGACCAAAAGAAAACGCTTAACGTTGTTGTTAAAGCCGATGTGCGTGGTTCGGTTGAAGCCATTATTGCGGCATTACAAGATATTGGTAACGATGAAGTTGAAGTAAATGTTATTTCAAGTGGTGTTGGTGCTATTGCCGAAGCTGATGTCAATCTTGCTGCAACAACTAGCTCGGTTATCTTTGGTTTTAATGTGCGCGCCGATGCGACTGCTCGTAAATCAGCAGAGAAAGAAGCGTTAGAAATTCGTTACTACAGTATTATTTATAACTTACTTGATGATGTGAAAGATGCTTTATCGGGTATGTTGGCGCCAGAAATGCGTGAAGAAATTCTTGGTACTGCCGAAGTGCGCGATGTATTTAAATCGCCTAAGTTCGGTTTGGTTGCTGGTTGTATGGTTGTTGAGGGTACGGTTTCGCGTAACAAGCCAATTCGCGTATTACGCGATAACGTGGTTATTCATGAGGGTGAGCTCGATTCATTACGTCGCTTTAAAGATGATGTGAGTGAAGTGCGAAGCGGCACTGAGTGTGGTATCGGTGTTAAAGATTATACCGATGTGAAAGCGGGCGATAAGATTGAAGTATTTGATATACATGAAGTTGCAAGAAGTTTATAAGCTGTTTGCATCTATGAATAATTATTCAGCCTGTGTGATTTAAGAGGGCGTTATGCCAAAAGAGTATAGTCGCTCGGAACGTGTCGCTGATTTTATTAAACGTGAAGTTGCGTCACTATTACAAAAAGAATTACGAGATCCGCGTGTAAGCCACCCTAATGTTAATGCGGTGGTGGTCAGTCGTGATATGTCTAACGCTAAAATTTACGTGACTTTTCTTGATAAAGAAACGGCAGAAGAGGCGAAAGAGGCCATTGAAGTTTTAAATGGGGCGGCAGGATTTATTCGTAGTCAGGTAGCGGCACAGCATACTATGCGGTCGACACCTAAATTGAAATTTTATTTTGATGAAAGCGTACGCACTGGCGAGCATTTATCAAATTTAATTGATCGTGCATTATATGGCGATAAATCTTAGACCGCATGGCGATAAAACGTAGGGTAGTTTGAGTGGGCAGGACAAGACGCGGGCGATTAGTGAACGGTATTTTAGTTCTTGATAAGCCGTTAGGTGTAAGCTCCAATGGCGCTTTACAAGAATGTAAGCGGCTTTTTTTTGCGGCTAAAGCCGGTCATACGGGCAGCCTTGACCCATTAGCGACGGGCGTTTTGCCTTTATGTTTTGGTGAGGCAACTAAGTTTTCGCAGTTTTTATTAAACGCCGATAAAACTTACACCAGTACTTTTGTGTTAGGCGCAAAAAGTACTACCGATGATGCCGATGGCGAAATTACGCCGGTAGCAGATGCGTCATCTTTGAATGAGCAGCAAGTGTTAGAAATGCTGTTGTCGTTTAAAGGCGAGCAGCAACAAGTACCGCCAATGTACTCAGCGTTAAAACATAAAGGCGAGCGTCTTTATAAATTAGCGCGCAAGGGCGAAGAGGTTGAGCGGCCGAGCCGAGATGTTCGTATAGACCATATAGAGATGACGGCGTTTCGAAATTTTAGTGCGCAGCGGCCGGAAATTGAAATAGATGTTTTGTTAAGTGTGAGTAAAGGAACTTATATTCGCACGGTGGCGTCCGACTTAGGCGATAAATTAGGTGTTGGTGCTTATGTTGGCGCTTTACGTCGAGTGCAGTCAGGACCATTTGTTGAGTCAGAGACGGTATCCATTGAAACCTTGCGTGAGTTAAAGCAAGGCGACCAGTTTGAAGAAATGGATAAATTATTAAAGCCATTAGATTATGCTTTAGAGCATATTCCAACGGTGGCTCTTGATGAGTCGAGTGGGTTTTATTTGCGTAGGGGGCAGCCAGTTCAAGTGTCCGGTGCGCCGTTAAATGGAACAGTTAAATTAATCATGGAGTCAGGCGGCTTTATTGGTATTGGTGAAATCAATGACGATGGACTGGTTGCACCAAAACGTTTAATTGTCTAGTTATAGGTTTAGTTGTAGGTTTAGTTGTAAGTTTAGTTTTTAGTTTAAATATTATTTTTTAGAGTTTTTATTTTGACCTGTCTGTAAATGTGCGCGGACAGGCCATTCAAATTTTTTGCACATTTTAGAGGAATAGAATCATGGCATTAAGCGCAGCAGAAAAAGCAGGTATCGTTAAAGACTATCAACGTGATGCAAGTGATACAGGCTCATCAGAAGTACAAGTGGCGTTGTTAACTGCAAACATTAATAAGTTGCAGGAACATTTCGGCGACCATAAAAAAGACCACCATTCACGTCGTGGTCTTATTCGCATGGTTAACCAGCGAAGAAAATTGTTGGACTATTTAAAGAGCACAGATGCGGCTCGATACGCAGAATTAATTAAGCGTTTAGGCTTACGTCGTTAATTCGATTTAAGTTAAGGCATTATTGTCGGAGTCTGGTGGTAGCTTTTTAGGGCTAACACCATGGCTCCATTATTTTAGAATTGGATGGAGGATTTATTGTGAATCCGGTAATTAAACAATTTCAATACGGTGATCACACGGTTACTTTAGAAACAGGCCGAGTGGCTCGTCAAGCATCGGGTGCTGTTTTAGTCACAATGGATGAAACCGTTGTGCTTTGTACTGTCGTTGGCGCCAAAAAGGCAAAACCTGGGCAAGATTTTTTCCCATTATCTGTACACTACACAGAAAAAACATATGCTGCCGGTAAAATACCTGGTGGTTTCTTTAAGCGCGAAGCGCGTCCTTCTGAAAAAGAAACGCTAACTTCACGTTTAATCGATAGACCTATTCGTCCTTTGTTTCCCAATGGTTTCAAAAACGAAGTACAAGTTATTTGTATGGTTATCTCGGCTCAAGATGATATTGATCCAGATATTCCGGCAATGATTGGTACCTCTGCGGCGTTATCAATTTCAGGCGTACCTTTTAATGGTCCTATTGGCGGCGCACGCGTTGGCTATACCGAAGAAGATGGGTATTTATTAAACCCAACTTACTCAACATTAGAAACGTCTGCACTTAACATGGTTGTTGCTGGTACTGCCGATGCCGTATTAATGGTTGAGTCAGAAGCAAAAGAATTAAGCGAAGATACTATGCTAGGTGCGGTTTTGTTTGCGCACCAAGAAATGCAAGTGGTTATTGAAGCGGTTAAATCATTAGCTGCTGATGCAGCTAAACCTATTTGGGATTGGACTGCGCCTGCTATTGATCAAGAACTTTATGATGGTATCAATGCTGCCGTGAGTGCTGATTTAGGTGCGGCGTATCAAGTGACTGTTAAAGCTGATCGTTACGAGCAAGTTGGCACTATTCGCGATCGTGCGGTAGAGCAGTTTGCGCCTGAAGATGGTGAGACCAGCGCTGATACTGTTCGTGAGTTGTTTTCGAAAATCGAAAAACAAATTGTTCGTGAGCGTATTGTTAACCATGAGCCACGTATTGATGGTCGTGATACTAAAACAGTTCGTCCGTTATCAATGCAAGTGGGTGTATTGCCAAAAGCACACGGTTCAGCATTGTTTACTCGCGGCGAAACTCAGGCTTTAGTGGTAACCACTTTAGGTTCAGTGCGCGATTCACAAATCATCGATGCATTAGAAGGCAGTTATAAAGACAACTTCTTATTCCATTACAACTTCCCTTCATACTCTGTAGGTGAAGCGGGCCGTGTTGGTCCTGTTGGTCGTCGTGAAATTGGTCATGGCCGATTAGCAAAGCGTGGCGTACTTGCCATGATGCCTGATGAAGAGTCTTTCCCTTATACAGTGCGTGTTGTCTCTGAAATTACAGAGTCTAACGGTTCTTCATCAATGGCGTCGGTTTGCGGAAGCAGCTTGGCGATGATGGATGCTGGCGTACCGTTAAAAGCACCGATTGCTGGTATTGCAATGGGTCTTGTTAAAGAAGGCGAAAAATTTGCAGTATTGACCGATATCCTAGGCGATGAAGATCACCTTGGTGATATGGACTTTAAAGTGGCTGGTTCATCTAACGGTATCACTGCATTGCAAATGGATATTAAGATTGAAGGCATTAACGAAGAAATTATGGAAATTGCGCTTAACCAAGCGTTAGCAGCACGTTTACATATTCTTACTGAAATGAATCAAGTGATTGCAGAAGCACGTACTGAATTATCAGAAAACGCGCCAAGCATGAGTGCCTTTAAAATTGATACCGATAAAATTCGTGATGTTATTGGTAAAGGCGGTGCAACTATCCGTTCAATTACCGAAGACACGGGTGCGACGGTTGATATTGATGATGACGGTACTATTCGCATCTACGGTAAAGACAAAGCCTCACGCGATGCGGCAGTTGCCATAGTAGAAGGCATTACTGCTGAAGCCGAAGTGGGTGCTGTCTACGAAGGTAAAGTAGAGCGTATTGTTGATTTTGGTGCCTTTATTAGTATTTTACCTGGCAAAGATGGCTTACTGCATATTTCTCAAATCTCTAGCGAGCGAATTGAGAAAGTGACCGATGTGCTTGAAGAAGGCCAAGTGGTTAAAGTAAAAGTGTTGGATGTTGACCAGCGTGGTCGCATTAAACTCAGTATGAAAGAGCTTGAAGAAGCAGCGGAATCAGGCTCAGAAGCGGCTGAATCATAGTCGATTTTGATACACGGAGTACGCTTAAAAAACCCGGGTCCTCCCGGGTTTTTTTTATTGTTAAAAAAAGTGAAATATTTTCTTTGAAGAAAAGCCGAATCAAAAAAAATAAAAAGTGTGACGATTTTTCCCGCTCGTTCGCATAACGTTACCGTTAAAGGTGAATGCCAACTATCATAAAAACTATTTACATAAAGGCTTATTTAAAGATGGCTTTAGCAATTGATTATTTTTTTTACATTACTATTTGTATCAAATTTCGTGGCGTAAAGTTTATTTTTGTTTGCCTATCTGTTTTTTATTGATTCTCAGAACTATTGAAAATCTCACAACATTTAATCGGTAATTTATTGTGATTCTTCATAGACTGTATGTGTCTAAAACGAAAGAGCTGTAACAGTCTGAAATAAAAGGGCTTATTGATGTCGAGCGTATAAGATGGCTTCGTCAATGGGTGCTCTGTTTTTAAAAAATAACTGAATCGTTTAATTAAATGATTGATATAAATTCTGCGTTAACGCGGAGGTGAAATGAAACATATAGTGCTCTTAAATCCAAAAGGCGGTTGTGGTAAGACCACCATAGCTACGCACCTTGCTGTTTATGCGTCGACGATGGGTTTGCGCGTGGCGCTTGCCGATCACGATAAGCAGCAATCATCACATGATTGGTTAAAATCTAGGCCGCGTCGTTGCGCTGATATAGAAGCCATTGCCGCTTATGATGGCGTATCGTTAGAGGGCGAATTTGATGTCATGATTCATGATATGCCTGGCGCTGCAGTATCAACGGCACACAGTATTGCAAGTGTTTGCGATAAGCTTATTATTCCTATTACGCCATCACCTATTGATATTAAAGCGGCCTTAAGATTATGGGTGACGCTAAGTAATAATGGTTGGTTAGATAATACGAGTATGAATATTGGCGTTATTGCTAACCGTGTTAAGGCAAATACTAAGTATTTGAAAACCTTTGATTCGTTTTTAAATAGAACCGGTTTGCCTCGTATAGCAACGTTACGCGATACGCAAAACTATATTCGCTCGTTAGATGCTGGACTAACCTTATTTGACTTGCCGCCCGGTCGTGTTGCTAATGATTTAGCGCAATGGCAGCCAATTATGGAATGGACAGGACTGTTTGACCTAGAGGACGAAGAGTTGTTGTCGATGATGGGGCTTGAAGATGATGTTCAACCATCGGAAGATAAATTTGTTTCTTTGGAAGAAATGAATTACGAACAGCAGCAAGAAGAAGATTCGATGGATGAATACAGCGGCGAATTAAATTAATTAAGTCACTAGTAAGTCTATTAAATCCTTAGCGGTTCAGCTTTAAGCGTGCCGCTAAGGATTTTTTCGTTTTAATACACCTTATTTTTTATTAATTCTATTTTCAATTAAGTCATTAACAACAGCTGGATCTGCTAATGTACTAGTGTCGCCGAGTGTATCGATTTCATTCGCTGCTATCTTGCGCAAAATTCTTCGCATAATTTTTCCTGAGCGAGTTTTAGGTAAGCCGGGAGCCCATTGAATAATGTCTGGTTTAGCAATAGCACCTATCTCTTTGGCAACGAGTGCAACTACATCTTTTTTCAATGAGTCAGATAGTTCTATACCGGCCATCGGTGTTACGTAGCAGTAAATACCTTGTCCTTTTATGTCATGCGGAAAACCAACAACGGCTGCTTCGGCAATGCTGTCATGTAATACTAAAGCGCTTTCTACTTCTGCAGTACCTAATCGATGGCCTGAGACATTTAATACGTCATCGACTCTGCCTGTAATCCAATAGTAACCATCGGCATCCCGTCGAGCTCCGTCGCCAGTAAAAAAGTAACCTGAGTAAGTGCTAAAGTAGGTATCTATTAAACGTTGATGGTCACCATAAACCGAGCGTATTTGGCTAGGCCAAGATTGTCGAATAACAAGGTTACCTGAACCTTCGCCTTCAATTTCTAAACCATCGTTATCAAGGAGTACTGGCTCTACACCAAAAAAGGGTAGGCTTGCCGAGCCAGGTTTTAAATTCATTGCGCCAGGTAGGGGGGAAATCATAATGGCTCCCGTTTCAGTTTGCCACCAAGTATCAACAATAGGGCAGCGAGCTTCGCCAACAACATGGTAATACCATTCCCATGCTTCTGGGTTAATAGGTTCGCCAACAGTACCTAACAAACGTATTGAGCTGCGAGAGGTTTGAGAAACAAACTCGTTACCCATGCCCATTAACGCTCTTAATGCAGTAGGTGCGGTATAAAAAATATTAACCTGATGCTTGTCGCAGATGTCCCAGCAGCGTGATGCGTTTGGGTAAGTAGGTACACCTTCAAACATTAATGTAGTAGCGCCATTGGCAAGCGGGCCATACACAATATAGGAGTGGCCAGTAATCCAGCCGACATCGGCAGTACACCAATAAATATCACCGTCTTGATAATCGAAAATATATTTATGCGTCATTGCTGCGCCCAATAGATAGCCGGCAGTGGTGTGCATAACTCCTTTTGGTTTTCCGGTAGAGCCAGAAGTGTAAAGTATAAAAAGTGGGTCTTCGCTATCCATTAATTCTGCCAAACAATTTTTCTTGGCTACGGCTATTGCCTCGTGATACCAAACATTATTGTCATGCCATTCAATTTCACCTTGGGTGTGTTTAACGACCAACACCGTGTGAACGTTAGGGCAGTCTGCTACAGCGCTGTCGACATTCTTCTTGAGCGGAATTTTTTTACCACCACGCAGGCCTTCGTCAGCAGTGATAATGGTTTGGCAGTCTGCATCTGAAATTCGGTCGCGAAGTGCGTCAGGCGAAAAGCCGCCAAATACGACTGAGTGAACAGCACCAATACGTGCGCAAGCTAACATGGCATAAGCGGCTTCGGGGATCATGGGCATATAAATACAAACGCGGTCCCCTTTTTTAACACCGCGGCTTTTTAAAGCATTGGCGAGCCGGCAAACCGCTTCATGGAGTTCGGCGTAAGTGATGAGTTTTTGCTGGTCGGGTTCATCGCCTTCCCAGATAATGGCAGTTTGATCCGCGCGCGTTTCAAGATGGCGATCTATGCAGTTGGTTGTGACGTTAATTTTTCCGCCAGAAAACCAATGAGTTTCGCCCTTGCGAAAATTGCATTGGCTAACCTTATCCCACTTTTTTTCCCAAGATAAAAATTTATTGGCTTGCACGTTCCAGAACATTTCTGGGTGAGTGATTGACGCTTGATACATCGCATCATATTGGTCGCGATTGATAAGAGCGTTTTTTTGAAAGTTGGCATCAATGGGATAGGATGATGATTTAGTCATAACTTTCCTCGTCTTTCGTTTGTCATTACTACTCTTGGGTTCTATATTTTGATTCTAATGTTATCTAATAATCTAGTTTCGCCTAAAGTTGCCGCCGTTAAAATAACAATTTCTGTGTCGTCGGCATTATTTTTAAGTAAGCTAAGGTTGTCTTGGCTGCGTATGTCAAAGTAGTCGACGTTAAAGCCAGCAGAGGCTAAATCAATTTTTGCTGTCTCGCAAAGGGTCTCGTATTGCCTGCTGCCGGCAGCTATAGCGTCACGTGTTTTTTGCAAAATATCATAAATAATAGGCGCTTTAACTCTATCAACATTATTTAAATACTGATTTCTTGAGCTTAATGCTAAGCCATCATGTGCGCGTGCGGTGGGTACGCCGATAATATCAATGGGCATGCAAAGGTCCGAAACCATACGCTTAATAATAGCGAGTTGTTGAAAATCTTTTTCACCAAAGATAGCAACTGATGGTTGTACTAAATTAAAGAGTTTATTGACGATAGTGCAGACGCCTGCAAAGTGCCCTGGCCGATGAAGACCGCATAACCTATCAGACAGACACGGGTTAGCAACTGTGGTGTGATTGCTGATGCCGCTAGGGTAGATTTCTATGGCGTCTGGAATAAATAAATAGTCGACATTTTCTGCATCCAGCTTATCTTGATCTTCGGTCAGTGTGCGAGGGTAGTTGTCGAGATCCTCAGATGCGCCGAATTGCATAGGGTTAACAAAAATACTGACAACAACGATATCGGCCACTTCTCGGGCGCGCCTAACCAGTTGTAAATGACCTTCGTGAAGATTACCCATGGTGGGAACTAAGACAATACTGCTGCCATGATTTTTATCGGCATTGAGTGCCGCGCGTAAATACTTTACTTGGTTTAAGGTTTGCATTGTATGGTCTTCAAATAATTGAGTGTTGGGCGTGTATTCTCGATAAGTTAAGCCATTATCTCGGCTAGTCTTTATCTATACTCGTAGTCTATAGCTTTCATCGGTAGCTCATTAGCCGATTATTGGTATTCGTGTTCTTCTGCGGGGTAACTCTTTTCTTCTACGGCTTTTTTATAAGCGCTAAAGGCATTGACAATTGAGGGCGCTTGAGACGCTGTATGTTCGGCAAGAAAGTTTTTAACAAACTTTGCTGGCGTTGAGGTGAGTCCTAACATGTCATAACACACTAACACTTGCGCATCGGTGTCGTTACCTGCGCCAATGCCGATGGTAGAAAAGCTAGTCTGTTGAGTGATATCTGCTGCTAAAGACTTAGGAATGCATTCCAATACAATGAAGTCTGCACCAGCGTTATCTAAAGCTTTGGCGTCATTTAATAATTGCTGTTGCTGGTTGTCGCTTCGGCCTTGAACTTTGTAGCCGCCTAATTTATTCACTGATTGCGGCGTTAAACCAATATGTGCGCAAACGGGAATGCCACATTCAACGAGTTTAGCGGTTGTTTCTGCTAACCATGTGCCACCTTCGAGCTTAACCATGTTGGCACCCGCGCGCATTAATTCAGCGGCGTTAAATAGTGCGTCTTCAATATTGGCATAACTCATAAACGGTAAATCGGCAATAATTAACGCCTGTGAATCACTGTTAGCATTGCCGCGAGCAACGGCTTGAGTGTGATAAACCATTTGCTCTAGGGTGACAGGTACGGTGCTATTTTTTCCTTGTACAACCATACCCAGCGAATCGCCTACTAGAATGACTTCTATTTCTGCTTGGTTAATGGCGGCAGTAAAGCTGGCATCGTAAGCGGCAACAACACTGAATTTACGTTGTTCATTTTTACGTTGTCGTAATTTTTGTATGCTGTTTTTCAAGGCTGGAGTTCTCGCATTAACAGGCAGTAGAAAGATCTGCGATTAAGAAAAAATGGTCGGATTGAAATAGTGGCGACCGCCGCGGACATTGAGCATATAGTCGATAAGCGTTAAGTAGTGATCATCGTTGTTAATAAAATCGATGTCGGCACAGTTAACAATTAATAGTGGAGCATCATCGTAATATAAAAAGAATTCGCTGTAAGCTTCATTAAGGAGCTCTAGGTACTCTCTATCAATACTGCGCTCTACAGATATGCCACGCTGTAATATTCTGTCCATTAAAGCATCGACTGGCGCTTGTAAGTAAATGACTAAATCAGGCTTTGGGGCATCAATAGTAATTTGCGAATAAACCTGTTCGTATAAATTAAATTCGTTATCGTCTAAATTAGCGCGTGCGAATAGCCGATCTTTTTCAATTAAAAAGTCGGAGATACGAACCGGCGAAAATAAATCTTGCTGGCGCATATCTTGAATTTGTTGTGCGCGTTGAAATAGAAAAGACAGTTGGGTGGCTAGTGCATTCTGTCGACGGTTTTTATAAAACCCGGCTAAAAAAGGATTCTCTTCGGCGCGCTCTAACATGGTTTCATAGTTAAAGCTTTCTGCGAGACGCTTGGCGAGTGTCGTTTTACCTACACCTATGGGGCCTTCAATAGTAATAAAGCGCGGGATCTCTCTATCTTTAATTAATTCCGACACGGCCAAAGTGTCTGCATCAAGCAGGGTATTATCGGCGCTGTCATCAAGAAGGTTAAGCTCGGTCATCATGTAAGCCAGTAATTCTTTTTAGGTTCAATTTAGTCGGTGTTCTTTAAAGACGAATTTAATGCTATTTAATGAGTTTAGTGTGTCATCCTTTAACTTTTAATAGTTCGCCAATTGAGCATTGTGTTAGAAGCTCGTGCAGAGTGCGACCATCGGGTAATACTAAATCAGCTGCAATTTCTGCCAGCGGATAGAGCACAAAATGGCGCTTGGTTAATTCTGGATGCGGCACACTTAATGTCTCAGTGGATATTATCTGATTACCGTAGAGCAGTATATCCAAATCGAGCGGTCTTGGCTCCCAGCGTTGCTTGCGAACTCTACCATGAGCGGCTTCTATAGCTTGCAGTTGCTGCAGTAAATCTGCAGCGGTTAATTCTGTTTTAAGTTCGGCGACCGCATTAATGTAGCTGTCTTGTGTGCCAGGCCCCACAGCATCACTACTATACATTGATGATTGCTGACACAGTGAGCAGCCGGGCAGTTCTGCTAACGCTTGGAGGGCGTTACTGACCTGCTGTATGGGGTTATCCATGTTGCTACCAATGCCGATGTAGGTTGTCGTTGGCATTACTCGGATGTGCCACGGTTATTGCTGTTTGACGGTCTTCTGCGTCGACGAGGGCGTTTTCTCTCGGCCCGACGTATGTCTTCACGATTCACTGGGTGCTCGATTTGCAAGTTGGTCCAAAATGCACCGCGATCATTGACTGATTCACCGGTTTGCTCGCGCAGCAATAAGAAGTCATAGGCTGCTCTAAAGCGAGGGTGCTGTAAAACGCCAATAGCGCGCTTACCATGAGCGCTTTCTAGTCGCTGTTGTAGTGTCCAGATTTCCCGCATGGGGATGCTAAATCGTTTAGGTATGGCTATGGTGATTAATTGCGCATCAACGGCGTAATGGCCGGCTAATTGCAGTGCGCGAAGGCGAGGCGTGCCATCAGCCATGATATTTTCAGCTTCTTCACGCACAACTGGCCACAATAGAGCTGCATATAGAAAAGCGGGTGTAACCGGCTTGCCTTGCTGTACTCGCCGATCGGTGTTTTCTAGCGCGTTACCTATTAATTGGTAGTCAAAGTTGTCGGCTAGGTTGCCAGATTTTAAAAAAGGTGCGGTGGTTGGAAACAACGTGTCGAAAAGTTGATATTCAACTAATAACTTAAAGGTCTTTTGACCTTTGCCAGTTAATAATAATTTTATGATTTCATCGAATAAACGTGGCGGTGCGACTTGAGATAAAAGATGCGCTAGTGACTGAATAGGTGCGGCGGTTTTGGTTTCTAGTTTAAAATCAAATTTGGCTTGAAAGCGAACCGCTCTAAGCATTCTGACGGGGTCTTCGGCATAACGTTGGCTGGCATCACCAATAATACGTATTTGACGTTTTTTTAAATCGGCTATGCCACCTGTGTAATCGAGAACGGTAAAGCCGTCGATACTGTAGTACAGGGCATTAATAGTGAAGTCGCGACGCATGGCATCATCGTGCAGGTTACCGTAAACGTTGTCTCGAACCAGCATACCTTGGTCGTTAGTCTGTGATTTATTGTTTTTACGCTGAGTATCTTCTACGTGGTCATGGCTGCCGCGAAAGGTGGTGACTTCAATAATTTCTCTACCAAAGCGCACATGTGCAATGCGAAAGCGTCGACCGACAATGCGCGCTCTTCGAAAGGTTTGCTGCACCTGTTCGGGTGTCGCGTTGGTGGCAATATCAAAGTCTTTGGGTGATCGGTTTAAGAGTAGGTCGCGGACGCCGCCGCCAACGAGGTAGGCTTCATAGCCTGCCCGACGAAGATCGTAAATCACTGTAAGCGCATTCTTGCTAATTTGCTTGCGTGAGATGCAGTGATCATCGCGAGCAATAATGTCAGGGGCTTCGTGTGAATCAGATGAGTGACTGTTTGCTGGCGACGGATCGCTTTCCACAGATTTACTCGAAGAGGTTAAAGACTTATACAACCGTTTTAGCATTCATATACCGAAATGTGTGTGGCCATTGAGTGTTGCTTCTTTGCTGCTTACTTATGTTGCTGTTCTGCTGTGAGCTAGTGCGGCGGCAGTGTTACGCGTTACAACATACATACAACACGCATACAACAAAGCGATAACGTTAACACGCAAATGTACGCGCAAGGACGCTAGTTTAACACACAGATTGGGTTGGCTGAATCAGAAGAGAATTACGATGGGGAGATAACTCCCCATCCAGGTCGTGTTGTCTTTTTATATTCTTATATATTGCTTTTATTTATTGTTATTGTTTTTTGCTTTTCATTATTATTATTAGCGAGGTAACTATTGCATGCTGTGTGCCATGTTTTCGAGAATCAATAAAAACAATAACTTAGCGTTAATTACGCTTAATTTCCATACTGTGAAATCGATTTTTTGTTACATATTTACACTTTTCTGTGTTACCAAGGCGTTACGTTTTTGTGAATTTTGCAGCGGTAGGTAACAAAATATATTTCAATGGGAGGTTATGGATCAATATTGAGGTTAAGTAACAATTATATGGAGTAACGATTATATGGGGTAACAGTTATATGGAGTGGCTGTATTGGCTTCAAGAACTGCCTATAGAAGAACAGATTTTATAAGATACATGCAGGGAATAGATAAGAAAATATGAGAGCAATCACGACTTCAGAGGCGGGTCGAGGGGGTTGATAGCTGTGATTTAGCTGAGCTGCAAATATGTCGACTTAGAGTGAGTTATCAGACGATTTGTTAGCACTTTTATTGGCGCGAGGAATGGCTAGGCGCTGTCGTCTTTCCCAAAGGCATTTGCGGCTAATCCCCAGCTTTTTTGCTAACTCGGTTTCGTTCATGTGTCCTTGATTTTCAAGAACAAATTGCTGAAAGTAATCTTCTAATGAAAGCTCTTCATTCGAGTCAGGTGTAGCATCTTGGGTGCTGGACGCGCTGGTGACTGAATTGGTGGGCTGCTGTAAATCTAGGTAGTTACCTGTGAATGGAGTCAGTATCTCGGCATTAAAGCGATGATTTTCGCTAAGTTCGCTGTCAATTTCTAGTGCATCGGCATTGATTTCGAGTCCATCACACATAATGGCGGCGCGCTCAATAACGTTTTCGAGTTCTCTAACGTTGCCGGGCCATGGGTAATTGTTGATAATCTGAATGGCTTCTGGAGACAGGTGTAAACCTGCTTTTTCATGGCGAAGCGCGGCGTTATCAAGTAAGTGTTCGGCGATTTCAAGCAGGTCGTTATTGCGTTGCTTGAGTGAGGGTAAGTCGATACGCACGACATTAATTCGATAGTATAAATCGGGGCGGAAACCACCGTTAGTGGTTAGCTTTTTCAGGTCACGATGAGTGGCTGCAACCAACCTAACGTTAACGCGGTGAGCCTCATTCGAGCCAATACGACGAATTTCGCTTTCTTGGATAAAGCGTAATAAGCGCGCTTGTGCTTCGCTGGGTAGCTCACCAATTTCATCTAAGAAAAGTGTTCCACCTTCGGCGGCCTCAATTAGACCTGAGCGTTTACTGGCTGCGCCAGTAAAGGCGCCTTTCTCATGACCAAATAACTCGGCTTCGATTAATGTTTCTGGAATAGCTGCGCAGTTTACCGCTACAAAAGGGTTTTCAGCGCGATCGCTAGCATCATGAATAGCGCGAGCAATTAATTCTTTACCGGTACCGGTTTCGCCACGAATAAGAATAGTGGAGCGCGTGGGGGCCGCTTTGCGAACGCGTGAATACACGGCTTGCATTGCCGAACTTGAGCCAATCATGCCGCTTAATGGTTCACTTTGAGACGATGTTGAATCGGCGTTTGTATCTGTGGCTGCGGTTGCGCTTTGTGTCGCATGCTGAGTTGCACTTTTGCGTTTATCAGCTTTTTTAAAGACGCGTTCGAGTGCTGCGCTGA
>JBELIP010000016.1:0-20041 GCA_042090785.1 Cellvibrionales bacterium | reverse complement strand
GTTGCACTTTTGCGTTTATCAGCTTTTTTAAAGACGCGTTCGAGTGCTGCGCTGAATTCGGCCTCGACAAAGGGCGAGATAATAAAGTCAGCAATACCTGCTCGCATGGCATCAATAATGGCGGCGCTTTCTTTCGTTTCTGAAACAATAATGACGGGACAGCTATGCTGTTGGCTAACTAGCTCTGTACCTAGGCCATCAGCCAAAATGAGGTCGCTAATAATTAGCTGAAAACCATTAAAGCCAAGACGTTTAGCCTCTGCAATGCTGGCAACATAAGTTGCAGTGCAGTCTAGGTGCTCTAATACGGGCGCTAAAGATGATTCATTAACGGCGCCAGCTTCAATTAGGAGGACGTTTCTCATAATGCGACACTTAAATACTTGGATGATGACAATGTACTAGGCATAGAATGATTTGCTGTTTCCAAACTGGCATGCACTGTAACCGTTTGTAACGAAAAATGCGAATTTTTGTCACTTTTATACAGAGCAAATGATAGTGATTAATCGCCGGTTAAGCGTATTTTAAGGCCTAAATATTTGCTTAATAATGCATCAAACTGCTTGATATTAAAGCCTTTTATAGCGCTAAACGGCTTAGTGTTTTTCGGTGATTATTGCGGTTTTGGAGACTTGGTTAATTTGCCAATGTTCTATCGCCCAAGGTAATAGCTCATTGATGCTAAGTCTATGAGCTTGTTCAGGTAATTGCTGCCCGAGCTGGGTTAGAGCGCGGCAAATATTGTGACTGGCAGCCGCATTATCAAGCCCTTTGGCGCCTGTTTGTTTGCTGAGTTTGTGGCCGTTATTAGCATCAGTTATAAGTGGCAGGTGTGCATAGTCTACAACGGGCAAGTTTAGAGCCTGTTGTAGGGCAATTTGCCAAGGCGTGGAGCTCAATAAATCAGCACCGCGTACCACACTGGTAACACTTTGCTCGGCATCATCAATAACCACGGCTAATTGATAGGCAAATAGGGAATCTCGACGGCGGAGAATAAAATCACCGAGTTCCGCCAGCTCAAATGACTGCTTACCGAGAATGCGGTCGGTAAAATGAATTAGGCCTTGTCCACATTCAAAGCGCACGGCATGGCTGGCTGGTTGCTGGGGTGTTGCCTCGGTGTATTGGCAAGCTTTTTGAGTGCGACAAGTGCCAGGGTAAGGGCCAGATATTTGTTTTAATGCGGTGCGAGTGCATTGGCAAAAAAACACCTGCTGTTGCTGCTGCAATTGCGCTAAAGCCGCTTGATAGCGATCATCATTATTCGTCTGGTACTCAATGGCACCGTCCCAATAAAGGCCGTGCTGCTCTAAACTCTTTAGAATGCTTTCGCTAGCGCCTTTAACGGTACGATGACGATCGACATCTTCTATGCGGAGTAACCATTGGCCGTTATGTGCTTTGGCATCAATATAGCTTGCGACGGCGGCGAGTAGTGAGCCGCTATGGAGTGGGCCGGTTGGTGAGGGGGCGAATCGACCTATGTGAGTTGTCACGATAGGTCGTTGCTGTTCAGCAGTAGTAAATACTTATTCACGAAAAAGTTGAGCAGGCGAATTAACCGAGCTGTTGTTTTTCTTTGATTTCATCAAGTGTTTTACAGTCGATACACAGCGTGGCCGTTGGGCGAGCTTCTAGACGCTTAATACCGATTTCAATGCCGCAGGCATCACAAAAGCCATAGTCATCGGCATCAATGAGGTCCATTGTGCTATCAATTTTTCTAATCAGTTTTCGCTCACGATCACGGGCGCGAAGTTCGAGGCTGAACTCTTCTTCTTGGGTGGCGCGGTCAGCAGGGTCGGGAAAGTTAGCCGCTTCGTCTTTCATATGGGTAACGGTGCGGTCGACTTCTTCCATCAGCTGTGCTTTCCAGTGCTGCAGTATCGATCTAAAGTGATCTTTCTGCGGTTCGCCCATATAGTCTTCGCCTTTTTTAGGCTTATAAGGCGTGAAGTTCTGGAAACTTTCAGTCGTATTACTTTTTTTCTTGCGAGGCATCTTGAAAATCTCTTAATCAATTTGCTGGATGTATGTATTGTTCAGTTCTTTAATGCTGTATTTGTCAGGCGTTGCTTCCCTGTGCAGAGTGACTGATATTTTTAGGTGGCCAATCAGGACTCTTGCATCATATTATCGCTATTTATGCACTAAATTCTGCTCAAATAACAAGCAAATACGGCTGTGCATTGTTTAGGAACTGCCTTCCATCTCATTTTTTTAGCTACTCGAGGCGGTATTTATGCTGGTCAAGCTAATAAGGGCAGCGAATCTATCAGAAAATCTGCCGGCAATCCATACTTAATTCACTCGGAGGCATGCAGAGTGCTTGGAGTAAGGATTAGACAGCAGATTTAGATTTTTATTCACATGGGTTTTGCGCATTTAACGCTATGCGTTAATTAGCGGCGGATTCGCGAGCCAAAAAAACTTCATCGGCTTGAATGACGGTATCAATGCGTCGTAGTTGTTCGCCGGCACAAGGGCCAGAAATGCAGTTGCCATCTTCGATCATGAATAAAGCACCATGCGTTGAACATTGGATTAGCGCACCATCAGGGTCAAGAAATTGGTTCTCTTGCCACTCAAGCTCAATGCCTAGGTGGGGGCAGCGATTTTCGTAAACGTGGATTACCGCATCTTTTTTAACAGCAAATAGCTTTTTATCACCTATTTCAAAGCCCATTGAAGCGCCTTCATCAATATCATTTATATGGCATAAGCGTGTCATTACTTAAAATATCTCTTTTTATGTTGGTTGAATAGCAGCGTTAATGCTGGCGTATGTTACTCGGCTCTTAGCGAGCCAGTGGCCCAAAATAACGATTATACCTTTTCAACCAAGACTGTGGATGCTTGAAAGTCATACTATTCATCAGGGATGCGACTTTTCTTTTTGCTCGGGCTTGGCTTATTATCGACCCAGCCACTTATCTTGAGTGTCCATTATTGTAATGCATGAGGTTTTGTTTGATATCCATAGAGCAGCTCGTAGGAAAAGACGATAGCGCGTTAGTGGCAGTGCATCAGCATTTTTTGCATCGTGATATTGTTGCTGATTGGACTGCGTTGCAAGCGGCTGCAACTGAAGTGGGTTTTGATTTAGCCGTGGTCAGTGCTTATCGCAGCTTTGAGCGACAGTTATTCATTTGGAACGAAAAAGCCGATGGTCGACGCCCGCTTTTGGATGCAAACGGTGCTGTGCTGGATGTTACCTCGTTAGATGATAAGTCGGTGGTGTTTGCAATACTGCAGTGGTCAGCTTTGCCTGGCGGCTCACGTCATCATTGGGGAACGGATATTGACGTTTATGATCGCGCTGCAGTGCCATCTAATTATGTGGTGCAACTGGTGGACAGTGAGGTGAATCAAGGCGGGGTATTTGCTGCTTTGCATGATTGGTTAGATGCTCGCATAAATACGAATAGCGCCAATGGTTTTTATCGGCCTTATCAGGGTGCGGTAGTTAATGGCGTAGCGGCCGAGCGCTGGCACCTGAGCCATCAAGTAACGGCAGAGCATTTTAGTCGGCTGCTTACAGCCGAGACGCTTTATGCTTTGTTGCAGCAAGAAACCGATATGCGTTTGCGTGACACAGTATTGGCGAATTTTGATGAAATTTTTGCTCGCTTTATTTGCTGTTAGTATAAAGTTTGTAAGTCAGCAGCCTGAAAGTGTCAGTAAATGATGCGTTTGATTTAAGTAAAAGGGTAAGTAATCAGTGAAAAATTTGCAGTCCATATGGTCTAAGATGCATAGCCAAGCAGTTAGTTTGGCTAATGATGAGTTAATGCTGACAAGTTATTATCATAACCATGTTATTAATCATGACAACTTTGAATCGGCGTTAGCGTTTCACATTGCAGCACAGTTAGATAGTGAGACTGTGTCGGAGCAAATGCTCAACGAATTATTTACCGAAGTGTTACGAGCTGAGCCAGATTTAGCTGAGGCAGCATTAGCCGATATTGATGCTTACTTTGAGCGCGACCCCGCCTGCGATAATTACTGCCGTCCATTTTTGTTTTTTAAAGGTTATTTAGCCATTCAAGCACAGCGATTTGCCCATTACTTGTGGTCTAGTCAACGTAAATCTATGGCGCGCTATATTCAGCATAGAGTAAGCGCTTTATACGATGTTGATATTCATCCTGCAGCACAGTTAGGCAGAGGTCTTATGGTCGATCATGCAACGGGGTTAGTCATCGGTGAAACAGCCAAGATTGGTGATAACGTTTCATTGCTGCATGGTGTGACATTGGGTGGAACAGGTAACGGTGCGGGTAAGCGGCACCCGAGTATTGGCGAAGGCGTGTTGATTAGCTCTGGCGCAAAAATACTGGGCGATATTACTGTTGGTGCTGGCTCTAAAGTGGGGGCGGGCAGTGTGGTGCTTGAATCCGTGCCCTCACATGTCACTGTTGCTGGTGTGCCTGCAAAAGTAGTTGGCCGCCCTGCAGAAAAAAATCCATCGCTATTTATGGATCAGCAGATTGATAGCTAACGATTCATTATTGTTTTAAGTGTCGTATTTTTTTACGTTTTTTCCTTTCTTAACCATAAACCTCATTAAATAACTGCGTTAGCGCTACCGCACTATGGTGGTATGGTTTTTTGCGCGATTAATTTTTCGATAAGTTGAACGATTAGTTAGCAGTCACTGTCCTAGTTTTGATTTTTAAAATGATTTAACGAGCAATTTATTGTCCCCATGCTCATTGTTTTTCGCATTTTTATAAAAGCGAATTAGAGATCTGGATAAAAAATAAATAAATAAGGACACAAGGGATGTTGGCAAGCGATTGATTTGCTACTCAATATGTTGGGTGGTTTATCTAAAAATCTATTAGTCAACAGTTAATGAGTACTTATCGATAATCAGTTATGGAGAAGAATAGTGAGTGTAAAGCTTTTAGATAACGAGGCGTTTTATGGTTACAGGGTTCGGCGCACAGTCGATGCAAAATTATTTCAGGAGTATTTCAGTTTAAAAAAAGGCGGTAAGCGACTTAACGGCGCAATTAAAAAGAAAATAGAGAAAGAGGCAGTGAGTCGAGATGATGAGTTAGCCGTTTCTCAAATTAAAGCCAAGCGCGCTAATAAGGCGGCACGATGTTTTAATGCTAATGGCTCTGTGCGCGGCATCAGCTATTTAGTAAAAACTGAGAAGAGCGGTACTAAAACACCTATCTTTCAAGTGGGTATTGCATCAGAAGCCGATGGCAAAATTATTTGCACAAGTTACTCGATTAATGCGCATGGTAAGGATGTGGCTTGGAAAATGGCCGTGGATACTTTTTCGAAACATAAAGGCATAGGTAAAGGGAGTAAGCTTTATAAAGAGTTAATAGCAGCAATGCCTAAAAGAGTTGTTAAAAAGAAAGCTAAAAAAGCGGTAAAAAAGAAACCGGTTAAGAAAAAGCGTTAAGCAATGATCGCTTTTTTCTGCGCATGTTAGCTGATAGCGTGAAGATGAGTAGATGGTGTCAGCCAAATATTAGCCGTTATCTTTTCCTAACAATCTATTTAGCAAGCTGTCTGATACAGCAATATGTACAGCAAGCCACAAAAAAGGCCAGCAATTGCTGGCCTTTTTTTATCGTACGTTATTGCTGTACGCATTTTTCAGTCTGGATTTATTTAACTGCTTCAACTGATTTAATGATTTCAGCTTTTGCTTCGGCGGCATTAGCCCAGCCTTGAACTTTAACCCACTTGCCTTTTTCAAGATCTTTGTAGTGCTCAAAGAAATGCTCAATTTGTTGAAGAAGTAATGCAGGCAAATCAGTTGCTTCATTAACGTCGCGATAAATCACCGAGAGTTTATCAACAGGAACAGCGATAAGCTTGGCATCAATACCTGACTCATCTTCCATTTTTAAAACGCCAACTGGGCGACATTTAATAACAGCGCCATTGATTAATGGATAAGGTGTCGGCACGAGCACATCTAATGGGTCGCCATCTTCTGATAATGTGTTGGGGATGTAACCATAGTTACAAGGATAAAACATGGCCGTCGCCATAAAGCGATCAACCATTAATGCACCTGTGTCTTTATCGACTTCGTACTTAACCGGATCACTATTAGCGGGAATTTCAATAATGACGTTGATTTCGTCAGGGAGGTTTTTACCTGCGGGAATATCGTTAATGCTCATGCTTTTGGCTACCTATATATTCAATGAAAAGTTTATTCTTGTCAGTGCTGGCAGCGTCATTAGGCGATGCCATTATGAATGTGTTGTCTAAGATCCACAAAGCCATTAATGTGTGTTTTAGCTTCAAAGGCGTTCGTACACCAGTAGAATCGGGCGCGGATGATACCAGACCGGCAGTCATTAAGCCAAAATTGAGGGCTAGAATAAGCTTTGTTAAGTTAACTTTTTGGTGAGCTTTTGCGACGTTTTGGCAGTTTTTTCTTCGCAAGCACCTTTTTAAGGCGTGCATAGACTGGCAGCCCATCTTTATAAGGTGGGTAGTCCTCACCAACAATCAGTGGTGCTAGATAGTCTCGGGCGGCATCGGTGATACTCCAGCCATCACGGCTAATAAATTTGCGTGGTAGCATTTTTTCGATATTCGCAACGTCTGCCACGGGTGCCTCACCCACTGTCCAACTGTACTTTTTGCCTTTGCCGCGCACAATGGTGGGCATAACCGCGGTTTTTCCTGCCAAAGAAAGCTTAACGGCAGCCTCGCCTAAGGCATAGGCTTGGTCAACGTCGGTTTTTGAGGCGATATGACGCGCAGACCGTTGTAAGTAGTCTGCCATTGCCCAGTGATATTTGTAGCCAAACTTGCGTTTAATCATTTCTGCCAGCGTGGGTGCGACGCCGCCCAGTTGTCTATGACCAAAAGCATCTGTGCTGCTACTGCCCGAGAGATATTGCCCCGCGGCATCTTGGGCGCCTTCGGAGGCGACAATAACGCAATAGCCATACTTTTTGACGGTTTTATCAACGCGCAGTAAAAACTTTTCGCGCTCAAAAGGGATTTCTGGAAAGATGATCATATGCGGAGCATCGCCGTCTTGTTGCGCCGCTAGGCCGCCAGCAGCCGCTATCCAGCCGGCATTTCTGCCCATGACCTCAAGAATAAAAACCTTGGTAGACGATTCACACATAGAGGCAATATCCAGTGCGGCTTCTTTGGTGGAGATAGCCACATATTTAGCTACCGAGCCAAAACCGGGGCAATTGTCTGTTAACGGTAAATCGTTATCGATAGTTTTAGGAATGCCAATACAGTTGATTGGGTAGCCAGCTTCGGCGCTGAATTGGGCGAGTTTATGTGTAGTATCTTGTGAGTCGCCGCCGCCATTATAAAAAAAGTGTCCTATGTTATGCGCTTTAAAAACGTCAATGAGTCTTTCATATTCGCCCCTACTTTCGTCAATACCTTTGAGTTTATAGCGGCAAGAGCCAAAGGCGCCACTGGGTGTATGGCACAGCTGTCGAATGGTCGCTGCCGTCTCTTTGCTGGTATCAATTAGCTCTTCATTAAGTGCACCGAGGATGCCATTTTGGCCCGCGTAAACAGTGCCAATGGTTTTGCTTGCTTTAGCTGTTTCTATGACGCCGCAGGCTGAGGCATTGATAACGGCAGTAACACCGCCAGATTGTGCGTAGAATGCATTTTTTTTAGGCATAAATAAATCTGATATAAAAGTGAATCGGTGAATAGAGGATGATGTATCTTAAAAAGCCGATACAGTATTAATAAAAGCAGGAACCTATAATCGTCATTATCGTTAAGTTTGACGTAAAGTGCTGTGATAAAATGTTTGCAATTGTTGACGTAATAATTGGGAACTGTTGTATGCCATGACAATTGTTGTGGCTATTATAGAAAAAATATAGAAAAAGATTAACTAAGCCACAGCTTTATGGCTAAAAATATTCTAGCAATAAAAAACATTAAATAGGTAAAGACAACTTAATGCATATTCATATACTCGGTATTTGTGGGACCTTTATGGGTAGCCTTGCACTGTTAGCGCGTGAGGCTGGCCACGTAGTTACGGGTGCGGATCAGCATGTTTACCTTCCCATGAGTGATCAGCTAGAAGCGGCAGGAATTGAGTTGCATCAAGGTTATGATGCCGAGCATATTGCCGTGTTATCGCCCGATTGCGTGGTTATTGGTAATGCACTTCCGCGCGGTAATCCAGCGGTGGAGTACGTGCTTGATGAAGGTCTGGCTTATCAGTCAGGCCCACAATGGTTGGCTGAGCATGTGCTTCGCGACCGATGGGTGCTGGCTGTAGCGGGCACGCATGGCAAAACCACAACAGCCAGTATGTTAGCGTGGATTTTATCGTATGCTGGTTTAGAACCCGGTTATTTAATTGGTGGCGTGCCTAGTAATTTTGGTCAATCGGCACGTTTAGGTTGTGCGCCTTATTTTGTCATTGAAGCCGACGAGTACGATACTGCGTTTTTTGATAAGCGTTCGAAGTTTGTGCATTACCATCCGCAGACCTTGGTGATTAATAATTTAGAATTTGACCACGCTGATATTTTTGATGACTTAGCGGCAATACAGCGACAAATGCATCATTTAATTCGAACTGTTCCCGCTAAAGGTCAGGTAATGGTTCCAAATGATGTTGGCTTAAATGCGGTTATTGATATGGGTTGCTGGTCGGCGTTAGAGTATCTATCGGGGGCGAGGAGTCCTTGGCAGATAAATTCAGAAGCGGTTGACCAGTCATCTTTTAACGTCGCAAAGGGTGATGATACAGGTAGTGTGCAATGGGAGTTATGCGGTGAGCATAATCGTGACAACGCGCTTGCTGCTATTGCGGCGGCTCATCATGTGGGTGTTAGTGTAAGTACTGCTACTTCGGCATTATGTGAGTTTACGAGTGTTAAGCGACGTATGGAGCGCTTGGCTTGTGTTGAAGGTGTAACCGTTTACGACGACTTTGCTCACCACCCAAGTGCAATAAAAACCACCTTAGCGGGTATGCGGGCGCGTTGTAACGGCGGCCGTGTTATTGCCATTATTGAACTACGATCCAATACCATGCGTATGGGTTGCCATAGTGATAATTTACCCGCATCCATTGCCGATGCTGATTTAGTTTGGTGGTATGAAGCACAGGATGATAGCCAAGTATTACAAACATTATTTACTCACAGTGATAATGTAGAGGTCTTGAATCATATTCCATTGCTTATTGAGCAAGTGGTTGCGCAAGCGAAAGCGGGTGATGACATTGTGATTATGAGTAATGGCGGTTTTGGCGGAATACATGCTTTATTGATAAATGCTTTGGAAAAAGCATTTAAAGATAGCGGTGTCTAAAGCCAATAGAGAAAAGCAAATAAAGAAAAGCAAGCGGTATAAAACAATAACATAAGCTATTACAGATGCGGCCAAGGCTACGTTAAAAGCGCGTAAGCCATTGAATAAACTTTAATAGCGCGCTGGGGTCAGTCTTAACACAAGATAATTTTTTATCTTTGAATTTAAATGGCAGTCAATAAAAACGTATTGTATTAATTGCTAATTTTATTAACAGGAGTTTCTTTTGTCAGATTCTACATCCAGTCAATCTTCAGCGTTCGCTAAAATTTATGATGCAGTTATTTTGTCGCGTCCATGGCTTGTTCTATTTTTATTAACTCTTGTTACCGCTACAGCCGGTTTTTATGCGCAAAATTATAAGGTCGATGCATCGGCAGATGCGTTAGTGTTAGAGGGTGATGAAGACCTTGCGTTTTTTCGAGAGGTCAGTAAGCGTTACGCGGCAGAAGAATTTTTTATTGTTGCTTATCAGCCCAAAGATTATTTGTTTTCAGAGAGTGTATTAGAAAACTTAAGTGAATTAGTCGCCGACCTTCAGCAGCTTGAAGGTGTTTCAACGGTTATGTCGGTGTTAGATGTGCCGTTGTTATATTCGCCAAAAGTTTCAATTGCAAGTTTAATTGCCGGCGTTAAAACCTTACGGGATAAAAGCGTCGATAAAGATTTAGCGGCCGAAGAGTTTCGTAATAGCCCTATTTATAAGCAGTTATTAACCAGCACCGATGCAAAAACCACAGCGCTGCAAGTTGGTTTGGTTCGTGATAATACCTACAACCGTCTACTCGATGAGAGAGACGATTTGCGTGTATTGGCTGCGGCCGGTGAGTTGAGTGCCGAAGATGCCGATAAATTAGTTTTGGCAGAAAAAGCATTTAAAGACTATACCGTGCAGTCTGCCGAGCGGCAGCAGCAATTAGTCAAAGATGTTAGAGCAGTGTTAGACCAGCACCGAGGGGCGGCGACAGAAATTTTTCTTGGCGGTGTGCCTATGATAGCCAGCGATATGGTTTCGTTTGTTAAAAGTGATATGCAAGTTTTTGGTATTGGTATTCTATTATTTGTGATTGTAGTACTCACCATTATTTTTAGAGCATTACGTTGGGTCTTCTTGCCGTTATTGGTTTGTATGTTAACCAATGTGTTTATGTTGGGGCTGCTTGGCTTTTTAGATTGGCGAATGACGGTGATCTCTTCAAACTTTATTGCGTTGTTATTAATTATTACTTTGGCTATTGCCGTGCATTTAATTGTGCGTTATCGCGAGATTCAGTTAACGCAGCCGGCGGCAACCCAGCGTGAGTTAGCACTGGCAACGGTGTTGGCTATGTTAAGACCCTGCTTATACACAGGTCTTACCACTATTGTTGCATTTATGTCGTTAGTCATTAGTGGTATTCGCCCGGTGATGGATTTTGGTTGGATGATGACAGTAGGTGTGGTAGTTGCGCTGTTAACAACTTTTATTGTTGTGCCTGTTGGTATGCTTTTGGGGCAAGCACCTAAACCTGAAAATAAAACGCAAGCACTCAAAGACGAGTCGGTTTTTACTTTGCGCTTTGCACATATCACAGAAAATTATGGCGGCATAATTTTGGCTCTTGCCGCATTAATTTTATTGTTTTCGGTTTCTGGTGTTACGCAGTTAAAAGTAGAAAACCGATTTATTGATTACTTTGATGAGTCAACAGAAATATATCGCGGCATGGAATTAGTTGATAGCGAACTGGGTGGCACTATACCGTTAGAGGTTGTCGTCTATCCGGCGCAAAAAGATAATACCGATCAATACAAAGATGATTCTTTTGACGAATTTGATGATGAATTTGGTGATGATTTTGGTAGTGAATCAGAAATAAGTCCTTGGTTTACAGTGTCGGGTCTCAATGAGCTTGAGCGTATTCATCGGTATATTGATAGCCTTGCTGAAACAGGCAAAGTTTTATCGTTAGCGACCGTTTATCAACTGGCTGATGATTTATTGGGTAGTGGTTTGGATGATATTCAATTAGCCTTGGCCTATCGTAATTTGCCAGCAGAAATCAAAGAGGTCATGGTTACGCCGTATTTACATGATGAAACTAACGAAGCTCGTATTACAGTACGCGTTAAGGAAACAAGTCGCACTCTTAATCGCGCTGAATTGCTACAAGATTTGCATCGTTTTATGCAAGAGGATATGGGCTACTCCGAAGATCGTTATCGCTTTACGGGTATGTTAGTGCTTTATAATAATTTACTGCAAAGCTTATTTGTTTCACAAATTTTAACGCTAGGTCTCGTTTTTGTTGCGATAACTGCCATGCTGGTTGTGCTGTTCCAGTCGTTTAGTCTAGCGTTAATTGGCATTGTCCCTAATCTTATGGCGGCATTGCTGGTGTTAGGTGGTATGGGGTGGGCGGGCGTACCGCTCGATATGATGACAATTACGATTGCGGCAATTAGTATTGGTATTGGCGTTGATAATACCATTCACTATGTGCATCGATTTAAGCGCGAATTTAAAAATGACGGCGATTATGTCGCTACCATGTATCGCTGTCATGGCAGTATTGGTCGTGCTATGTATTACACCTCTATCACTATTATTTTTGGTTTTTCGATTTTAGCGTTATCTAATTTTAAACCGAGTATTTATTTTGGTTTGCTGACCGGTGTTGCCATGTTGTCGGCGTTATTAGGTTCGTTACTATTACTGCCAAAGTTATTGTTGTTGTTTAAACCGCTTGGCAAAGCCGCTTAAAGAAGCCGTTTTTATGAGTGAAGACGGTGTAAAGCAAGATTGTATAGCCGGTTGCGGTGCTTGTTGTATTGCGCCAGAAATATCATCGCCTATACCCGGTATGCCAAAGGGCAAGCCGGCTGGCGTTCGCTGTGTTCAGTTAAATGCAGAAAACGCCTGCGAGTTGTTTGGCCTGCCTTCGAGGCCAGCGGTTTGTTTGGCATTTACTCCGCAGCTGGATATGTGTTCTAACGGCCCAGTAGCGGCTTTACGTTGGCTAACTGATTTAGAGCAAGTAACAGCCCCTAGTTAATGAACTATCCCATTTCCATTTTGAGTGTTTTTTGTGCAAACTAACTATCCTTTATTCCCACTGCCTTTAATTGCCTTTCCAGGCTGTCGTCTGCCATTACAAATTTTTGAGCCGCGCTACCTCGATTTGGTAAAGACAACATTGACCAATGACAGCACTTTTGGCGTGGTAACGGTAGTCCCTCGAACCGACGATATTCCATCAGCTAGTGATCATGCATTGGAAAAAGCAGCTATTGAGGCAGATATTGAAGCAATAGGCACGGCAGTTAAAATTGTTGATTTTAATGAGCAGCCCAATGGTTTGCTGGGCATTGTTTGCGAGGGTCAGCATAAATTTACGGTTAGTGAGACTTATCGTGCAGACAATAAGGTGTTTTTATCGACGGTAGCGCCCATTGAGGCTGAACCTGTTATGCCGGTCTCTGAAGCATTTGAAGAGCTAGTTTATATGCTCGCTTCGCTGTTAAAGCACCCTTATGTCGAATCGTTAGGTTATATTGATAGAGCGGTTGATGATTGGTTTACTGATGCCTCACGGTTGAGTTTTTATCTTGCTTATTTGTTGCCTTTTCCTAATCGACAGCGTTACCGCTTGTTGGCACTAGCTGATCCCATTGATCGGTTAAATAGGATTCAATTATTGCTAGATGAAATGGATGATAAGGGTCTTTAACAGGCTTTTTGGGTGTTTTATAGCGCCACTTATTGATTATGTTAGTACTGCCTATTTTCTAACACATGCTCAAATTTTAGCTACAATTAGCTAAATAAATTTAATCACCGGTATGTATCCATTACAGAACATACAATCAGTTTTAAGAGAGCGGCATTTAATGTACAACTTTATTGACGTGGAAGCGTCTGGATTTGGTGCGGGTAGTTATCCAATTGAGGTCGGCGTAGCCATGGCTAGCGGGCAAATGCACTGTACATTAATTCGCCCAGAAGATGATTGGGTGCATTGGAATGAGGATGCCGCAGCGATTCATGGCATACCGCGCGATATTCTTTTGGTTAAAGGTAAGTCGGCGCTTAAAGTAGCTATGTTGCTTAATGAGTGGCTTGATGGCGAAACCGTTTACTCCGATGCTTGGGGTAATGACTCGTGTTGGTTGGCTATGCTTTACGAGGAAGCGAGTATTCGTCAGCGCTTTAAAATCGATTCTGTCGTATCCCTAATGTCTCAACAGCAAATGGCGCAATGGCACCAAAAGAAAAATGCGGTTATTGAGAATATGCAGCTGCAGCGCCATCGTGCGAGTAGTGATGCCTTAATTCTGCAAACTACGCTGTCAGAGTTACAGGCGCAATAAGTCACTTTATGAATTTAGTAAGCCACCGCATGAGATCATAAGTCACTGTTTTAATTCATTATTTCATATAATTATCATTTAGTATCGGCCATTCTTCATAATGGCTAACTCTCTCTGCCTTCTTATTATGACATGTGCAAAAAAGTGTAAAAGTATATTAAGTGCATATCATTAAGTGTTGAGTTCATTTACTTTGATGTTTGGTTTATTGCTGCGTGGATTTTAGGTACTAATCGGTAGAAAAAACTGCTTTTTAATCAACGACAAACGATTTTTTTAGGCTACTCTTAATTTTAGTTTTAAAAATCGTCATCTTATTCGCGATATAAAAATTAATGCGGTAAGTGGCCATATAAGTGGCCATAAATGTAACAACAAAAGAAACAACAACAAATACAGTTAGGGGTTAATCATGAGGGGGAGTTTTTCAGCGAGCTGTCAGTCTTTTAATTCGGTTTTTAAATCGGGAATAAATGCTGTTATTGCCATCGTTATCACCACACTAATGCTAATTAGCTCCTTTGCGTCGGCTCAAATTGAAGAGCAAGCACAAGAGACGGGTACTTATAAGATTAATGCCGGCGATGTTTTATCGCTGCAAGTCTGGAATGAGCCATCATTGAGTTCTGAGCAGTTTTCGGTAAGGCCTGATGGTTTTGTGAGCATTCCTGTTATTGGTGAGTTGCAAGCGGGTCAAAAGACGGTTACTGAGCTGCAGCAATTAATTGCAGAGGGTTTATCGCGTTATCTTAAAGATTCGCCTACGGTTGTTATCTCAGTATTAGCGAGTAATGGCAATTTAGTTTATGTGTTAGGTAAAGTCGGCCGGCCAGGTGCTTTTCCAATTAATGGCCCAATGGATGTGACGCAAGCTTTAGCTTTTGCTGGCGGGCTGAATAGTTTTGCTGCCGAAAATAAAATTAAAATTTTACGTCGTAATGAAGAAGGTGTGCAGCGCGCTATCCGTTTTAAGTATGGGCAAATTAAAGATGGCGATAAGCTAGAAAATAATATCGTGCTGAAAAGTGGCGATGTGATCTTAGTGCCATAGTTGATTTTTTCGAAAAGTATTATGGCGATACAATTAATTAAGACGGCTGCTATTTTTTGGATGACTTTAGCTAGTTGTTCGCTTGTAGCTAGTGAGTATTCATTAACGAAAAGTGTAACTTTAAAAGGACTCTTTAATGATAATGTTACGTTGTCGCCTAATGTTAAGAGTGGCCGTTATGGCGGTACAGGCATTGCGGCATTTCAATTATCTAAAGTGACTGAAATATCTCAGCTTGCGGGTGATATTTCATTAAAAGCGAATAATTATAACCTTGCGTCTTACAACACTTTCGATCCAGTAATAAATATTAGTTACACAAAGCAAAGTGAAAACGGTTTATGGGGCGTATCGGGTAATTACAGTCGCGATTCTACTCGTACTTTAGATCCCGAAGATGAAAATCTTGATTTTTCCAATTCCATTGATAGTCGTATATTTTCAAGTCGTTTAAGTGCCAATTGGAATAGAAGCATAAACGAAAAAAATAGGCTTGCATGGAGTGCGAATATTAGTGATGTTAAGTATGAATCTGATTTCCGTAATAGCTATGTTTATGGGCAGACTTCATTATTATGGCAGCACTTTATAAGTGAGCGTATGCGTTTGCAGGGAAATGCTGCTTATAGCCGCCTTGCGACAGATGCAACAAGTACTTTAGTAGCCAGTCCATTATTTTTTGATGCTTTAGATGAGGGTGTTTTTAGTATTGATGAAACTATTTTTTTGATTGATTCGTGTAGTAGCGGGGTTAATCAAATAGCGTTACTCAATGAGATAGTAAACGGTCCTAGTGATGATTTTGAGCCATGGTCATGTTTTGAAGAGAGGTTGTCAGAAAACACACAAACTACAGTACAGTTGCAGTTAGGTGTTTATTATATGCTTACGCAGAGATTGGTGTTAGATCTGCTGGTTGGTAAGTCTTCAGCTAACTCAGAAAGTAAAGCATCTTTTTTAAACGTTCCACCACTAAATGAAATATCGGGTCAGCGAGTTGATACTCAAAAAAACAATGATCAAGGATCAGTTTACCAGGGCTCTATAGAATATTCTGGAGAGTCATGGAGCTCAGGTTTTCGAGTTTCAAGAAATAATTCAGTCAATGGTAATAGCACTTTGTCTTTGGTTACGCAGACTAGCTTTGATGCGCAGTGGCGTTTTGATCAATATAATTCGATTAGCGGTAGCATTAGCCATAATAAGCAAGAGTCTAGTGGTCAGGCCGGTAATGTGTTTTTTGCTAGAGATCAAATAGTGGCAAGCCTTAGGTATAATTATGCTTTTGCTGAAGGCTGGCAGTTAACAACGGTGTATCGTTTGAAGGATCAGTTGATAGCCGGTCGAGAGGATCATGGACGTAGTAATCAAGTGGCTATTATTGTTGCTTGGAGACCGGCCGCCAATAAGTGGTCAAGGTAACGAATAACTCATTTACTTTTATATTGTGATAATAGAAAAATATGGATAATCAAGCAGAACTTCTCGAATTTGAAAATGAGACGAGATCTTTAGGTGACTATGTCAATGTCATTCGTCGTCGCAAAAGAGTGTTTGCTATAGCGACAAGCGTCGTTATGGTGGTTGTTATTACAGCTACTTTTTTATGGCCTAAAACGTTTCGTTCGCAGGCTATTATTCTTATTGAGCAACAAGATATTCCTGCCGACCTCGTACAGACTACGATAACGAGTTATGCGCAGCAGCGTATTGAAGAAATTAAACAGCGTATTATGACGATTGGTAATATCATCGGCATTGTTGAAGAGTTTGAACTTTACACTGAGCGTGAGCTGGAGAGAAAAACGCGTACTGAGATTGCTGAAGAATTTCGTGAGGCGGTATCTATTAGACCGATTAGCGCTGAAGTAGTTGATCCTCGTAGCGGACGCCCGACTTTGGCAATTATTGCATTTAGCTTGTCCTTTGATGGCGATCATCCAGCGAAAGTGCAAAAAGTGACAAATGAAATTACTACCTTGTATCTTGATGAGAATTTGAAAGAGCGCACAGAGCAAACGAAAAGTACATCAGATTTTTTAAGTTCTGAAGCAGATTTTCTGTCGAAACAGTTAGAAGATCTTGATGGAAAGGTTGCATTATTTAAAGAAAAAAATGAAGGCGCAATGCCTGCACAAAATCAGTTTAACTTAAATGTTGTCGACCGAACTGATTTACAAATAAGTAGTTTAGATTTTCAATTAAATGAGCTCGAAAAAAGAAGGATGGAGCTTGTTGGGCAGTTGTCTCAGGTGAGTCCTACGGCACCTATTACTTTGTCGAATGGGCAGGTCGTGTTAGGCGAGGTAGATAGACTGAGTGCATTGCAGTCGCAAGTTAGACAATATGAGTCGGTTTACCATGCCGATCATCCTACGCTAATTAGATTGCGTCGCGAAATTGCTTCGTTACTGGATGTTGCCGGTAGCGAGAATCAACTCGACGATGTAGTTGCGCAGTTAAAGCAAGAGCGAGATCGGCAGAGTGAGCTTAGAGGGCGATATACCTTAGATCACCCGCAAGTGATTAAGTCTCAACGAGTCATTGAAACGCTAGAAGCTAAGTTGGCTCAAGGTGTTGAGTCTAATGCTGAGATGAAGCCAGATAACCCTGCTTACTTGGTATTGCAAATGCGACTCAATGCAACCAATGAAGATATTCGTGCAAATAATGAAAAAATTAAGACGCTAAGAGAAAAAATTGAACGCTATGAAGGTTATCTTTCTCAATCGCCGCAAATTGAAAAAGAGTATCAAAAATTATTAAGAGATTATCAAAACACTTTTGCCAAGTACCAAGAAATTCGCGCAAAAAAAATGTCAGCAGATTTAGCGCTGAATTTAGAGTCTGAGCGGAAAGGTGAGCGCTTTACACTTATTCAGCCACCTGAATTACCTATCGATCCAGTAAGCCCAAATAGAACCGCAATGGTTTTTCTAGCGGTTATTTTAGGTATTGGCGCTGGTCTAGGTATGACGATATTGCGAGAAGCAATAGATACTTCAATTTTTGGCGCTTCAGAAGTTACGTCGTTAACGGGTGAGGCGCCCATGGCCATTATAGGCTATATGGAAACAAAAGAAGAAGAGTCTAAGCATAACCTTAAGCGTCTTTATATTGTCTTAGCTTTAGTGTTAGCTGGAATATTAGCGCTAGTGTTATTCCACTTTTTCGTAAAACCACTCGATGTGACTTGGTATATATTGCTTAGAAGGTTGGGCATTTAGAGTGTCACTCGTTTTTAATGAATTAAAACTAAGATCCTATTAGGACAGACCGACAATGGAAAGAATACAAGAAGCGATAGAAAAGGCTAGACGTGAGCGCCAAGGTAATATTGGTTCAACGTCTCAGGTTGAAACTGAAGCTAAGTCTTCAGAGTTATCGTCGAGCACAAATAACGAGAGTTCAGCGGGCGGGGATGTTAGTGCGAGCACAAAAGCAAGTGAATCGTCTGATCAAAGCTCAACATCAGAAAGCGGCGGGTCAGTACGGGTTAAGTATTCTCAGACACGTACGGTAAAGCTAGATGATGATGAATTAAAAGATCGTCGTATTGTTGCTGGTTTTGCCCATGATCCACGTTCAGAACCTTATCGACAACTACGCGGACAAATTTTAAATAAGTTTCGACAAAACAACTGGCAGACTTTAGCCATCACTAGTCCTAATGGTGGAGGCGGTAGAACACTGACCGCAATGAATCTTGCTATTAGTTTATCGTTAGAGGTAAACCAAACGGTTCTGTTAGTAGACTTAGATTTGCGTCAGCCGGGTGTGGCAAGTTGTATTGGTGTCGATGATATTGAATACGGTATTGTAGATTACGTTAATGGTATGCAGAACTTAGAAAATATATTAATACACCCTGGGTTTGAGCGCTTAGTATTGTTGCCGGGTACGCCTCAAGGTGCTTTCACTTCAGAAATTCTTAGCTCTCCCGAAATGAAAACCGTTAAAGATGAATTAGTTGCACGTTATCCAGGTCGGCTAATTATTTTTGATCTACCAGCGGTATTAAGCCACGATGATGCGCTGGTGTTTGCTCCAGGTTGTGATGCGACATTAATGGTTCTAGAAGAAGGTGGCACCAAGAAAAAAGAAATTGAGCGTGCTTATCAATTACTTGAAGGTTGCAATATCATTGGTTCGGTACTTAATAAAGTTAAGTATCAATAAGAAGCGGCCCAGAATATTATGTATCTTCAACACTTCGGCTTAAAAGAAAAACCCTTCAGTTTAATTCCGGATCCTAGTTTTCTGCATTTTTCAGATAAGCATAAAGTTGCCTACAGTTTGCTGGAGTACGGTCTGCATGAGCAGAGCGGCTTAACAGTTATTACGGGCGAGGTGGGTAGCGGAAAAACAACGCTTATTCGACATCTTTTAAGTGAAATTGATCAAAGCCAATTAGCCATTGGGTTAATTAATAATACGCATGCCTCATTGGGTGATTTAACCCAATGGGTCGCTTTAGCATTTGGTTTGCCGCACGAGAACAAAGATAAAGTCACTTTGTTTCGCGATGTACAAGATTATCTTATTTCAGAATGGGCTAATGGCAAGCGTGCAGTATTAATTGTTGATGAAGCGCAGAATATGGATAAAGAAACGCTAGAAGAATTGCGCCTCTATACCAATATTAATGCTGATGGCGAGCAGTTCTTGCAAATTGTTTTAGTCGGCCAGCCAGAATTGCGCGATATTTTACAAGCGCCAGAGCTGGCGCAAATGGCACAGCGTGTGTCGGTTGAATACCATATTGAACCATTGGGTTGGCAAGAGACTGCAAATTATATTCGTCATCGCTTAGCAACAGCAAGCAATGACGAAAGCGTTGAAAAAGCCTCGCATATATTTGACTCGGTAGCCATTGCGGTTATTTTTTATTTTAGTGGTGGTGTGCCACGATTAATCAACACACTGTGTGACTTTGCATTAGTCCATACCTATGCAATGGGTTTACAAACAATTAATTATAATACAGCGTTAGAAGTCGTTCGCGGAAGAAAAATTGGTGGTGTTAACCGATTTACTAATAATGAAGAACAGCTCGCCTTAGTAAAAAATCGAGTACTTGATGCTGTAGGTATTGACCTGACAACGGTTCTTGATGATAAGCCAGCCAGTATCGATAAAGGCAATGAGCTATTAGACGATACAGCTCTTTAACGACAAATTAATGATGAGTGAAATGAAACTATGAAAGTTGTAATGATAGGTGCGGGATACGTTGGGCTTGTTTCCGGCGCATGCTTTGCGGAGTTTGGTGCTAGCGTGACTTGTGTTGATGTTGTGCAAGAAAAAATTGATGCGCTTAAA
>JBELIP010000015.1:40419-45173 GCA_042090785.1 Cellvibrionales bacterium | reverse complement strand
GTTAGGCCTGCCGCCAGCGTTCAATCTGAGCCATGATCAAACTCTTCAGTTTAACTTTCTTGGATTTCGTTTCTATTAATTGATAAATCAACTAACAGACCGTGAAACCCGATTTCGGCTCAACAACTAATAACTTACCTAAAATAAATTTTTGGTAGACTCTTGCTGTTGATATTTAGTGATGTACCTATCCCTTTTTCCTTTACAAGAAACGAGATTCAGTACTGTCGTACTATCTATCTAGCAAGCGCCTACACGCATGATTTGATTATCTTTTTAAACAACAGAGCCGCTGCTGGAGGGACTCTAAATCACTGTTTTTGAGCTGCTTTTTAATGAGCTACTCGTCAAGTGAGGAGCGCATTATACGGAGAGATTCGAACCTTGCAACCCTTTTTTTAATCTTTTGTTAAATAAGTTATTTAACGGTATTTTCAACCTATTTCTTAATGACTAAAAAGCCTCTACCCCCTGATTTTAAAGGGCTGTAGCAGTAGTGTTTAATCCACCTTTAATTTCCACTCAATAAGATGAAAAACCTTTTTCCCTCTTTTTATTAAATGGTAGCGACTAAAATACCCACTTTCTCGACCAAGAATGGCGTTTTCATCAGTGATTTTCTCGCCATTTACTGCGATCGCATTACTTTTTATAAATTTTCTGGCCTGGCCCATTGTGACTTCACCTTTCGGCGTCACTGCCACACCCGATTCAACTAACAGCTCACTGAGCAAATTAGCATCACTTTCTATTAATGTGGTAGGCAAACCATCCAAAGCTAATTGCGCAAAATCTGCCTGCGATAAACTTTTTAAGTCGCCGGCAAACAATGCTTGAGAAATTCTTTGTGCCGCTTCAAGACCTTCTGCGCCATGAACTAAAGCAGTCACTTCGGCAGCCAATATACCTTGAGCTGACTTGCGACCCGATAATTCAGCATCGCTTCTTTCGACATCAGCAATATCACTCACACTCATAAAGGTAAAGAAGCGAAGAAAACGATAAACATCCTCATCAGAGGTACTCATCCAGAATTGATAAAAAGCATACGGTGAAGTCTTTTTAGGGTCTAACCAAATGGTACCCGACTCGGTTTTACCAAACTTGGTGCCGTCCGCTTTCGTCACCAACGGTAAAGTAGCACCAAAAACCTGGGCCTGATGCATACGACGGGTCAAATCGATACCCCCGGTGATATTTCCCCATTGATCACTGCCACCAATTTGCAGCGTGCACCCATAGCGTCTATATAGCTGCGCAAAATCGTAGCTTTGCATAATCATATAGGTGAACTCGGTAAAGGATATTCCTGCACCCTCTCTATCAAGCCGCTGCTTAACCGATTCTTTTTGTATCATGCTATTAACAGAAAAGTGCTTACCTATATCACGTAAAAAATCGAGCATCTCTACGCCAGCCGTCCAATCGAGGTTATTAACCACCTCGGCACTGCTTGCGCCGGCATCAAAATCAACAAAGGCACTGGTTTGTGCTCGTATCTTATCGACCCACTGGGCCACCACATCAGCACTATTAAGCTTACGCTCCTCAGCTTTAAAGCTGGGGTCGCCAATTAGGCCCGTTGCACCCCCCACTAAGACAATAGGCTTATGGCCCGCCAATTGAAAACGCCTCAATGCTAATAAAGGGACAAGACTGCCAATGTGCAAGCTATCGGCTGTTGGGTCAAAACCGGAATACAGTGTTTTAGGGCCGCTGGCCAAATGCTCATTTAACGCTTCTTCGGCGGTTAATTGGGCAATTAATTCTCGCGACTTTAAATCCGCCAGGACTTCGGGTGACATACTAGGCTCAACTCCTAAAAATGAATGATCAGAACTCAGCGCGGAACCATACACTAACACTGGACACTTACCACTAAGAAATCATGAAATTGTTTCACAAAATACCACTAACGACAGTATTCGCTCGTGGTATTTCTTAATCTTTTGATATACTTACAGGCTACACACCTAATTTTGGCATGCCTAAGGGCAGTTTAAGCGAACCAGATTTATGGCCAAGTACAGACATGCAACACCCATTGTCGATAAAAACACCAATTCATGGCGGCGCACCCTTCGCTCTCGAATATTCAGCCTCCTATTAAAGCTGAATAGAATAGAAGCTGCCGTTCTAACGCTTGCAGTCTGCTCAGTCGCGCTAGGGCTTGGCAATTCCCTTCAATCCAATCCGGATACGCCATCAATAGAAGAAGTCATTTCTAGCAGCGCGAGCTTAACACCATCTGTCCTGACTGAAGATTCAGATTCTCAAGCACCAAGCAGCAATGGCCGCACAGTCATTGCTTTAGCGCTTCCAGACAACACCAACGTAACCTCAACCAGCTCTAGCGCCTCTAATAACAACCAACCCTCGCAATATAAACAAGCCTCATTTATTGTAAATACAAGTATTCAAAAGCCCGCCGCAGCCGTTATAGAAGCGCCAACCAAACCCAATAAACATATCCAGCAAACCATTAAAAAGGGCGATAACCTTTCTATGGTTTTTGAACGCGTTGGGCTTAATGGCCGCGATGTTTATCAGGTGGTTCAATCCGGCAGCGAAGGCAAAGCTTTAACGCGCATGTTTCCTGGCGAGCAATTAGAGTTCGTACTCAGCGAAGGCAATCAATTAGAACAAGTTATTCGTGTTAAATCGCCGCTGGAGAGCATTCACTTTGTGCGTAACGCCAGCGGTGAAAAGACCCACTTTGACATTAATAGAGTTACCCGTCAGCCAGACATTAAAAAGGTCTATCGGAGCGCATCTATTAATGACTCGTTATCACTGTCTGCTCAACGTGCCGATGTTTCTCAATTCATCACAATGAATATGGCTAATATTTTTGGCGGCGTTATTGATTTTGTATTGGACGTGAGAAAAGGCGATCAATTTACTGTGGTCTTCGAAGAGCACTACCTTGATGGCGAAAAGATTGACGAAGGCAATATTATTGCTGCGCAATATATAAATCGCAGCACCACTTATAACGCCTATCGTTACACCGACCCTGATGGCGATACCGGTTACTACAATGAAGAAGGTATTAGCATGCGTAAAGCTTTTTTACGCGCACCATTAGATTTTACGCGCATTAGCTCTGGCTTTAATATGCGACGAATGCACCCCATCACAAAACAAGTTAAACCGCATCGTGGCATCGATTATGCCGCACCAAGAGGCACGCCGGTATTTTCTGCTGGCGATGGTCGCGTTATTGCATCAGCTAGAAGCCGAGCCAACGGTAACTATGTCTTTATAAAACATGGCGAATCCTATACAACTAAATACCTGCATTTACATAAGCGATCGGTCAGTAAAGGACAGCGCGTTAAACAAGGTCAAATTATTGGCCAAGTTGGCTGTACTGGCTTATGCAGCGGGCCACATTTGCACTACGAATTTTTAGTTGGCGGTGTACACCGTAACCCAAGAACGATCCTTAAAAAGCTGCCAAAAGCCAAAAGGCTAAATGCCTCTTTGAAATCTGACTTTCTTGCATCTATTTCATCTACTCAATTACAACTGGCGAATTACAGCAGCCAAATAAAACTTGCTAGCGCTAAATGAAGCAATTATTTGTTGGGCTAATTTCAGGCACTAGCATTGATGGCATTGATGCTGCACTGATCGACTGCAGTAATAACCAACCTATCCTATTAGCACAACATCAACACCCGATAGACCCAGTAACTCAGCAAGCCATTGCTGCACTCTGTCTGCCTGGCAATAATGAAATTGATCGCATGGGTCAAATGGATTTACAGCTAGGCGCACTGTTTGCCGACGCCGTTAACGCACTACTTGCCAATACCCAATTCAGCAATAAAGATATTGTCGCTATTGGAAGTCACGGGCAAACCATCCGGCACCGCCCACCCAAACTAACCGATACAAGTGGTTTTACAGTTCAAATTGGCGACGCAAATACTATTGCAGAAAAAACTCAAATTACGACGGTAGCTGATTTTAGGCGTCGCGATATGGCTGCAGGCGGCCAAGGCGCACCATTCGCCCCCGCTTTCCATAAAGCTATTGCACCCAGTAACGTTGAAACCAGTGCTTTTTTAAACCTAGGCGGCATAGCCAACATCACCGTAGTACATCAAAACAATATCGTTAGCGGCTTTGATACCGGACCTGCCAACGGATTAATGGATGCCTGGATACTCAAGCATAAAAATAAGCCATTTGATAATAATGGTGAGTGGGCAAAATCAGGGAAAGTTAACAAGGCATTGCTTGTACAATTAAAAGAGCACAGCTACTTCGCTATGGCCGCTCCTAAAAGTACTGGACGTGAAGAATTTCATTTACCCTGGCTTGAATCAATCATAGACTCGGTCACTGAAGATCAGCCCAAAATTCATAGTGAAGATGTGCAAGCAACCCTTATGCGCTTTAGCTGTGAAACCATTATGGATGCAGTCTTAGGTATTAACGCCAAGCTAAAATATCAACCTTCGGTTATTTATTGCTGTGGTGGTGGCGCTCAAAATGCATTCTTTTTAAACACGCTACAAACCCTTTGTAACAGCAGCAATAGCAACATAAGAATTTCCAGTACGGACGAACTGGGTATTGACGCTGATTGGGTTGAGGCCTGTGCTTTTGCTTGGCTAGCAAAACAACGCATTGAGAAACAAGCGATCTCACTGCAAACAGTAACCGGAGCTAAGCATGACGTTATTGCAGGCTGCATTTACTCAGCATAAAATCACTTTTTTTTGCACTGCTCGTCTTTAATA
>JBELIP010000015.1:18279-40319 GCA_042090785.1 Cellvibrionales bacterium | reverse complement strand
CTTTAATAATAGTGCACGCTTCTAAAAGTATTGATAGCTCTCTGTAGTGACTAAACGTTCAGTCTCAGCAATGGCATTACCTACAATACTAACAAACGGCTGTAGGTCTTCACTGTAAAGATTATTCTTCTGCATCCAGATATCACAGACTTTAATAGTTACCACATTAAACGCGCTAAGCTTAGCCGCTAAATCAACTATAGGCTTATTGTTCTCATATTGCGTTTTAAATAAAATACGCGCCTCATCACCATGCAACAAAAAAACAACCGGTGAAGAATCAGTAACTGAATATACCCCTCTCTCTAACAACTCATCTGCACGCGCTAAAATATCAAATAACTCTTGCGGAGTATGAATCGAAATATCTGCAAGGTATTTTTCTACAAGAATACTATCCTGCTTAGCATGCAGTTCGTGCTCTGCAAAAGAATGCTCAGATGAAATACTATTATCCGCTGAAGGCTCAGCGTGAGTAAGAACAGAACTACAAAAGAAAAAAACCATCACTGCTTGCATGACTTTAAAAAAAATAGGTGTATTCGCTTCCATGACTAAATCCCTCAGACCTTGCTAACTTATTATTTTTTCCCTAAAAGTACTCTGTAAAACTATACAGAGAAAGAAGACCCACAACCACAAGTAGAATCGGCATTCGGGTTATCAACAATAAATCGTGAGCCCTCTAGACCTTCTGTATAATCAACACTGCCACCCACTAAGTATTGATAACTCATTGAATCGACTACTAAACTGACGCCATGATTATCAATGATGGCGTCATCATCAGCGATTAACTCATCGAACGTAAAACCATATTGAAAGCCGGCACAACCACCACCAGTAACAAATACCCGCAGTTTTAAATCCTCATTGCCCTCTTCATCAACAAGAATTTTCACTTTATTAGCCGCGCGATCTGTAAAAACCAAGGTCGCTGCATCGGGTACTGTTAAGCTGTTCATTTATGAATAGATGTCCAAAAAATATGCTGAGTTAAATAGGTTATCAGCCATTTAGGCCAGAATCAACATACTCTCCAAGAACCTCATCAGAATCAATAGCTTGCATTCCTTCAATGCTCTTCTCAGCACTAGTAACGGGTAATTCCTTGGTATACATCAACCCACCATTAACCTGCGCGCCCTTCACCATTTCTATCATTTGGTAGTGCACATCACCGCAAACAACGGCATTGGAGGCCATTTCAACACGTTTAGACGAATAAACATTGCCTTCGATACTGCCATTAACAATGACTACCGGCGCACACACATCACCATGGACTGCGCCACTATTTTGAATACAGACCTGAGAAACATCACAACCAGACTCGACCACGATATTACCGCGCACGACACCCTCAATCTCTAAGCAACCAGTAAAACTGATTTGCCCACTAATTTCAGTGCCTTTGGCTATTAATGTTGTGTTGTCACTACTAATAACAGTGGATTTGGATTTGCTACTAAACATTAGCGCGCTCCTAAAAGTTCTTGCCAGTTAAAGGTTTTATTGATTTTTTGTGCTGCCTTACCTGTCGATTCCAGCTCTACTGCCATGCTAACAGGCGTTAGATCATCGGGCAATTTGAATGAACCTTCAATAGTCTGGAAAAAACGAAAACGTAACTTGGCAGGTAACGTCCCTTTAAAGGCCGGCAATGCCGATAACACATACCCCTTTATTGAATTGTTAGATTCTGCCATTAGGCGAATGGAGATTATTCCTTTAATGAGCCGATTTTGATTACCCGCCTGGGTCACTAGTACTTTATATTGATAAGTATTTGATCTTGGGTCATAAGTAAGCGTGAATCCATATAACCCTAGACCCTTCTCTTGCTCATCTGGCGCCATTAAACTGCGATAAAATTCAATATTACTTTGCAGCTCAGCTAGCTCATTGCGATGAGATAGTAATTCGACTCTTACCTCTTCTGCGGCCAAACGATCGATTTCTGCTGACTTCTCAGCAATCACAGCACGCTGCTGCTCTGCCCGAAGTGTACGCTTAAGCTCCACTAACTCGGCGCTTATTAATTTATTTTGCGCAATCGCTTGCTTGCCCTCGGCTAAACCCTTGTCATAAATTAAAAAACCTACCAGCAGCAGCAAACATAAGAAAAAAATAATAGTGCACGCAAATACAATTTTTTTGCTTCGGTCCAGCCTGAATACAATATTCCGAGTATGATTCATCAGTGCAGTGCAGGCCTAAGGCATTAACGCAATATCGCGCAGGCCTAGAGTTTCTTGCCATTGGTACATAATATTCATTGCCTGAACTGCCTGCCCTGCTGCACCTTTTAATAAATTATCTTCCACCACTAATATTGCCAACATCACTGAGCTTTCAATAGGCTGCACACTAATACGACAATGATTAGTGCCTTTAACGCTTCGCGTCTCAGGATAAACACCGGCAGGCAAAACATCCACAAAAGGCTCGTTGGCAAATCGCTGCTCAAACAACGCCTGAAAATTAACGTTCATATCTTTAGGTTTACAGTAAAGTGTTGAATGAATGCCGCGAATAATAGGCAGTAAATGCGGCACAAAAGTGAGATTCACTTCTGTGCCAGCGGCAGCACTCAGACCCTGCTCAATTTCCGGCAAGTGACGATGCCCTGCTACAGCGTAAGCTTTGAAATTATCGCTCATCTCAGAAAATAAATTGGCCACCTTCGCCTGCCTTCCAGCACCACTCACTCCCGACGCTGAATTCGCAATCAAACTGTCGGTATGAATTAAATTATTTTCTAGTAATGGCAAAAAGCCTAACTGAACAGATGTGGGGTAACAGCCAGGACAAGCTAATAATTTAGCATCACGAATATGCTCGCGATTAACTTCTGGCAAACCGTATACCGCCTGCTCAACCCATTCTGGGCAAGCATGCGCTTCACCATACCAGGCTTCCCACTGCGGGATATCTTGTAATCGAAAATCCGCTGATAAATCAATGACTCTAACATCCATCGCCATTAACTCGCGCATCATATGCATAGACACAGCATGTGGGGTTGCAAAAAACACTAAATCGCAAGCCGCTGTTAACTCGGCGGCACTGGGTGCAGTAAACGATAAATCGCATTCACCACGCAAGTTAGGCCAATAATCAGACAATGCTACGCCGGCCTCAGCGCGAGACGTCACCACCGTCAAGGCCACTTGGGGATGACGCAGCAGCAATCGAAGCAGCTCCGAACCGGTATAACCCGTCGCGCCAATCACACCTACACGTATCACATCGTTATTTTTAGTTACCACTTTTCCACTCACTTATTGCTCAACTCATCTGTTGGCATACATTAATGACAGCTAACCACCACTTGCGTCTATTTAAGACAAGCTCATATAAACAGTGATGATAAGATTCTCAACACTAAAACAAAAGTGTATTCTTTGCATTACCATGACAAGATAGCCCTAATACCAAAATACACCGCCCAGCAAGGCCTGTTTAGCTGTGCACAAGATCGACAAAACGAGTTAACACTATGCTCTGGATTAAAGCCTTACATATTATTTTTGTTATTTGCTGGTTTGCTGGCATCTTTTACCTGCCGAGGCTATTTGTCTATCACGCCATGAGCGAAGATGCACAAACACGTGCGCAGCTGTTAGTAATGGAACAGAAGCTATATGGCTTTGTTACACCCTTTGCCTTTTTGGCTATTGGCTTTGGTGCTTGGCTCACCAGTTACAATGTCGACTACTATTTTAGCCAAACATGGTTTTGGGGCAAAATCGTTTTAGTCGCCGGCTTACTGGCTTACCATATTCAATGTGGGCGTTACATCAAACGCTTTGTCGCAGGTGAACAGCCCCGCTCGCATATCTTTTATCGCTGGTTTAATGAGGCTCCCGTGCTCGCACTGTTTGCCATCGTTATTCTTGTCGTCATTAAACCGTTAAACAGTTGAGTGATTAATCATGGCTGCATCGCGCAATAACAGTAGCAGTACAAGCAATAATAGCTCTGCTATGATGTCGACCACGGCGCTCGCCAAACATTTTGACTTGCCCGCAAAAACACTCTTTACTTTTTTAACCGAAAAGTCGTGGATTGATCGTGTCGATAATCACTGGCGACTCACCGGTAAAGGTGAATTCGAAGGCGGCGAATATATTCAAAGCAAAAAATACGGTGAGTACATTGGCTGGCCACAGAGCATTGTCGATCATAGCTTATTTCAAGAAATGCTTGACTTACCTATGTCGGTGTCGGCCCTAGGCGCACGATACAAAATTAGCTCACACCGCTTTAATGCCCTGTTAGCCGAGCTAGGCTGGCAAAGACGCTTTCATAAAGGCTGGACCATTACACACAGCGGGAAAAAACAGGGCGGCATAGAAAAAGAAGATAATGAATCTGGCGTACCCTATACCGTTTGGGCTCGAAGCATACTCACAAATGAGACACTATTAGCGGTGTTAGAGCAAATCACCTTATCATCAAGCTTAGAAGCAGCCGCCAGTAACAAACCTAAAGAATCACAAAAATCTTTAGACTTTTCAAAAATAAGTTTACCGAAGCGAAGTCGTGATGGACACCACCCTAACACCAAGGAACATCATGATGTTTGCAACTGGCTTTACTTAATGAATGTCGTCTACGCCTACTGCTGGCCACTAGCAAAAACCGAATTAGGGGATTGTGATTTTTATTTACCGGCAGCGCACCTACACTTAGAATGCTGGCAAGAAAAAGAAGATGCTAAAGCAATGAGTCAAAAAATAGCGCGCATTGAATACTATCAACAAGAAAACTTGGCTTACATTGAATTAAAGCGCGAGCAACTCAATGCCTTAGATACTGCGCTGCCTAAATTATTATTAAAATATGGCATCACTGTTTATTAATAGCCGTTATTAAATCTGCTTACCCTCGCTTGCCATGCTCTTCACGGTTCTTTTCTTTTAATCTTTCACTCTTCTTTAGCAATACATATACAGCACCAGTACCCCCATGCTGTTTTTGCGCACTATGATAAGCCATGACGTCAGGTATTTCCTTTAACCACTTGGCTGTGTAACTTTTTAATTTTGCTGGCTGCTCAATATTCCGCTCACCCTTACCATGCAAAATCATTATCGTGCGCATATCATAAGACATTGCTTCACGAACAAAGCTTAAAACTTCTATGCGTGCTTCAGCTACCGTTTTTCTATGCAAATCTAAGCGGCCTTCTATCGCATATTTGCCTAAGCGGAACTTACGAAAAACACCATCCTGTATACCCGGCCGTTTAAAACTTAAAATATCCAGCGGGCGCACCATTTCAACGTAGTCATCCGAAACGCTATCAAAACCTTGTAACTGCTCATCTACAACTTGATTCGTCACTGCAGACTGGCGCAAATACGACTTTTGTTCGGCATTCATGGTTGGCTTTTTAATTAAGCCACGATCAGATTTTTTTAATGGCACCACGCCATCAATTTGTTGCCGAAACAATTTATCGTCATCTCCCACTTTCTAATTCCTATCTACAGCCCATCAAATTTTATAAAACACATCTTTGCTTTTTTCCATCATTACTTGATACACAATAAGCTACAGCTTAACAATATTATAGAAAAATCTGAAAAATTTGAAATGCCGAATTTTTTATTATTTCAACTGCCTGATGCACTAGAAAAAAAGATTTAAGTCGTACTTAATTATCTTATTAAAAACAGGTACTAAAAAATTTCGTCAGGACGTATATCAAACTTGGGAGTTAGCTTTACATCCAAGTTCTCATACAGGCGTGGGTTACCCTCTTTAAGATTATTTAACTCGGTGCGTAAATCGGTATCAAGCCCTTGGCTAATCACAATCTCAACGCGACGATTCAGAGCACGATTATCTTTACTATTATTCGCTACCAACGATCGCGTATCACCATAACCACTTACTGTTAAACGTTGTGGGTTTAACACACTGCCAGTCAATAACTCATGTGCAACACTCACTGCACGCGCTGTAGATAACTCCCAGTTAGAACGAAACCGTGAAGTCGAAATAGCAATATTGTCGGTATGACCCTGTACTAAAATATTGCCTGATTTTTCTGATAGCACATCGCGCACGTCATGCAGCACCTCTTCAAAACCTACACGCAATGTTGCCGAACCCGATGCAAACGAACCTTTCTCTTTTATCCTAACAGTAATATCTCTGCCACGTGTTTCTATTTCAACTTCACCTTTTTTAATTTGCGTCGATAGTGCATTGGCTAAATCAACAGCATCACGACGAGTCTCTTCTATCATGCCGGCCAGCTGCTCAACTAACGCTTTATCATTAGTTGAGGATTGCTGCTGGGTTAAGGTCACCTCATCGGTAAGCTGGTCAGGGGTGCACTGTACTTGTAAATTTCGCTGATTCTCTTCAGAGGTTCGCTGTTTTACATCATTAATGGGGGTAGGCTCGGGACGACCAGGACTAAACTCCTGCGCAATAATACTTGTCCCCATAGGTATATCGTTAGCTTCTACCACTCGCTGCACACCAAAAGCGGTACGCATTGAGCCTGCTAAACGCTTAAATTTAAGCACGTCCATTTCGGCAAACGATAACAGCAAAACAAAAAAGCACATCAATAGTGCCATTAAATCGGCAAAGGTTGCCATGTATGCTGGCACGCCAACCGGCGGGCACTTACATTCGTGATCGTCAACTGACATTATGCTGTCTCTTCCATAACTCGCTTAGCTGAAGGCAAATAATTGCGAAGCATGGAATCAATAACACGTGGATTTTGTCCTGCCTGTATTCCCATTAAGGCATCAATAATCATATTTCTTATTCGGCTTTCTTCGTTTCTGCGCAACGCCACTTTATCGGATATCGGCAATGCCACCATATTGCCTAACATCGCACCATAAAGTGTGGTTAATAACGCCACCGCCATGGCTGGGCCAATAGAAGCAGGATCCGCCATATTAGCCAACATGGCTACCAGACCAATAAGCGTACCAATCATGCCCATAGCTGGCGCGGTATCACCCATTTGCTTCCAAATAGCGGAACCCACTTCATGTCGCTTAAGTGTTTCACTCATATCTTTATGTAATAAACTACGAACCACCTCAGGGTCATGGCCATCAACTAACAGCTGAATACCTGATTGTAAAAACGCATCACTGACTTCTTTATCTTCTAGCGATAACAAACCATTTTTACGCGCGTCGTCGGCGAGCTCAACCACCTCATCAATCAACTCAACAGGGTCAACTAGCTTAAACATAAAGGCTTTGCCAGCAATTTTGAAACAACCCAAAAACTGCGAGAGGTTAAACTTCATGAGTACCACAAAAAATGTACCCACCAATACAATGAGTACTGACGGGACGTCGACAAAGATACCAATGCCACCACTCATCGTCATCGCGCTGCCGATAATGCCGAACGCACCCAATATGCCAAGAAATGTTGCTAAATCCACTGCTGACCCCTTAACCTGCTTTACCACTGGTATTATTTATTGGCTAACTCGCTTTAAGCTTCCTGCCCCAAGCACTGTCAATATATTGTTATTAGTTTAGCTTTAAATCGGCAGAAAACACGATAACTCAAGCGCTTTTAGGCCGAAGATGGCAATAGTATTGAGAAACTAGGATGAATGTGAATTGCTTAGCCCACAAGACTGTATATTAAGCAAAAAATTGATAGTATCTGCTCCTGACTCACAAGTTTAAACCGGCTGCGAGAGCAGCTCTGATCATTTGATGACCGTTTAGTTAAATAGCACAGTACCAAGCCATTTTTTAATCGTCATCACACTATTTAATACGCTATTCATAAGCAGATAAGCAAATAAAAAGGCAGCGCAATTTATGGCCAAAAGCAAAAAAACACCCGACTTCGAACAGTCCCTCGAAAAGCTTGAAACATTAGTAGAAGCGCTTGAAGCTGGCGATCTAACCCTTGAACAATCTCTCAAACAATTTGAAGAAGGCATTGCTTTAACACGCGCCTGCCAAACCGCTCTTGGCGAAGCAGAACAAACCGTTAAAGTACTGACCGAAAAAAACGGTCAGCCAACACTCGAAGATCTGGATATCGACACCGCTGATGACTGATGCACTCGCTACCTTTTTGAGTGGCCATAAAACTCGATTTGAAGACTATCTTGCAGCAACACTGACGAATTACAGTCAAGATATTGGTCAAAACCCACAAGCACAGCCATTAATTAATGCGCTTGCCTATAGCTCATTAGCGAGCGGCAAACGCATTCGCGCCATGCTGGTTTATATGGCGGCACAAGCCTGCCAAACCAATAATACTGTCACTCATCCCATTACCGATGCCGCCGCTGCCGCTGTTGAGCTGGTGCATTGCTACTCTTTAATTCACGATGACTTGCCCGCCATGGATGATGACGACTTACGTCGTGGCAAACCCAGCTGCCATATTCAATACGGCGAAGCCAACGCTATTTTAGCTGGCGATGCGCTGCAAACACTGGCTTTTGAACTACTGGCCAACCAAAGTGATGGCTCAGCTGAGCTGCATATTGCGCTGATTCGCGAACTCACCCGCGCCTCGGGTGCCAACGGCATGGTAGGCGGCCAAGCCATTGATTTAGCCGTGGTCAACCAACGTATTACTTATGATGAACTGGTGAATATGCACCGCTTAAAAACCGGTGCATTAATGGATGCGGCAACGCATATGGGCTGCCTGTGTGGCGGTGGCGATACTAAGCAATCCCAAGCACTCCGCGATTATGCTCGCGCCATTGGTTTAGCATTTCAAGTACAGGACGATATTCTGGATATAGAAGGCAGCTCAGAACAAACAGGGAAGCCGCAAGGTACTGATATTGCTGCAAATAAACCAACTTATCCCGCTATTATGGGCTTAGCACAAGCCAAATTGAAAGCACAATCACTCTGTGATGAAGCGTTAGCCGCTCTGGTTGATTTCGGCAGCAATGCCGACCCTTTGCGCTCGCTTGCCCATTATATTATCCAAAGATCACAATAGCCTTAGAAAATGCCGCTGTAGCGGTAATAGACGAGTAATATACTCACTTCTAAGGTAAAATCCGCGGCCGGCTTAGAATGATAACTAAGCCTCTCTTTCACTAAACATAAGTAACAAAAGCCAGATGACTAAGCCACGCCAATATGACCGCTTTCCCGAGCAGCGACCTGAAACACCGCTGCTAGACCAAGCGCCTGTACCCGAGTTACTTCGCCAATTAAGCGAAGCTCAACTACCACAATTGGCCGATGAGTTACGCGAACACTTACTTTATTGTGTTGGCCAATCGGGCGGACACTTTGGCGCCGGTCTTGGTGTCGTTGAATTAACCGTCGCATTACATTATTTACTCGATACTCCACGCGATAAACTGGTCTGGGATGTCGGCCACCAAACCTACCCGCACAAAATACTCACGGGGCGCCGCGACGCCATGCACACCATGCGTCAAGCCGATGGTTTATCGGGCTTCCCAAAACGCAAAGAAAGCGAATACGATACCTTTGGTGTTGGCCATTCAAGTACCAGTATTAGTGCGGCATTAGGCATGGCTCTGGCACATGCTGATGACGAAATACCACGGCAATCGGTTGCCGTTATTGGCGATGGTGCAATGACAGCAGGCATGGTGTTTGAGGCACTTAATCACGCCGCCGATACCGAAGCCAATATGCTGGTTATCCTTAACGATAATCAAATGTCTATTTCAAAAAACATTGGCGGCTTAGCCACTTACTTTTCTAAAATTTGGGCCAGTAAAACCTATATACACTTACGTGAAGGCTCAAAAAAAGTGTTATCAAAAATCCCACCCGCTTGGGAGTTAGCCGCTCGCACCGAAGAACATATGAAAGGCATGGTCGCGCCCGGCACATTATTCGAAGAGCTAGGCTTTAATTATATTGGCCCTATAGATGGTCATGATTTATCGTCACTAGTGCCAACAATGCGCAACATGTTAATGATGAAGGGCCCGCGTCTTTTGCATATAAGCACCACCAAGGGCAAGGGCTTTGCTCCCGCAGAAGCCGATCCCGTTGGCTACCATGCCGTTAATAAAATAGAAAAACCCGAAACGAATACCACAGCCCCTAACGACACCATTAAATCGCAGAAAAAAATAAAGTATCAAGACGTATTTGGCCAATGGCTATGCGATACCGCTAAGCAAGATGAAAAGCTCATTGCCATTACACCCGCCATGTGCGAAGGCTCGGGCATGGTGAACTTTGCCAAACAATACCCCGAACGCTATCACGATGTTGCAATTGCAGAACAACATGCGGTCACCGTTGCAGGCGGACTGGCTTGCGAAGGAAAAAAACCCGTTGTTGCTATTTACTCAACTTTTTTACAACGTGCCTACGACCAACTCATTCACGATGTTGCCATACAGAATCTTGATGTCACTTTTGGCATCGACCGCGCCGGTTTAGTCGGCGAAGATGGTCCTACGCATGCAGGCAGTTTTGATTTGTCTTTTTTGCGCTGCATACCCAACATGGTTGTCATAGCCCCGTCTGACGAAAACGAAACGCGCCAACTCCTCTACACCGGCTATAAATTTGAAGGCCCTGCCGCTATTCGTTACCCCCGCGGCACAGGCCCAGGTGCCGTCATTGAAGAAACTATGCAAGCGCTACCCATAGGCAAAGGCGTGTTGCGACGCAGTGGTAGCCGTGTAGCCATATTAAATTTTGGTACCTTACTTCCTGCTGCACTCAAAGCTGCAGAAAAACTTAATTTTAGTGTTGCGGATATGCGGTTTGTAAAACCCATTGATGAAGCAATGATTGACTCACTAGCATCTAGCCACGACTTAATTGTTACGTTAGAAGAAAACAGCATTCAAGGCGGTGCCGGCAGCGCAGTGACTGAATATTTAAATCAATCCAACCAGCTTATGCCTGTATTGCAATTGGGTTTACCCGATATTTTTGTAGAGCATGGCAAGCATAGCGAGCTACTAGCCAAATGTGGTCTAGACCAAAAAGGAATTGAACAAGCAGTGAATGAAAAGCTCGAATCGTTACAACAAACAGCGTAACAAAACGTATTTAAAAAGAAGAAAAAAACAGAGGCCTGATAGACCTAATCGTCTGCCAATAGATGGCCTAATTTACCAGCCTTAGTATCTAAATATTTTTCGTTATGCGCTGTTCGGCCAGTAGCAATAGATAACCGCTCAACCACATCCAAACCTAAGCTTTCTAGCGCCGATACCTTAACCGGATTATTAGTCATTAGTCGTAATTGGCTAATAGCAAGATGCTCAAAGATAGACTGACAAATAGAATAATCGCGCAAATCGGCATCAAAACCTAAATGCTCATTAGCTTCCACTGTATCGGCACCAGCATCTTGTAACTTATAAGCCTTAACTTTATTAAGCAAACCAATGCCACGGCCTTCTTGTTTGAGATACAACAACACACCACGACCTTCTTTAGCGATAGCCTCTAAACCTTGTTGTAATTGAGCACCGCAATCGCAGCGTAAACTAAACAATGCATCACCTGTTAAGCACTCAGAATGCACGCGAGCAAGCACTGGCGCCTGCGAGCTAATGTCGCCTAACGATAAGGCAATATGCTCTTTCTGAGTTTCTGTATCTTGAAAGCCATGCATCTCAAACTCGCCCCAACGGGTGGGAAGTTTGCAAGATTCAACAAATTTAATGGCCAATACAAGGCTCCTAACAACAATCGTATCAATTCATTATAACGAAGGTCGGCGATTCTACCATGCTGGCGGAAATATGCGACCAAGTTAGAAACGTAAGCAATGCAGTAAACACCAGAAATAGCGGTTTAATGAATAAGGTTTAACGTAGTCGATGCGGTATAGTCGATGCGGTATATTCGGCCGCCCAGATCATCGCTCACATAGAGCTGACCAACGCCATCTTCAGTAATGCTGACTGGCCGACCAATAATGCCTTTTTCGTTCAAAAACCCTGTAATAAAATCACGGCTTTCAATACTGCCATCATCCTGCCAGTGCAGAGATATCACTTTATAGCCATCCAGCTCTGAACGATTCCAAGAGCCATGCAAAGCAACTAATGCCGAGCGAGCATAATTTCTTGGCAGGTTTTGCGTAGTGCGAATAAAATGAATACCTAACGGCGCGTTATGCGGGCGAAACTTAAACGACGGTTTCAGTGCTGTAGAAAGAAGTTCAGAGTCAGTAAAATCAGGATCAGCAATATTATCACCGTGATAATAAGGCCAACCGTAAAATCCGTCTTTAACAATAAGGTTGAGCTCATCGGGGGGGAAGTCATCGCCCAACATATCGCGACCATTATCAGTGGCATAAAGCTGACCAGACCAAGGCGCCCAATCAAAACCAATACTGTTACGCAAACCACGGCTGTAAATTTCTACGCTTGCATTATCAAGCTCTGCATTTAAGTCAAATCGTAGTATCGAAGAATAACGCGGATCATCAGGAACACAGACATTACAAGGTGAACCAACGGCAATAAATAATTCACGGTCGGCAGAAATAGCAATATTCTTTGCATTATGCGAACGATGTGGATGACCATAAGGAAGGTTATCAATAACCACCTCAGCTTCTCCCATCGTTATAGCGTTAGCATGATCGAAACGGATTCTGCTAACACGATGGCGCTCACTAAAATAAAGCCAGTCGTTATCAAAAGCTAGGCCTTGAGGGTTTTCTAGCCCGCTTAATAAAATAGTTTTTACCTCAGCATAGCCGTCATTATTAAGGTCGCTTAATAATATAATTTCACCGCTATCAACAGCGCTCACAATGACATCATTCGCTTTTGTAGTAACCACAACGCGCGGCACATCAAGACCATCAGCAAACACTTGTGCAGAAAAACCTTCGGGCAAATCAAGATACGACTGCGCACTGTCTGACGAAGCTTCAACTTGATTCAACCCAGTAATGGTAGAGAGCATTAACCAAAAGCCAGAAACACCACCGGGACTTTTAACCGCAACCAAAGTTACCGATAGAACAAGCAACAATGAGAGACCAAAAGTGATTTTTTTAATCATAACGAAATCTCATTACTCTACTTTTGCTAGAACGTTTAAAGCTCCGCACTCAAAATAGCTGGCAACGTTAAAATATATGCTTTAATTTCATCACGTACCCGTCGGTAATGTACCATACCCGCTTCTTCAGTTGCTTCTTGTGCCGCTAGTTTAGGGGGGTCATCAAACCCTTTATGAATCCGCTGCGTTTTAGTCGCAAGTACTGGACAGGTTTCATCAGCATGACCACAAACTGTCACAATGTAATCCAGGCTGCCCGAATCTAACTCGTCCAATGTATTACTAGTATGTCCTGTAATATCAATACCGATTTCCTGCATGGCCTTAACGGCAAAAGGGTTTAGACCGTGTTTTTCTATGCCCGCAGAAGAGAACTCAATGGTATCGCCGGCAAAGTGACGACCAAGTCCCTCGGCCATTTGGCTGCGACAAGAATTACCGGTACAAAGAAAAAGTAGCTGGGTTTTAGTGCTCATAATTTTTTCCATTACTGATTATATCTAAAGATGGATCTATTCCATCATGATCTAACAGTGGCTATTATTTCGCAACAATCAATACTAGCCAATTAGTCATTAGGTCCGTAAAATGCTTTTCTCATCCTGAGGGGTGGCTGCAATTTAGCCTGAGATGCCATGAAGTGTTTTACTTTGGCGAACCCTTGAACCTGATCCGGTTAGTACCGGCGTAGGAATAGGAGTTTTTCAGAGTCGTTATACTCATCGTGTGCGCTCTACCTTTCCCTCGTTCCACTACCGGGTTTTCATTTTTTTTGGAGACTCGAATGTTTTTCAAATCACAACGCTCAAAAGTAATATCCAACAGCGCCATTGCTAGTACAGCTATTGCACTCCTACTATCTAATAGCCTATTAGCCAGCCCGACAATCGAAGAAGTTTATGTCACTTCTGATTTTCATAGCCCAGAAATCAATACACTCGCCAATAGCGTAACCGTATTCAATGACACGTTGATTAAAAAGAATGGTACGCAACATTTAGAGAACTTGTTAGGCCGCGCCCCCAATGTCAATTACTCTAGTGGCGCATCACGCGGCCGCTTCTTTCAAATTCGCGGCATCGGTGAGCGCAGTCAATTTGTTAATCCAATTAATCCTTCTGTCGGCTTAATTGTTGACGGCATCGATTTCACTGGCTTAGGCTTAAGCGCAACAACCCTCGATATTGAGCAAATCGAAATTTTACGCGGCCCCCAAGGCAATTTATATGGCGCGAATGCATTAGGCGGATTGATTCACTTTAATAGTAATACGCCCAGCAAAGAATATAGCGGTAGCATCAGCGCACAACTCAGCGATTATAACGGTCACAGCCTAGACGCTGTTGTCAGCGGCCCTATCAATAACGATACCGGCTATAGAATTGCTGGACGTATCAACCAACAAGATGGTTATATCGAAAACGATTTTTTAAATCGAGACGATAGTAACAATATTGATGAAATTATACTCAAAGGCGCAATCCATAGTGAGATTAACGAAAACCTCAGCATTAAATTTAATGCTTTTTTAACCGATATCGATAATGGCTATGATGCTTTTTCTTTAAACAACAATCGAGTCACCACTTCAGACCAACCGGGCAGTGATACGCAAGAAACAGTAGCTGCTTCGTTAACAGCTATATGGACTACCGATCATAGCTTTGATATTGAAGCTGTTATCAGTGCCGCTGATACCGACACTCTTTATAGTTACGATGAAGACTGGAGCAATGTGGATGAATTTGATGCGGGGCTATTCCCTTATAGCTCTGCTGACCGCTATGAACGTGATCGAAACAATCAAAGCATTGATATTCGATTAATATCTAAAGCAGACCAAAAAATAATAAATGATCGTGCAGACTGGGTGCTTGGTGTTTATCAGCGTTCGGAAGAAGAAACACTGAAACGTAGCCGGTCAGAAGATTTATTGCCACAAGTAGGTGGTGATTTTAGTAGCCAATTTGATACTGAGAACTATGCCTTATACGGCCAGTTAACCACCGCACTTAATGACCAATGGAATTTGATCACGGGCTTACGTGTAGAGCATCGTGGATTTGAATACAGCGATAGTACCAATATAAATAGAAGCCCAAGTGATCATTATTTTGGTGGTCGCTTAGCTATCGAGTACCAACTAAACGAAGACAACTTGCTCTATGGACTCATCTCTCGCGGTTATAAAGGCGACGGCATTAATGCTCAAATAATTTCTGCAGCACAGCTTAACTCAAGCATACCAGAAAGCGTTTTTGATTTTGACGCCGAAAAACTGATGAATTATGAGTTAGGCGCAAAGATGCGATTGCTAGAAAACACGCTACAAATTCAAGCGGCCGTTTTCTATCAAGAGCGAAAAAATGCACAAGTTAAGCAATCCATTTTTGACGCTGATGATTTTTCGTTTGATGACTACCTAGACAACACTAAAGCTAACAGTATGGGCCTCGAAGTTGAAGCACTATACCTAGCCTCTGAAGAGCTAAGCCTATATGCCAGTTTAGGATTATTAGATACAGAATTTGTCGATTTCTTAAGCCTCTCTCATGTTAATGCTCGTGCGCTTGATAATGGCACCCCCACCAACTTAGATGGACGAGATGTCGCTCACTCACCTAATTACCAATTCACACTCGGTGGTGAGTACCAGTTATCATCGGACTGGTCAGTAGGAATTGATATCGAAGGAAAAGACGAGTTTTATTTTTCTAACAGCCATAATGAACAATCCGAAAGCTATGAATTACTTCATGCACGCTTAAGCTATACCGCCGAACAATGGTCAGTAAGCTTTTGGGGGCGAAACCTTACTAATGAAGATGTGGAAACTCGTGGCTTTTACTTTAGTAACGAATTCGGCAACAATCCTAGCAATGGTTATGCACCCGAAGCCTACACCCAATTCGCAGAGCCCCGCTTAGTTGGTGTTAGTGCCACTTACGAATGGTAAATTAACAAACAAGGAATCACTTATGAATATCACTGCCGAGCTAAGCCTATATCCTCTAACAGGTGACTATGTGCCAACTATCCAAACGTATATTAATGAACTCAATACTATCGACGGCTTAGAGGTACGCACCCATGCTTTAAGTACCGAAGTATTTGGTGAATACTCGGCAGTGATGCAAGCGATTCAACAGACAACGCATACCGTTTTTTGCGCCGATCCAGCAGCAGTATTGGTCGCAAAATTTATTAATCGTGATCGTCGATCTTAACTAAGTATTTCGTCGATTGACTTTAGCCATTAGGGTTTTTTAGTTAGCAAAGTTTTTTTGTTAACCGGTTAAAAGGCAGGGAGGATTTTATGCTATTCAATATTTGGGCTGAACTCAGCGCTTACTCAATACCTGAAATTATTGCTGTTTTGGCCTCACTTACCTATGTAATTTTAGCCTCAAGAGAACATCGTGGTTGCTGGCTAGCCGCCATAATTGGTTCCGGCATATATGTACTCGTTTTTTTTCAATACCAACTCTATATGGATTCAGCATTAAATATATTCTATGTTGTCATGGCTGTTTATGGTTGGGTCATGTGGAAAAATCATCAACCTAAAGTCGATTTGCTTACCGCCGCAACCGAAAACAAAACAACGATTAAAGTTTGGGACTGCAAAAAGCACATAAATGCTATAGCTTCTATTATATTACTATCCGCTTTATCAGGTTTTTATTTAGATAATTATACCGATGCAGCCTTTCCCTACTTCGACTCACTCACTACATGGTCAAGCTTTTTTGCCACATGGATGGTCGTTAACAAAGTACTTGAAAACTGGCTTTACTGGATAGTTATTGATACCGTATCGATTTATCTTTATATCAGCAAAGAATTATATTTCACCGCCCTATTGTTTGCGCTCTACGTTATCATTGCGACTTATGGCTATCTCCATTGGAAAATGCTGTATCAACAAAAAACCGAAAAAACACTCGCAACCAATAATTAAGTACATGCACAATAATCATTCGCGCGCTGAACATTATTTAAATCAATGGCCACACTGGGAATTAAATTTCACTGAGTCTCCGGCTGTTGAGAAAAAACTGCATGGCAGTATCAACAACCAAAGTTATTTAATTCATAGTAAAAGACAACGATGGGTATTACGCATCCACCATCACAATCCACTTTACTCAGCCAGTAGGCTACAAGAACACCAAACACAATATGCAGTTAATCAATTAGGAAGTGCACCAAAAATTGTTTACCAGCACCCCGCCGGTGACTACCGTATTAGTGAATATATTGAAGGGCAAACCTTAAAAGAGCTAGCCGCAGTAACTGAAGAACAGCTTTCCCTGCTCTGTAATACACTTAAAAAAATTCATTCTATTAAACTGGATATTCCTAACTTCAGTTACTCTGACTGCATAACTCAGTATTGGCAAGCCATAAATGAAAAAGTACTCATTACCAACAGCAATGTCATTAGCGAATATGATGTTATATTAGCGCTATGCCATAGCTATCAACACCGCTACGGCCAAGAACGCGTACTCTGTCATAATGATTTAAATGCGAGTAATATATTACTGACTAAGGCTTCAGAAGGAAAAGAAGCTCGCTTCATTATGCTCGACTGGGAGTTTTCTGGCGGCGGCATTGCTAGCATGGATTTTGCCGACCTAGCCACTGAAATTAATATCGATATTCACCATATGTCTGCATTATCAGGTATTGAAGCCGAAGAACTCATTATCGCCCAACAGATATACCGTTATACTTGCAAGCTCTATAATCATGCGAGTGAGCTGAATAATTTAACTATGTAATGTTATTTAACCGACCGCCCATGTTGACAGTAAAAAAACTATGACAACATTCAGCTCGCAAGAATATCTACGCTACACGCGACACATACAACTGCCAAGCATTGGCATTACCGGACAAACCAAACTAAAAAACGCTCGCGTATTAATTGTTGGCTGTGGCGGACTAGGCGCACCTGTCAGTTTATATTTAGCGGCTGCAGGCGTTGGTAACCTAACACTCATTGACGGCGATACCGTTGAACTCAGTAATTTACAACGCCAAATTACTTATTCTGAAAATGACATCAATAAAAACAAAGCGCAGTGTACCCAACAGCGCTTACAAGGTATTAATAGCAACATTCATATTACATTTATTAATCAAGCGCTTAGCGCTAACAATGCCGATATATTAATAAAAGACGCCGACCTAGTACTCGACTGCACCGACAACTTTGCTACACGCTATTTAATTAATGACGTATGCAAACTCAATGACACTCCATGGCTTTACGCTAGCATTTACCAATTCAGTGGTCAGTGCGCTTTATTCATGCCAGATAAAAGCTGCTTTCGCTGTTTATTCCCTAACCCGCCTCAAGACGCACCCGATTGCAACACTGCGGGTGTGTTAGGGGTATTACCCGGACTGCTAGGCACACTGCAAGCGACCGAAGCCTTAAAAGTATTAACCGGCATGCCTTCTGCTATTGACAATACTTTATTACTGGTTGAAACCCACGATATGCAGTTTCAAAAAATTGCACTGCAAAAAAACGAGCACTGCTCTTGCTGTAATAACAAAGACTCCAATGAAAGCACTTTATTTAATCCCTTATGCACTGATTATATTATGCAGTGCGCCTCACAATCACTTAGTGCACCTAGTATTAGCGCAGTAGAATTTAGCCAATGGTGTAAGCATAGCGATGTACTATTAATCGATGTACGAGATAAAAATGAACGGGAGGCATTTCACTTAGGCGGTGAACATATACCGCTTGATCAAATTAACATATCAAGTAGCGATATTATGGAAAATAAAACGGTTATTTTATATTGTCAGTCTGGCGTAAGAAGCCAGCAAGCCTGCCAGCTATTACGTAATAAAAATATCAATGCATTTTCAGTAGAAGGTGGTATTACTCAAATTATATGCCATCAATGAATAAGTAAAAAAATAGCCAGACTGTAAAAACAATCTGACTAACTAGATGGAATACAAAAAAAACAAACAGCAAATATCTAAAACCTTAAACTTAAACCTTTAATTAAAAACTATAGAACAAACCCAAAGAAAGCACTGGATACATATCAAACTCATCAGCATCCTCTTGCAGCTCTTGCTCTTCTCGCTCTACTTCGGCTAATAATAATGGATTGTTTGAAAATGTTCCGCCTACACTTTGCAAGCTGACTTCAGGCTCGCCTTGAAAAACCACACCGATATCGAATACAAAACTAAAGCCGTCTACAATGGCACGACCCCAGCCAAAACCCAAATAAGGTGCATAAGAATCAAAGCTAATATCACCCTCTAAACGACCTACTTCGGCACTGGTAAAAACCGTATCGCCCACTTCGAGTGTTAGTCCATCGATATCACTTTGCGCAAAAATTTTATTATCATTAATTAAGGCACCCGTAGTTAGACGAAAACCACCACCCAATATATGCCAATCAATTAATAAACTAGTTGATTCAAAATCAAAATCGTAATCATAATTAACGCCATCTGTTTCACCATCAAAACCGCGAGAGGCGGCGTTATGCGCAAGCTTTACATTAACATTTTCACTTATCGACTGCGATAAAGCCACTTGGTAACCTAGTGTACTACCGCCCACGCCTATTGCCGTGCCTGCATAACTACTCGATGATGTCATAGCCGACACAGTGAACAGTGCTGATAAACTCATTCGCTTTATTGCTGTCCGCGCTAATTTTTTATTCTTGCCATTTAACATTTTTAACTCCGCTGGTAAATTCATTAATAGACCTATAAATAAATCGTCTCTTACAAGGTATTAATTAGGTATAGCGGAGAAGAGAATAGCCAAAAAAGATTCTAGAGAGTCTTGTGCAGAGGATCACACTTTTGATGCGTGCTTAGTCCAAAAAATTCAATCTAACGAAAAAACTATGTTTGCATGCCTGAGCGGTATATCGAAACGATATTTCGAACCGACACGTAGCTAGTGAGCATGACCGCCTAAGCCGTGCGCATGACCATGAGAAATCTCTTCGGCTGTCGCTTCTCTAACATCAAGAATCGCAACCGAAAAACTAATATCTATACCCGCCAATGGGTGATTGGTATCAATATCAACATTAAACTTACCGACCTTAGTGACTGTTGCGTCTCTGGGACCATCGGCAGTATTCACCTTAACAATTTGCCCTGCCTTAAATCGTTTAGACTTAGTCAACAAATGCTTTATTGGCACACGCATAGCGTCAGCCTCAACACGTTCGCCATACGCTTGCGCCGCCGTTAGATCAACATCTAACTTGTCACCGATTTCAGCGCCCAGCAAAGCAGTTTCTAAATCTGGCAAGATATTACCATGGCCATGTAAATAAGCCATTGGCTCGTCAGCGGATGATCTTTCAAGCTCCTCACCTTTATTATTTTTTAAAATATAACTAAAAGTGGCCACTAAATTTTTATCAATTTTCATAGCATTCCTAAAAAAAATATCTATAACATATTATTAAAATAACGTTGCCAAAAAAATCATAACAATGCCAGCTAATAAACCAGCAACAATATCATCTAGCATAATACCCAGACCGCCATGAATATGTTTATCGAGATAACTAATCGGCCATGGTTTTAAAATATCAAAAATTCGAAATAATATAAAACCAACCACAACCCATAACCAGCCCGCCGGTGCAAATAACATAGCAATCCAATAACCAACAAACTCATCCCAGACAATAGCGCCATGATCATGCGTACCTAAATCACTGGCCGTCTTCGAGCAAAAATAAATACCTACTACACTGGCGAAAACAATAACTACACACTGTATAATAAAAGGCTGTGCTGCAATCATCCACCATAATGGAATGGCCGCCAAGGTACCAAAAGTACCTGGTGCGAAACCTGTTAAGCCGCTACCCAAACCTAAGCCAAAAAAATGCGCAGGATGCGAAATCAAAAATGCCCATGTCGGGTTTTTTTTATTGTCAGTCACATCACCACCTTTGCTTAAAAATGCGTATAGCCTTTATTATTAATATCCCAACCTTTGCCTTGCACGGCTACATCTGCCCCTTCAACTACGCTACCTATTTTTGTGCAAGGCAGCGAAAGCGATGACGATAGAGATTGAATGATTGCTGTTTGAGCAGCTGCGGCAGTAAATAAGAGCTCGTATTCATCACCACCACTTAACACCCATTGCTGCACTTGCTGGCAATTAGCGTTTGTCACTAAGCCTTTATGAATCGGCAAGTCATCACCTTCTATTATTATTTTGACTTGGCTTTGCGAGGCAATATGGTACGCATCAGCAATTAATCCATCGGAAATATCTATGGCTGATGAGGCAACACCAACCAGTTGACTACCAAGATCTAAACGTGGCTCTGGCGCATAAAATGACGAAAGTAACTCTGCTCGGTCATTATCGTTACAAGCCCACTGCGTCGCATTTTTAGTTGGCATGAGTAATTGTAATGCGCCCGCGCCTTTACCTAATGCACCGCTCACCCAGACATCGTCACCCACTTGCGCGCCATTTCGACGTAAACATAAACCTGATTCACTTTTTGTTTCGCCCATAATAGTTAACGAAACAACTAAGCCGCGATCAATTTTTGTGGTATCCCCACCAATTAATGTGACATTGTATTGCCGACATAACTGAGCCAAAGATTGTGAAAACGCTGTCAACCAAGTGGGCTCGACATGCGATAAGGACAGCGCCATAGTCATCCAGCGAGGTGTCGCACCCATAGCCGCAAAGTCACTTAGGTTAACGCCCATGGCGCGGCTGGCAACATGTTCGGCTGAAAATTCACGAGGGAAATGCACACCTTCTATTAAGGTATCGGTAGCAACAACTAAAGGTGTTTTTGTTGCAGGAATTACAGCGGCATCGTCGCCAATACCCACTAAAGCATCTACTGTAGATAACTTATGCGAAGCGTCCGCAAAAGAAAAGTAACGCTTGATAATGTCAAACTCGGATAGAGAATCCATTTTTATTCAACTTTTCACTCAACTTTTCACTCAACTTTT
>JBELIP010000015.1:0-18179 GCA_042090785.1 Cellvibrionales bacterium | reverse complement strand
TCAACTTTTCACTCAACTTTTCACTCAACTTTTTACTGAATATTGAGTTCAACTATCAGCTTAACGCTTAACTTGATTCAATTGCGCTTAATTAAATTAATCTATAACTTTAAAAATCATTAATGCAATAAATATTATTGCTGAGCAGCTACTTCTAAAGCACGCACTTCGGCTGCTACTTTATCTAATAAACCATTTACAAATTTATGGCTATCTTCTGGGCCAAATTTCTTAGCCAAATTAACCGCCTCGTTAATTGAGACTTTATAAGGCACATCAATACGATTTTTTAATTCATACGTGCTAATGCGCAATAAAGCATGGGTTATAGGATCGCACTCTTCTAATGTTCTATCATCGGCATAGGGCGTTAGCAATTCATCTAATGCGTTCGCGGTACGCTGCACGCCCGATAGTAGCTCCATAAAATAATCAAGGTCTGTGCCTTTCATATTAAAATCAACACGAAACTGTGCCGCAATTTCATTGGCCTGTGCTGATGTTAAATGCCATTGATACAAGCCTTGCATAGCAAAATGACGCGCCTTATGACGCTCGCTTGCCAGTGCACGACGTTTAATTTGATCAGGTGAAGGTTTTGCCATTACGATAAACGCTCTAATAAGTCTGCCATTTCTAATGCTGCTAATGCGGCTTCACGCCCTTTATTTGCTTCGCCTTCTTCGGCGCGCGCTAACGCTTGCTCAACATTATTAACGGTTAATACACCAAAACCAATTGGCAAGTCATACTCTAATGTTACGTCGGCTATACCGCGAGCGCATTCGCCAGCAACAAAATCAAAATGCGGCGTATCGCCTTTAATAATGACACCTAGTGTAACAATCGCTTTATGCTGACCAATATTAGCTAACCGCTTAACCGCTAAAGGCACTTCATAGGAACCAGGTACATACACAATATCTATTTGGCTATCATCAATACCGCTTTCATTTATGGCTGCCAATGCACCCTGTAATAATTTATCGGCAATAAATGCATGCCATCGACCAACAACAACTGCAACACGATATGACTGATCTTGACAAACACCACCAACCACATTAATGCCGTCAATTTTTTTCTGCAATTCTGCAGAGCGCTGATAGTCGATTGAACGAGGATCTTGTGCTTCTGTTTTCATAATTATATTAAGCCGTTTTTGTTAACCGTCGCAAGCAACGTATTCAACCACTTCTAAATCAAAACCCGATATACCGCTATAATGTTTGTCGGGGCCCATTAAACGCATTTTTTGCACACCAAGCTGACGTAGAATTTGTGATCCCACACCAACTGTTAAAGAATCACTACCCTTAGTCACTAACACTGAAGGCTTAGCGCGGCGACCTAATGCAATTTGCGCATCCTCGAGCCAATCAATAGATGTGTTATGGGTTGCTAGTAATACCAACACACCACATCCTTCCTTTTCTATTGCCGCTAAACAGCGATGAATATTCCAATCAGGCTTATCTCCTAATTGCGCGCCAAACATATCTCTAACTGCCGAGCCGGTATGCACTCTTACCAATGTAGGGTCATCACCTTTAGGGGTACCCTTCACTAAGGCTAAATGTGTTTCGCCATCAGTACTATCCTGAAAAACATTAATAGTGAATTTACCATGGTCAGTATTAATTTCGCCATGCTCTAACAAGTTAACTGTTTTTTCGTGCAGCAAGCGATAATGAATTAAATCGGCAATGGTGCCAATTTTTAAATCGTGTTTTATGGCAAAGGCATCGAGATCTTCACGACGCGCCATATTGCCATCGTCATTAATAATCTCAACAATCACTGCTGACTCATCAAAACCTGCTAGGCGAGCTAAATCACAACTTGCCTCGGTATGCCCCGCCCTAACTAACACGCCACCCGACTGAGCCATTAAAGGAAAAATATGGCCCGGCTGAACAATATCACTGGGCACAGCGTTTTTATTGGACGCCGCTCTTATAGTACAGGCGCGATCAGCTGCGCTAATACCGGTAGTCACCCCTTCGGCAGCTTCAATCGATAAAGTAAAATTAGTGCTGTATGCCGCACGATTTTCATCAACCATTAAAGGTAAGTCTAGTTGCTCGCAGCGCTGCCTACTCATTGGCATACAAATTAGACCACGAGCTTCGCGTGCCATAAAATTAATCGCCTCTGGCGTTATACTCTGCGCAGCAATCACTAAATCGCCTTCATTCTCGCGATCTTCATCGTCCATTAACACAACCATCTTACCTAATCGAATATCAGTAATTAGCTCTTCGGTTGTATTTAATCGATTTAATTTTTTCATAAGGCACTCATCACTTTAACTGTTTAGCTGCTCAACGACTTAAGGCTACTCGCTTTTATAAGCCGCCATACGCTCAAGATAACGCGCAATAACGTCGACCTCTAAATTGACTCGACTGCCTATTTGATAAGTACCAAACAAAGTTTCATCAAAAGTATGAGGAATAATATTAAGCTCGAACACCGCACCGTTGACTGCGTTAACGGTTAAGCTCGTACCATCGACACAAATAGAACCTTTTTGTGCAATGTATTTAGCAAAGGCTTCTGGCGCACGAATCGCAAAACGCCATGAGCGCGCGTCTTCATAACGCTCAACCACTTCACCAATGCCGTCTACATGACCACTGACTAAATGACCTCCCAAAGAAGAACTTGGCGTGAGTGATTTCTCTAGGTTAACCGGGCTACCTTCCTTTAACTCGCCCAGCGTCGTAAGTGATAGCGTCTCGTTAGAAACATCCACCCAAAAACCACGCTCAATAAATTCTACCGCAGTCAGACACACGCCATTAATAGCAATGCTTGCGCCCAACTCAACACCCTCTAAAGGTAGGTCGGCTGAGTTAATTAATAAACGCTTGTCGCCACTCACGGCTTCAATTGCTTTAATACTGCCTTTTGCTTGAATTAACCCTGTAAACATTTATTAATCTCTTTCATTAAACCTATGACATTAGCAGCTATTGAATTAACAGCCTGCATCTTTAAATTGACATGTTAACAACCAATCAATGCCAACCGCTGTCATATCGGTAATGGTTAAGTCCATAGCTTCGGACATACTACCCAAGTGTAAACCAAATGCAGGCATGGCATCTGCACCCATTAACTTAGCTGCCATAAATATTTTCAATTCATCCAGTAGTTGTTGCTTAATAAATTCGCCCGCTAAAGTAGGTCCAGCTTCAACTAACACATGATTTATTTCACAACTGGCAAGATAACTCAGCAATGCCAACAAATTAACCGTTGCCGAGTCTTTATTTTCTAAGGGCAATTCAACAACCTTAACACCACGCGCATGCAGAGCCTGCACCCTATCAACTGGCGCACCACTGACACAGGCAATATAGACATCGCGCGCAGCTAACATATCCTTATTAATAGCCTTAGCATCTAACGGTGTTTTTAATTGCGAATCAACAATCACTAACGCGGGCTGCCTTGCAACCGCCTCGCCTAAATCTTGCTCGCGAACATTAAGACTAGGATCATCATGAAGAACCGTACCAACGCCAGTAATAATCGCGCAGCTGCTGGCGCGCAACTGTTGAACTTTTTTACGCGCTGGCGCCGCAGTAATCCACTGACTTTCGCCCGATGCCATCGCCGACCGACCATCTAAACTCATGGCCATTTTGCAACTTACAAAAGGTAATTGCTTTTGCATGCGCTTTATAAAACCACGGTTAAGTGCAGCAGCTTCTGTAGCCATTAAACCACTACTCACTTCTAAGCCGGCTTCGCGCAATAAGGCATTGCCCTGCCCTGACACTTTGGGGTTTGGATCCTCCATTGCCGATACAACACGTACAATACCTGCTGCTTGCAGCGCATCAGAACAAGCACCCGTTCTACCTGAAAAACTGCAAGGCTCTAAACTAATATAAGCCGTTGCACCTTTTGCTAGCGGACCAGCATCAACAATAGCATTCACTTCTGCATGACCATCGCCGGCTTTCACGTGCCAACCACGTCCCACTATTTTTTCGTTGTTAACCAACACACAGCCAACACAAGGGTTAGGTGTCGCAGTATAAAGTCCGCGCCGCGCCAACTGAATGGCCTCGGCCATAAATTGCCGATCAGCTACTGAAAATATCGCGCTAATCGACACTGACTTTTGAGCTACTTTTGGCGCTAGCTTTTGCAAGCGTTTCTGAAATACCTTCCACAACGTCTCCAGCAGATAACTTATCAATCTCTTCACGGAATTCATTAAGATCTTGGAAACTACGATATACCGATGCAAAACGCACATAGGCGACATGATCAAGCTCGCGTAAATGCTGCATGACGGCTTCACCCACGCGAATGGCGCTAACTTCACGCTCGCCGGTTGCCATTAACTCATGCTTAATATGGCTAACGGCGGTTTCAATTTGCTCAACACTAACGGGACGTTTCTCTAAGGCACGCAAAATACCGCCACGCAATTTGTTTTCATCAAACGGCTGACGGACATCATTTTGCTTAATAATTTTTGGCAGTAATAGCTCAGCCGTTTCATAAGTAGTAAAACGCTCGGTACAGGTTTGACACTCACGACGTCGACGAATTTGCTCACCCTCGGCAACTAGCCGAGAGTCAATCACTTTAGTATCTTCTTCTGAACAAAAGGGACAGCGCATACTTAATTAACTCGTCTTAAATTGGCCAAGCTATTGCCAATGTCATTGTTCATGTTATTACTAACGATATTAATCGGCATAAACAGGAAAACGTTTACATAACTCAGACACTTGCCCGCGTACACGATCAATCACAGCTTGATCATTTACATCGGCTAGAATGTCACACATCCAATGAGTGAGTTGAATCACTTCTTCCTCTTTAAAACCGCGAGTAGTAATGGCTGGCGTGCCCACTCGTAAACCACTGGTCACAAAAGGTGAACGTGGATCATTAGGCACTGCATTTTTATTCACTGTAATATGAGCCGCACCTAATGCCGCATCGGCATCGGTACCGGTGTACTCTTTACCAATTAAATCAACCAACATTAAATGGTTATGCGTACCGCCAGAAACAATTTTAATACCTCTTTCAATAAAGGTATTCGCCATTGCTTTTGCATTAGCAACAACTTGCTGCTGATACACTTTAAAGTCATCTTCCATCGCTTCTTTAAAGCTAACGGCTTTCGCTGCAATCACATGCATTAATGGGCCACCTTGGCCGCCAGGGAAAACAGCAGAGTTAAATTTCTTTTCTAACGCTGGATTGGCTTTAGCTAAAATAATTCCGCCTCGTGGGCCGCGCAATGTTTTATGCGTTGTTGAAGTAACAACATCAGCATAAGGGACAGGGCTAGGATAAACACCCGCAGCAACTAATCCAGCAACATGAGCCATATCGACCAACAAATAAGCTTCAACCTTATCTGCGATTTCACGGAAGCGCGCCCAATCAACAATACCTGAATAGGCAGAAAAACCAGCCACAATCATTTTAGGCTTATGCTCTAACGCTAAGGCCTCAACTTGATCGTAATCAATTTCACCCGTTTCAGCATTCAAACCATACTGAACCGCGTTATAAACTTTGCCCGAAAAGTTTGGCTTTGCACCATGCGTTAAGTGACCGCCGGCATCCAGACTCATACCTAACACTGTATCACCTGCACTTAGCAACGCTAAGTAAACAGCACTGTTTGCCTGCGAACCTGAATGCGGTTGCACATTCGCGTAATCGGCACCAAATAACTTTTTAGCTCGCTCAATGGCTAAATCTTCAGCCAAGTCAACAAACTCACAACCGCCGTAATAGCGTTTACCCGAATAGCCCTCGGCGTATTTATTGGTTAGCTTAGTACCCTGCGCTTCCATGACTCGAGGGCTACAATAATTTTCTGAGGCAATTAACTCAATATGATCTTCTTGACGTTGCTCTTCGGCAACAATTGCTGCTTGTAATTCATCGTCAAAACCAGCTACCGTCATGCTTTTGTTGAACATTCAACCACTCCAAAAATTAAAAAAATACAAACTCGCGATATTATTAATACGTAGCGCTGACGAATTAGCCCACAGGCTAACGACGGAAAACAAACAAAGCGCCGAAATCCGGGCTGAGTCGGCAAATACCCGTCTGTTACTACAGTGTGCCCGCTGGAAATGCCATTGACCGTGATGTTGCAGTCAATGCCAAAATACAACCCAAAGGCGGCTACGAAAGGAGCGCGTATTCTACATGAATAGACGACTTATATGCACTGATAACAAGTTACAGTGATCCTTTTTACAACACCACTATTTAGCCCAACCCCAAGCCCTCTTAAGAACGTATAACATTTAAAAAAATGAGCCGTAAAAAATTTAAACTATTGAATTTTAAGCACTTTTATTTAAAGCTGCATTAACCTTGGCACTCACTTTATGGCGCAGACTCCGGTATACTAGCGGGCTTTAATCTAGCAGCTCTAGAACCGAATAACGGCTATCACTTAACGATAATCCAGAGCCGCTTAAATTTTAACCATTTCGCGCCCCAATAAGGCCGAATCCTATCGTCAACTTGGACATATCCATGGCTCAATACGTCTTCACCATGAACCGCGTCGGCAAAATCGTACCTCCCAAGCGCGAAATCCTTAAAGATATTTCATTATCCTTTTTCCCTGGCGCCAAAATCGGTGTTTTGGGCCTCAATGGCTCAGGTAAATCCAGCCTGCTAAAAATCATGGCGGGCCTAGATTCTGACTTTTTAGGTGAAGCGCGACCTCAGCCCGATTTGAATATTGGCTATTTACCGCAGGAACCCAAGCTTGACGAAAATAAAGATGTTCGCGGCAATGTAGAAGACGGCTTAGGTGAAATTGGCGAAGCACAAGAAAAGCTTGATGCCATTTACAACGCCTATGCCGAACCCGATGCTGACTTTGATGCGCTAGCAAAAGAGCAGCAACGCTTAGAAAACATCTTACAAGCCGGCGATGCACATAACCTTGACCATAAACTAGAAGTGGCCGCCGACGCTCTTCGCCTTCCACCATGGGATGCCGACGTCAGTAAACTTTCTGGTGGTGAACGACGTCGTGTAGCACTGTGTCGATTATTGCTTTCTAACCCCGACATGTTATTACTCGACGAACCCACTAACCATTTAGATGCAGAAAGTGTTCACTGGTTAGAGCAATTCTTAGAAGACTATGCAGGTACCGTAGTTGCTATTACGCATGATCGCTACTTTTTAGATAACGCTGCCGGTTGGATTTTAGAATTGGATCGTGGTCGCGGCATTCCCTATGAAGGTAACTACACCAACTGGTTAGAGCAGAAAGAAGAACGACTAGCGAGAGAAGAAAAACAAGAAGCCTCGCGCCAAAAAACCATTAAGTCAGAACTAGAATGGGTTCGCTCCAATGCAAAAGGTCGTCACGCTAAAAGTAAAGCACGGTTACAACGTTTTGATGAATTAAGCTCACAAGAATTTCAAAGCCGTAGCGAAACGAACGAAATTTATATTCCACCCGGTCAACGCCTTGGTGACTCAGTTATTGAACTTAATAACGTCACTAAATCTTATGGTGACCGCACGCTTATTAATGATTTAAGTTTCTCAATTCCTAAAGGCGCTATCGTCGGCATTATTGGTGGTAACGGTGCAGGTAAATCGACATTATTCCGCATGATTACCGGCGAAGAAAAACCCGATAGCGGCGAAATAAAAATTGGCGAAACTGTGAATATCGCTTATGTAGAACAGTTACGCGATGAAATGAAAGACGATGTTAGCGTTTGGCAATCGGTATCTAATGGCCATGAGTTAATACAAATTGGCGGTTACGAAGTGTCTTCTCGCGCCTATATTGGTCGCTTTAACTTTAAAGGCACCGACCAACAGAAAAAAGTAGGCGAGCTATCGGGTGGTGAACGCGGCCGTTTGCAATTAGCAACAACACTCAAACAAGGCGGCAATGTTTTATTATTAGATGAACCGTCGAATGATTTGGATGTAGAAACACTGCGCGCACTAGAAGAGGCGCTATTAGACTTTCCTGGCTGCGCAATGATTATCTCGCATGATCGCTGGTTCTTGGATCGCGTTGCTACACATATTCTGGCTTACGAAGGTGACTCTGAAGCAGTATTTTTTGAAGGTAATTACACCGAATACCATGCCGACTTTATTGCTAGAAAAGGTAATGATGCTTCGCCTAAACGCATGCGTTATAAAAAACTGCAATAAGATTTAGTTAACAACGCATTCGTATTATAGCAATGCGAGTGCGTCTTCTAATTTACTCACACCCGTCACCTCCATACCTGGAATTTTTTGCTTAGGCATATTCGCTTTAGGCACAATGGCTTTTTTAAAGCCATGCTTGGCTGCTTCTTGAATGCGTTCTTGGCCGCTAGGTACAGGACGAATTTCTCCGGACAAACCCACCTCGCCAAACACCACTAAATCGCGTGGCAAGCAACGATCACGAAAACTCGACACTACGGCTAACAACAGCGCCAAATCAACACCCGTTTCTAACACCTTTACACCGCCTACAGCATTAACAAAAACATCAGAGCCACCAATAGCAAGCCCCCCATGACGATGTAACACCGCCAACAACATCGACAAACGATTTTGATCAAGCCCAACCGCAACGCGACGCGGATTATTCAATTGTGTATCGTCAACTAAGGCTTGAATTTCAACAAGTAACGGTCGAGTACCTTCCCATAACACCATGACTACACTACCAGGGGCATCTTCATCGGCGCGACTTAAAAATATAGCCGAAGGGTTTTTAACTTCTTTTAAACCTTGCTCGGTCATCGCAAAAACGCCCAGCTCATTCACAGCGCCAAAGCGATTTTTTTGACCGCGCAAGGTTCGGTAGCGACTATCAGATGAACCTTCAAGCAAAATAGAACAATCAATCATATGCTCTAACACTTTAGGCCCAGCCAAACTGCCATCTTTAGTGACGTGACCCACCAAAAAGATAATAGTATTTGACTGTTTGGCATAACGTGTTAAATAAGCGGCACACTCACGCACCTGCGAAACGCCGCCGGGTGCCGATTGTAAATCGCTGGTATGCATAACCTGAATAGAATCAACCACCATCACTCGCGGCTGTAGTTTTTGCGCAATGGCAATAATCGCTTCAATATTCGTTTCCGAAGCCATTTGTAACTTATCGGTCGGCAGGGCTAGGCGGTTGGCCCGCATAGCAACCTGTTGTAATGATTCTTCACCGGTAACATAAAGCGCCGTTTGCTGCTTGGCCAGCTCGCACATCACTTGCAGCAACACCGTACTCTTACCCGCCCCCGGGTTACCACCAATAAGAATGGCCGAACCGGCGACTAAACCACCGCCCAATACACGGTCAAACTCAGCCAAACCAGTGCTTTGTCTTGGCAGGCTACTCAGATCGATGGATGATAAGGTTTGCACCGCGCTTTCTGAGCCCGAATAACCCACCAAACGTTCACCACGCTGGGTGGCCGTGCTTAGACGAATTTCCGATAAAGTATTCCAAGCGCCGCAATCGGTACACTGCCCTTGCCACTTTGTATATTCTGAGCCACAGTCGGTGCAGACGAAGGCTGATTTGGCTTTTGCCATAAAATACTATCCTTTAATGAGGGGAGCAGTTTATCAGCACCCGCGCCGTAAGCGGAATAGAATTTTTAAAATCTAACGTCATTCTTCAAAAGAGTTCTATGGCACTTGTGCTGCCAAAGCCCTACAATAGTTGACCGAATAAATGAGCAAGACTTGTAGCAATTATGACCGAATCCCTTATCCCAGAGCGCCCAATAATCGTCTCCCCTTCGCTGGCGGCATCCATTGGCCTTGAAGAAGCGATTTTGCTTCAGCATCTTGAAGCGGTACTGGCATTGGGTGCAGGCGAAACGCGTGATGGTTATCACTGGACAAGCACTCAACTTAACACGCTCACCGAGCAATTACCTTTTTGGACAGCCGCCGCTTTAAGGCGTATTTTAAATAATCTTATCAACTTAGGTATGGTGTTAGTACAAACCGTACCAACTGATGAAAGCCAACCTTTTGAGCTGACTATTAACCAACAAGTACGCTATCAAAAACAGCAAAGTCATCAAACTACTGCAACGGGCTCACTTGGCGCCCAGCGAATTGCTGCCAACTGGCGGCCTGATCGCGCCATTCTTGACCAGCTACAGCAGCAAGGTATTGACCTTAAATTTGTCGAAGCCAATATTGATGAATTTGTTTTTTATTGGCGCGAACGCAACGAAGCTTCGCATGCTTGGTCGAGTAAATTTTTACAGCATGTGACTCGTCGCTGGCAAACTCACCAGCATCATTTACAAGAAGCGGCTGCAAAATTAGTTGCGTCCCCCAAGCATCAAACGCCGATTGCAAAACAATGGCAACCAAGCCTCGATGCGGTAGAAATTCTTGAGCGGATGGGTATTAACCGTAACTTTATTGATGATGCCGTGGCTGAATTTATTTTATATTGGCAAGAGCGCAAAGAAGCGCAAAGCACATGGAATTCAAAATTTGTTAACCATGTAAAACGTCAATGGGCACGCTTTACCCACACATTAAAACATGACACCGAGCCACGCCCTATTACCGAGCAATGGAAACCTGATCACGAAGTATTTGATGTGTTAACCATCGCCAATATCGATAGTCAGTTTGCAAGAGATTTAATTCCTGAGTTTGTACTTTTTTGGCGTGACAAAAACGAATTACACCATTCATGGAACACTAAATTTTTGCAGCATGTAAAATACCGCTGGGCACGACGCAATGAAAATCAAGCAGGCGCAAAAGGCGATACCTTTGAACGACTGACTGACAGAAGCTGGGCGGCAGACTTAATTAATTAGTCTATTAAAAAGAGCACGCAAACCATGGCAAAACATGTATCTGATATTACTCTCCCGACTAATGCGTCTATCGCCGCAGGTGCAGCTACGCCAGAAATTTCTACAGCCAAGCCAACTGAAGCACATATCGAAGCGATCAATCATTTATTTACCGAATTAGAGTTGGCCTATCACAACCAATTTCATAAAGCGTTTCCAGACCATCAAGCACTCTCAATGGCCAAGCAATTATGGCTGCGTTTATTAGTCGACTTTAAGCCTGAACATATTGCCACAGCTGGCAGACAAGCTATTTGCGATAATACTTTTTTACCAACGCCACACAGCATTCGCGAATATTGTGATGCAGCAATAACAGCGGGTATTCCCGATGCTAAAACCGCATACATTGAAGCCTGCCTTTCTAGCGAGCCGCGCCAAAATGTTCAATGGTCACACCCTATTGTTTACTTTGCAGGAAAAACCACCGATTGGTTTTTTATGGGCAGCCAGCCAGAAGCACAAGTGTTTCCGGTATTTGAACGCAATTATTTATTATTACTAGAGCGGGTGAAACGCGGCGAGCAGCTAAGCCTACCAATGGCAAAAGCGTTAACTAAGAAAAAAACAGAGCCGCTAGAACCAGAAGTACAAAAAGAAAAACTAAAAAATTTACGCGAACAACTCGACTTATAGTTTGATTTGCAAAGAAGCCTTATGTGTTTCATTAGGCTGCAGCATAACTTCATTATCAAAAACATTACCGCGCTCAACGCAAACAAATTGTTGAAAATTGTCCGCCCCCACATCTTTTAACCCAGTCGCTTTTTCTAAGCCTGGATTCCAGACAACAGCACTGGCACAACCACTGGCTTCAATCATAATAGAATCTTTATCCGACGACGCTGAAATAATGCTTTGCACATCACCGGCATTAATAAAGGCGCGATCTAACTCACCATTAAAAACCACATCGCCACTTTGAACCTTACGAGCAAGTGCACAGGTGTTATCAAGATATTCACAGCCATCCAAACCGCTTACTCGAGCTGAGGCTAGAGATGCAACGGGGTGGTAACTATGCAACGCCCACGTTAATGGTAGAGGCTTATTACCAGTGTTAGATAACTGCAAATGAATACTTAAACTATCGCTCATTAAGAAAGTTAAACGGGCACTAAAGGTATAAGGAAATAATAAGTGCGGCTGCTCTTTAAATCGGTCAAGTAAAAACTCGACGCGCGTACAAGCACCTTGCTGTGGGTCGTCTGCATCGGCAATATTTGCCAACTGCCAATCAATATTGCGGGCAAAACCATGGCTAGGTTTTTGTTTGTCGCGCTGGTTAACACCAAACCACGGCAGACAAATAGGAATACCACCTCGCACGGCTTTGCCTGAACTAAACTCGGCTAATGGCGACAACCAAAGTAAATCTTTTTTACCGTTAGGAGTAAACGACAGTACTTGCGCACCCTGTTCACAAATAACCATACGACCAAGCGGGTTTTCGATAACGTACAAAGACAAGCCACCATCAACATGATGGCAGCCGGGATAAACAGCCGAAGAGAGTAATCGTGAAATACGATAGGCTTGTTCAAGCATAGAAATTCAGACGGTTGATCAGTCAGTTGAACTGATAAAATAATTGTTGCTAGCAATTAACATTTAGCTTCTGCTTAACATTATCACCATTAATACTTACTACTCCTAACGAGTGCTACCCACAATGATCACTACTCGTAATCATCGTTATAGTCACCATGCGCAAGGTTTTCAAAACGCGTAAATTGGCCAACAAATGCGAGACGCGAAGTACCAATAGGTCCGTTACGCTGCTTGCCAATAATAATTTCTGCCGTGCCTTTATCGGGCGATTCCTCGTTATACACTTCATCACGATAAATAAACATAATAACATCGGCGTCTTGCTCAATAGCGCCCGACTCACGCAAGTCTGACATAACAGGACGTTTATTCGGCCGTTGCTCAAGGCTTCGATTCAACTGCGACAACGCCACAACTGGACAATCAAATTCTTTAGCAATACTTTTAAGCGAGCGCGAAATTTCACTGATTTCTGCGGTTCGGCCCTCACTACTTCCCGCCACTTGCATTAACTGAAGATAATCAATCATGATCATACCTAAGCTACCATGCTCTCGCAGAACTCGGCGCGCACGCGAACGAATCTCAGTTGGCGTTAACGCTGGCGTATCATCAATCATTAACGGCTTATCTTTTAACTGCTGCATAGCAGCACTTAACTTGGCCCAATCTTCTTCTTCCAATTGTCCATTTCGCACACGTGTCTGATCAATTTTACCAACGGACGATAACATTCTCATCATCAATGAACCCGCTGGCATCTCCATACTGAACACCAGTATCGGCTTTTCTTCTGCTAAAAGTGCGTTCTCAACTAAATTCATTGCAAAACTGGTTTTACCCATAGAAGGTCGGCCAGCAACAAAAATTAAATCCGCAGGCTGCAACCCCGAAGTTTTGCCATCAAGATCTTTATAGCCAGTGGTTAAACCGGTAATAGAGCCTTTACTATTAAATAGCTCATCAATTTTGCCTAGCGCATCTTTTAATAAGGCATTAACGCCAACCGGCCCACCGGACTTTGGCCCCTGCTCGGCAATTTGCATAATCAACCGCTCGGCGCTATCTAACACATCACCTGCGTCGCGACCTTCGGGATTAAATGCAGTTTCTTGAATAGAGGTGGCAGTATTAATAATACGGCGTAAGGTTGCTCGGTCGTGAACAATTTCTGCATAAGCGCGAATGTTCGCCGCCGACGGCGTGCTCTTAGCCAAGTCGGCTAAATAAATTAAACCGCCAGAGGCTTCAAGTAAGGCACGTTTTTGTAAGGACTCAGCTAACGTAATAACATCTAATGGCTCGGCAGCTTCGGCTAAGCGTGCCATTTCTGTATAAATATGACCGTGTTTACCGTAGTAGAAATCGCTGGCCGTCACTAATTCAGCAACTGCATCCCAGGCTGTTTCAGACAGCATAATGCCGCCGAGCAGCGAACGCTCTGCCTCAAGTGAATGTGGCAAGGTTTTTAAGCTCACCATATCAGCTGCAAAGTCGGCGCTTGGCGCTTCGGGGTAATCAGAGAGCATCTCGTTATTGGCTAATGACAGGGCTTCTTGATCCGAATAATCGGCGTCAATCACGGGTGGCTCATTGGGATAATTAGGGTCTGACACGTTATTGAGCTCTTCTCATTAAATGCGATTAATAATTTCGTTTGTACGGTTACAGCTTCGGTAAAGTGAAAACGGATGATACCTGAGAGAGACTTGGAAAGCAGTAACGAGAAGCGATTCATCACTAAAACTGTTTATTTTTTAATCATCCCTATAACTGCATAGCATCCGATAAATAAAAAAATCATAAGCCATAAAAAAAGCGCTGCACCCTAAGGAGCAACGCTTTGTGCTTACCGATTCTTGCTTATCCGCCATTCACTCACTGCGATAAGTCATCAATAAAACACTACGATTTAACCATTCTAGCGCTAACCTAATGGCCAACGGTTAACTGTTTATGCTGCTTCAGGAACAACGGCAATGCTTACAACAGTGCTCACATCGCTGTGGAATTGAAGCGTAATTTCAACAACACCCACTTCGCGAATAACACCATTAGGCATACGCACTTCTGCTTTTACCACTTCGTGGCCAGCAGCAATAATGGCATCAGCAACATCTTTAGTGCCAATTGAACCAAAGAGCTTACCTTCATCACCAGCATTAGCTTCGATAGTGACGGTTAAATCAGCCATAGCTTCGGCACGTGCTTGCGCAGCCGCTAAAGCTTCATCGGCAGCAGCTTGTAACTCAGCGCGGCGTGATTCAAATTCAGCAACACTGGCTTCTGTCGCAGGTACGGCTTTACCGTAAGGGATTAAAAAGTTTCGGCCAAAACCTGACTTAACGTTGACCTTATCTCCTAAATTACCTAACTTGGCAACTTTCTCCAGAAGAATAACTTGCATAGCACTAACCTCTATCAATAATCTAACTTTAACTGTTTGCGTGTCTGGCTGTTAATTACAACCGGCTCTTTAATTTTTGTTTCTAACTTCTAATTTTTGTTTCTAACTTCTATGTTTTCTATTCTAAGTTTTATATTCTATGCTGCGCTTACGCTTTAGCGCTCTGGATTATTTGTTTGAGCTATTCGCGCTCTAAAATCAAGTGCGCTATCGGCTATAACAACCATCATTAGCAGCGGCACTACGGGTGCGAATGTTATAAATATTAAATAAAACCCAAACAACCAATGGCCACTTAATTGCTTCAACGCAACAACTGCGTGAACCAAGGCAACACCAACAATAATCATTGGGATTGCAAACAACCATGCCCATTGATGGTAGCCCTCAATATTTGAGAACAAAACCAACCCTGCAATTAACAAAAGTATATTGCCGCGTGTTAAACGCAACTGATAAAACTCTTGCTGAAAACCACCGGGGTTATACAGCTTGGCTTGCCACCAACGTGCAGACAACAAACTCATTAATGTCAACAACATTTGCATAAATGCCAAGTTACCCACTAAATGCGCTGCCGTTAATGGCGGCATTTGTGCTAGCAATTGTTTGGCGACATCTTCATTACCGCCATTAGCCGAAGCTAATGCCAACTGCTGTTTAAATATATCTAAACCTTGCTCTGCATAAACCAATAACTGCGCAACGTAGTCGCTAGCAAATAATAATAACGCTGCTCCCCAAGCAATAATAACCAAAGGGGCTAGCGTTACTACAATAGGCCAACTGCGTGTAGTTCGCAGGGCCACCGCCAACGCACTAGTACAAAGTAACGTGCTTAGCGGGACAATGTTACCAGTGTATGCCCAAGCCGCCGCAAGTAGTAGCACAAATAAAAAAACACTTGCTGACGCTTGCAAACCTCGACGCAGAATCACTAATGCGACTGCTGCAGAACCAAACCATGCAAGCAATAAGGTCAAGACCGTCATTAGTAGCATCATGACGAAACAATAACCCTGTTATTACTTGTGACTATCCGTGTACGGTACTAATGCTAAGTAACGTGCGCGCTTAATAGCGGTTGCTAACTGACGCTGGTACTTGGCTTTTGTTCCTGTAATACGGCTAGGAACAATTTTCCCTGTTTCTGAAATATATTCTTTTAATACATCGAGATCTTTGTAATCGATGTAATCAACACCTTCTGCGGTGAAACGACAAAATTTTCTACGGCGAAAAAAACGAGCCATGATGTTCTCCTAATTACTTATCTGCTGTGGCCGAATTATTCGGCTGCGGTATCGTCCGAGCTTTTAGACTCGTCTTGCTCTGAACTATCAGAAGTTTCAGCTGCTTTCTTCTCTTCAGTAGCAGCGCGGGCGTCATAGCGGGCTTTACGCTCACGCTGCTCAGTTTCCGCTTTCATGATAGATGATTCATCAGTGACAGGCGCATCAGTGCGAATCACTAGATTACGAATCACAGCATCGTTGTATTTGAAGTTAGTCGTCAATTCTTCCAGCGCAGGCTGGGTCGCTTCGACATTCATCAAAACGTAGTGCGCTTTATGGATTTTGTTGATTGGATAGGCCAACTGACGTCGTCCCCAATCTTCTAGACGATGAACAGAACCGCCGTCTTTATTAATAGCCGCAGTATATCTTTCGATCATACCCGGGACTTGCTCGCTCTGGTCCGGATGAACCATGAATACGATTTCGTAGTGTCGCATATGTGCTCCCTATGGGATTATGCTTCCCGCAAATACCGCCGACTTGCCAGTCGATTGTCTTGCAGTGAAACAAGGAGTTAAGCCTTCAAACGTGCTGAGGGCGAAAAATGAGCGCGAATTCTATGGAATGCCTACTTAAATAGCAAGATAAATAGAAGGAATAACGACCCGAACCACCATTTTCAGGGCAGTTCTTTGGTTTTGAGGAGGGTTTTTAATGCCAATGGCGAAAAAATCGACCAATTATGCGCTTAATAGCTCATCATAAAGCGAGGCCTCGGCCTCAATTCGCTCGGCCACTGCCCTCAACTCGGCAAGGTAATGCGCCCGAGGAAGGCCGCAATCACGCTGAAACTCAAGCGCGACAAGATCATCCCAAATCGGAGAGTCATCTGTCACGCCGCGCGCAATACGCGTCAAAATAGCAATAGTTTCGTAATCGAAATCGTGAGATTGCTGATATTGGTACACGAACTGACGTAATTTAGGTCCAGGCACAATACAGCCACAATAAGAAAGGCTGGAATCGACTTTTAAACAAACATCTGGATCGATCAGCGGCACATTAACCTCTGACCACTCATTGATAATATGTTCGACCAAAAAATCAGGGTACGGCAATCCATCGTCCGTCATCTGTTTAATATTAATAATGGGCCCCTACTATTCGTTTTGCTTAATAGAATTCGCTAAAAAAATATCGCTAAATGTAAAACTTTTAACGCGAGCTGCACTGATAAATACCACTAAAAAAGCAGTTAAAATAGGCTCGATACTTATCCCTTTTCGATACCCTTTAAATACCTTTTAACCCGTTTTTCACGCGCTGTAAACTTTCAGGTCGCGCATCATAACCCCTTGAGTTATATAATAAAACCCCCTAGTTTAGAACAAATGGTAACAACTTTATGACACGTTATATCTGCTTTATAAAAGCAGATATTGGCAGTAGTTAAAGCGATAGTAATAACTTACCCGTCGCGTGATATTGAACACGTTTTGAAAAACCAATTCGTTTAGGACAAGCGCCCAGACAGAATTTGCAATTCGATTAATCAATCCCTTCTATACTCAAATTTAGATTCCCGACATATCTTTTTTACAACCCACACGACACATTTAAGGCCGAATACTGAAAGTCGAATATTTAAAATTGAAAGCCAAGCCATTTAATTTAAATGTAAATACATGCGCCATACAGCTCTCCAGCATCGGAGGAGACAATGACAAACGATTCACGTAAAACGCTTATCGACTGCCATTCTCGATTACAGACGTTTTGCCAAAACCAACTTAACACCTTTATAACCGCTGCAATTGAATATCTTTTTCAGCAAGCCGAACAAGCCAATGATAACGACACACAACAGCGTTACTTTGATATTCGGCAAACTATAGAGACCGAGCAAACAAACCTAACCAAACAATTTGAAAAAAAACTTTCTGCATTATTTGCCGTGTTAATTACACCCAGTGCTCAAGCGCACATCAGCAAAAAAAATAGCGACCATATATTAAGCCTACTGGGTAACGACGAAATAGAAATAAATGTTGCACTTGCGAGCATGAGCCATCGTGCAGAAGCAGATTATGCCGAAGC
>JBELIP010000014.1:0-45933 GCA_042090785.1 Cellvibrionales bacterium | reverse complement strand
GCGTATTTATAGGTGGGCGAGTAATGCATGTAAACAGAATTTTGGAAATTATCTGATTTGGTCATCAAGGTGAATCCGCCGGGATAGGATACAGGTCTGCTATCAACACTGATTGAAAGTATTGCAAGAAAACAAAAAGTTAAAAATCTTATACCCATGGGGGGGTATGCTAAACGTTCGAGGTGTCATTTGCAATAAAACTATACTGAGTCTTAGGGAGAGCGGTGTTTGGACTCTATTTTTTACCTTATTTATTATAATTCTTTTTATTGATTTTGATCGAAGAAGTCAAAAACCTCTGCAATCATTTCTGGATTGTGAGTTATGGTTCTAAAATGTCGACCGCCTTTTATTTCTTGGTAGATTACATCCATTTCAAGCTGCTTCATTTCTCCAACTAAGCGTCGCACTTTTCTGACAGGAACAAGACGATCTTTATCGCCGGTAACTACATACACAGGTAAATGTTTTAAATCATCTAAGCTTGAGTATTTCCCATTAAATGATGGTGCTAAGCAAGCTAAGCCAGTCCATACTTGAGGATAGGTTGCAGCTAAATGTAATGCCCCTCCACCGCCCATAGAATGACCAAGCAAGTAGATACGTTGAGGATCAATCGAGAGGTCTTTTTTCACAATTTCTAAAACGTTCATGACATCCATCTCGCTTAACTCACCAAGGTTTTCTGGATCATTTGCTTTTCCAAACGCAACACCGTCTTTGCCCTTTCCACGACTGCCATACCAGCCACGTTCGTTGTATCCATAGGGGGCAGCTATAACGTAGTCACGCTTTTCTGCCTCGGGGATAATTCCTTTGTAGTTAATGATTTGATTAGGATTACTGCGAAGCCCATGCAGAAGTATAATTAGAGGATAACTCTGAGATTCATCATAAGAATTAGGTATGTATAGAGTATAACTTTGGTACTTGTTGGCTTGTTCAAAAAAGTAACTGTGGTTTAAAACTTCACCAAAGTCGTACTTATTAGCCGTTACGATCGTTTTGGGGTTTTGATTTACATCAAATTTTGCCAGTGGTTTGGAACTGCAACCTACTAATAAAATTGCCAGTGTTATTGCCAGTATTTGATGCATGTGTGTTCTCCAAAATAACCCTATGCTCAATTGTAATGTAACCAGATTTTTTTTGGGATGTTTATGATAGTTTGAAATGCCATAGATTATGGTATTCTCCTGTTACACGGTGTGAAAGTATCGGTGGGTTTTTAAACGGTTTTGATTATTTTGTCCGGTGAAGGCAAAGGTTATACTTTCACACTTGTTTCACACTTTTTAAAATATCAATGGAATAAATAGGTTATGATCGTGATGTCATTGAGTGGGAATAATTAATGAGTAAAGCATTACTTCGAGCCAGTTTGGCTGAATTCGTTGGTACTTGTTTTTTGGTCATGGTTGTTATTGGCTCTGGCCTTATGGCTGAAGGCTTATCTACCGATCAGCTGAGTGTATTGTTAGCTAATACCATCGCAACGGGGGTTGGCTTAACCGCGTTAATTTGGATTTTTATTGCTATTTCAGGTGCGCACTTTAATCCCGTCGTTAGTCTGGTGATGTTCTTAAAAAAAGAAATCGATGCTAAGCGCTTTATCGCTTTTATTATTTTTCAATGCGCTGGTGGTTTGTTTGGTGTCATGCTGGTTCACGCAATGTTCGGTTTGGATTTGTTTCAATTGTCAGAAAATGATCGTGGCGGTTTTAATATTTATTTATCCGAGATTGTTGCAACCTTTGGTTTGCTCGTGACAATACTAGGCGTTAGAAAACTTCATTTGTTGGCCGTTGCGCCTGCCGTTGGCTTGTATATCTCGGCCGGTTACTGGTTTACTTCTTCAACCTCTTTTGCCAATCCAGCGGTAACCATTGCGCGTGGCTTTAGTGATAGTTTTACGGGTATCAATCCAGATTTTATTGCGGCTTTTATTGCTGCTCAGTTAGTCGGTGCAGTTTTAGCTATGCTGTTTATGGCTTTTCTTCAAGAAGAATAATTTAACTGATTGGTTAATTGGGGTTTGTTTAAAAAATTATGGATCACTATAAACTAGTACTGCCCGAGCATATTAATCATTACGGTTATTTGTTTGGCGGCAATTTATTAAATTGGATTGATGAAATTGCTTATATTACGGCGACGGTTGATTTTCCGGGTCGTCGCTTTGTTACCGTTGCAATGGATAATGTTGAGTTTCGCTACCGTATAGAAAAAGGCGAGGTGTTGCTGTTTAGGGCCGAGCAAGAGCGCTTAGGTAAGACGTCTGTGACTTATCGAATTAGTGTCTTTGGAAAAGTGAAGGATAGTGATCCTGAACGTGTTTTATTTTCAACGCATATGTCGTTTGTGAACGTCGATGATCAAGACCAAAAACAGCCTATTTAAACCGCTTGAAAATTATTTTCTACGATCTTCTAAAAAATTTGCAAGCCTATCAATCGCATCGCCTAATACAAATTGTTCGGGTAAGAATACAATTCGCAAATGATTTTTAGTGGGTAGGTTGAATGCGGAGCCTTGAACTAATAGCATTTTTTGTTCTAGCAGTAAGTCTAAGATGAATTTTTCATCATCAACAATGGGGTACATTTTTTCGTCAAGCTTTGGGAACATATAAATAGCGCCCTTAGGTTTAACGCAACTTACGCCTGGAATGGCTATTAATTTGTTATAGGCTACATCACGCTGAGCACCCAGTCTGCCGGTGGGCAACACTAAATCATTGATACTTTGGTAACCGCCTAATGCGGTTTGAATAGCGAACTGAGCAGGAACGTTAGCGCATAGTCGCATTGACGCCAAGATATCTAAACCTTCTACAAAATCTTTAGAGTCTTCTTTTTTACCTGTTAATATCATCCACCCAGAGCGGAAGCCCGCTAGGCGATACGATTTGGATAAGCCGTTAAATGATAGGCAGAGTAGGTCATGCGCTATGGTTGCAAACGGTGTGTGAATGGTATTGTCGTATAATATGCGGTCGTAAATTTCGTCAGCGCAAACGACTAATTTATGATCACGAGCCACTTGAGCCAGCTGTTCTAGGGTGTCTTTTTCATATACCGCACCCGTGGGATTATTAGGGTTAATAATAACGATGGCGCGCGTGCGACTGGTGATTTTGCTTTTTATATCGTCAATATCGGGTTGCCAGTCGGCTTGTTCGTCGCAAACATAATGCACTGGCTTGCCACCGCTAAGCGTAACGGCAGCCGTCCATAGTGGGTAGTCAGGTGCGGGAACAAGCACTTCGTCACCATCATTAAGCAGGCCTTGCATGGCCATAACGATGAGTTCGCTAACGCCGTTGCCTAGATAGATATCATCGACTTCAACGCCTTCAACGCCGCGCAGTTGGCAGTCTTGCATGATGGCTTTACGCGCCGAATATAATCCTTTTGAGTCACAGTAGCCTTGTGCGTCGGGTAGGTTACGAATGACATCTTGGAGGATTTCGTCAGGCGTTAACATGCCAAAGGCTGCTGGGTTACCAATATTGAGTTTGAGAATACGATGGCCTTCATCTTCTAGACGAGTGGCTTCGCGCAGTACGGGGCCGCGAATGTCATAACACACATCTTGTAACTTGCCGGATTTTGAAATAATGGACATCACTCAGTCTCTTTTATATCGATAGCGATTATTTAGCTGTGTTAATAAAAACATCGATAAGGTCTATTTATTTTTTTACAACGTATTCTCATATAGCTTACAGACAATTATAGACTTACCTTGGGATGACTGGCGATGTAATATCTACATAAACCAATACAGGCTAGATGCTAATTTTGATATTAATGGGTGATATATGACTAAAGTGATTAAAACAGATGCGCAATGGCGCGAACAGTTATCGCCTGAGGAATATCAGATTACGCGACAAAAAGGCACTGAACGGGCGTTTACTGGTAAGTACACAGACCTGAAGGCGCAAGGCAAGTATTTATGTAAGTGTTGCCAATCAACGTTGTTTGATGCTCAGGCAAAATATGATTCAGGCTGTGGTTGGCCGAGCTTTTATCAGCCAGGTGAGGATGGTGCGGTGGCTGAGCATTTAGATACGTCTCATGGTATGCGGCGTACAGAGGTCACTTGTCGTCGCTGTGATGCGCATTTAGGGCATGTGTTTAATGATGGCCCTGCACCTACCGGTATGCGTTATTGTATTAATTCAGCGTCGTTGGATTTTTCTAGTATTGAAAATGCTGACGATGAGATCATTTAATAGGCTTAGAAGTGACAAAAAAATACCCAGCTCGATCATTTGATTGGATTTATACGCAGGCGCTTAAGCGTTTTGCTTCGGTTCAAGACCTTGAATCGCAACTGCCCAGATTGGCGACAAGAAAGCAGTTAATTGAGCGTTCCGATGCGGATTATCTTTCGCTAATATGTCGCCGCGTTTTTCGTTCAGGTTTGCAGCATAAAATGGTCGATGCCAAGTGGCCGGCTTTTGAGCGTGCTTGTTATGATTTTAATCCTCGTGCATTAGCGGCGTTGAGTGATGAAGGCTTAGAGGATATTTTACAAGCAGAGGGTATTATCCGACATTGGGGCAAAATTAAGGCGATTCGTACTAATGCGGTTTTAGTGTGTGATGTTGTGCAATCGCATGGCAGTTTTGGCCAATGGTTAGCGGATTGGCCAAGTCATGATATTGTGAGTTTGTGGTTGGATTTAAAAAAGCGAGGTGCACATTTAGGCGGGCATTCGGGGTCGCGTTTTTTACGAATGGCGGGAGTTGATACGTTTTTATTGACTAATGATACGGTGGCGGTATTAGTGGGGCTGGGTATTGTTGATCGCGAACCTAAGTCAAAAACCGCAATGCTTGAGACGCAAAAAGTGTTTGTTGAATGGGCCGAGCAAAGCGGGCGGCCGCTTTGCGAAATCTCTCGTATATTAAGTTACCTTGCGGGTTAAATCTTACTATAAAGGTTATTTCTTTTCTGGGTAGCCTTTCATTTTTACAAAAGGGTGTAACGCAAAGTTTACGCCTTGACGAACATTCGAGTGGCTAGTGAATAATTTATCGCGACGGACAAACCTGCCGTTGCCACCTTTATTCGGATCAAGCTGCCGAGTGACTTCTAAGCCGCCAATACTTTGAAATAAACGCTGGCCATCAACATGATAAATGGTGACCGATAGAGAGGCGGCTGGAACGGTTTGGCTCCAATCAAAGCCTTGTGAAATACCCGTACCAGCGCCTTTTATTTTGGGCTTGCGTGATACGCCATCCCATTTTGCATTGCGGTTTATGTGATGCCCAAAAGCAATTTGGCGCTCAATGAGATCAGTAAACACAACGGCTTTGATATCGGTTTGTTCTTTTAAGGTGTTTATGGCGGTGTAAACTACGCGTTTAAAAGCTCTGGGATTAATTTGTGACGTGACAGGGTTAAAAGGATCGCCGTATTTCCTAACGGCATCACGCCATGCTTTTCTAAAGAGGGCGTTGCTCGCTATTGTATAACCGCCGGATTCCAGCTGCGCTTTAACTTCTTTGTCGATCGTTTTTTCATAATCTCTTAAATAGTGTTTAGACGGGCCGCCAAAATTGACGTGCGCAATAATAATTTTATCGACAGCCTGTGTTGCCATTTTTTCAGAATTAATGACATACGGGTAAGCTGTATCATTAAAAGATGTAGTTTCGCAGGCGCAAAGTAGTGCGCTGGCTAAAAGCAGGGTGAGTCGACGACAAATAGTCTGCTTATTTCGGCGGCGACTAAGGGTTGTATTGAAACGGGTCCATAAAGTTGTCGCTTGGTTTTTATCGAGGTGAATTGACGTTGGCTGGTTCATAGATAAAATCCTAACAAAGTTGAAAGCTGCCGAGTAATAAAGTCTTTTCAATAATTGCCGGCTATTCTACCAATTGTGTTGGTTAATAACAGTGCCAGTTATCGAGCTTATGCTTATATAATCCCGCCTGTGAGATTTATGTGTGTAAAAAGTGTGGTATTAAAATGGTAGGTAGTATTGAACAGGGTTTGTATTTAACCCAAAGCGGTGAAGCTAATATTAATAACGGTAAACCGCCTGTTGTTTTGCTCCATGGTCTTTTTGGAATGGGTCGTAATTTAGGAGGCATTGCTCGGGAGTTGTCTAACGACTATGCCGTTTTTGCTTTTGACTTGCCCAACCATGGTCGTTCGCCGCATAGCGATGTAATGACTATTAGTTCCATGGCTGATGATGTTTTGGCCATGCTTGACCATCTGGGTTTGGCGGCGGTCAATGTGCTTGGGCATTCTTTAGGTGGCAAGGTAGCCATGAGTCTTGCGCTGCGATATCCATCACGGGTGCATAAAATGATTGTGGCTGATATTGCCCCGGTAACTTATCCAGCCAAACATGATGTCATTCTTGCATCACTAGGTGCTATTGATGTACAGCAGGCGACAAGTAGAGCAGAAGTGCAGCAATTGCTTCAAGCCGCCATTGAAGATAAACCTACTTGCCAGTTTTTAATGCAAAACTTAGAAAAAACCGAGCAGGGCTTTCGTTGGCGCATGAACTTGTCTGCAATTATCAATAATTATGCTGAGCTTCGTCAGGGCTTATTTTTAGAAGACGACGACTTTAGTGATGGTCGTAATGATAGTGCAGGTCATCGCGCGTTTGAAAAGCCAGTCCTCTTTATTGCTGGTGAAAACTCTAATTATATTAAGCCTGAGTATAAAACGCTAAGCCGAGCACTTTTTCCAAATTGTGTATTTAAGGAAGTTGCTGGAGCGGGCCACTGGTTGCATGCTGAAAAGCCAGAGGCTTTTAACGCTTTAGTGCTTGAGTTTTTTGAGTAGATCTATCCGTCATGATGGGTTGCTTGGTTATGTAAAATGATTTTTTGCAATTAATTTTGTTGCGATAGTGATTGGGAAGATCGAGCTGTTCGCTATTATTGCCATTAAAAACAGTAGGTTATAGGTATTCCTTCAATTTTTTTAAGCCGCAACTTATTTCCTGTTTATTAAATAATCAATTGACTTTATATCTGTTGTGGTTATTATGTAACTCCCTTGGCCCCTATTTTAATTAACGGCAGGACTGATTCATTCGGTTTGTCGAGAGTAAAATAGGGCAAATAGTTAAGTTATCCCCCGCAATTTGACTGTGTTTCCCGCACCCATCCTCTGCTGATGGCATTAGTGCGTCTTATTTTGTTCCGATAAAGTTACCTTGAATTCGTCCTCACTCGAAGAGAATGAGGGATTTCTTTGTGAAACATCTATCTGTATTAATGTTATCTGCAATGGCTTCTGTATCGGCTCATGCTGCGCATGTCACTATGACTACGCCGGCCACTGAGGGCAGTTCAAGTTATTCATTTAGTGGTCAGACCCACAATGTATTTAAAAACTTCGTTAAGGAAGAGGTGGTGCAACAGCATGCGACCAATATGGGTTTAGTCACCATAGAAGAAAATAACGGCGAAGAGCTGATTTATTTAGGTGCGCATAGTACGAGTAATTTAAACGATGCAATTAATCCGCAAAATACGGTTGAAGTTAACCTAAATAATCTTAACCCTGATAATGGGAGTGGTGCAGGTTTAACAGGCGATGTCTCGTTAGTCCTATCGGCTGCAGAATCTTTGTCATGGGATATCAGTATTGATGAAAATGTGGATGTTAATGCCATATTTATTTTTAGTACTAACACGCAATCGTTATCGATTAATGATCAGTCTGTGGAATTGGAGACGAATAACGTTATTCACGAAGGCATTAATATTGAGGTTTCGCCGATATTGGTTTGTGGTTACGCGTTGCCTGATGACGGTGAAGGTTGTCATACCGATAAAATACTGGGTTTTAATAGAGTATTTATCGATGAAGACGGTGTTGAGCAAGAAACCAATGCATTTTTTGATAACTACTTAGGCGATCTAACCGACTTAGCTGTCACTAGTTTTAATGGTTCTTATATTGTAGATAGTTTTGATATTAATATTGATTCTTCAGCAACAGTGGTGCCACTACCCGGAAGTTTAGTATTATATAGCTCAGCACTTGCGGCACTGACTTTAAGGCGACGCAAGCTCAAGCGATAAAGACTGTATTTATACCTACAGTCGATTAATGCAACAACTACCTGATGAGTTAATAAGTAATGCGGTTTAAAATTATAATGATTAGAACACGGACGATTTTTAGCGTTATATCGCTATTCTTTTGCTTGTTTCAAATGCAGGCGTTTGCTCAAAACTTATCACCCGGAGCCTTAGAGCCAGAGCGAGAACAGCCTCAACTCCCCGATATTGTTGATGACAATATTGTGATAGTGCCATCTACAGGGGCGCGTCCTGTTGGTGAGGATGACGGCCCTGTGATTCGTGTTCAGGAATTTGTAGTCAGCTACGATGAGCCGCAATTAGTCCCTAGCGACCTTAGTGAAAGTATCAGTAACCTTGTTAGTGATTATCTTTTACAGTCTGATAATAAATTAACGTTAACCGACCTTGATGATGTTGCTTTTTTGGTGACAGAAAATCTTCGTCAGTCTGGTTTGATGTTGGCAAAAGCGATTTTGCCCGCCCAAGAAATTGAAAGTGGAGCGGTGTTAATTCGTGTCTTTGTCGGTAAATTTGGCGGTGTTGGTAGTGACGCCAATGTTTTATACAGCAACAAAGTTCTGCAACATCCTTTTAGAGCGGTTAAAGGCGATGCGGTTAATATTGATTTTGTTGAGAGTAACATTCTACGTTTAAGTGATATGCCCGGTTTTACTGCTGCTGCAGTCTTCAAGCCAGGTAATGCTTTAGGCGAAACACAATTAACAGTAAAAGCGACTAATGAAGACGCTGTGAGTTATTTTGCTCAAGCAGATAACTATGGCGTTGAATCGTCGGGTGATGCACGTTTATTGTTGGGCGTTAAAGTGAATAATATGACCGGTCACATTGATCAACTATCGATTGATGCGCTCAAAACGTTTAGTCCCGGTGACTTACGTAATGCGCGAGTGACCTATGAAATTACCCATCCCGATTTAGTCCATACTTTTGGTCTTGCTTTCAGTAAGACAAGCTATGATGTTGAAGATGAAGCTGTGCTTGCCTTAGGTATAGAAGGTGATACAGAAATAGGTGAAACGTTTCTTCGCTCGCAATGGGTACGAACGCGAAACCTTAATGTTGCAACGCGTATTGGCTTGGCATTAAAGCGTTCAAATGTAGATTTTTCTTCATTCAACGTAGAGCAAGGTGTTGATCGCTTAACGGTTTTTGAAGCAACCGTGGTTGCTGATGCTATTGATACACGTTTTAGAGGCGTGCATCGTGGTTCACTTACCTTCTCGCATGGTTTTAATGACCTTTTAGGTTCTATGGATGAGCAGGGTAATGGTGAAAGCCTTGGTATCATTAATGGCGAGCAAATGCTGCCAGGCGAGTTTAATAAAATTAGCGCCAGCTATAGCCGCTTGCAGTCTGTTGCACGCAATAATTCATTACTCCTTCACGTTAATGGTCAGTACTCTGATGACTTATTGTCATCGTTAGAGCGCATGAGTTTAGGTGGCCCTTATACCGTTAGAGCTTATCCTGTTGCCGAGTATGTAAGAGATACGGCAGTTTTTGCTAGCGTGGCTTGGGTTATTAATGGCGGCGCATTGTCAGAAGGTATTGCTTACGGAGAACATAGCTGGAGTGATATTTTGTCGCTGTCAGTTTTTGCCGATTATGGTTGGGGTAAGTTGAAAGACGGTAATGGCGGCCCAACAAGCTCAATTGATATTTCAGGCTGGGGAGTTGAGGCGGAGCTAACGTTTCCGGATGTTGGAGGATTTACTCGAATCTCTGCGGCAAAGCCGTTTGACGGCTCTGAAGCGCTTAATGGCGAAGATACTCAGTATTGGCTAAGTATTGGTTTTAACTTGTAAAACTGGCTTAGCGCCGGTGTTAGTGGGAAAGGTAAATATATTTTTTTTAGCTTGTAGATAGGGTTAAACATTGGTTATAATTTAACCAAACTAACAACTCTTTTTCTAAGTGTCGGAAAAGTATAAAAGTTTGTTTTTCCTGTTTTAGTCTTTGATACAACACAAGCATTAATATAAATAAGGTTGTCTTTACAACGTTTTCGTTACTTTAAATAATTTTTTGGGTTGTATATGTCATTTTTTCGTCATCAATCCAAGGTAGGTATGATATGAGCAAGCTTTCAATAACTCTTAAAAGAAATCCCGTTCTTGCAAAAACTATTGCTGCGTTAACGTCAGCAATGTTTATTCAGCAGGCTTTAGCGCTTCCTCAGTCTGCCGATTTTAATGCTGTGAATGGTAATTCAACTTATAGTGTTAGTGGCAGCCAAAGCACGTTGACGATATCTCAAGACAATCGTGTTGTGGATTTTGCCGGAGACGGCATTAATGTTGCTAGTGGTGAAACATTAAGTTTTAACCATACTGGTGGTTCATCTAGTTGGTCGGTATTAGCTAACGATAGCAGTGGCAACGTGAGTAATATAAACGGCTTGCTTGATGGTAATGTACGGGTGTTTTTAGTGAATCAAAACGGTATAGTTCTTGGTTCAGGTGCGGAGGTTGATTTAGCCAGTTTAGTAGCAAGCACAAATGCTCTTGATATTACCGATTTTGTTAATGGCGACTTACGATTCACCACGAGCGGAGCTAACGCTAGTATCGTTGTGGAGGGTCTATCTTCTGACTTGGCTGGTGCTCAAGTTGCATTGGTATCAGGTGATATCAATGTTGACGGTATTGTTGATATTGCTGGCGGTGATTTGAATTTAGTTGCCGGCAACGAAGTTGTTGTGACTTATGGCAATAATAGTTTAATGCAGTTTAATGTTTCTGAAGCATTGCAAACCAGTGCTGGTGATACCGTTGTAGGTATTGCTACGAATGCTGACGTTAGTGCTAATAATGTCAATATACGCGCAATAGTCACCGACCCAAAAAGCTTTGCTGTGAATAACAAAGGCATTGTTCGTGCTACGGGTATAGATACTTCAACGCCGGGTGTTATTCGTTTAATTGGTGCTGGCGGTAGAGTGGGTTCTAACGGTTCATTAGATACTTCAGCCACCGATGGTAGTATTGAGATAAGTGCGGGTAGAGTATTTTTGGCGGGAAATATAGATGCAGGCACTGGCACTGTTACGGCCTCAATTGGTGATAGTGCTTCTGATTTAGAAGGTCGTTTAGATATTTTTGAAAGTTTAAGTGCCACCATGTCGAGCCTATCTATTAGCGGCACGGGCGATGTTAATAGGATTTTTGGTTTAGCTAACTATGAAGTGACTGGGTCTAATGAAGGTACTGCAAGTTATATTGGTATCGGTTCTAGTAACTGGGAGAATATCGGCGCTGTGAGCTTTACGGATGTTGAGTATTTAGCGGCAACATCACAAACTCAAAATACGATTAACCTACTTGAGGGTGCTTCTATTGACACTCTGATCGGTGGTGTGGGGCGTGATACTTTTAATATTGCGGGTACTGTTGAAATCGTCAAAGGCCTAGGTGGTGTTGATGTTTTTAATATGACGGGTGGCATGGTGAATAATCGCATTGATGGTAACGCCGATGGTGATACGATTAATGGTGTGTTTAATCCAACAGGCACTAATGAAAATGGTTCGAGTGATTTTATTGCTAGTTGGACGAGAGTTTCTGTTATTAATGAAGCCGATGTACCGCCTGTAGTGGATGATCCCGTTGCCCCGTTTGCGAACCCTACGCCTTTTATCTTGGCGCCTAACTCACCTATCCCTGCAATTAATGACAGCAGTAGCGCCTCACTGGGTTTAGTGTCTGGCGATGATACTTTGAATTTACCCTGCGGGTATTCAGAAGATCAGGATGTTAGTGCTGCGGAGGATTGTGTAGATCCTGAGTTACAGCAGCTGGTTTCTAGCTTGATTCATTTTGATAATGATAGCTCTGTCATTACAAGCGCTTCTGCAAATCGATTGAATCGAGTTTCTGCTTATGTGGTTGCATCAGATCGCTTTGATAAAGTCGTTGTTTCGGGTCATACCGATGATAATGCTTCACAAGCTTACAATCTTAAGCTTTCTGAGCGTCGTGCAATAGCTACTTCAGATTATATGGAAGGTCAGGGTGTCGATCCTGAAATGTTTGAATTGCATGCCTTCGGTGAATCGCTCCCAGCTAGGCTTAATGATTCTGCTGAAAATCGCGCGTTTAACCGCCGCGTTCATGTAGACCTTAAAAGATAGTATTTCCTTTTAGTTAATCCCTAAAAACCCAGCTTTTGCTGGGTTTTTGCTTTATGGGATGTAGGTTTGTTAAACGCTGTAAAAAACCTATAAATTGGTTGTATTACCGTTTTTCTAAGCTATTCTTTAAGAAACGCAATAAAAATGGTTAAGAAAGCGACAGTAAAATTTATCTCGAAAACTATTGAGCTAACAATAAAATGCAAACAAAATCAGTGTCTTATATAGCTAAAGTGACAACTCTACTCGGTACCTTGCTGGCCGTCATAACTGCGTGGCTAAATGCACGAGTGAACAGCTGCAGGGTAAGTTGCTCATTAACTGATGCTGCGCGACGTTTACTTCGCTCTCCCCAGTTTAATGCCTTAATGGACATAAACATCGCTTTTTTCACTTCCGATATGATGTTTTATCGCCGAGAGAATGCGGTGAAGCTTTGTATTGTCGAAGGTCAGCAAACCATGATTTATCATGCTGACTTTAAAGTTAATTACCCCGAGCGCTTTGCTCATTTAGAGCAGTTGGCTAATCAAGCGGGTTGGTACTTATTAGAAGATCGTCGTAAAGTCGCCCATCAAGTTGGGCAGGAAAGACGTCAGCGTGTTGTACTAGCTTCTATGCGTTTAGCTGCATCTTCCTTTTTATGGCATAACACTTCAGTTATGGCGTCAGATTTTGGTTTAAATAGCGGCTCTGTTCGTGGCCAAATTATGTTTGCCGCTAGTCATGTTAATGCTTCAACCATTGTTCGTCCGTTAGGTTTGTTTTCTCCAGCTACTGATTATTTTAATGCCGATCATAGCGATCATGACAGCTTAAGAGTGGACTCGCGAGCTATGGATACTGATTCTCATGAGCACCCAGAAATGACTTTAGTGGATGATTTCTCGGATGAAAAATATCAAGCAGTATTAAAAGTTTTAGATAAAAAATGGATTAAAAATAAACGAGATCCCGCTTATCTTGGCGACGATATTAATGAAATAGCGCATTATATTGCGGCTCGTCCCCAGGCTTATAATTTGTTGATGAGTGTTCGCAAACAGCCTTGGACTTTGCATCACCGTGCTGGCGAGTTCCGTTCGGATGTGAGAGGAAGCAACTTTGATGTGCACTCGGTAAAAATTTATTTTGATACGCGAGCTGCTGCAATTCTAAAGTCACATGAAGCGTGTGAGTTAGATGCTAGGCATTGTACAGCCAGTCCCGTTGATGCCTTGTTGCATGAATTGCTTCACGCTAAATTAACGCTAACAGAAACGGCTGAATTTATTCGTAGTGGTGGTATGAGCAGTGCGATTTATCCTTATCAGCACGAAAGAAAAGTGATTGCGCTAGAAAATAAAATGTATCGCGCCATGTCTAATCATGATCAGCAGCCAAGACCTTATCGTCGTAGCCATGTTGGTACATTAATCACTGCTGATTGTGCTACCTGTATTGGCGGATAAAGTATGTAAACAGAAATTAGGCAGTGGTGGCTTAAGGTAAGCAGCCATCCTAAAACGGCTTGCTAAGCACCTTCCTTTATCGCTTGCTTGTTCAAATCCCTCTCAACACGTTATATTTCACTTATTAATTAACCTGTAGCTATGTAATTTTACTTTTGCAGGTGATTACCTTGTTATCTCGCCAGTTTTTTTCAACTGCACTATTAATCTCTTTTTCTAATCTCTCCTTTAATGTTATGAGGTTAATCATGATTGATCTTGAGCAACCACTAAAAAAGCGTATTGATAGAGGAGGTTTGGATTTGCTGGTGCTTTCAGCTGTGGGTATGTAGGTGCTCGATCTTACGTATGAGTTGTAAGCAAATAATTTAGAGTGACGTTATTATTTTTAGTCCGACAGAAGATCAATTTTTTTTGCTAAATCAAAATCTCGTTGGCTAACAGCATTATATTCGTGTGTGGTTAAAGCGATATCTACCTTGTTATAGACATTACTCCAATTTGGATGATGGTTGGCTTGCTCAGCTAAGCCTGCGACCTTGTTCATAAAATGGAATGCTGCTACAAAATCTTTAAAGATAAATTGCCGACACAATTGATTATCTTGCAGCGTCCAAAGCGTTAACTCTGCTGCTTGGGCATGAATTTCTGTATCACTTAATTGTTCATTAGGCATTGGTTTTATCCTGGTTGAGCGTTATGCGCTGTAATATCATGGCGCATTCGCAGTGGTCTGTATAAGGAAATTGATCAAACAGCGCAAAGTGTTGAATGCTGTGTGTTTTACTGAGTGTGTTTAAATTATCTGCCAGAGTAGTAGGGTTGCAAGAAATATAAATAATAGTGTCGAAATTGGCAACCAGCTCAATAGTCGCATCGTCTAACCCTGCTCGTGGTGGATCGACCAGCACAGTTGAAAAATCATAGCTGTCTATGTCGATATGTTTGAGTCGTCTAAATTCACGTTCATGGTTTAATGCTGATGCGGTTTCATCGCTGCTTAAGCGGATAAACTCAATATTGTCGACTTGGTTAAGTAAGCAGTTTTGTTGGGCTAGCCGTATACTCGATTTAGAAATTTCAGTCGCTAGCACCTGACGAAATTTTTGTGAAAGCGGAATCGTAAAGTTGCCATTGCCGCAGTAGAGTTCTAATAAATCTTGGTGAGTATGGTGAGTAAGGCGCAATAAAACCCACTCAATCATTTTGCAATTAATTGCGGCATTAGGTTGGGTAAAGCTATTCTCTTGCTGCTGATAGCTAAATACTTGCGAATGGTTTTGTCGTGCTTTTTTAGCAATGGGCAGCGTTCCTGTAACAATGGACAATGTTTCCGTAACATAGTCACGCGAAATGACGAGGCGCTGCTTTCTGGCCCGGCCAATAACTAAAATATTAAATTGTTGTTCTAGTTTTTCAGCTTCTGTAACCCATAATTCATCGAGTTGGCGGTGGTAGATTAAACTCACCAATACTTCACCATTCGTAGTACTTAAAAATTCCAGTTGAAAGAGTTTATGCTTAAGTGTGTCGCATTGGTTAATTTGCGTAAGTAACTTTGGCATCAGTTGCGTAATGAATTCGCTACCAATAGGGTAGTCATCTACTCTTACCGGAACGCTGGGCGCATCAGGTTCAAACATCACATAAAAACAATGATTCTCTGCGTCTTGTCTATCGTGCCAAATACGAAACTCCGCACGCATACGAAAGTGCTTTTCTGGCGATGAAAAAATTTCAGCGGCCGGTGGTTTAAATGGTGCTAATAATTGCGAAATTCGCTGAGATTTTTCAGTAAGCAGCTGGTCATATTGCTCTGGCGCATAGTTTATAGAGGGTATCGAGGGTTTGGATTGGCTCATGTATTAGGTTTCATAGTAACGCAGTGGTATTGCTAATAGTGGCTGTTGTATTATGGTCATAGAATAGCCGTTCGAATAATGCGTCTATCATAGATTATATGCGTTTTTATTGCATGGCATATCTATGGGTTAATGGCCTATATGAAAAGGCGAATTCACAATATAAAACAGGGTAAAATTCAATCTTTGCTGATGTCTTAAAGCGCAGCAACGATATATCATCTAAGCTAATTGCTAACTAAGTAACGTGTTGAGATTATGAAGGTTATGAAAAAGATTTTAGTAACAGGCGGTGCGGGCTATATTGGTAGCCATACGTGTATTGAATTGTTAGCAGCGGGCCACGAGGTTGTGGTTGTTGATAATTTATCCAACAGCAATACCGATGCGCTGAAACGTGTTGAATCGATTACCCAAAAAAGCATTCCTTTTTATGAGGCTGACATTCGTGACCGCGATAAACTTGAATCGATTTTTGTAGCGCATACTTTTTCGGCGGTTATTCATTTTGCTGGTTTAAAAGCCGTGGGTGAATCCGTTGCCCAGCCACTCAAATATTATGACAACAATATTTATGGTACGCAGGTCTTGCTCGAAACCATGCAGCGTCATGAATTATTTAATTTGGTCTTTAGTTCATCTGCAACAGTTTATGGTGAGCCAGCAAGTGTGCCTATTACCGAGGCCTTTCCATTATCGGCCGTTAACCCTTATGGCCGAAGTAAATTATTTATTGAAGACATGTTGCGAGATTTAGGTGCTGCAGACTCACGTTGGAATGCAATTTTGTTGCGCTATTTCAACCCAGCCGGTGCTCATAGTAGCGGTTTAATTGGCGAAGATCCTAAAGATATTCCTAACAACCTAATGCCTTATATCTCGCAAGTTGCGGTGAAAAAATTGGCCTCACTGTCGGTTTTTGGCAGTGATTATGACACCCATGATGGCACGGGTGTGCGTGATTATATTCATGTTGTTGATTTAGCAAAAGGACATTTATGTGCGCTGGATAAATTGCAGAGTTCACCAGGTGTTGTGCCGTATAACTTAGGTACGGGTATTGGTTACTCCGTTTTAGATATGGTTGCAGCATTTAAGAAAGCTTCAGCTTGCGATATTCCTTATAAACTTGTAGATCGCCGTCCTGGCGATGCGGCTATTTGTTATGCCGATGCCTCGTTGGCAAAAAGAGAGTTAAATTGGCAGGCGGAGTTAGGTATTGAAGAGATGACGCGCGATAGTTGGCGCTGGCAGTCAGGCAACCCTAATGGCTATGATGATGCTTAATTAGCGTAATTGATTGCTGCGCTTGTTCCAGAGTTGTTTGGCAAGCTGGCGGGCAAGGCGAATATCTTTAACTCTAAGAACCATTAAGAATGCGCCCAATTGTAATGGCTTTATCTCGTTAGCCAATATCATTTGCATGGTTACTTGCGCTTCTTGCTGCGTTAGTGAGCGTCGGCCTGTTTTACCTTTACCGATAATGCGAATAAATTGAGCGAAAGCATGTTCGTTAGTGTTACTCATAACTGCTGTCTTTTGCCTTCTTTTTGCCTTTTTAGTCTTAGGGTTTATTTATCTTCTACTAAAAAAAAGCCCCGCATTAGCGGGGCTTTTTAAATCAAGGGTTAATTAGTCGTCCATTGCACCCAATAGATGCAGTAAAGAAGTAAATAAATTAACGATATTCAAGTAAAGTGAAACAGTGGCGCGAATGTAGTTAGTTTCGCCACCATTAACAATACGGCTGGTATCAAATAGGATAAGACCAGACATGATTAATACAATGCCAGCAGAAATGGCAAGTGACATGGCGGGAATTTGCAAGAAAATGTTAGCGATCATGGCTACGATAGCAACGAGAAGACCAACCATTAAAAAACCACCCATAAATGAGAAGTCTTTTTTCGTTGTTAGTGCATAGCCCGATAAACCAAAGAACACTAATCCTGTGCCGCCTAGTGCCTGCATGATTAATGCGCCACCATTAGCTGTCGCCATATAGTAATTGAGCATAGGTCCAAGTGAGCCGCCGATTAAGCCAGTAAAAGCAAAAACTACCCAAATACCAGAAGCTGAATTTTGTGTGCGAGGTAGGGCGAAAAAGATTAACCCAAGAGCCGCTAATGACATCATTAATGATGTGCCGTGGCCAATACCTATTGCCATAGTCGTGGCAGCAGTAATGGCACTGAATATTAATGTCATAGAAAGCAACATGTAGGTATTGCGAAGTACCTTGTTGGTTTCGATAACAGAACCGGTACTGGCGGCCTGTGTGCTAAAAAATTTATCCTGCATGGCGAACACTCCTGACTGTTGGTCTATTTAAATTTAAACGTTTTGAATAAATACGGTTTTGGCTGCCGTTTAGTTTACTCTGCAATAAGCTGCGCTGTTACGGTAATATCATACTCATTACCTCTGCAAACGCAATGATAATAATGTTAATAGCGCTAACATTTTGTGCAAAAAACTCTTTAATTTTGACAGCTGTTTTTTCGCTATTTACTTGCTTAATATTGGGGCGCGGTAGTGTAGAATCAAGTGCTTATTGCACATTATATTAGAGGCCATTTAAATGCTGTGTTATTTCGATGCATTTTTTGCTCTTTTTGTCGTTTAAATAAGCGGCAGTGCATCAAAATTGGTCATTTTTGCCTAATAGAATCAAATTCACTGCGCAAAGCACTGAATTAACTTAATATTTACTAATTATTCTATAAAATCCATCACCTTCACATTTGAGTATCGGGTATGTTGCAAGCAGTCCTAACACATCGCATTGTAGGGTTTTTAAGGCATAGTTTTCCGTTTGCATTCGGGATATTCTGCTTAACCCTTACACTTGTAAGCCCCAAAGCAGCATTGGCGAGCGCTCCTATATACGGTAAACCGGTTGCAGGTGCCCATATTCAGGTGGGTTTAGTGAGCGAGCAAGGTTATCTTGTTGCCGGTCAAACTGCCCAGCTGTCGCTTCGTTTATTGCCCGAAGCCGGTTGGCATACTTATTGGAAAAATCCCGGCGATACTGGATTACCTACGCGACTAGCTTGGCATTTACCCGAACGGTTTAAAGCGGGGAATATTGAGTGGCCAATACCAGAGAGAATTGATTATGAGGGTGCCATAAATTTTGGTTATCACGGCGAAACTTGGTTACCTGTTTCTGTTTCCGTGCCGGCGTCTATTGAGCCAAGCGCAGTTAATGATAATGGCGAAATACTATTATCGGCAACGGCGAAATGGTTAGTCTGCAAAGATGTCTGTATACCTGGTAAAGCCGAACTTGAACTGCTTTTACCGTTAGCCGATACAGCCAAAGAGAATGCGACTCATCTATTATTTGACCAAGCACGCAGTAAAATTCCTCGCTTAGTTTACGGCACCGATGCCCGTTATACGGTGGGTGAACGCGTTGATATTTCAGTTACCTTAAATACATTGCCAGCATTGCAACGTTCGCCACAAGTCTTTATTGGCAATACATCCATTGTTGATAATTTTGATTCGCCCAAGGTAACGATTAATGGCGAAACACTGCACATCACGGCGAAGAAAGATACTTACTTAGAAGATGCCCCAGAATTGTTATCCGTTTTGTTAGTTACAGCAGGGATAGATGATGGCGCTAAAGCCTTTGAATTTGTGGCCAGACAAGATCCTGTACAGCCAAGCAGTAGTGCAGAGCAAGCACAGCAGGGGCAACAAGTATCGTCTACTTTATCAGTTCCTTCAGATATAACTACCATGAACGTGCTATATGCCATTTTATTAGCTCTAGCTGGGGGTTTAATTCTTAATGCTATGCCTTGCGTGTTTCCGGTATTGTCGTTAAAAATTGTTAGCTTAGTTGAAAGCGGTAACCTCAGCTCTGCCGAACGACAGCGCCACGGTATAGCTTATACCGCAGGTATAGTGCTGAGTTTTTTATGTATTGCGAGTGTGTTAATTGCGCTTAGGTTGGCAGGCGAGCAAATTGGTTGGGGCTTTCAACTGCAATCGCCGTGGTTTATTGCGTTTTTAATTTATTTATTATTCGTTTTGGGTTTATCGCTATCGGGCTTTATTGAATTAGGTTCGTCACTGCAAAACTTAGGTGCTGGTTTTGGTAATAAGCAGCGCTCGAATAATGATTGGCGTGGTTCGTTTTTTACTGGCGTATTGGCAACCATTGTTGCTACACCTTGTACGGCACCCTTTATGGGTACTGCCATGGGGTTTGCGCTGGGGCAATCGGCAGTAGTAGCGCTATTTATTTTTGCAGCTATGGGCTTGGGTTTGGCGTTGCCGTTTTTACTTATCGCTTTTGTCCCATGGTTGGCTAACGCCTTACCTAAGCCGGGTAATTGGATGGTGCTGCTAAAAGAGTTTTTGGCATTTCCTATTTATCTAACTGTTATTTGGTTGCTGTGGGTGTTCTCTCGTCAGACAGGCGGTGATGCAGTTGCGTTAATGTTGGTCGGCTTGGTTTTGGTGACGCTAGCGCTATGGGTTTGGCGAGTCACGCTATATCGCGATAATGCTTTTGTCGCTCGTATAAGTGCGGGGTTGACGATAGTTTTAGCCATTATTATTGCGCTTTATGCTGCGAGCATAGAGCCTAATAACGTTGTGTTGAAGACCGAGATTAATGATGCAGCTAATGTGAGTGATGCTCAAGCATACAGTCCTGAGCGTCTGCAGCAGGCTTTAGACCGTGGCGAAGCGGTCTTCGTTAATATGACCGCCGACTGGTGTATTACATGTAAAATTAACGAGAAAGTGGCTTTAGGAACCAATAAAGTGAAAAACGCTTTTGCCGCGCAGTCTATTACTTATTTAAAAGGCGATTGGACGAATAGCGACCCAGTCATTACCGAATATCTTGCTACCTTTTCGCGTAACGGCGTGCCGTTATATGTTTACTACCCATCTGCTTCTGCGTTAGATAAAACGCCCGTGATACTACCGCAGTTACTTACACCGAGTATTGTTATAGATGCAATACAATAATTTTTTAAGCTAATTGATTAGCAGCTTTGTTTTCGTTTAACTAAAACAAGGCCTGTTAAAGCTGATAAAAATAAATAAGAGGCGGCAGGTATTGGCACCTCTGACAGTGCGACTTCATAACCGATATCAGCAAATGAAGCGATTGTCATGTCACTAATAAATGCGTTTGAGTTTAACCACCCCGTCATTAATTCATCACGTAAATCATTGTTGTCTTCATCAAGAATGCCGGTTGCGGCGCTACCAAAATTAACCTCATCCCAGTGTGCTTCTGCAGTGCCTGGGCCGCCACCTGCTTCAATAGGTATATAGGTAGCATTGCTCTGGCCGAATTCTGTTTGCCACAAGCTAAGTGCATTGGCTCCCGTATATTGCCCACTGCCTTCGACATAAACGCCGTTGAGTTCCCAGAGAACGCCAAAGCCGAGTACGTGAGCCATCTCATGTCGGATAACGCTTTCGAGCGTGCCATTATTTTCTAAATTGGCGAGGTCGGCCGTATCGAAACGCATGTCACCTTCAGAGGAGAGAATATAGCCGCCTATATCCCAAATATAAGTGGGTCCAGCAGAACCAAGAATGCCACCGACACCATCTATCGCTTCACCTTTTGCGTTAATCACTATATTGCTTAAGGCATTAGCATTAATACTGGGTTGATAGCCTGTGAGTGTGTTTTCCCAGAATTGTTCAGCCTGTGTAAAAACAGCTTGCTGAGAGGTTGAAAGTGAGCCACTAAAATTAATATCAATATAAATAGCTGAGGCATACTGTGATAGGCCAGATAATAAAAAGAACACGCAGGCGCGCAAGTGGTTAAAGACGGGGGTCATCTTTTTTCTCCAGGGTATTATTATTGTCTATTTTCAAATAAAACCATTCTTGGGGAGAACGGTTTTACTTTTTTGTTTATTGGTTGAGCGTATCAGCCTATACGATAGTAAACAAGGCAAGCTGTTTTTGAAGGTTTTTCCTTAAGCAACTGATTTAAATGGTTAATTTTTTATTGCTATTAGTTTTGAGATGATATTTTTGAATTTTTAGCGCTGTTTATCAGGTGTTTTTTCTAATCGATAAATAATTTTCGTACTGAGTGGCTGTTGTTCAGTGGTTAGATGAAAGGGAAAAGAGCTTTGGTTTGGACTGTCTGGGCAAAACTGAGGCTCTAAACAAACACCTTGATAAGCACTAAATGGCGCGTTGAGATGTTGGCCAGTGTATACCTGCATAGCTGGGTAGTTAGAACTAACATGTAGTCTTAGCTTTTTATCATGGCTTTGTAATATCGCATGCGTTAAGCAGTTCGTGGATTGTGTTGTATCTTCAGCCACTAATAAAAAATTATGATCTAGCTCAGCCTTATCTGGAATAGCTCTATTTTTCGAGTAGTCTAATGCGGTTCCGTTCACTGCGGTAATATCGCCATGGGGTAGGCCAGCGTTATCAACGGGGGTGAAGTGCCCACTAAATAACTGCAAATTGTGAGCTTTGTTTTCGTTAATTTCATCATCCTGATTCAGGTTAAAGTAGGGGTGCGTGGTGGGCCCTGCAATAGTTTCTTTGTCGCTCAGCACGTCAATTGTCGTGCTGAGTGCGCCATCCTCTAACAGCTTATAGCAGACAATAATCGTCATTGGACCAGGGTAGCCATTAAAATCATCTGCTAATTCACACTGCAACGTTACGGCATTAGCATCATGCTTTATACATTCCCAAAACTGATTGGCAGTCGCATTGCTGCCACCGTGTAAATGATGCTCGCCTTCATTGGCATCAAGTTGCAAGCTATGTCCATTGATAGAACAAGATGAGCTGGCAATACGGTTGGCATAGGGGCCGACAATGGCACCAATATAGAAGGGGTCTTGCAGATAATCGTCAAGTTTGTCATAAGCTAAAATGACATTACGTGGTAGTGAATCAACTAGCGTTATCCATTTAACTAAACGTGCACCATAGTTGGCGATATGAACGGTATCGCCTTGGTGATTAAAAATGTTGTAGGTTTTTATGGACACTAATATCGTATTATCGCTACCCGCTTAAATAAACAGGTAGCGATTTTCACTCGTCGTCAAACGTAAGGGTTTAACCTGAGGGTTAAACATGAGGATTACACATAGCGATTAACGATATTTTCTAACAGCTCTTGACGGCCTGATACTTGCTTAGGACTTATCTCATTTTCTAAGACTAATTTAGATAAGCTTTCTAAACTTTGGTCACCCGACATAATGCTTTGACCTAAGTTTTGGCCCCAGCCCGCATAGCGCTGTTCAACAAAGTGACTTAAGGGTGCATCTTCAATTAATGCTGCTGCATTAATGAGTGACTTAGCCATAGTATCCATACCGCCAATGTGACTAATAAATAAATCATCACGTTCACATGACTGACGACGCAACTTAGTGTCAAAGTTAAAGCCACCTGTGCTAAAGCCACCGGCTTTTAAAATTTCATAAATGACTAGCGTGCACTCAGCAACATCGTTAGGAAATTGGTCTGTGTCCCAACCGTTTTGCATATCACCTCGGTTGGCATCAACACTGCCCATAATACCCTCGGCACAAGCCGTTGCAATTTCATGGTGGAAGCTGTGTCCAGCTAATGTAGCATGGTTGGCTTCAATATTAACTTTGATCTCGTCTTCAATCCCATGCTTATGTAAAAAACCTGCAACCGTTGCTGTGTCGTAATCATATTGATGTTTTGTTGGCTCTTGCGGTTTAGGCTCAATTAATAGCGTGCCTTTAAAGCCAATTTTATGTTTATGTTCAATCACCATTTTTAGAAAGCGTGCATACTGCTCGCCTTCTTGTTTAAGGTTAGTATTTAATAAGCTGTCATAACCTTCACGGCCGCCCCACAGGACATAATTATGACCGCCAAGACGATGAGTTACGTCCATAGCATGTTTTACTTGTGCCGCAGCATAGGCAAAGAGTTCTGGGTTGGGGTTGGTTGAACCACCGGCACAAAAGCGTGCGTTAGAGAATAAATTGGCTGTACCCCAAAGTAATTCAATGCCGGTACGATCCATTTCTTTTTCAAAGATATCGGCAATATGATTCACGTTGGCATGAAACTCTTTTAATGAGTTGCCTTCAGGTGCAGCGTCAACATCGTGAAAACAAAAATAGGGTACACCGAGCTTTTCAAAAAACTCAAAAGCAACAGCGGCTTTTTGTTCGGCCAATTGTAATTGGTTGCCTGTGGCTTGTATCCATGGACGCTCAAAAGTGCCTTCACCAAAAATATCTGATCCCGCCCAACAAAAGTTATGCCAATAACATGCAGCAAAACGTAAATGCTCTTTCATTGTTTTTCCGAGTATGACTTGGTTTTCGTCATAATAGCGAAAGGCAAGTGGGTTGGTGCTGTCGGCACCTTCAAATTGTATTTTACTAACGGTATTAAAAAATTGTTCACTCATGAGATACTCCTAGTTAATTTTTTCTATAGCAAAGCTTAAAAGTGGGTTGTTAAACTTTGATAAAGTTGTTGATATTTTTTGTGTTGTTCAAGATAGTAAGCCGACATATTTTGATTGGGCTTTATTACTTCATCTATTTCGCTGGCTACACAGACTGCAGTTGCGTCGAGTGAGCTAACGCCTAATTTAGCGAGTCGTGCCGCACCAAATGCAGGGCCGACTTCAGCACCTTTACGGTAGGTCAGTGGTTTGCTGAGTACGCTGGCGAGAATTTCCCCCCAAAGTTTACTGCGTGATCCACCACCAATGACTGAAACCGTATCTATTTTCGTTCCTGCAGCCATTAATGCTTGTTGCCCATCAGCAAATGCAAATGCAATGCCTTCTAAAACTGCGCGACCCAGCTCTGCAGCATTGGTGTTGTGGCCAAGGCCAAAGAAAACGCCTTGCGCATTCGGATTGTTATGTGGTGTACGTTCACCTGATAAATAGGGTAGAAAGATCACTGACGAAGGCGATGAGAAATCAAGTTTTTCAACTTCATTAAGTAAGCTTTTTTCATCTTTGAATCCGGTTAACTGGGTGACCCAGGTTAAGCAGCTAGCAGCACTTAAAATAACTGACATTTGATGCCAAGTGTTTTCAATACAATGGCAGAATGTATGCACTGCGCTATCAGGGTTAGGTTGGTAGCTTTCATTGGCAACAAAATAAACACCAGAAGTGCCTAGTGATAAAAACGCTTCGTTAGGATTAATAACACCAATGCCCGCTGCACCTGCTGCATTGTCACCAGCGCCGGCAATAACGGGTACTGTTTGCATGCCCCATTGTTTGGCTATATCACTGTTCAGGTTACCGGTTACTTGTGTGCCTTCAAATAATGTCGGCATATGCGCTTCAGTTAATCCGCTGGCCTGCAACATGTTTTGCGACCATTGTCTTTTTTCAACATCTAGCCATAACGTGCCTGCACTGTCTGACATATCCGAAGCAAAGTCACCGGTCATTAAAAAGCGTAGGTAATCTTTGGGTAGTAATACTTTTGCTAGCTTAGCGAAGTTGTCGGGTTCATGTTCTTTAACCCATACAAGTTTAGGAGCGGTAAAGCCAGGCATCGCAATGTTGCCTGTAATAGTGCGACTATTGGGTTCATTGGCTTCTAACGTTTTGCATTGATCTTCACTACGACCATCATTCCAAAGAATAGCAGGGCGGATAATGTCGTTGTTGGCATCTAATAACGTAGCACCATGCATTTGACCTGATAAGCCAATGGCTTTAACCGCTTTTAAATCTGCAGTGTTGGTTTGACCCAATTCCTGCATTGCCATATTCGTGGCTTGCCACCAATCGGCAGGATCTTGTTCAGACCACAGCGGTTGGGGGCGACTCACCTCAAGTGATGATGATGCCTGCGCGATAAGTTGGTCATTATCATCGAGTATGATGATTTTGACGCAAGAGGTACCTAAATCGATTCCTAAATACATAATGTTTATTTTCAATAATGAATGTTTAAAGTGTTGTTGCCAGCAATTTTACGCGACAACCATTTAGTTTTTATTCGCTGCTTTTAATGATAATTTCGCTACAGTATGCGATAGGGAAGATAGCAAGTAATTTTCTTCTGGTAAGTTGCCTTCCGCTTTTTGTTTTTCCAAAGCCGTTACCATCGTTTGCAATTCATCGACTACGGCGCTGGCTTTAATGCCAATTTCGTTGAGCGCATTAGCGGCATGTATTCTTACCAAAGGTGATTCATGCCGAAGCTGTTTCATCATTGTAGGTAATGCATAGTTTTCAAAGCCTAAATAAGCCAGTGCTTCTGCCGCTGCAATTTGTACATCAGCTGAACTATCATTTAACCGACGTATGAGGGACTTTTTTGCAGGAAGAGCTTGGTCTTTTAAAATGCTTAAACCTGTAGCTGCCCAATAACGAACGCTGGCTTCTGGATGAGACAGACGATTAATCAGCAATGTTGTATTTTCCGCTTTGCCTAAACTGGCTATTTCTGCAGTTTCTATAATTTGGTTTATTGGAAAGTTATCCTTTCTAACGAATTCGTAACCAGTAATATGCTGTGTGCGTAATGATAATTCGCCTTCAGGAATAAAACCTACATCTTTATAGTGACGATTTTTTTGCCTTAAGTCTTCACGCATACTTAATAACACTTTTTTATAGCTGCTATCGTTAGCTAAATTATTCACTTCCCATGGGTCAGCTTCAATGTCATATAGTTCTTCTGCAGGCCTTGCTTGCCAAAAACGCTGCTGAACTTTGTTGCAGAGGTTTTGTTGGCAGGCTTGCTCCCATGACCGCACTGAGGCTGCCTTCCATAGATAGGCTAAATGTTGGCCGTTAGGGCGGTGCGGCATGTAGTTGCGAATATATTTGAATTTTTTGTCGCGTAGTGCTCGTACTAAGTCTATGCGCACATCCATGCGACCGCGGTAAAGATAAGTGTATTTCTTGTTTTTGTCTGCGGATGCGCTAAAGATATTCTGGCCATGCATGTGGCTAGGCTTTTCGATGCCAGTGAGGTAAAAAAGTGTGGGTGCTAAATCGACAATATCAATGATTTGATTGCTTCGATCACCCATTTTATGATTCAACAAATGTTGAAACTTTTTTGGGGCGTACACCATAAAAGGAATTTTAGTACCTGTATCGTAAACAAAGCGTTTGCTTCTAGCTAGAGCGCCACCATGGTCGGAATAGTAAAAGACAATGGTGTTTTCAAGCTCACCCGCGGCTTTTAATTCTTGAAGCTTTTTACCAACCAGACTATCCATTTGTGAAATTCGATCATAATACAACGCCCAATCATTCCGTATTTCAACGGTGTCTGGGTGGTAGGGTGGCAGCGTGACATCTTTTGGACTATGTTGCCTGTTGTCTAACGGCATATGTAAGCGGCTTTCATGCGATTCATACATATTGTAAACATGAAGAAAAGGCTGGCCTTTCTTACGGTCTGTATACGTGCCCTTATCCCATAATTGGCTGTCTATCGCTTGCCATTCTTGGTAAGAACGTAATACAGTATTGTCAATATTGGCTGTGGCATAGTTATAGTCGGTTTTATTGTCGTTAGTGACATGGTAGCCAGCCTTGCGTAAGTAATGAGTATAGGCTTTAACAAAGCTTGGTACGCGATTGCGGCTACGCATATTGCCAGTGCCCATAGCGTTAGCATGCATGCCGGTAATTATCGAGAAGCGTGTTGGTGCACAAACCGGTGAGTTAGCAAAAGCATTATCAAAAACAATGGATTTCTTGGCGAGCTCATCGATATGAGGCGTAGTCGCATAATCGTCGCCATAAGCGCCTAATAATGGACTGTTGTCTTCACTGACTATCCATAAAATATTGGGTCTTTCTGCGGCAAAAATGCTAGATGCACAGGCAAGCTGTATGACTGTGAAAGTAATATAACGGTTTAGCTGTGCGCCTAATGTTTTTTTAAGCAGTTGCATTTATTTGGCCAGAGATAAGCTATCGACAAATGGTTTTTTATTCATGGCGCGGTCAAATAATAATGGATAATCGGTTCTGCCTTTAACCGGCCAGTCATTGCGCCAAGTATGAGCATCACTAATACCCCAGAAGGTAACGCGATTAATGCTGCTCTTATGCTTATTGAGAACGGCAAAAATTTCTTGGTAGCGTTCAGCTAATTTAGCTTTGACAACTTCGGGTAGTTCTTTTGGGTAGGGGTTAAGTTTATCTTCTATCTTTATATCAACACTAATATCCGCGCCTTGGTTTTCGCCATTAGGTAGTGGTAACACAGTAATATCTAATTCACTGATAAAAATATCAATTCCTAATTTGGCAAAGGCTTTAATTGAATCTTCTAGCAGATTGAGGTCGGGGTAATAAAGCCCATAGTGCCCTTGCAGACCAATGCCATCAATTTTTATTCCTTTTGCTTGTAGGTTCTTTATTAATTTAATGGCGCCTTCGCGCTTGGCAGGTTCAAATAAGTTGTAATCGTTATAGTATAGTTTCGCCTTTGGTGCTGCCTTTGCTGCCATTATAAAAGCTTGTTCAATATAGTCTTCGCCAATAATTTTATACCATGATGATTCTCTTAGGCTGCCATCATCATTTAATGCTTCATTAACAACATCCCATGCATCAATACGATTCTGGTAGCGACCTGCAACCGTATTAATATGCTCTTCCATGCGGCTAAGCAATGTTTCACGGGATACCTTTGAGCCATTTCGGTTTTCAAAAATCCAGTCTGGTCTTTGGTGATGCCATACTAAAGTGTGGCCCACTAAAAATAAATTGTTTTGCTCTGCAAAGTCGACAAGTTTATCGGGCGCTTTGAAGTCGTAGACGTTAGGCTTTGGATGAATAAGCTCCCACTTCATGACATTTTCAGCGGTCACTGCGTTGAACTCTCTTTTGACTAATTCAAGCGTTGAGTGATTTCTTTCTAAAATAGCACTGGCTGATAATGCAGTGCCAATCATAAAGTTATCTTTAAATCCGGTATGTATACCGGCTTGTGAATAACTTGGTGATACCGTTGCAGTGACTTGAGACGGATTTGAGCAGCCGATCATAGCAAAAGCAATGACAGCTGATGAAATTACTGATATGGAAACCTTATTTTTCATTATGTACTCAAAATTTTTTCTATGAGATGAGTAAGTCAACCGACTCAGTCATCTTTAATGATACCGTCTCATTTGTACGATCCATGATACAAATGCATTAAAATTAAGTTGTTAGCGACATCTTTTGTGAGAGAAGCCTTTGCGCTCACAAACAGATAATTCGGTTTCTATACCTAGATCGCCTTGTTGAACCATCCATGCGGATAGATTGTCTTTTAACGCAGCGACTTGATCTTTGTATTGAGGTTGATCAATAAGGTTTTCTTGCTCAAACGGGTCGTTAACAATGTCGTAGAATTCAAACTCTGGTCTTTTTACGTAGCGAGAATAATTCTGTTTATTGATTTTTCTCTCGGCTCTGATTTCATCCCTAAACCATGGGTTTTGGGTGACAACGTTAGAAAATTCACCGTCTGACATTAAGTTATGTATTAATTTAAAATGTTTACCACGTATCGATCTAATGGGGTAGGGCGCACCTTCATGGACATTCATGCTGGTTTGAATACCATAAACATATTCTTTATGTTCGGATTCTTGGCCAAGTAATACCGGCTTAAAACTTTTACCATCAAGGTTTTCAGGGACGGTACCTTGAGCAAGATCGGTCAGTGTTGGAATAACATCAACGTATTCAATCATGGCTTCAGAAGATGTGCCGGCGCTTATATTACCTGGCCATCGAATAATAAACGCTGTTTGCAAGCCACTGTCGTAATTAGTCCATTTACCAAAAGGTAAGCTGCTACCTTGCTCGCTTGTAAAAATAAAAATAGTCTCGTTTTTAATACCAAGTTTTTCTATTTCAGTTTCAAGTAAACCGACTTCACGGTCTAGGTCGGTTACTTCAGCTAGATACTGCGACAACCTATGACGAAGTCCTGGTGTATCATTTAAAAATACAGGTATTTCGAGTTTATCTTTTGGGTATTGTTTGGTGTCACCACGGTTCCATGGGCCATGAGGGTTGGCTGAAGCAACCACTAAGAAAAAAGGTTGGCTTTTATTTCTAGCCATAAATTTTCGAGTTTGCTCAATACCAAAAGAGGATTCGCCATCTGGGCCTTTGTTTTCTTTGCCGACTCTTTCAAAAGGAAAGGCTTGCTTAGGGAATATATGTCCTTTGCCTGCTAAGCCGACGCGGTAGCCCATATCTCTAAAATAATGAACAGCACTCTTAACTCCGTCATAGACTCGAGTATGGTTACCATAAGCACCATTGCGTACCGGGTAGATGCCGGTGTATAGCTGTTGGCGAGTCACTGCACACATCGCTGTTGCGGTGAATGAGCGGGTAAACATCATGCCTTCTTCAGCAATTTTATCGATGTTAGGTGTAATGGCATTCTTAGGTGCGTAATCAATGGCCTGATGATAAGCGCCAACATCAAACCAACTCATATCATCGGCGAGTACAAGAACGATATTGGGAGAGCTAGGTGTTGCTGTTGTGTCAGCGACCAAATAAGAAGAAACCACAGACAGGGTTGTGATTAAGACAATACTGGCGAGATTTTTTATTTTTAAATACATAATTTCATACGGCTACTGAATTAAAAACAGCTTGCTGTATTTCGCGCAGCAAGCTGTTTGGATGTTGCTAGAGGTTTTTAAAGTCTAGCGCTAATGTTTATGGTGTAACGGCGACCCACAGTACTTTTCTTATAGTCACGTTCTTCGAGTAATTGATACTCATCATTGGCATCATCGCCTAAGTTAATAGCATTAAAGGACAGCTTTACTTTTTTCGTTAATTTATAGCTAGCTGAGAAATCAATTTGGCTTCTATCTCTTTCGATTTCTGGCTGCTGATTAAAGCCTTGTGTTCTATCTAAGAACTCAGAGCGCCAGTTATAGGCTAAACGCGCAGAGAAACCGCCGTATTCATAGAAGCTAACAATGTTGTAACTCTTTTCTGATAAATCTTCTAACGGTAATGGTTCGCCAGTGACGATATTTTGGTTAGATGTCTCGCTGTCTGCATAGGTATAAGAGCCGCTTAAGCCTAAACCGTTAAATTTAGGTCCTAAAAAGCCAAAGGTTTTTGTAAAGCCTATTTCAAAGCCTTTGACTTTACCGCCTTCTCCATTACTAGGAAGGGATATGTCATAAGTCACATCCTCGCCGAGATCGGGCCGGAATATCACGCGGCTTTCTGTTGATCTAACGATAAACGAATCGATATCTTTGTAGAAAACAGCGCCGCTTATAAAATCGGTATCAGTGGCATACCATTCAACTGAAATATCGTATTGTCTTGCGCGAAAGGGTTCTAACATGACGTTACCTGAACGTCCTGTTGCGTCGCCGGTATTAATTTTTGTGGCGGCGCTTAGGTCAGCAATTCTAGGTCGAGACATCACATCGGCAATAGAAAATCGCACCAGCAAATCGTCGAGTACTGCAAAACCAATATTACCGCTGCCTAATGTGTCGCTATAGTCGTTTGTCATAGCTAATTCTGTTGCTGCAACACCGCCGGGTGGTTGTAACCAGCCAGAAGAAATAACATCGGTAAATACTCTTCTAAAGCCGATGTTTCCTGAGTAGGGAATGTAGAGTAATTCGCCGGCGAAGTTTGCTTGGATATACGCTGCTTGGGTTTCTTCCTCAACGTTATATTCATAGCCAAGTTCAGGGACTAGGTCGGTTGATACATCAATACCATAAAGGTCAACGGCAATTTCTGGGTTTGACCAGAAGTCACCATTTTGTGGTGCTAGGTAGTTATAATTACCGCCAGAAAAACCATTTAAAAAGTCAGTAGGGAAGGGAGCCATTCGGTCGACAAGCGTTGGAAAACCTGTAACGGCTTGGCCTCTTAGCGAAATATTTGAAGTAATATCTCTTTCCCGCGAAGCTTCACGTTTGGCAACACGGGTACCAAAGTCTATAGAAGCTAAGTGTTGACCCTCAAAGTTATAATTAAAGTCTAACTTGAACTCGGTGTTGTCTGTTTCTAAAATTGCATCCTGTAGCGATAAGTTATTAATTCGATATGTTGAAAGGCTGCCAGTATCAATCGGTGCTCCAGCTTGTGTCGTGAAGTTTAAGACAGGAATATCGGTATCGATTAAGGCAAACCCTACAGCACGAGACTGTAAAATTGGCGTGCTAAAAAAAGAGTTCTTTTGGTCTGTTTCACCATGCGACATTCCTAGCGTAGAGGTAATTGTCCATTCATCTAAGAAGTATTCTCCGCCAAGTGTTAAACCATAAGTTTTTCTATCGCTGTCTTGTGCCCAGCCATTGGTGTTACCAAAGGTCGTATTAGCATCGGCTTGTAACAAAGTATTATTCTCAGTGAGGATCGCATTGGTATAATTGGTTTGGCCCGAATTAAACGTTGCTTGAACTGAGTTGCTGGCTGTTGATATTTCAAAGTCGTTGTAGTTACCATCGACATAAATCTGAAGGGTGTCGGTCACCTGCCATTGAAAGCTTGAGACTAAGCCGATTCGCGTTTGCTCACGATCCCATGCTTGAAACTTAATTTGTTGTGGAGCAAAAATAGTATCGCCGGGGCTGGTCAGTAAATCGCCATTTGCAGCCGTCACGGTTCTTTGTGTTGCAGTTACGTTATAAGGTTTCCAGCGCATTTCTGAGGTGTCTTTAGTTCTGTTTTGCTCTTGGTAGGTGAAAGAGCTTGTGACGCCCATTTCGCCGAAATCCGTGTCCCAGCGAGTGCTACCAAATACAGAAATAGTGGGTGTTATATCATCGGCATGATCCCATTCGCCGGGCAAATCTTCGACATGCTCTCCTTGTATGCGACCACTCAACACGGTGCCTCGAGAGTTGAATGCTCGACGGGTATTTAAACGAATGGTGCCACCCAGTGATCCTTCGGTCATACTAGCCATAGGTGTCTTTATCACTTCGATACTGCTGAATGCGTCGGGTGCTAAATCATTAAAGCTAATTCCACGACCTTCAGAATTTGAGCCCATGACAGACTGACCATTAATTTCTACTCTATTTTGTGCCATACCGCGAATAGCAACTTCGCTTCCATCACCAAAATCACGACTAATTTGTACGCCTGTAATACGTTGTAGGGCTTCTGCTAAATTTTGATCCGGTAATTTACCAATATCCTCTGCGCTAATAACATCTTTAATTTGGTCGGCGTTTCTCTTCTCTCTTAAAGATCTTAATATGCTGCCTAAAATACCTATCTCTACCACAACTTCTTGAATTTTTGGCTCGCCACCTTCCGACTCAGCGGATTTATTTTCTTGAGCATGAGTTGTGTTGACCAGTAAGCTGGCAGATAAACATGAAGCTAACAATACTTTTAAATGCATCAATTCAGTATGGGTTTTATTATTATCCATAAGGCATTTATCCCTTTTTTATTTATGAGTATATTTTTTTGAATGTATGGTTATTTTTTTAATATATCGTTATTTTGAAGTAGTAAGTTACCATAGCGTCATATAGGGGCAAACGCTGTGTAGCTATAAAGCAGTAACCGCCGGTATCATATGATTGCATTGATACAATGTGTTACAAAACTTTATGGGCAATGAAAATCAATATGTTATGAAAAAATCTAAAATATTTTTAATTGTTTTTTTTATAAGCATAAAAAGAAAAACTAAACAATACTGCTTAATTTTAAGAGCGCTGTATGACTTATAATGCAGTCTAAAATTTAGTCAAAAGGCTATACTCACAAGCAGCAGGTTTGCCCATAATTAAAGTTTTATTAGGCTTACTTTATAACACTGTTAGAAGAGATAGTGTTATACAAAGTAGAATTATCATATGCCGATTTATAGGGTATTGTGATATAAACTTAGGCTGAAAATAGCAGCTTTCTTAATCAACGATATAAACTATCTTAATGGAGCTATAAACAATGTCATCGACCTCTCGATCGGTCAATTATGCATCAAAAGCTATGCTAATTGTTGCTATTGGTATATTTGTTTTAGCGATATTAACTTTGAGTTTAGTTATTTTTAATGAATCAGCGACCATACGCCACGAAAATATTATTAAGACAAAATTAAGTATTCAAAGTGTGGTAACGGTTATTGAAGAGTACAAAAAAGATAGCGGTGATTATCCTAAAGAGCTCTCTGAATTAACGGGTGAGTACTTCACTGCGATACCTGTAGATATTTGGAATAACCCTTATTTTTATGAATATTTAGCTGAAGACGATAGTTATAGAATTTATACGCTAGGTGATGGGGCAGAGGTAGGTGGAGATAAAGATGAAAGGGATTACGATAACAACACTCATTGGGATTTAGTCTTTTAAAATAGGGGATAACGGCAACACTACGACGGCATCAAGCCCTTTATTTTCAGTATTCGCGAGCTCTATTTCTCCGCCATGCGAACGCACTACCGATCGGGCAATGGCCATGCCCAAGCCTAAACCGCCAGAGTTTCGATTTCTTGAATTTTCTAGGCGCTCGAAAGGGGCAAACAATAATTCCATTTTATCGTCTGGAATACCTTTGCCATCATCAATGATATGTATCTTTAATACGGTTTCTGAGTGTGTAATAGATACTTGAACGCTGTTCCCGTACTCAACGCCATTTTTTATAAGGTTAGTGATAGCACGTTTTAATGCAACGGGACGGCCTGACACTTTTATTTTTTCGGTTAATTCAAAACTCACATCTAGGCCTTGTTCCGATAAATCCGAACAGAGAGAGTCAACTAACGAAACAATATCAAATACGCGGGTTTTTTCTGCCCATGAATCTTGCAATGCAAAGGTAATGGTGGCCTCGCAAATCTGTTCCATTTCGTCAATCTTTCTAAAAATATTATCTTGTATATCTTTTTCGGATATAAATTCTGCTTGTAGACGCATAGAGGTTAGTGGCGTTCTAATATCATGAGATATTGCTGCTAGAGCGCGTGCTCGGTGATCATTTACATTAGTCACACGTTTTAACATAGTGTTAAATGCGATAATCACGTTTTGAACATCTATTGGCCCTCTCAGTTTGACCTCTTTGATTTTTTCACCAATACCCAGTTGATGGGCTTTTTTTGCTAACTCAGCTAACGGGCTGGTAATACCTAAAATAATAATAATAGAGAATAAAAGAAAAATGCTGGTAAATATTGAAAGCGGTTTTAGCGTTTCGGCCATCCATGTTGGATAGGGGTAGACATCCAAAATCAACATCACCACCCATTGGCCATTATGTAGCTGTACCTGTGATTGCAAAATCACCGAGGGTGAATAGGTTTGTATTTCATCAGTGCCTATTCTATTAATGTATTCGGCGAAATTTTTTAATGCGATATAAATCCGAGACTGGGGCACATAGAGTTGCTGCATGGAAGCATTGGGGTAGTCATACCCCATTTTTGCTTGCAGGTTTTTACTGAGCTCTTTGTCTCTTTCGCTTAAACTATTGCTCTCGAAAAGGGGGGTGTTGATAACATAAAACTGAACTCTGAATGAGTTAAGCGAAAAATCATCGCGGAATTTACTATTTTCAATAACATTAACGGCAGAAAACATTTGGTTGATATAGGTGCCATTGTTAATACGGTTTTCTAATTCACTATGGAAGTCGGTTTTAACGAAGAAGAAAAAGAAAATAAGAATATGAGTGCTCAGTAGCATGAAGAGGATGAGCGAAATGATTTGGCCGACGAGTTTTTTAGGCATTCTTATATGTCTTTACTTATAGTTCTTCACCACTGGAGTCGCTAGTGTATATCCTCCGCCTCTAACTGTCTTTATTATTTTAGGGTTGGTTGTGTCGAGCTCAACTTTTCTTCTTAGTCGGCTAATTAAGTTGTCAATGCTACGATCAAAGGCTTTAGCTTCGCGCCCATGAGTGAGGTCGAGTAGTTGATCTCGTGAAAGTGTGCGTTGCGGTCGCTGTAAAAATACTTGTAGCAATCGGTACTCTGCAGCGCTTAGTGCTACAGCCACATTATCTTGGTCAATAATTTCCCGCTGATAAATATCCAGTGTCCAGCTGCCAAAAGCGATTGAGGTAACTTCTTTTTCTTCTGAATCATCAATGCTTTCGTTATCACAGCGGCGCAAAACAGCCTTTAGGCGTGCAAGTAACACACGGGCATTAAAAGGCTTGCTAATATAGTCGTCAGCGCCCATTTCTAGGCCGACAACTTTGTCGTCGTCATCAGATAAAGCGGTGAGTAGAATAACGGGAATATTGTATTTATCTTGGACGTATCGGCAAAGCATTAAGCCATCTTCGCCGGGCATCATGACGTCTAGAAGGATGATATCGATAGCGCTATTTTCTAGAATCTTGCGCATATTTCTGCCGCTATCGGCGCTGCTTACCCGAAGACCATGATCGCTTAGGAAGCGTTTTAACGGTTGAATGATATCTGGATCATCATCAACTAATAACACATGGATCATTGTTTGTACCCCAGGGCCTTGCTTATTCTGGTTTGGCATAACGGTTTTCTTCGTAAAATATTAGTTATGCTGTTATTTAACTCAAGTGTTCACCATCCGTCAACTTTCCCTTTCAATTGCCTGCTAATTTGCTAGTAGACGGATGATATGAGTGAGTTGTGTTGGTGAATGATGCTCATTCTGCAAGGTTATTCTACAATATACAGGTCTTGGAAAACGAGATGTGTAGGTCTTAATTCAGCCGTTATTAGACTATAAAAGCATAGACTTTGTATCAGTGTGTATCAGTCATGCGGCTTGATACAGAATCTCACTTAGCGTTTTTTTTGAGGCTTACATTCTAATCGCAATGTGGTGTAATTCTTTACACACAATGTTAATAAGTTAGGCACTAGCTTATAGTTCGGCTTTGCATTGCTTTGGCGATACTTATTTAAATTCATGTATTTAAAGTCATGCTTTTAAAATAATAGTTTTTAATGAATAATTTTGACTGAATAGGAGGTTTTTATGAAAATGATAACGACAAAAATAATTACTGTAACGGCGCTTTTGGCTTTTAGTTTTTCAGCGGTTGCTCAAAAAAATCCTGCAAGATATTTTAAAAAGCTTGATACTGATGGCAGCGAAACGTTAACCCTAGATGAATTTAAGGGGCATTCGGATTATTGGATGGATAAAAGAGGCTGGACAGACGAAGATCGACGTGCCAGAACGCATAAGAATACGTTTAAAAAGAGAGATGCCGATGGCGACGGCGTGATTTCTAAGAAGGAATTTATTAAGTCTTCTAATAAATAAACGCGATTAAATTCTATGTCCTTGATTATGCATTAAGGACATAGAATGCGTTGAATGGTTTTTTGCTTCCTTTATTCGTAAGCGTTTATTGGGGTTATCACGCCGTTTTCATCATGCGTTAGCTCGCACATTTTTACGCAGCGTAAATGCGTTTGTCCCTCAGATAAGCTGCTGTCATGGTAAAACAAAAACCACTTATTATTGTATTCGGCGATCGAATGGTGGTTTGTCCAACCTAAGACTGGGTTTAAAATAACGCCTTGATAGGTGAAAGGGCCATAGGGATTGTCACCAATAGCATAAGCTATTTTATGTGTATCACCAGTAGAATAAGAAAAGTAATACTTGCCTTGGTATTGATGTACCCATGAAGCTTCAAAGAAGCGTCTATCGTTATCGCCTGCTGAAAGTAGCTCGCCATTATTGTCATATATGAGCACTTCTTTTGGTGTTTCAGCAAGCTGTAACATATCGTTAGAAAGCTTGGCTACTAAAGGCGCATAGGCTGGCTCATGGTCAGCAGGGTATATATCTTCGGCATCGAATGTACCGTCCCGCCAGTTTTGTAGCTGGCCACCCCATATTCCACCCCAGTACATATAATGCGAGCCGTCTTTGTCTTCGTAAACCGCTGGATCTATACTGTAAGTGCCTTCTATATAATTTTCTTCTGCTTTAAATGGGCCAGCAGGATTATCGCTCACGGCAACGCCGATACGAAATATGCCATCATAATCCCGAGCTGGAAAATAAAAGTAATAGCGACCATTTTTATAGGCAGCATCAGGTGCCCACAATTGCTTTTCGGCCCAGGGTATATCATCCACTGAAAGTGCAACGCCATGGTCAGTGGTTTCACCGTTTTCACCATCTACGGACAGTACGTGGTAGTCCCGCATAGCAAACTGATCGCCGTCATCATTGGTGCTAGCTTCTGATTCGATATCATGTGATGGGTAAATATAAATTTTTCCCTCAAACACATGGGCAGAAGGGTCGGCAGTATAAATATTCTTAACGAGAGGCTGGTCCTTGCCGTTTAAGGAGCTTGCTCTCGCTAGGTCCTGTTGTTGTTTAAGCTCGGCGTCACTTAATTCACGCTCAACTTCGGAGGGCTTTTTTTCGTTAGCCATAAAAACTCCTGACGATTATGTTAATTCGGCTCTTATTAGCCGCGGCTGATGCTCAAATCGGTTTCAATTGTCACTTCCATTGTTTTATCTATTTCATAAAACACTAGGCTGGCACAGGCAATTAAAAACGGTACTGAAGCAAAAATACTTACAGCAAACTTAATGCCTTCTACCGTGCTGGGTGTTTGAGCTATTAAGTTGGCGTCATATTGATAGGCGGCTAAAATTCCGGCAACCAATGAGCCGCCAATAGCTAAGCCTGATTTTAGTCCAAATAACATGGCCGAAAAAATAATGGCAGTGGCTCTTCTATTGTTTTTCCATTCTGAGTAGTCGGCTACGTCGGCAATCATTGCCCATAAAATGGGTATGGTGATACCGTAGAAGAAGCCGTGTGCTATTTGCGAGCCAAACATAATGGCAATGGATTCTGGGTTAAATAGATAGAATAAAAGAATAAATAAAGTAGAGACAAAGAGGGCTGTCGAAAACACATCTCTCTTACCGTATTTGTCAGCTAATGGCTTCGATAGCGCTATACCAAAAAGCATAAAAATAATACCGCAAGCGTTAAAGATGCTATTGCCAGATATGGCAGTATCTTTTGGCCATTGAAATTCGCTTAGCCCAAAGTTACTTAATAGATTGTTTAATCCTGCAATAAAGCCATTAAAGCCAATGTCATTTTGAAATTGAGCAAGGTGCACTTCGCTGACATAATTTTGAAAATAATATATATACATGCCACCTTTTAACGCGAGAGTAATAAATAAAAGCGTGGTCACTGTTAGCATAATGACCCAAGGTTTATTTTTAAATAAATCGACTAAGTCTTGTTTTACAGATGATTTTTGTTCTTCTTTAGTAATGACTCTTTCTTTGGTGGTCATAAAAGAAATAACAAAGAATAGAGTGCCCACAATAGAGAAAATTATCATGGTGTTTTCAAAGCCAGCAGCTTTGTCGCCGTCGCCTAAAATAAGTACTAAAGGCAATAAAAGAACTTGAATAATAAATTGAGCAATCATCACTGCTACAAAACGATAAGATGACACACTATTACGTTCAGACATACTGCCAGTAATAACACCACTGAGTGCAGAGTAGGGTAGGTTGTTGGCTGAATAAATCATAACTAAAGCAATATAGGTGACGAAAGCATAGATGGCTTTACCTTGCGGCTCAAAATTGGGCGTGCTAAAGGCCAGTATGGTCAGTATGCCAAAGGGAATGGCAGTCCATAATATCCAAGGTCGATAACGCCCCCAGCGAGTGCTGGTTCTATCTGCAATGACACCCATAATTGGGCTAAAGAATGCACCCACCATACCGCCGGTAAAGATGATTAATGTGGCGGTTTCTGCCGGAATTTTATAAACATCAGTGTAGAAAAAGGCAATAAAAGTGACAAAGGTTTGAAAGATTAGGTTGGCTGCAAGGTCGCCAAGGCTGTAGCCCACTTTTTCGACAACAGAGAGTTTTTCGTGGACTGCGTGGCTCGTTGATGTATTCATAGTTTTTATATTTCTCTGTTATTGTAGGGCAATGGATATAACCTGGTTATTGAGATAATTATAATTGAAAACGATTGCTGCCATGGGGATTCTAAGAGGGTGTATTGTATAAAAGTTTGTATCAAACTGTATCATTATCTAGACTTGATACACCAAGCAACTTTTATTGCTTTATTAGGGTGTTTTTTTGTGTGTCGGTTGTGGTGTAATTTTATTAACCAAAAATAATTATTGAAGCGCTTTTGCTAATTTATCAAATAGCTTTTTTCTCCTATCATTTATCACCTATACAGGAATTTAAATAGTCCATGTTGCATAATTTATTAATCTTACTTTTGAGTGTTTTTTTTAGTGCTTGGATTTGTGCTGCCGATGTTAAACAGCCTAATGTTCTGTTCATTATGATTGATGATTTGAGGGTTGAATTGGGCGCTTATGGAAGTAAGCATGCTCATTCCCCCAATATTGATAAACTAGCCGATCAAGGAACTCGATTTGCTAACGCTTATGTGAGTGTTCCTGTTTGTGGGGCGTCTCGGGCTAGTCTGGCTACCGGTATGCGGCCTACACCTGACCGTTTTAGAACGTATTACTCATCGGTTGATAAAGAGGTGCCGGAAGCGGTGACTCTTTTTGAGCAATTTAAAAATAACGGCTACCACACTGTAGGTTACGGTAAGATTTTTCATCAGATGCGTGATACCGAACAGCGTAGCTGGAGTGCTGGAGAAGTGTGGAACTGGCGGGGCGTATCAAAATTTAAAGATTATCAATTGGCGGAAAATATTGCTTTAGTGAAGGCAACAAAAAAAGGGCCGGCGACTGAGATGTTTGATGGCCCAGATAATGCCTATTTAGGTGGCAAGCTGGCGGATAAAACAATGCAAACCATGGCAAAGTTGGCCAAGGCTGATAAGCCATTCTTTTTAGCGGTGGGTTTTACTAAGCCGCACCTGCCTTTTAATGCGCCAAAAAAATACTGGGATATGTACGATCCATCTGAGTTCGAATTGTCGGAAAATGCTTTGCCAGAGGGCGCCCCAAAAACGGCGTATCATGATTTTGGTGAGCTCCGAAACGGCTATAGTGACACGCCTAAAAAAGGTCCGGTTGATGACGAATTGGCGCGCCGATTAATCCATGGCTACCATGCTGCAGTGAGTTACACGGATGCTCAGGTGGGTAAAATACTGGCAAAAATCGACGCGCTAGGTTTGCGTGATGATACGATTGTTGTCTTGATGGGTGACCATGGCTATATATTAGGTGAGCATGGTTTATGGTGTAAACATTCTACTTTCGACGTGGCAACTCGAACGCCATTAATCATTCGCGCACCGAATATGCCAGCGAAGCAAACCGTCAAAGGTTTAGTTGAGTTTATTGATATTTTTCCTACCTTAACTGATCTGGCCAACATACCTACACCCGAACAAGCGGTGGGTATGAGTTTGGTTGAGTTGCTTGCTGATGATTCAACTCCTGCAAAACCCGCTGTTTTTACGCGTTACCACGCCGCCGAAGCGATTCGAACTGACCAATATACGTTAACGCAATGGTTTTGGAAGGATAATCGTAAGGGGCCGCGTATGCTCTACGATAATATCAACGACCCTAATGAAACAAAAAATCTAGCGGAGCTGCCCGAGTACAGGGCCGTGGTCAATGACCTTAGTGCTCAGTTGGCTGACTATATAGCAACACGCAAATAAAACATTCGAATAAAAATTTTCTTAGGATACGAGACCCATGAACCGATTGTTAATGGCTTTAATTTTTTCTACTACTTTTTCTGTTTTTAGTTATGCGGCGGATACTGAACAGCCAAATGTTTTATTTATTATGGTTGATGATTTGCGTGTGGAATTAGGTGCCTATGGCGGTCCGCATGTGCAGTCTCCGCATATTGATGCGCTAGCTGAAAGCGGCACTCGTTTTGCTAATGCCTATGTCAGTGTGCCGGTTTGTGGTGCTTCACGCGCGAGTTTGTTTACCGGTATGCGCGCTTTGCCCAATCGATTTAAAAATTACTACACCTGGGTAGAAAAAGATGCGCCAGAGGCTACGACGGTCTTTGAACATTTCAAAAACAATGGCTATCACACGGTTGGGTACGGCAAAATTTTTCATCAAACCCAAGATACTGCGGAAAAAAGCTGGACTTCTGGTCGTGCTTGGATCGCAGATTATGATCAAGATCAAGAGCGTAATACTTCCTTCCGCAATTATCAGCGGCCAGAGAATATAGCTGAGTATCGTAAAACAAATCGTGGCCCCTCAACGGAAATGTTTGACGGTCCTGATGAGTCTTACTTTGACGGTATGGTGGCAAATAAAACGATGCAAACCCTGTCTCGGTTGGCCAAGACCGATGAACCTTTCTTTTTAGCGGTTGGCTTTGTTAAGCCTCACCTACCTTTTAATGCGCCGAAAAAGTATTGGGACTTATATAGCGCTAACCAATTTATTTTGCCACAAGCAGTATTGCCTGAGGGCGCCCCTGACCGAGCGTATCATCACTTTGGTGAGCTTAGAGCCTATAGTGACACGCCACCAAAAGGTCCTGTTAGTTTGGAGCAGGCAAGACGTCTAGTGCATGGTTATCACGCATCCGTTTCATATACCGATGCCCAAGTAGGTAAAGTGTTAGGCAAACTTGATGAGTTAGGCCTCGCCGAGAATACCATTGTCGTCTTAATGGGTGATCATGGATATAGTCTTGGTGAGCACGGCCTTTGGTGTAAACATTCTACTTTTGATGTAGCGACAAAGACGCCGCTTATTATTCGCGCGCCAAATAGGCCGAGTCATCAAGTTGTAGATGGTTTAGTTGAGTTCATTGATATCTATCCCACCTTAACGGACCTAGCGGGTATTGATGGGCCTAAGCAGTTGGCAGGTATCAGTTTGGCAAAGCATCTTAGTGATGACAGTTTGCCTGCGCGTTCGGCAGTATTTCCTCGTTATCACTCGGCCGAGGCTATTCATACCGGTGGATATACACTGACTCAATGGTTTGGGGCGGATAAAAAAGTAAAAGCACAAATGCTTTACGATAATAAAAATGACCCAGATGAGACGCGGAACCTTGCTAGTAATACGGATTATAAATTGGTATTACGTGATTTGAGTAAGCAGTTGGCCACGCATATAAAGACGAGAAAATAAAAAGCGCTTAGCCGTCTAACTCTTTGTCTATGTCTGATATTGACACATTCTGTTACACAGTTTTTCGATGCCAAAACATTCAGCAACTATACTAAGTTATAACATTAAGTTTTGTCAGGAAGTGAATAGAAATCAATATGTTACGATTTTTAGTTTAATGGGTTTCAATAAGTATCATTGATCATGCTTGCTTTAGTACGGTTTGTATCAAGCCTATTTGCCTTGTCTTCATGCGGGCTTTGGCTTATTTTGTAACCAATAATAATTTTATTTGATAGCGATATAGCTGAGGTTTTTTTGTGTTTTCATTCAAATTTTATACTTGCAGAACACTTATTCCATTTGGCCTAAGCCTGTCTATGGCTGGCCATGTATTTGCTGCTAACTGGTATGTTTCGGCCAACGGTTCCAACAGTAATTCTGGTGGATCGCAATCATCTGCTTTTTTAACCATAAATCAAGGTATCAATCAGGCATCGGCTGGCGATACTATTTTTGTTATGGATGGTACTTATCGAAATTCAAACTTCGATACTAATAAGCAATTAGGCGTAAACCCAAATAGCTTGAATAAGGGTGCTGCGGTTAATTTTAATAAGTCAGGTACGGCGGGTAATCCTATTACTTTGCGCAACCTTGAGGGTCATTCACCCAAGATTGAGTTTGATGGTTCTGGTGGGATTAACGTCGCTAATGGTGTGAGTCACATTATTATTGAAGGATTTGAAATAGAAGGGCCGTCACAATTTATTGATTATGATCAAGCTATAGCGAATAGAAATTATAAAATTTTGGTTGCTGAAGATAACGACCCAAACACGTCATTTAATCGCAATTATTTTGCTGGTAAAGGTATTTGGGGTTATGGCATTCATAGCAATATTATTGTTAGGAATAACAAAGTCTATAATACGCCTGGTTCGGCTATCCGTTTTAATGATGCGGACTATGTAACGATTGAATCTAACGAGGTTTATAACGCTACGTGGTGGACATCATCGGCATCCAGCGCGATTGTTTATGCAGAAACTATTTCTGCTGCGGGTGATAACGGCACAGAAATTAAGATGATTATGCGCGGTAACGTGGTGTATAACTCTTGGAACCGTATTCCTTTTTATGTCACTCAGCTACCTGACAATGCAGGTGGTCCTGGCGGTAATTATGGTTCAGCAAGTCAAAACTATATTCTAGATGGTCAGGGGCTTTACGTTACACGAAGTGATCCTGGTTATGCTGGAACATTCTTGTTTGAAAATAACCTACTGGTTAACAACGGTAAAAACGGTATTAATTTCGATCACTCGGATGCAGCACGAGCAATTTATCGAAATAATACGCTCTACTTTAATGGTGTGCATGAAATTATTCAGGATTTATCGGTGGCCGCAGGTAATCCACGTCATGTCGGTTCGAATAAAGTAGCGGGTATTAAAGCTAATGATGTACTCGCCGTTGAAGTAGCTAACAATATTATTGTTACGCGCGACAGCCAGTTCACAGCATTATCGTTAGTGAATATTATCGGCTCAAAAACGACTTCGAATAATATTTTGGTCAACGGTTCTTACAATCAATCAAGTGCCAGTGACCAAATTAATGTTGATCCTTTGTTTGTCAATGCGCCAGCTGTCGTCAATGGTGCTATTGATATGACGGGCTTAGATTTTTCTGTGTTGGGTACTTCACCAGCCATTAATGCCGGTAATTCAACCTATACGCCCATTAATGATATTAACGGTGTTGCTCGCCCGGTTCTTCCCGAATCAATTATTGCTGCTTCTAGTTTTGAAAGCTCACTGGATGGTTGGAATAGTTTTGGTTCAACAGTGGCATTAAGTTCGGTGCAAGCAAAAACAGGCTTAAACAGTGTTTATACCAGTGACCGAGCGTTTAATTATTCGAGCCCCCGTTTCTATTTAAACGGCCTTTTAACGGTTGGTGAAACCTATACTTTTTCTGTCTGGGTTAGGTTGGCAGAGGGTGTTTCAGGTACGAGTCGCATTGCCATTAAACGCACGCTTAATGGCGAGGCAACGTACTCTAACTCTCCAGCGATCACTGCATCCAATGCCGATTGGCAGCAGATAACATGGAACTATACGCATAGCGCTTCGGACGATACGTTTGTTTATATCAAGGGCCCGACTAGTCCGGCTTCGGGTAAAGAATTTTATATTGATGATTTTTCTATTGTCCCGCAGGGCTCGGCTTCTGTGGACTTTGCCACTATTGGTGATGTTGTTGATATTGGCGCTTATGAATTCCAAGATTCGGGGCAAGATAGCGATAACGATGGTATTAATGATGATTTAGATAACTGTCCTAACACGCCGAATAGCGATCAATTAAATTTAGACAATGATGCATTTGGCGATGTCTGTGACAGTGATGATGATAACGATAATGTGCTCGATACTAATGATAATTGTCCTTTAGTTGCAAACAGTGACCAGCAAGATTCTGATAATGACCTTGTCGGCAATGCTTGTGATAGCACCCCTAATGGCGACACCGATTTAGATACAATCGATAACGCAATAGATAATTGTCCTGCCGTTGCTAATACTGACCAAGGTGATATTGACCAAGATGGTATTGGTAATGTCTGTGATTTGGATATTGACGGTGACGGTGTGCCTAACGCGCTTGAGATAGCGGTGGGTACTAACCCTAACAATGCGAATGATGCTGCGGCTGCGGCGCAGGCCGTTATTGATGGATTTGAAAATGGGGGTACCGGTGACGTTGAAGAAATACAAATACCTATGGTGGGTGGCTTTGGTCTGTTAGCGCTAGGTTTATCAATGCTGGGTTTGGGTGCTTTAAGAGCAAGAAAAAAGTAGTTTTTGATATAAATCAATGACTTAAAGTCATTTTTGGCGGTATTATTAATAATTAAAAAGCACTGCAAGCGTGATTTTAAGGCCTTTTGTTGTGCGTTTTTGTATCAAAATGCTTTCTTTTGATACAAAAATTATGGCTCTGATACAAAAAACAAATAGACGCTTATAAAGCAGGGTGATAGATTTAGAGTCGATTTTTTGTACAGGGAAATGCGGTAGAAGCAATTATTCCAAGGCAGATTCGGTCTTTGCTTTTGAGGTTATTCATTGCAAGTTGTAAGGCTTTTGGTGCAAAAATTAATATTATAAAAAAATAAATTTAAACCCCTTAGATTAAAAAAATAAAAATAAGATACCCTTGGAGATAACAGATGAAGATATTAAAAAAATCACTTTTAATGTTGGCTATAACATCAAGTGCTGCATCAAACGCCGCGATGGTTTTTGATTACAGTGATAGAAATGTTGGGGTTTATAAC
>JBELIP010000003.1:119236-149749 GCA_042090785.1 Cellvibrionales bacterium | reverse complement strand
TTGCTAACTAACAAGGGCTTAAGAGCCTTTAAAGATTTAAATGGCGGTGAGGGAGGGATTCGAACCCTCGGTACGTTGCCGTACACACACTTTCCAGGCGTGCTCTTTCGACCACTCAGACACCTCACCGTACTTTTCTATTGTAATTTTTTTTTTGCTTTTTTTATCTTGAAAGCGCGGCACTCTATATTAGATACTTGATCCTGTAAAGCGCCTGTAGCCTTTCGCTAGCGTACTATGCATTCGCTAGATACTTGTCCCGCTTGGCAAGATACTCAGCAGCAAATTTTGTTATCACGTCGTGATCATAGGCTCTAAGCCCACTCAAAATTAAGTTTTTCTGTCCGCTGCCTACTTTTTTATCTCCTGACATTAAACTAAATGAAAATATGCCATTGCCGCGCTTGCCTTGAACTTCAAGCGAACACTCATCTAATTGAAGAGATAGGTTCTCGGCCTGCACATCGTCTAGCTCAAAGGACATGCTTTTATAAATCACTAAGGGCCTAGCAGGATTTATCATTACGCCTTGCTCTTGCATAAGTGGCGCTAAAATATGCGGGAAGTTCTGCCCTGAAAAACGAACATAACTTAGGGCTAACTTTTCTATGGTGTCGGCATTGTCGCCTCTATCACCAGCGGTTTCTATGGCAATAATTTTTTTACCATTGGCGGTACTGACATCTTGATGCACTTTGTTGTCTTCAGCGCTAATCTCGTTATTTTCTGAATAAATAATCGGTACGTCGGCACCTAACATTTCTAAAAATGAAAACTGCATGGATGAGTGCAAACCGTATCGATTAAGCGCAATGGCGAATAATAAATCCCCCGGCACACAAAATCGCTTTGAATCGGCATCATGGATAGGGTTAAAGTCGCCCGCAACTTGCTTGGCAAAATCGCAAGCTTGATCGGCATTAATCGTTATTTGATTGCCATTGTGGAGATCTTGGCTTAGATAAGGATCTAAAAAATTCATAGGGTGTAGTTTTCTTGAGGTAAGGCGGTAAGAGTTTTAAAAACAAGTAGAAAGCGGTTTTGTCTTTCTACTCGTTTCGTCTAACGTTTGACTTTAGTTTGTAGCTTACAGTTTGTAGCTTGCAGTTTGTAGTTACAGCTAGTGCTGCAACTAGAGCTACAGTATAGCGATAAGCTCAATTTCAAATACAAGTGCTTGGAATGGGCCAATCGCACCGCCAGCACCTTGCTCGCCATAGGCAAGTTGATACGGAATAAACAGCTTCCATTTAGCACCAACTTCCATTAACTGAAGCGCTTCTGTCCAACCAGGAATGACGCCGTTTACTGGGAATTCAGTCGGCTCATTGCGGCTGTAAGAACTATCGAACTCGTCACCGTTAATTAATGTGCCGCGGTAATGCGTGCGTACAGTTGAAGTGGCTTGTGGCTTGTCGCCACTGCCAGCTTCTAATACTTCGTATTGAAGGCCAGATTCAGTCACGGTAACGCCGTCACGTTTAGCATTTTCAGCTAAAAACGCTTCGCCTTCTTTTGAGTGCTCAGCAGCAGCTGCTTTGCTTTCGGCTGCCATTGCTGCTTGAATTTCTTGAAACGCTGCGTTTATGGCATCGCCTTCAATTCTTGGTGGCTGGTTGTTAAAGCCATCTTTTAGTCCTGCAATAGCAGCAGCTAATGATACGTCTTTAAAAGCACCTTTTAATTGCTGGCCCATTTGCATGCCAACGCCATAGGATGCTTTTAATTCGGTAGTGGATAAGTCGATATCAGACATAGTTTTCTCGTACGGTTAATTAATATTTGGGTGAAGGGCCGCATAGACTTTTTGCTAATAGTGAGGCCAATCGATTGTTCGAAAGCAATGTTACGAAAGGATAGGGTGTTAAGTGCCTAAACAAGGGGTTAAACCATGCTGGCTAGCCATCCGGCTGTTCGATGCGCGGCATTATACCTAATAATACTAAAGTCTCTACCCGTGAGTATGGCGCTCTTAAAGGTTGATTTTTACACTAATGCGGGATTTTGCTGTGATCGAGTGTCTATATGGCATGGTAAGGGTGCTAATTAAAATGGCATGGTAAGGGTGCTAATTAAACCTCTGCCGCTTGCATTGGCATCGTGCGCTTTGGCCTTAATGCATTTACTCGCATTGCGGGCAGCTAAAAACCTTTGTCTTAAAACAATATAAAGTGAGACAATAAAACCTTGATATTGAATAAATTGAATTAAAGGCAGGGTTGAGCAAATGAGTGATGGTTTAAGCCATTTGAATGCGGCTGGCGAAGCGTATATGGTCGATGTTTCCTCTAAAGCTGATTCGCTTAGAGTGGCAGCAGCAAGTGCAAAGGTGTCTCTGGGTAAAGAGGCTTTTTTGCAATTAAGCGAGGGCAATAACAAAAAGGGTGATGTTATTGCTGTGGCGCGCATTGCTGGTATTCAAGCCGCTAAAAAGTGCAGCGATTTAATTCCTCTTTGCCATCCATTAATGCTGTCTTCTGTTGCGCTGGAGTTTGATTTAGATGCCAGTAAACACTGCGTATATCTGCGCGCTATTTGTAAAATGACTGGGCAGACGGGTGTGGAAATGGAAGCTTTAACAGCGGTGTCAGTTGCGGCTTTAACGATTTACGATATGTGTAAAGCAGTTGATAAGTCCATTGTTATCTCGGATATTAAGCTGGATGAAAAGGCCGGTGGTAAAAGTGGTCATTGGTATAGAGACGTAAGCGATTAAAGGTTTTTATGGTTAAAGTATTGTTTTTTGCGCGCTTAAGAGAGCAACTAGGCATTAGCGAGCAGTCAGTTGAGTGGCTTCGTGGCGATACTGTGCAGGTATTGTTAAATCGTTTAGTCACTAAGGGTGATGATAAGTGGCAAGTGTTACTTGCCAAAGAAGTTGTTGCGGCTAAAAATCAGCAAACGGTTTCTCGTGATGCCCTCGTTAGCGATGGCGATGAGCTGGCTTTTTTCCCTCCTGTTACCGGTGGGTAAATCACCTTTATGAGTATTTATCCGCAGTCTAACAGTTCGCCTTTTGTGAGTGTGGTTATTCAGTCTTCATCGTTTGATTTAGCCACGGAAACGCTGTTACTTGAGGCAGAGCTGGCAGGCCGCCGAACGGATGTGGGTGCGTTAGCCACTTTTACTGGAAGTGTTAGGGCTAGTGAGCATAATGCCGGGGATGTGAAGGATAATGCAGCTGCTTATGGCGCGTTGTTGGCTTTAGATGTAGAACACTACCCAGCAATGACGCAGTCAACCATTGAAGCTATTGTTTTAACCGCATCGCAGCGATGGGATTTTCTTGCTTGCAAGGTAATTCATCGCGTTGGTCGTCTTGCTGTGGGTGAGCCCATTGTGATGGTGCTGGTTGCTTCAAGTCATCGCAAAGAGGCTTTTGCTGCCTGTGGGTATATTATCGATTATTTAAAAAATGCCGCACCCTTCTGGAAGAAGGCTATTTTTGAGCGCGGTGAGCAATGGGTTGACGCTAAGCTCAGTGACTCTAAGGCTTTGGATCAGTGGCTTTGATGGTATAAACAGCGTTGTTATTCAACACGCAATCGGATATCTTCCCGAATAAATAAAGACTTCAGCTAATCGATAGTGCTTTTATTTTATTGTATTTTTATCAATGCTTTACAGTATCTTGTTAAAGTGTACTGTTTTATAATGATTCAAAAATTAGTATTGACTGAGTCGGTATATTTTAATCGTTAGATTTTAGAAGCAACCAATAGGTTTACGTATATGGCTATAGATCAACGTGCACTGCGTGATGCGCTTGGGCAATTTCCAACCGGTGTGACAGTTGTGACGGCAGATCCAGAAGGCTATGTGCCTTTTGGTGTTACAGCCAACTCTTTTGCTTCGGTTTCTTTGGACCCGCCTTTAGTGCTTTGGAGCTTGCAAAAAAGCTCTGATACGTTTAACGCTTTTGCTGCAGCTAAACATTTTGCCGTTAATATATTAAGCGATGAACAGCAGGATGTTTCCAACCAGTACGCTATGAAAAATAGCCATGACTTAGATGCTGAGCATTATCAGCTAGGCGCGACTTCAGGAATGCCGTTATTGCATCATGCGATAGTGAGTTTTGAGTGTGAGGTCGATGTCTGCCATGACGGTGGTGACCATATTATTATGGTCGGCAAAGTCCTTGCGATAAGTGATTTAAATATTGCCGATAACATTAGCCCATTGGTTTTTCATGCTGGCAAATATCGCGCGTTAAAGGCCTAGATAATTAGTCGTTAAAAAGGAGTTGTTTTGAAGTTTTGTAGTCAATGCGGTTCAGCTGTCGCACATAAAATTCCGTCAGGCGATAATCGTCTGCGTTATATTTGTGTTAGCTGTGATCTTGTTCACTACCAAAACCCCAATGTGGTTGTTGGCACCATTCCGCTTTATGTTGATCAGGAGCACGGTGTAAGAGTTTTACTCTGCCGTCGTAATATTGAGCCGCGACATGGTTTTTGGACATTGCCGGCAGGTTTCCTTGAAAATGATGAAACCAGTAGTGAGGGTGCGCACCGCGAAACCATAGAAGAGTCATGTGCCAACATCAATAATTTATCGATTTACCGTGTGTTTAATGTGGCGCATGCCAACCAAATTCATATGTTTTTCCGAGCCAACATGTTGGACGATACATTTTCGACAACAACCGAAAGTTCAGAGGTTAGTCTGTTTGCTTTTGATGATATTCCTTGGGATGAGTTGGCTTTTCCAACCGTGCACAAAGCATTAGTCGACCTAGTTGCTGATCATGTGAGCGGGCAGTTTGAAATTGAAATGCTAGATATTGATCATAGCTATTGGCAAAGCATGCAATCGCCGGTTGGCTAATACTTTAATAATGGAAATGCTTTAACTTATGTTCGAAACAATCGATCCACTTTTAATTAGCGTGCTGGCGGTTTATTCCTTAGTCCTAGTTGCGGCTATTATGCTGGGTGGTAAATTACCAACAATGGTAAAGATGACCCACACGCGAACGCAGCTTGTCATGAGCTTTGTCTCAGGGCTCATGCTTGGCATTGCCATTTTTCACTTACTGCCTCATGCAATATATACCATAGCTAGTGACCAAGCCGTCGAAATAGCAGCTCGTTGGACCATGTTTGGTTTGTTAGCCATGTTTTTATTGTTGCGTGTGTTTCATTTTCATCATCATGATATGAGTGACGATGCGCATGATAGTCAGTGCGTAGAGCATGCAGGTGATGCTCATGGCGGTAATGGCCATGCAGGCCATTCTCATACAAATAACGATCACTCTCATCACTCCCATAGCGAACGTTCGGCCACGCAACCTGCCAGCTGGATGGGCATTGCCCTTGGTTTAACCATTCATACCATGATAGATGGTGTTGCATTAGCGGCCAGCATGCAGGCCGATTGGGCAATATTTTCGGGTGATAACGCTCTGGCCACGTTAGTTGGTTTTGGCGTGTTTTTAGCTATCTTGCTGCACAAGCCTTTAGATGCGCTCACAATTTCTTCATTGATGACAGATAGCGGCGCCAGTAAAATGAAACGTCAACTGGTTATGTTTGCCTTTGCCATTATCTGCCCATTAAGTGCTTTGGCAGCGTTATGGGGAATTAATGTTATTGCTGGTGGCCATGGGCTTTATGTCGGTGCTTTATTGGCTTTTTCTGCAGGCGTGTTTTTATGTATATCGCTAAGTGACTTGCTACCCGAGGTGCATTTTCATAGTCATGATCGTTTAAAAATGACGGTGGTTCTATTGTTGGGTGTTGGTTTTGCATTGGCCTTGGTAAGTATTGAACCTCCGCATCGCCATAATTTCAGTGACATGGTTTCTAGTCATCATTCAGATGCCTCTCACCATGAGTCTGAGCAGCAAAAGCAATAGTCTTAAAGGTATTAATTAAACTATGAATACATTATTAATTATCTTATCTATTGCATTGGTCATTGTTTGCATCATTCTATTGGTTTATCACCAAAAAAAGTTAATGCAACATCAGTCTGAGCTTCAAGTATTGCAATCAGAGTCGGCAGTGATTACAACCGAGAAAAAGCTTTTGTCTGAAGAGCGTACGCAGTTACAGGCTCAGCTTAAATTGTTGCAAGCTGATTATGCAGAGCAGGGCACACGTTATGCCGAGTTAGAAGCACGAACCAAAGCCGAGCAAAAATCGCTTGATGAAAAAATTGAGCTGCTACAAAAAAATCGAGAGCAGTTAAGTGGCGACTTCGAAAATTTAGCTAATCGTATTTTTGATGAAAAAGCCCAGAAGTTTGAACGTACGAGTAAGCAGGCCTTAGAAGGCACTTTATCACCGCTAAAGCAGCAGTTAAGTGACTTTCGTACTAAGGTCGAAGAGGTTTACAGTAACGAAAGTAAAGAGCGCCATCTCCTGAAAGAGCAAATAACCCAGTTACGTGAAGATAGCCTGAAAATTGGCGAGGATGCTAATAACCTTACGCGAGCATTAAAGCATGATAATAAAGCACAAGGAAATTGGGGCGAGCTCACCTTAATACGCGCGTTAGAAATGTGTGGTTTACGCGAGCCAGAGGAGTATGAGACACAGGTCGCTATGAAGGCTGAAGATGGCTCTAGGCAAATTCCCGATGTGGTTGTTCATTTACCGGGTGGCAAAGATGTGATTATTGATTCTAAAGTATCGCTACTCGCTTATTCACGCTATTTTGAAGCAGAGGATGATAATCAGCGGCAACTGGCACTCAATGAACATGTAAGCTCTATACGCGCACACATTAAAGGTTTGAGTAATAAAAACTACGACAGTCTTGTGGGTGTGAATACTTTAGACTATGTCATGCTTTATATTCCTATTGAAGGTGCTTCGGCATTGGCATTGCAAAATGACAAAGATATTTGGGGTGATGCTTATAACAAAAATATTGTTTTGGTAAGCCCCACTAATCTACTGGCCATTCTTCGCTCGGTCGAAACCATTTGGCGGCATGAGCGACAAAATAAAAATGCTGAAAAAATAGCGTTAGAGGCAGGCAATTTACACGATAAGTTTGTTTCTTTTATCGAATCGTTAGAAGATGTTGGGCGTCATATTGAAAAAGCTCAATCAGCTTATGACACGAGTTTTAAACGTTTATCGGCTGGTAGTGGTAATTTAATAAGACGCGTTGCTAATTTAAAAGCGTTGGGGGCAAAAGCCAAAAAAGATTTACCCGACACGTTATCGATTGATGATGATAGCTAAGGCATACACAGTTTACTATTGATGAGAGGTTTCCACCTATGGCATTACCTAAGTTGGGCAATTTAGCGCCTGCATTTACATTACTCAATCAAGACGGTATTAAAGTCAGCTTAAAAGACTTTAAAGGCAAGAAGAATGTAGTGGTTTACTTTTACCCTAAAGCGAGCACTCCTGGATGTACTGTTCAGGCTTGTGGCATACGAGATAGTGAGAAAGCGTTAGCAAAATTAGATACCGTGGTCTTAGGTATTAGTCCTGACCCCGTTAAGCGGTTACAAAATTTTATGAATAAGCAATCATTAAATTTTGATCTGCTGTCGGATGAAGGCCATGAAATAGCGGACAAATATGGTGCATGGGGCCCTAAGAAATTTATGGGGCGTGAATATGATGGAATTTTGCGAAGCAGCTTTATTGTTGGCAAAGACGGCAAGCTAAAGCATATTATGGATAAAGTAAAAACCAAGACGCATCATGATGATGTAATGGATTGGATTAAAAGTAATTTGTAGCGAGCTATTTAATAGCGATAAACTATTAGATGCAGTTAAAATGGTAACAGGTTTAAGTTTTTATTAAATTTTGGTTTTATTTAAAGAGGTTTACAATGGGTTTATTTATTAGTCAGGCGCATGCGCAAACAGGTGGAGCACAACCTCAAGGTGGCGTAGCCATGCAAATGATCTTTTTATTGGGTCTTTTCATCTTTTTTTACTTTATTGCTATCCGCCCACAGCGCAAGCGTCAAAAAGAGCACGAAGAATTAGTTAATGGCTTACAAAAAGGCGATGAAGTGGTAATGACAAGTGGCTTACTTGGTAAAGTAAGAAAAATTGAAGGTGATTATCTTGTCTTAGAAGCTGCAGATGGTATGGAGTTAAAATTCCAGCGTATTGCTGTTCATGCCGTTTTGCCTAAAGGCACACTTAAAGCCGTTTAACAACAGGCACACTTAAGGCCGTGTAATAACAGCCACGCTTAAAGCGGTTTAACAAAACGCTTTAAGAAAGTATGTAGTTCTCGTCCAATCGGCTACCAGCAGCGCTGGTAGCCGCCTAAATGAGGTAGTTAGATGACAAGTTCAATTAATTATCCTCCTCGCATTAAGCTGGCTCATACGCCAACACCACTGCAACCCTTAAGGCGTCTGCAGCAACAAATTGGTGGCCCATTAATTTGGCTTAAACGCGACGATATGACCGGTTCTACGTTAAGCGGTAATAAGGTTCGTAAGCTGGAGTTTATTGTTGCTAAGGCGCAAGCTTCAGGCTGTAATGCGTTAATTACCTGTGGTGGCATTCAATCTAATCACTGCCGAGCAACGGCTTTGGTGGCTGCTCAACTTGGTTTGCAGTGCCACTTAATTCTTCGTGGTATACCGTCAGCAACCGATGTCAGTGATGGTAATCAGTTACTCGATGAGCTTTCTGGCTGTACGATTAGTTATCACTCTCAGTCTGAGTACGCAGCTAAACTACCCGCACTTTTTGCTAAAGTATCTAACGATTTTATTCAATCAGGCTGTCGCGCGTTGGCTATTCCAACAGGCGGCAGTGATGGCGATGGGTTGTGGGGTTATATTGCCGCTTGTGAAGAAATGAGTAATGACTTTATTGAGCAGAGTATTTCACCTGCGGCAATTATAACGGCATCGGGTTCAGGTGGCACGCAGGCTGGATTAATTATGGGTGCTCATTTGCTGAATATGCAGGCCGATATTTACGGTATTAACGTCTGCGATGATGAGCAATATTTTATTCATAAAATTAAAGATGATATTGCCGACTGGCAATGTAAGTATCCTGGCCACTTAACATCTGCTATCAATGACAGCATGATTCGTGTTATTGATGGCTATGTGGGCGCAGGCTATGCAAAAGCGGGGCAGTCAGTTATTGATACTATTGCTATGCTATCTCGTACAGAGGGCGTGGTTTTAGATCCCGTGTATTCGGGTAAGGCTTTTGATGGTTTACTACAAGAAATAGTGAACGGCCGGTTTGCAGATGATAGCGAGATTGTCTTTATTCATACGGGTGGGGTATTTGGTTTATTTCCTTACAAAGCGATGTTTGTATAAAGATAATAAACCGTTACTCGCTAGTCTCATTTACTTGTGGTGTTATTTTCTGAAACTCATCAAAGTCTGCTAATGCAGGGTTTTCTGATAGCTTAATAAAAGTACTTAACGCATTCTGCATTTGTTTTTCGCGCATAAAAGCATAGCGCTGTGCGGTTAATCCGCTTATTTGCAGCTGGTCTTTTAAGATCACAGGGCGAATAAACACCATTAAATTATTCTTTCTTTTGCTCACAGAGTTGGATCTAAATAAACGACCGAGTAAAGGTAAATCACCGAGTAAGGGTACTTGGGTACGGGTGGTTACGTCGTCTTCGCGAATTAAACCACCTAACACCAGTACTTGTCCGTCACGAATAAGTGCGCTGGTTTTGATTTCGGTTTTTTCGGTGATTAAATCGGCTGCTTGGCTATTCGCTGTTTGCGATACGTTTTCTGTTGTTTGTTCAATTTCTAGTGTTATTGAGTCGCCTTGGTTAATGCGGGGCGTGACATTTAAAGTAATACCAATATCTTGCCGCTGAATAGTTTGGAAGGGGTTGGCGGTTGTGGCGCCAGACGATGTTGAGCTACCGGTAATAAACGGTACACTTTGGCCCACTAATAGGCTGGCTTCTTCGTTGTCTAGCGCAACAATCGTCGGCGTAGACATAATGTTAGATTTATTACGGGTGGTAATTGCGCGTAATGCGGCAATTAAATTGCCGTCTTCTAGGTAGCCATATGTTAAGCCTGAGTTGCTCAATACGCCAGCCGCCAACTGGGCAGTAGAGCTTGTGCTATCTGTAGAGGGTATAGCTGCGCCAACTAGATTGCCGAAGTCGGCATTGCTAGCAGGTACGTTTACTGCGCCAATGCCGCCGGTACGGTTTTCTTGGTAAATTTCAGAACCGCCCCAAACAACACCAAAATCTTCGCCTGCATCGCCGGATACTTGAACTACAACGGCTTCTATTAATACTTGTGCACGTTGAATGTCTAGTTGCTTGATGACCGACTTCAGGTTGCTAAGAAGGCCTGGTGGCCCCGTTATAATAAGAGCGTTAGTTGTTTCACTGGATTCAATGCTAAAGCTTTGAGTCGATTCTGACTTGCTATCTTTAATGACACTATCGCCAACGCTTTTTAGGATAGGTGTGATTTCAGAGGCTTCAATATAATTTAAGTAAACCACTTGTGTATTACCGCCACCTTCTAAAGGTAGGTCTAGCTGCTTAATTAAATTTTTAATTTGTTCGCGTTTGCTCGCGTTACCCGTAATTAGAATAGAGTTCGACCGCTTATCGACAGCGAATTCAACTTTGTCTTGTTCGGCCTTTGCTGCCACATTATTGCTTAGAGATTTTACAACCTTACTCAATGTGGCTGCGATATCATCGGCTGAAGCATGAATAATAGGAATGATATCTAGATCGATTTTGTTTTCTGATTTATCCAATAAGCGAATAATGCGAGTGACTTTAGCAATGTTTTTTGCGGAGTCGGCAATAATTAGTGTGTTAGTTTGGTTGTAACTGGCAATATGAGACGACGCAGGTATTAGTGGCCTAACGAGTGCCATTAGCTCGGTGGCACTGCTGTGCTCGACATCAATTATGGCGGTGACAATACTTCCTTCGCGTGTCTGCTCACCAATAAAGGGTAGACTGTCGGTTTTTGCTTCACCAGCGGGTATTATTTTGATAACCCCATTGGATTCTACCGCTGCGAAATTATTCATTGCTAAAACGGTTAAAAATAGTTCGTAGGCTTCATCGGGGGATACGGGGCGAGACGATAAAATAGTGACATTACCTTTTACCGATCTATGTATAACAATATTTTTACCGGTTCGGTTAGCTACCCATTGGATAAAACCCTGAATGTCAGCTTCGCGCATGTTGAGAGTAAATTCTTCTTCAGACTCTGTCACTGCCTCGGAGGATGGGGCAGTTGTTGATTCTGGTTGCGCATAAGAAAGCGGTGCAAAGGAAAACGATAAGCCAATAATGACAATAAGACGAGCTAATAAACTTAGGTCAGATAGATGAATTAGTTTTTTTATTGGGTTGTTTATCATATTGTCAGCTTGTAATTAGTTCGCCATGACATCGTATAATGTGGCGGGTTAAAAGACTATTATCTTTGCTCGCGCAGTTTGTTTATTCTTTCACGAATAGCTTTGCGTCGCTCACTGCTTTCTTGTTTATTTAACGGAACGATTGAAGTGGCCGAAAAGCCCCCGTCAGTCTTTTTAGCTTCGGGAAAGTATAGCGTTTCAAAGATACCGTTTCTTGTTAGTACGACTTTGTTTGCATGAATAGATTTTAAAACGGCATTACCGGGTAGCGTGTCACCAATGGCATAGTGTTTTGAATTTCTTTTATCGTCTTCAATAATCGCACCAGCATTACTTTCTTGGTTGGCAGTAAACGCCCCGCGTAATATGAGCTCAAGCTTGGTTTCAGGTAAATCTTCTATAATAATTTCTGGCTTAGCGTTGGCTATTCCAAAAAAGTGGCGTTCGCTAATGCCGCTACTGTCTATAAGTGATGTACTTTGGCTACTTGTGTTACGTGCAATATTAGGTGTGGGCTGGTAGAGGAGTGTGCTCATTAGCATGCCGGTACTCCATAATGCGATGATGACTGCCGCTGCAATAGCTGAACAACTCAGTGCGATAACTGGGTTATTAATAAGCATTTGCAATGATGGGGGTAATGGTGATCGCATGCTAAAAAATTCGTTTCTTCGCTCCGCCGGTTTATGGCATGTATCGAGGTCTGTGAGGTTGACACCGAGACGCTCATAAAAAATGCCAATTAAGAGTCACATTATAGACTGCTAAAGCAGCAAAGAGGTTAGATGAGGGTTTAAAATATCCAAAAACTTGCCAATTTCCAACAATTTACCCGTGAATTCTCAAAAGTCTTGTCAATTTTTGCGGCAGAGCTCAAAAAATCTTTTCCATGCCATATACTGTGTGTATTCTGACGGTTAAGTTGAGTGCTTGCTGTTATTTAACGGGATTGATGTGCATTTTGCATTGGATCGGTTATTAAATGAACAGTGACGATATTGGTCGTCTTTTTGCTTTTTATTTTCATTACTGAGTGTTTAAAAAAATACTGGGTAAAGACATGGGGTTCAGATATTGGAAAGCTATATAAATTCGCTATTAGGGACTGGAGACGAAAACTCACCAGAGGAAAGCGAAGAGCTAAAATCACAAGAGTCGATGGTTTCACAAGCGTCACTCGATTCACAAGAGACGACTGTCGATGACAGTGCTAGACCTTTATTGCCATTTCCATTTGCCAAGCGCTGCGGTGGTTTTGTGTTAGATGATGGCAATAGTATTACTTTGTATCACAAAGAAATGATTGGTCAGAGTGTGGTTGCCGAGATTCAGCGTCACCTTGGCGTAAGCTTTGTTTGCGAGGCAGTAAAAGAAAGTCGTTTTGATGGTTTATTAGCGCAAGCATACGAAAGCCGTAATAACGAAGCCATGCAAATGGTTGAAGACCTTGGCGATGAGATGGATTTGGCCAGCTTAGCCGACTCGGTGCCAGAGTCTGAAGATTTATTAGAACAAGAAGACGATGCGCCGATTATTCGCTTAATTAATGCGTTGCTTACCGAAGCAGTAAAAGAGAATGCTTCGGATATTCATATTGAGACATTTGAAAAGCGTTTAGTTGTCCGCTATCGAGTTGATGGCGTGTTGCGCGAAGTGGTTGAGCCAAAGCGTGTTTTGGCGCCTCTCTTAGTTTCGCGTATTAAAGTAATGGCCAAGCTTGATATTGCCGAAAAGCGAATCCCTCAAGATGGTCGAATCTCTATTCGTATCGGTGGCCGTGAAATTGATTTACGTGTTTCCACTATGCCTTCGAGTAATGGCGAAAGAGTGGTTATGCGTTTGCTCGATAAGCAAGCGGGACGTTTAAATTTATCCTCACTGGGTATGGATAAAAAAGAGCTTTCTCGGTTTAAAAATATATTGCATCGCCCACACGGTATTGTGTTAGTGACTGGTCCCACAGGTTCAGGTAAAACAACCTCGCTTTATGCTGGTTTAAGTGAGCTTAACGATGCTTCGCGCAATATTCTTACGGTTGAAGATCCTATTGAATATAATATTGAGGGTATTGGTCAAACGCAGGTTAACAATAAAGCCGATATGACGTTTGCTCGTGGCTTAAGAGCCATGCTGAGACAAGATCCCGATGTGGTAATGGTAGGTGAAATACGAGACTCTGAAACTGCCGATATTGCAGTTCAAGCCAGCTTAACGGGTCACCTAGTATTAAGTACGCTGCACACTAATACGGCTGTTGGTGCTGTTACTCGTATGTTCGATATGGGCGTTGAGCCTTTTTTATTGTCTTCTAGTTTAGTGGGTGTAGTGGCACAGCGTTTAGTGCGTGTGTTGTGCCCTGACTGTAAAGCCCCTTATTTGCCCGACGATAAAGAACGTGAATTTCTTGGTTTAGGCGAGCATGTCGGCCACTCTATGTTTAAGCCGGTTGGTTGTAAGCGCTGTAATAATAGTGGTTACCGTGGTCGTCGAGGTATTTACGAAATCGTGCCAATTGATGCTGACATTCGTCGCATGATTCATGATCAAGTGGCAGAAGATATTATGGTGAAGCAAGCGCGTTTATCGGGCCGCAGTATTCTTGATGATGGTAAAGAAAAGGTGCTTGAAGGCATTACTACCGTTGAAGAAATTTTACGCGTCACGCAAGAGGGGTAGCTAAGTGGCTGCTTTTAGCTATAAAGCGCTCGATGCGAGCGGCAAACAACAAAAAGGTGTGTTAGACGCCGATAGTGCAAGACAAGTCCGTCAGCAATTACGCGAACAAGGTTTAATGCCTTTAGAGATTGCGCCTGCAGGTCAGTCAGATGAAAAGCAAGCAAATGGCACAAGTGGTTTTAGTTTTCGTCGCCCGTCTTTAAACGCCGCTGATTTAGCGTTAATAACCCGACAATTAGCAACCTTGGTGGCAGCAGGTATACCTTTAGAAGAAGCATTAGGAACTGTCGCAAAGCAATCTGAAAAGGCGCGCGTTAATGGTATTTTATTAGCGGTACGCTCTAAGGTGTTAGAGGGTTACACGTTAGCTGATGCAATGGCTGAATTCCCTAGTGTATTTAACAATTTATATCGTTCAACCATTGCGGCGGGTGAATCAGCCGGTTTTCTCGATCTAGTTATGGAGAAGCTTGCCGACTATACTGAAGCCTCGCAGGCTTCGCGTCAAAAAGTACAAATGGCAATGATTTACCCGGCTATTTTGTTTTTTATGGCTATTGGTGTTGTCACCTTATTAATGGTCTTTGTGGTGCCAGATGTTGTTAAAGTTTTTAACACCCAAGGCCAGACTTTGCCGTGGATAACGCAAGTATTAATTTCTACCAGCGATTTTATTGTCAATAAAGGTTGGCTTTTATTCGTAGGTATTCTGGCTGTGTTTATTGCTATTAAATCTGCGCTAGCCAAGCCTGAGATGCAAATTAAATGGCATCGACAAATCCTCAGCTTGCCTTTAATTGGGCGACTGTCTCGAGGAACGAATACGGCACAGTTTGCTAGTACTTTAAGTATCTTAACTGCGTCGGGGGTTCCCCTAGTTGAGGCGCTTAAAATTGCTGGTCAGGTTTTAGCTAATCATTGGCTAAGACGGCGTGTTAATTTAGCCACTCAGCAAGTGCAAGAGGGTACCAGCCTTAATCGTGCATTAGCGGAGGGCGGTTACTTTCCACCAATGATGCTGCACATGATTGCTAGTGGTGAGCAAAGTGGCGAGTTAGATAAAATGTTACAACGCATTGCTACCGCGCAGCAGCGCGACCTTGAAGGTTTGATTGCTGTGATGTTAGGTATTCTTGAGCCACTAATGCTTTTGCTAATGGGTGTTTGTGTGTTTGTCATTGTGGTGGCGATTTTATTACCCATTGTCAATCTTAATTCCATTGTTTAATCTTAATTCCATTGTTTAATCTTAATTTTATTGTTGATCTTATTTTTTAATTACAAAAACCTAAATAAACAAGAAGGTATTATGAATTACGTTAATAATTTTCAATCGCTTAGTTCAGCTAACACGGCTAATAAGCAGCATGGTTTTTCACTTATCGAAGTATTGGTTGTTGTTGTTATTATGGGTATGTTAATTGGCTTAATTGGGCCAAACGTTTTGGGTCAAGTTGATCGTGCCCGCGTAACTACAGCTAAGGCCGATTTAGCTACATTATCGCAGGCATTGGATATGTATAAGTTGGATAACCATTTTTACCCATCAACTGATCAAGGTCTTGAGGCTTTAGTTCAAAAGCCACAGGCTTCGCCGGTGCCCAGAAATTGGAACTCTCAAGGCTATCTTAAAGCTAGCGAAATACCACTTGACCCTTGGGGCGGTGAGTATGTTTACCTAAGCCCTGGCGAGGGGTCGGAGCCTTATGAATTAATGAGCTTGGGTGCTGATGCTCGTGTTGGTGGCGATGAATATGCCGCTGATATTAGCAGCTGGGATCGGTAATTATTTTAAGCGCTAATTCTGTCATGGATGATTGCACTTTTATGCATGTGACGACAAGCAAGACAAGCCTTAAGCAGCAAGGTTTTTCGCTTATTGAGTTGCTGGTTGTGCTAATTATTATTGCCATGTTTTCTGGCATGATTGTGCTGTCTATTGGCGATAACTTTTCTCGTGAGTTGCGTACTGAGGCAGAGCGGTTTCAGCGCTTAGTTGTTGCGGCCTCTGATGAGGCTATTTATACCTCTTCGCAACTAGGTGTGGTGATTGATAAAAATCGATACTCACTTGTTCGTTTTGATGCTATTAGCCAAAGTTGGTTGCCTTTTAAGGGGCAGGCTTTTCGTTTGCATGCACTACCTGAGTCTATGCGAGTTATTTGGGCTGTTGAAGGTTTTTCTCAACCAGGAAGCGATAATGCGCCACAAGACTTAAGCTTTGGTGGCGGGGCCGTTGGTGGCTTTGGAAGTAATGATAAAATCGATGACCTTGCTGTCGATGAAGATGATGTTTCTGATAGTGGTTCGCTCAATATTTTGCCGCAAATTTTAATGTTAAGTTCGGGTGAGGTTTCCGCGTTTACCGTTGATTTTTTAGCTGTTGAAGAGCTAGCGCATGCTCAAGTTGTATCCGTGATTAGCGATGGTTTTTCTGCGCCGGTGATTAAGTCCATAAGTAATGATTCAAGTGATTGATTGACTAGAATCGGATAGCGAATAATGCAAAAAACTTTATTTACCCAGTCAAAACACCCATTAATGCCATTGCTGGCGTCATCTCACAGCGTAGCCAAAATTAAAGGTTTTACACTTATAGAAATCATGGTGGCTATGGCCGTATTGGCACTGTCTGGTGTGGCGCTGTTAGGCAATATTGGTCAGGCCACGCGTGATTTATCGGTGCTTAGCGACAAGGCAGAAGCGCTGCATATTGCTGAATATGCATTAAATATGGCGCTTCTTGAAGAGGCTTTTCCTGAGCCGACCAATGAAGAAGAAACCATAACCCATGCCGGTCGAGAATGGCGTGTCGAGTTAACCGTCAGTGATACGCCCAACGATAAAGTGCGCCGCATTGATGTGATGGTTAGGCCCGATGTAAGACAGCGGGGGGTTGGTCAGTCGGCTACCATTTTATTAAGTGGTTTTCGTGGGGATATCTTTTGAGTGTTCCAGTTGATACTTTGCCGGCTATGACAGCAGCTCAAAAGCCGTATAGTGCTGGTTTTATTAAGCGTCATAATGGCTTTACCTTAATAGAAGCGTTAGTGGCGATGTTTATCTTTGCGTGGATTAGCCTTGCTGCTTATCAAATACTCGATCAGGTAGTGATTGCGCAAGAGACTAATCAGCGCAAATCTGCAGAGGTTGCTCGAACACAGCGTCTCAGTTGGCAATTGGCTTCGGATTTTCGTCAAATGGTCAATCGGCCTATTTGGAATGGCCAAGGCAATCGTCTAGACCCACTGTTATTTGAAAGTGGTGATTACCTTATAGAGTTTACTCGTAGCGGCTGGTCAAATCCGCTGCAGTGGCCGCGTAGCGATTTACAGCGCGTTGCCTATCTTCTTGACTACCATCCGGAGTCGGGTGAATCTAATAGTGAGTATTACCGAGACGAGCGTTTATATTTAATCCGCCTTTATTGGCAGGTGCTAGACCGGCTGGAAGACACCGAGCCCCAAATGCAGGTGCTTATTGGCGGCGTTGTTGATTTTAGGACACGCTTTTGGGATGCGAAGGCATTAGAGTGGGTTGATGCGCCAATGACGACGTTTTCGGCACCTGCGGTATCTGCCTATGATGCGCCATCGGCCGTTGAAGTGAGTATTGTGTTTGAAAGCGAAGATATTATGACCCATGTATTTAGGGTGCTATAAATAATGAAGATAGCTCACTCGCCAACTAGAGGTAAGCAGGCAGGCGTTGCATTAATTACCGTATTATTAGTTTTTGCTATTGCCACTTTGTTAGCGTCAAAAATTATTATTGGCAAAGTCCTCGATGTGCAGCGCACGACAGGAATGGTGAATCGCACGCAGGCTTATTATTATGCGCTAGCAGCGGAAGATTTAGCCATATTGGCGTTGCAGGAAAATGAGGGCCTAGATATTGATAATAACCCTCAAGGCGATCATCTTGACGAGTTTTGGGCGCAAGGCCCTATGCCATTTGAAATTGATAATATTGGTTCGGTGTTAGTTAATATTGTTGATGTTAATCGGTTTTATAACGTCAATAATTTACTTCAAGCGAATGGCCAAATTAGCCTTTATGAACTTAAACGTTTTCGTGACTTGTTAGTAGAGCTTGATCTTGATGAAACGCTTGCTGATAATTTAAGAGACTGGCTCGATTCGGATGATCGTGAAGAAGGTTTTTCCAGTGATGGCAACGCTTACCTTGATCAAGATCCTGGTTATTTAGTTGCTAACCAGCAGCTCACTGATGTATCGGAGTTGCGTTTAGTGAGAGGGTTTGAGCCCAGTGTGATGGCGGCTTTATTGCCGCATATCACAGCAATAAAAACGTTTGGCGTTATGCCGCTGAATGTTAATACGGCAACGCATTATGCTTTAACCACATTGCAGACTTCATCGGTGGGTAATTCTTCGGGCAACCATGAGGGAATCGGTTACTCCACTGCGCTGGATATTATAGGGCTTCGAAGCGAGCCGTTTAATAGCCTTGCAGATTTTAATAATCGTATCTCGCTGCCTAATTTACATGTTAACAGCGTGCTCAACCCAAAAGATATTCAGACAGGTATTGGCTCTTCTGGCCCTTTAATTGCCTATTCTGTAAAGAGTGATTTTTTTGAGATTAACATTCGTGCGAACTATGCCGGCAGCATTGCCTATCTTTCAACCATTGTTAGGCGTAAAGGCGAGGGTAAAGACGCGAAATTCGTTGTTTTATCGCGGCGAGAGACCGATAATTCCCAGCGATTTATTGAGGCAACATTGCGTTCAAAGGGTGCTGGCTCTAGTGATTCAATGTCAGGCGATACAAGCCTTGGGCAATAATCATAGAGCGCGGTTATTGGTCTTATTAAAATAGCTTTTATATTCCGAGTTTTTGGTCTGCTGATAGGGTCAAACGATGTTATGCTAGTGTTGTTTTCGTTTAATCGATAGGCTGAAAATATACAGACGACAATAGAAAGATATTTGTAATATATATAAAAGACAGGCAATAAATATTTATGTCATGGTTTGTGCAAAAGCGTTGCCGATAAACGCAGTATTAACCAACATTTTCAACTCAACAGTAAAGAAGATATGTCAGATTTTTTGTGTTTACGCTTTAAACAAGCCGATATCCATGAGTTTAGTCCTGTGGTCTGGTCTATATTGTCGGCTGATGGTCGTATTCATGCTTCCGGTAATTGTCAGTTAGAGCAGCTAGCCAGCCAAGTGCCTGAATCCAAGGCTATTCGTCGTAATATATTAATCGTTCCAAGCAGTTCGGTGTTACTGACCTCTACCCAAGTACCCATTAAGCAGCATCGCCATTTAAAGCAAGTGTTAGGCTTTGTTGTTGAAGAGCAAATTATTGACCCTATTGAAAGCATGCATTTAGCTACGCCTGTTTATCAGGCTGACGAAACGGTTCATATTGCTGCAGTCAAACGAGAGCTTCTTGAATCTTGGTTACAAGCTTTAGAGCCACAAGGCGTATTGCCGGATTATTTATTTGTCGATGTCCTTTGTGTACCCCAGAAAGCGGGTGACTGGCAATTAATGTTTGAAGATAATAAAACGTTGTTCAGAGATGGTGACTACAGCGGTATGGTGTTAGATAAAAACATCGCAAAATCCGTTTTACAGTTAGCCATATCGTCGAGCACATCTTCAGTAACTACCAAGTCAAAAGAAAATGAGCAGGCAGATACGTTTTCTCTTGATGAACAAACTCAAGCCTTGTCAGAAAGCAATAACGCTTCAGTGCTTAATAGTATTGCTTTGCTAGCGGCTAAAGAGGACATGCCTTTCGACGCTGATGTTGCAGATGCTTTAGCCGAGCAAGACAGTAATCTGCTCGCTATTACGCCAACTGAGTTTAAAGCAGAATTAGGTCAGTTTATTCGTTCGGAAAACATTGAAACTCGCGAAATAGATTATACCGAGAGCTGCTCAGAGTTGCTGGCTGTTAATGCCGTGCATAGTGTGGATGCAACATTGAATTTACTTCAAGGTGAGTTTAGTCCTATTAGTGCGAATGCAGCGAATAGGCAGTTTATACGAAAGGCCGGGGCAATTGTTACTGCTTGCGTCGTGGTGTTTTTAACGGTCACATTGGCCGGTGGTTTTTACCTTAACTACAAAGCTGATAGTTATTTTGATGATAGTGTTGCTATTTATCGCAGTGTTTTCCCTAAGCAGAAAAAAGTGATTGACCCAGTTAAGCAAATGCAACGTCAGTTGACGGGTAAAGCCGTGGGCGGTACGACCTCTGATTTCTTGCCGTTGCTTGATGCCGCTTCGCGTGCGCTGTCAAATTTAGAGACAGAAGTACCTTCAACCATTGGGCAGCTGCGTTACGATAATCAACGAGCTCATATCATTATTGATTTACGTGTTAATAATATTGATGTGCTTGAATCCTATAAAGAGCAGTTAACCTTAGAAGGTTTAAATGTCGATATACTCTCGGCCAATCAAGACCAAGATAGAGTGAATGGTCGAATGCAAATTAGCCGTTAATTATTTAAAGCAAATAGCTAGAAGTTAGTAAGCCAGTACAAATGAGTAAACAAGCAAAAGAAGCTAGGTAATATTTAATGAGTGAATTAAAGCAGCGACTAAGTGATGAGTTTGATCAGCTAGTAGCGCGCGTGCGAGCAAATAAAAATTTTCAAGAGCTCGAGCAAAAATATCATGCACTGCCAGATCGCGATCGCTTAGCGCTAAATGTATTGGTCTTATTTTTACTGACCTATCTTTTTTACCAAATGGTCCTATCGCCAGCGCTAGGTTATTTGGGTTCGGCCAGTAAATCTTATGAGCGGCAGCTAGAAGGTTATGAATGGATGGTTGCTCAAGAGCCAATTGTCAAAGAGATGTTAGCTGAAACAGGTACGCAGCGAGAAGGTTCTTTGTTGAGTATCGCATCGTCGACAGCTAAAAAACATAATCTTAATTTTAGCCGGTTTGAGCCATTAGATGGTGATAGGGTTAGGTTGCGCTTAGAGCAAGTTAAATTTAACGACATTGTCAGTTGGCTCGGAGAGCTAGAATCTGAAAAAGGTATAAGTGCTGTTGATATTTCATTAGATAGTGCAAGCCCCGGCTATGTGAGCGTTAGGCTCACTTTACAAGGTTAAGCCATGTACCAGAATTTTTTTGGGCTTCACGAAAAACCTTTTTCTATAGCCCCTGATCCTCGCTACCTTTATATGACCGACCAGCATCGCGAGGCATTGGCGCACTTGTTATTCGGCATTGGTGACGAGGGAGGTTTTATTTTATTAACCGGCGATATTGGTACCGGTAAAACAACCATCTGTCGCAGTTTGCTTAATCAGCTACCCAATAATGCCGATATCGCATTTATAGTAAATCCGCGTCTGTCGGTTAATGAATTACTGCAATCAATTTGTGACGAGCTGGGTATTGATTGCGCCGAAAGCAGCTCAATTAAAGTGTTAGTCGACAAGCTTAACCAATTTTTATTAGAGAGTTATGCCTCTGGCCGCAATACCATACTGATTATTGATGAAGCCCAAAATCTTGCTGATGAAGTGCTTGAGCAGTTACGCCTGCTAACTAATCTAGAAACTAGCGAGAAAAAATTACTGCAATTAATACTGTTAGGTCAGCCAGAACTTAATGACAAATTAGCCCAAGATAATTTGCGTCAATTGGCACAGCGAGTAACAGCTAGGTTTCATTTGCAGCCATTAAGTGCCGACGAGACAACCGCTTATATTAAGCATCGCTTGCATATAGCGGGTTTTCGCGGTGAGTTGTTTTCTCGAGCAGCTTTAAAACATATTCATAACGAAAGTCGGGGTGTGCCGCGCTTGGTTAATGTTATTTGTGACCGTTCAATGTTAGGCGCTTACACAAAAGACAGTATAGAAATTGAGTACCCTATGGTGCTTGATGCCTGTAAAGAAGTTTTGGGCCGTGAAGGTAGTCGGGCGGCGGCTAACCGTTCGGCAGGGCTTTCTATTCATTTGCCTTGGTTGAGTACAGCTTTGCTAGCACGTGTGGGTATTTTACTATTACTTATTGGCTTATTTTTTGTCATGTTTTCTGCCGATACGCTAAATGCCATTTTAAATATTTTTCAGCAAAGTCGTGGAAAAACAATAGCGGCGGTAACATATTTATCTTTGTTGTGGGTAGGGTAATCGGCCTATGTCATTTATCCTTGATGCAATAAAAAAGTCAGAAAACGAACGTCAGCGTAGCAAGCAGTCAGACTTGCATAGCTTGCAGGATAGTGCTCCTCAGGTTCAGCCAGAAAATACTACGATGAGTCGCTTGCTGCTACTTGTCGTTGCTATTGTCATTATTATGGTTGCCGCTTGGTGGTTGTGGCTGCAAGTCGCGCCTCAACTTTCACCTCGCTTGGTTGAATGGCTACAGGGGTCTCAAGTTGTCTCTACAGAGACGCAAACAGAAGATAAAGCAGCAAATACTCATTTAGCATCTGCCCCCATGCCCTCATCATCTTCGGACACCAATTCAGCGACTACAGGCCAGTATTCTTCACAAGATGAAGTGCCGCCGAATAATCAAATTAAAGAGCTTTGGCAGTTACCAGCCGATTACCAATCGACCATTCCTGAGTTAGATTTTTCTTTTCATGTATTCAGTGAAGACAGCTCAGAGCGTATGATTATTATTAATGGTCGTCGTATGCGAGAGGGGCAAATGGTGTCTCGGGGTCTAACACTTCGTGTGATTACCGAAACCGGTGTCATTTTATATTCTGGCGGTCGATTTTTTCATGTCGATGTGATTGAAAAATGGTAACCGTCGTTATTAAAATTAATAACTTATAACGCTCATGCAAAATCATTCAAATCTCTTGCTTGAACCCGATATAGCTAATCAGCTTACGTCAGCATTAGATCGTGGCGCGCTTTTTTTAACCCCCAATACTCGACTTGCTAGCTACTTACGGGAAGTGTTAGATGTGCTGCTTACTGAGCACCAAGCGAGTAAAAAGTCTGTATGGCAAAGCCCAGAGCTACTTCCTTTTGATGCTTGGACGAGTACGCAGTGGAATGCTGCCATGTTGTCTGGCAAAGTCTCACCTCAGTTAATGCTTACCGCTGCACAAGATGCGCTTTATTGGGAGCAAGCCTTAGATCGTTCTGCTATTGCTCAGACTTTAATGTCGCCTGCTGCTGCAGCGGCTCAAGCGCAACAAGGTTATCAGTTATTAAGACAAAGTTTAGTTAATATAGATCAGCATGCTTTTGAATTTAACAGCGCTGTTGATAGTAGTGCTTTTTTTGATTGGATTCATCATTACCAATCGATTGTTAAAGATAATGGACATGTCTCATTAGTCGATGCGCAATCCCAATTGTTATCGCTGTATATCAGCAAAGCTAATAAAAACCCGAATGACCGCTTAATTGTTATGGTGGGTTTTCAAGCACCTACGCCACTGCAACTAGCAATAGTGAATGCGTATGTTGCCAACGGCAGTGTAGAGAACATTAACCTGAGTGTTGGTTGTGAAAGTATTCATTTTAATGGCTGCAATGATTTTGCTAAAGAGGTAAAAGCGGCTGCTATTTGGTCTAAGGATTTACAGCAGAAGAATCCGCAGGCGCGTATAGCCGTAGTGGTACAAAATCTCGCGCAAAACCGCATGCTAGTTGAACGTAGCTTCTTAGAAATTTTTGAGCCTCACAGCGTGACGGCGGCAAAACCTTTTTTACACAGTGGCTTTAATTTATCGGCGGGTGTTCCGCTTTCAGAAGCGAGTGTCATTAAAGTTGGCTTATCGATTATCGATGCGATAAGTCGTCCATTGCCTATTGAACAATGGTTGGCGCTTTTAAATTCTCCTTTTATTGGTGACGAGTCATCGGATATTTTAATGCGTCGTCATTTAATTGCTAAAGCGCATGATGCTGGTGAGCGAGAGTATACGCTGTTACAAATTAGCCGTTTATTAACTTGGCGTTCGGCTCATAAAGATACTGACGAAAAAGATGCATTAGCTTCGGGCTTAGAGGGCGCTGCGCAATATTTGATTGGTTGGCAGAGTGGTCGAGCTAAAGGTCAGTCGAAGCAAGACCTACCCTCGCAGTGGTTACCTGTGTTTAAAAAAATATTAAGCTTCTTTTTATGGCCGGGCAGCCGCACTTTAAACAGTGATGAATACCAGCAGCTAACACGTTTTGAATCGCAGTGCGACAGTTTTGCCAGTTTCGATGTCGTAGTGGGTCAAGTGTCTTTGGCAAAAGCTGCTCAGCTTTTTAGGCGGCACTGTCAGCAGCAAGTCTTTCATCGTGAAACAATATATCAACCGGGTGCACCAAAGCATGTACAAGTGTTAGGTGGTCTCGAGGCAAGTGGTCAGACTTTTGATTATATCTGGTTAGTGGGTATGTCAGAGCGACAATGGCCAGCCATGCCGCAGGCGCATCCCCTTATTCCTCGTGCCTTACAGCTTGAATATTCAATGCCATCATCTTCGGTTGAGCGTGAATTTGAATATGCTAAAAGCTTAACAACAGGGTATTTATTGAGTGCTAACAAGCTTGTAATTAGCTATCCGTTATCGGTTGATGATATTGCTTGCCAAATTTCGCCGCTAGTAGACGGGCTAGCTAATGGTTTAGTGCAAACGCTAAACGTCAGTCTTACTACTGATTTAAGCGATAAAATATTGATAGATAGAACGGCAACTGAAACTGCATTGCAGCAGCAAGATATTCTCGAGCAGAAGATTGAGCAGCTTGCTGACCATTGGGGTGAGCCGCTTACCGCCGTAGCAAACGAGCAAGTGTTAGTCGGTGGTTCGGCAATGCTTAAGGATTTTAATGTTAATCCTCTTAAGACCTATATTAAGTGGCGCTTAGGTGTAAGACCTCTAGGTGATTTGGTGTTAGGTGTTTCTGCGTTAGAGCGTGGTAACGCCATACATGCAGCGTTAGAAGATATTTGGAAATCGTTAGGAGGCTCTGCAGCTTTGCAAGACTGTACTGCAGAGCAGATTCGCGAGTTAGTCAGCCAGTCTGCCGAAACTGCACTTAACGATATCTTTGCACGACGCTTTGTTCCGTTGTCAGTGCGATTGCGTATGCTAGAAAAACAGCGTTTGCAAAACACATTGGAGTCTTGGCTAACGTTAGAAGCCAATAGGCCAGGGTTTATTGTTGATTCTTTAGAGCGCGCTCTTGTGTTTTCTATTGGCGGCCAAGCTTTGCAATTAAGAATTGATAGAATTGACCGCTTAGAAGATGGGCAATTAATTTTAATTGATTACAAGAGCGGCGCTACGCAAGCTTCAGGCTGGTTAGATGATGCTGTGACTGAGCCGCAATTGCCACTATATGTCTGTGCCATGGCAGATGATAACCTTAATAATGAGCTTGGTAATGACCCCAATGACGATCAAGTAGCAGATAAGCCACCAATGGCCATTGCTTTTGCGCGCTTAAAAGCAGGTGATTTAGCTTTTGAAGGCATTGGCCCTGATTCTGGTGCCGCTATCAATATTGACGGTGTAAAAGACCTTGCGAGTAAGCGTAATCATGATATGGCTGACTGGGCTGCACTGGCTGAGCATTGGCAGCAGCGCTTAACGCTTGCCATTCATGAAATAGCCGCTGGCAAAGCGTCAGTCGATATTACGCGCCGCCGAGTGGCCGACCCCATTTATGAGCCCATTATGCGACTGCATGTTTCTGATACCACTAGCGTTGAAGGGGCGGACTCTTGAATAATAATTTAAGCGCGTCTGAGCCTATTATTGTTGATGCTTCCGCACGAGACGAAGCGTTAGACATTACGCGTTCTATTTGTGTAACTGCGCCAGCAGGTTCGGGTAAAACAGAACTTCTTACTCAGCGGATCTTAAAGCTATTAGCTGTGGTAGAGCAGCCTGAACAAATATTAGCAATAACCTTTACGCGAAAAGCCGCCGCTGAAATGCGCGAACGTTTGCTAAATTCTTTGCAACTTGGTTTGCAACTTGAGCCGCCCACAGAAGCTCATAAATATTTAACCTGGCAGTTAGCACAAGCGGTGCTTGAAAAAAATGCCAGCCAACAATGGAATTTGTTAGATAATACAGGTCGTCTTCGATTACAAACTATCGACAGCCTTTGTCAAAATATTGCATCTGATTTGCCGATAATGAGTCAGCTGGGTGCAAAATTAAAACCCGTTGATGACCCTAGTAATCTCTACCAGCAAGCCGTTGATGGTTTTTTTGCTGAGCTTGATAAAGACCAGCATGTCAGTGATGTGTTAGGTCAGCTATTGCTGCATGTCGATAACAATGTCGATAGACTTTATAAGTTATTCATTAATATGCTGCCATTACGTGACCAATGGCTTAAGCATGCAGCGGGTTACCAAAACCAACAAGCTACGCGAGAGGCGCTAGAGCAGACACTCAAGGATTGGATTGAACAAGAGTTAGCATCGGCTGCAAAGCTGTTACTTGAGTTTGAGAGTGACCTATGTATTTGTGCTGATTTTGCCGGCAGTCAGCTGCAAAGTATGCCAGAGGAAAATGCCGCGTCGGCAATTGGTCGGTTAGCCGGAATAACTGCACTGCCAGCTCCTAGTTTAGACCAACATGAGCAATGGTCGGCTATTGTTGAGTTGCTATGCACTAAAGGTGGTGAGCTTCGCAAGCGAATGGATAAGCGCCAGGGTTTTCCCGGTAAGACATCAACTAAAGATAAAGAGCAGCAAGCGCTTTATGAGCAGCGCAAAAAAACAATGCAAGCGTTAATCGCTCGTATGCAAACATCGCCTGAGTTGGTGACTGCGCTTGAAATAGTATCTTCCTTACCAGTAGCCGGTTATCAGTCTGAGCACTGGGAAATTCTTGAGCCACTAACGACTTGCCTTGTGCACCTTTATGTTCATTTAGGTTTGGTTTTTGGTAGAGCGGGTCAATGTGACTACAATGAAATAACGGCTTCGGCATTAAGAGCGTTAAGCAGTGCCGAGCATGATAGTGATGAGGCAAGTGCTGTTCGCTATAAATGGGACCAAAGTATTCGTCATATCTTAGTTGATGAATTTCAAGATACTGCTGTTTCACAATTCGATTTATTAAAAGCATTAACGGCAGAGTGGCAGCAAGATAACGCAAGTCATGCAGGTCATCCTCGGACGCTCTTTGTTGTAGGCGATGGGATGCAATCTATTTATGGATTTCGTGCCGCTAAAGTGGGTCTTTTTCTTACTGCTAAGTCATCGGGGATAGGGGACCTACCTTTGCATTCAGTTGAGTTGGTGCAAAATTTTCGCTCAACCCCCGATGTTGTTGAGTGGAACAACCATCACTTTTCCCAGGCATTTCCAAGTACTATTGATATCTCTCGCGGCGCTGTGCCTTATGCGAAGGCCAAAAGTATTGGTGGCGATACGCTAAGTGATGTTAGTAGTGCAGCATGTCAGTTATTAGTGACTTCTGATGAGCAAGGTCGTTTAACGGAAGCGCAAACCATTGTCGATTCGATTATTGACCAGCAATCGGTGGCACCACAAAACAAAATTGCTATATTAATTCGTTATAGAACGCATTTGGATGACATTATTCTAGCTTTAAATGAGGCGGGCATTCATTGGCATGGTGTCGATTTAGACCCATTGCAGCGACGTGAAGTGATTATGGATTGTTTGTCATTGACGCGAGCGCTGTGCAATCCAGCCGACGATATTGCTTGGCTAGCTGTATTACGAGCGCCATGGTGTGGTCTGTCTTTAGTTGATTTACAGCAGTTGGTTAATGTTAATTGTTCTAACCTTGATAAGCAGGGCTCACATAAGCCTTCATTGAGTGCCCTTATTCATTTTTTACTTAGTGGCAACGATTCCGATAATTTTCAATGGGCTATTCAACGCCTAAGTGGCGAAGGCAAAAGCCGTTTGGCGTTGTTGGCTAAAACGCTTTCTACACTATGGCAACAGCGCGATAGAAAAACGTTAAGACAATGGATTGAAGCAGCTTGGTTGCAGCTTAAGGGGCCGTTACTTGCGCAGCATAGTTTTGATGGTGATGATAGAGAGTCAGTTATCGCGTTTTTTGATTTATTCGAGAAGCTTGAGCAAGACTGTTTAATTAATGGTACTTGCTTTAGTGTTGGGTTATTAGAGCAAAGCTTGCAGCGCCTTTATACGCGAAGTGAGCCTGTTGCTTCCAGTGATCCTAATGCTATACCTGCAGTACAGATTATGACAATTCATAAATCTAAGGGTCTTGAATTTGACTCCGTAATTATTCCTGGTTTAGATAGAGTAGGGCCTAGTGATGATAAGCCTTTATTAAGTTGGAATGAGCATCTATTTAAAAATGGTCAAAGTGGCCTAGTATTATGTCCGCTCGATTCTGTTGGTCTTATGCTTGGCAATAATTATTCATCATCAAATACAAATTCAGCAAAAAAGAGTAGTGATTTATATCAATTTTTACGTGAAGAAAATAAACGTGTTTCATTATTTGAATCGACACGATTACTTTATGTCGCAGCCACGCGGGCGAAATCAAAACTATTATTGCTGGCTAATTTAGCGCAAAACGATAAAGGTGAATTAAAAGCGCCAGCGGCTAATGCATTGCTTTCTCGTTTATGGGGTTCGCTTGCTAGTGATGCTGTCTTGGTCTTAGCTAATACGCCTGTAGATGGTGCCGCTGTCGATACCGAAGAGCCAGAGGAGGCTGCTTACCCCTTATTAAAACGTCTAAATTTAAAAACGGTAAAGTCGGCCTTATCGAGTGATAAGTTACACACAGACCCAGATAGCTTGCAGGCTAATAGCGTTAATTACTTATCGACGTCACAAGCGATAAATGCTCCAGTGGATAAAACACCTTCAATAATTGGTACTTGCGTACATGAAATTTTTGAGCAGCTTTCGCAGTTGGATTGCTCCAACTGGTCTAATAATGAGATTACAGAGCGGCAAGCTTATTGGCGTTGTCGATTATCGCAGCTAGGTGTGAGCTCACAGCAACTAGACAGTGCGTTAGAGACCGTCAGTCAAGCTGTAAGAGCTGTTCTAGCTGATGAGAAGGGCCAGTGGATGTTGGATGCATCACACCGTTCTGCTAAGAGCGAATGGGCTTTGTCTGTTTTGTCTAATAATATGGATACAGCGGTTTTTAACTATGTTATTGACCGCAGTTTTATTGACGAAAATAATGTTCGCTGGATTATTGATTATAAGACCTCAGCACCAAGTACTCTTGCTAAAGATACTGTTAAGGACGCAACCAGTATCGATGAATTCCTTGAGCAGCAAATACAATTGTATTCAGCGCAGCTAGCCGCTTACAAAGATGCGGTGACTAAGTTTGATCAGTCAGGTAGTGAGGAATTAGACGGTATTGCTGTCGTTGACACAAAATGTGCATTGTACTTTCCATTAATTAATCGGTTGGTAGAGTTGCCTAATATTTAACGGCGATAAAAGCTTTATATCTTTGTTGCCGTTATTACAACAAATTTCTTATTCGATAATACTATTTTATAATTCTTAAATAGTTTCTTAAGCTGAAGTTCATAGCGCAAGTGCCGATTGGCAACAACCCATAGTTGACCATTGCTTTGCAGACCTGCATGACTTTGTTGAAACATACGGTTTGCTATATAGGTATCCATAGCGGTACCTATATGAAACGGCGGGTTGCAAATAATCCAGTCATACTTGATATCAGTCTTCTTAATTGAATCTTGCACCATAAACGAGGGAGATATGTTTTTCTTATCCGTATCGTCTATAAGATTCAAGTAATTTTCTTTGGCGGCTGCAACGGCCATATATGATTCATCAATAAAGGAAATGCTTTTTAACTTATCTTGTTTGTTAATATCTTTAGCAATGCTCGATAGTGCATGTAGTCCTAATACGCCATTACCACAGCCAAGGTCAGCAATGTTTTCTGCATCAGGCAGTGTATTGTTATCCATAGCTTCTATCATGGCTCGGGCGCCTAAGTCCAAACGATCACGAGAAAAACCATTGGCATAACAAATGAGTTCGCTGTTAAGTGGGTCCGCGAAATAGCGAGTGGCTATTAATGTATGATCGGCCTTTGCTTTTAAGTTGTTCTTATCGACTTTGCAGAAAATAAGACGGGCTTTTTTAGTCGCTCTTGATGTGCTTGTATCACCTAGATGCTTTTCAAATAAGGCCAGTGTTGAATTGTGAATATGCTTACTCATGCCGCCAGCCACAATCAGCGTTTCTTCATTAACATGCTGTCTTAGAATGCACAGCTGTTGCTCTAAAAGCGAAAGCGTCTTTGGTATTTTAATTAATACTATAGAGTAGTTACCGGTTAATGGTTCGGTACTCGCGATAGTGTTTATTTTTTCATCAGAGTGACTGATGTTTAAGTTGTTTTGATAGTTTAACTGGGCGGCTAAATGGGAAATGGATGAATCATTCCAGCTGTCGGGTGCTTGAAGATGCAATGACGTAGTTAAAGCCCCAAATTGATCGTTAATAATTAATAGGCGGTGGTCGCTTTTTGTTGTTTCTAATGCAGAAGGG
>JBELIP010000003.1:64961-119136 GCA_042090785.1 Cellvibrionales bacterium | reverse complement strand
ATCGTTAATAATTAATAGGCGGTGGTCGCTTTTTGTTGTTTCTAATGCAGAAGGGGCTAATGCTGCTGGATGCTGGGAAGCGAAGTGCTCAAGTAAGAGTTCATCGGCAGCATCCCATGCTTGTAATGTTTCACTTTTTCTTAATGGTAACCGCAGTATAGTGAATGAGCCTATAGCGGTTTTTAAACGAATTTTAGCTTCAGTTAATTGACTCAATGTATTAGGTTCTTCTTCTCAAGACGATTTAAGTAGAGAATAATAGCTGCGCTTAGCCACACACCGCAAGCCATATAAAAAAGTAGACCGCCATCGGTATTACCTGCTTCATCGATAATGCGATTAACGCCAAGTGGTGTAAAGAGGTGAAAAAAGATTGCGCCGCTAATAACACCTAAGCTAAGAAGCGCGCCATAGAAGCGGGTGCTAGAAAAAATAATAAGTAGCGATGCAATGAGTTCAGTTATACCTACCAATAATCCGCCATGCGCAGAAAAAGCATTTGAGAAGTGAGCGGACAGGCCGATTGATTGCAGCCACGTACCTATAGTTGTAAATATAATAACGGTTTCTTCTGAGCCGCTAAATTTAAAAAATAATGATTGAATAAATACAAAGACAATAAAACCGATAAATAGTAGTTGAAGGTTCTTATTCATGGGTTTAATCCTTTACTCTTGTTGGCATTTTACTTAACACCTAATAAATAATAAATTTAGAACAAGGCTAGAAGGAGGCTATAGCAAGCTCATAATAAACAGGCCATAACTTAAACCATTCCTAAATCTTGTTTAAGCGTTATTTCTATAAGCGCGATCGCGATATAGGCATTAAAATAATTTTAGTTTGACGTGTGTTTTTTAGTCTAATAGTTTTTGTACTATATCATATATAAAGATTATCATGGGGCAAAGTTGTGATGCATAGTCTTTCAGCTTTCGCCAATGTCCCCTAATGTCCTGCTGAGCCTTTTGGGATGTTTGGCGCTTGGAATTATTTAACACTCAGCAGGTCATAGCAGGCTAAAAAAGACCTGTTGCTGGCTTGAAATTGTTTACAATGCAGCAGGCAATAAATTAGCCATGCCATTAGGTAAAAACCATAAAGGTATGGTTATTTAATTGTCATGTAACAGTCATATGCAGGTGTATCAATGCATGATGGATAAACGCCAGTTAATAAAATTGATATTTTCTTTTTATAAATTAAAATAGGATGTAATTGACATTGTTAAAACAAGAGAATTGTTTTTTACTTAGGCGTTTTATCAGTATTGTCGAGTCTGTGACAGACAGCCAATATCTGCTGAGTGATCAACCATTATTCAAGTCCTCTATTGGTGCTCACGTGCGTCATGTGTTGGACCACTATCAAGCATTAATTAATGCTCTTTCTGACGGTTCTTTATCAGGTCATGTTAATTATGATGAGAGGACAAGAGACGAGAGTGTCGAGATTAATCGGAGTGTTGCGATTGATAGGCTTAACGCAATGATTACCCTTGTTGAACAGATTAACGATTATGATGTATCGTTAATAGTCAGTATGGATGTTGGTTCGCCTGATGCTGTTGGCGTTATACCGCAGCGCTCAACGGTCGGTCGTGAACTAACGTTTTTGCATAGTCATCACATTCATCACGAAGCATTAATTGCTTTTATTTTGAGAGTACTGAATATAACAAGCATCGATAACGAAATTGGACTTGCGCCATCAACACTTAAACATACAATTAAGCAAAGGAAGCTTTAATAATGTGTACCTTAACCTGGTTGTTTAATAATGAGCTAAGTAGCGGATCTAATAATAAGCCCCAAGGTTACACTTTGTTTTTTAATCGTGACGAGTTAAGGACACGCAAGCGGGCTTTACCTCCTAGCAGGCACCAAACAAAAAGTGGAATTAGTTTTTTAGCACCTATTGATACCGATGCGGGCGGTACTTGGCTGGCGGTTAATCAGCATGGCCTGACTATTTGCTTGCTTAACAACTATATGGCAAAAGACCCTGCTGGCTGTGAGTTTCAAAGTCGTGGTGAAATCGTGTTGGCATTAATTGATAGTCATTCAGTCGCTGCTGTAGAGAAAAAGTTATTGGCAATGGACCTTTCTTGTTATCGTGGTTTTCAAGTGGTTATTTTTCAGCATGAAGTAAAAGCGTTCAGTTGGAATAATATTAACCTCACTCAATTAATACCGCAAATACCTATTACGTCGTCTTCTTACGATTCTGAAGTCATATGCCGACAACGGCAGCAGTATTTTCACTCTATGGCTACTCCCATTAACTTGGATACTTTGTCAGATTTTCATAGCTCACATATTGGTAAAGATATTGCCCAGGTTGAGGCTGAATCAAAGTATATTGACTCGATTTGTACGCACAGAGAGCATTCAAAAACCGTTAGCCAGTGTTCAGTTCAGGTAAGTGGCGAGCACGTTTCAATTGCATATAGCGATGGCTCGCCTTGTGACACGCCTATGGGTGCACCTGTTGTGTTGCAGCGCAGCGTTGCTGCTTAATTTATGAGTATCTCTAATACGCCAGCCGTTAATCCTTTTAAATTGCCTTTACGCAGTCGCAAACTCGCTAATTTTTTAGAGCGCTTGCTGGGTCTTACTGCTTTATCTAAATGTTATGATTCTGCATCAAAAAATGTAGGCACAAAGCAGTTTTTATTAGGTGTTTTAAGGTATTTGGATGTTCGGCTTAAAGCGGTTGATGCGCAGAATGTTTTACAAGAGTTACCTGCAGAAGGACCGTTGTTGATCGTAGCAAACCATCCGCTTGGCGGTTTAGAGGGCGTTGCTATTACACAGTTATTACTTGAGAGGCGGCCCGATACAAAAGTTCTCACTAATAATTTACTTACCCGTATTCCCGAGCTGCAATCCACCTTTATAGGTGTTGATGTTTTATCCAAAAATGCAGCGCGCGAAAATGCTCAAGGAATACGTAAGGCGAGTCAGCATTTAAAAGCGGGAGGTGCATTGCTTATATTTCCCGCTGGCAAGGTTGCTTCGGTCAATGTTCGTAGGCGAGTAGTTGAAGATCATCAATGGAATCGTTTTGCAGGTAATCTTTTGCGTCGTTCAGGGGCTTCATGCTTGCCAATTCATGTCGATGGCTACAACAGCCGATTGTTTTATTTAATGGCTTTAATACATCCTAAATTACGTACATTGCTTTTACCGCGTGAGCTAGCAAATAAAGCTGGGTGCGAACTTAAATTAATTATTGGTGAAATGATTAAGCCGCAAGAAATTGCTCGGCTAGAAAGTGATAAAGCAATAACTCACTATTTACGAATGGCTACTGAGTTTCTTAAGTGTGATGCTCATAAGGCTAAGCGATCGACATCTTCGTTAGTGTTTAAGCCAATCGAAAAGCAATCAATTAAGTTTGACGAAACAGGTTTTGACTCAGCTGAGGTAATATTAAATCAATTAGTTGATTGTCGTCTAATTGAAAGCGAACAATATGATGTTTATTGTGCGCCGTTTAGTCGGCTAGGAAGTTTAGCCGAAAGTATTGGTATTGCTCGCGAAATAACGTTTCGTGCTGCAGGCGAGGGTACCGGAAATAGGGTTGACTCTGACCGCTTCGATCCGTTTTATTTGCACCTTTTTATTTGGGATAAAAAAGCGTTATGTGTGGTAGGTGGTTATCGCATTGGGCGCGTTGATGAAATTATTGCTCAACATGGTTTTGCTGGTTTATACAGCAAAACATTGTTTGATTTTGATCAGCAGTATTTAAATAAAATTGGCAAGACTTTAGAAATGGGGCGGTCCTTTGTTCATCCAGACTATCAACGCTTACCCCAGGCGTTAGATTTGTTATGGCGTGGCATTGGTCTTTACGTTGCTCAAAATCCTGAATACCACACCTTGTTTGGCGCAGTGAGTATTTCTAATGAGCACTCCGATTTAGCGCGAGCATTAATTTCTGAATGCATGCTTGAATCTTTTTGCGCCGAGCAGCGATTTCTGGATGATGTAAAACCCTTGGCGCCCTTAAAGGTCTCTGGAAAATTGTGGACTAACGATATGCTGGCTTCGTTAAATCATGTTTCGGTTGTTAACAAACTGATTGGCCGTTGTGATCCAGGTAAAGCGTTACCAACTTTGTTACGACACTACCTATCACTTAACGGTAAGTTTGTGTGCTTCTCGCTAAACAAAGTATTTAATGATTCTTTGGATGGTTTAATACTTGTCGATCTGCGTAAAACACCTACTAAGTATTTAAAACGTTATCTAGGCAAGCAGGGCGCAGCAAATTTTTTGGCTAAATGGGCAGTGGAAGAGTAAAAAAACGAGCACCTCTTTAAAAGGGTAGCTCTGCATTGTCATATTTTTCTTTTGCTGCTTGTTTGGCAAGGTTGTTAAAGGTAGTAAATGGTGAGTTAAGTATCAGCCGGTTCAATAGCCAGCTTGGGATGCTACCGTTAGGATCCATATGGATTTCGAAGCTAGCAGCTGTGCTACCACTATCTAGCTGCATAAAACGCCACTGTGCGGTTGCCATTTCTATTCGTACAATGCCTTTTTTCTTCGCCACTTTATTACTGACTGCTTTGCTATGCATGACTACTGCACCTTCACTGTTTTGGTGCCATTTTACATGAGCGAGTACATCTCTATCTTTAACTGGCCAAGGTAGGTCGTTTAAGGTATAGATAAAAAATTCATGTTGAGATATTTTTTGATGAATATAAGACGCTTTACAGGTGTCTGCCCATTCAGGGCATGCAGGGGCATCATTAATAGCAGCAAATAATCGGGCTGTGGATACAGGCAGAATGGTCTCTCCTTTTACGGCTTTGTACTTAGAGAGAGCGACAGCGCGTGTGTAGCTAGTTATACCGTTTTTTTGTTTTTTTAATGTCCATTGCTTGTCAGTAATCGTTGAGGTATTTTCGTCGTTGTTGGCAGTGACAGTATAACTAAAAAAGATAACCGCTAAGGCTATTATCTTTTTTTTAAAATGAGTTGAGATTAGATAAGTTGTCGTTAGATGCGCTATCGTGGATGGCTTTTGAGTATGACGGACTATTGATTTATTCATGGCTATTTTATTTCCGAGATCATAGTTCGAATTTTAATTACGAGTCCTCAAAACGATATGAACTTCATTGCGTCTTAAAAAGGGTAGAGTCCAAGGAGGGTTGTAACCTGCATAAAAATAGACATTACTGGCTTGATAGTCACTGTGTTGTTTTAGCCACTCTCTTAGTGCTTGAGATTTTTTAAAGCTTTTTGCCTTCGAGTTTAGCCAACTGTATTGATAACTAGCACGCAATTCAGGCTCAATGATATGGAATGTTATTCGTGGGTCTAGAGGCTCAGGCAGGTCTTCTAATGAATATTGTGAAGGCATTGAGAAGCGCATGGTAAAGCGATTATCATGTTGCTGCATTTCAACGGGAGAGGTCATGGCGATTTTACTTGAGCGCTGCTCCATTTCAACAGGAGAGGTCATAGCAAATTTTTTGTCACCTTTGTTTTTGCCAAAAATATAACCAGCAAGAATTCTAAAGGCGCTACTAGAGGCGTTGTCGAAATCACCATCAATTGTTGTTTCTGCTACGATATAAGATGAATACTGCCGTATCTCAAAGCCGCGGTCTTTAATAAGCACCTTATACTGGGGGCCTTCTTCATTTTGAATTCCTAGCAGTGAGCAAGACGATACAGCAAAGACAGTGCTAAGCATTAAGATTACTTTATTGAAGTTGTTAATTTTATAACCTTTCAATATTACGCCCTTGGATTAATTTAACCGTTCTGCAGCATCCTTTGCGAAATAAGTCAGTATGCCATCGGCGCCAGCGCGCTTAAATGCAAGCAATGATTCCATCATAACCTTTTCAGCTTCTAGCCAACCATTGGCGGCTGCAGCTTGAATCATGGCGTATTCGCCGCTCACTTGGTAAGCGAAGGTAGGAACGCCAAATTGTTGTTTGGCGCGGTAAACAATATCAAGATAGGGCATGCCAGGCTTAACCATGACCATGTCCGCACCCTCAGCAAGATCAAGCGCTATTTCATGTAGCGCTTCATCGCCGTTTGCAGGGTCCATTTGGTAGCTAAATTTATCGGCAGCGCCAAGGTTTTGTCCGGAGCCTACGGCATCTCTAAACGGGCCATAAAAACTGGATGCATATTTTGCCGAGTACGCCATAATTTTAGTGTTAGTGTGATTAGCTGCCTCTAAGGTATCGCGGACTTTACCAATTCTATGATCCATCATATCTGATGGCGCAACAATGTCGGCACCGGCATCGGCATGTGATAAGGCTTGCTTCACCAGTGCAGCAACGGTGACATCATTCATTACATACCCTTGCTCATCAATAATGCCGTCTTGGCCATGAGATGTATAAGGGTCGAGAGCAACGTCAGTCATTAAACCAAGTTCGGGTACGCAGTCTTTTAAAGCTTTAATAGCATTTTGAATTAAGCCGTTAGCATTCCAAGCCTCTTCGGCTTTTAAAGATTTTTTTTGTTCATCAATTACGGGGAAAAGCGCGATAGCAGGAATGCCTAGTGAGGCAATATATTTGGCTTCTTGGCAGAGTAGGTCAATGCTTAGCCGGTTGATGCCAGGCATGGATGGAATGGCTTCGCTGCGATTGCTACCTTCGAGAACGAACATTGGAAAAATAAAATCTGCTGGACTAACGATATTCTCTTGCATCAATTGGCGCGAAAAATCATTGCTGCGCATTCGGCGCATGCGGGTGCGGTTAGAGCTGCTACGAGAATTTGTCCAAGTCATATTATTCAACCATTAATCTACGGGGATGATGTCATCGTATCAAGTAAGGCATCTATTTTACTTATTTTTCTCATATGTGCTAGCGGCATATTGGCTATTTATGTGCTGGTATTGTGATAATTTGCGCATAAATTATTGCTATTAGAGTGGGAACGATTTTAGCGCAACCGCTGTCTTTATTAGGCAGTCTTGTATTGAACGCTATAATTTAAAATAATGTGCGAAACCATGATTTAACGAATTTGCTGTTTATATAAGCAGTCATGCATAACAGATATAAAGCAAACCATTTTTTTAGGAGTATAGAAAATGCATTTTCTAATTTTTGGGCGGATGCTATTTGCCAGTTTTATCATAAACCTCTTTTTTGTTTTTAATGCGTTAGCAGTGTTGCCTGCTTTTGATGGCGATGGGAAGGTTTTGCCTAGCCTTGCGCCGCTATTAAAAGAAGTTAATCCTGCAGTGGTAAATATCTCAACATTCACGACGAGAAAGGTGAATAACCCATTACTTAATGACCCAGTCTTTAGGCATTTTTTTGGTGCGCCTAATAATCGACAGCAGCAAGGTCAACCACAAAAACGAACTCAAAGCGCAGGTTCGGGTGTCATTATAGATGCAGAAAACGGCACGGTAATCACTAATTATCATGTTATCGAGGGTGCAGATGAAATACATGTTGGTCTCGATGATAAGCGAAGCTTTAAAGCGACTTTGATTGGTGGTGATCCTGAAGTGGATATTGCTGTACTAAAAATTAAGGCTAAAAATTTGCGCGAACTAAAGATGGCTGACTCAGATTTGTTGCAGCAGGGTGATTTCGTTATAGCGATCGGCAATCCTTTTGGCTTAGAGAATACCGTGACGACAGGTGTGATAAGTGCCTTGGGGCGTTCAGGTTTGGGTATTGAGGGTTATGAAAATTTTATTCAAACCGATGCTTCAATTAATCCGGGTAACTCTGGTGGTGCGTTAGTCAATTTACGAGGTGAGTTAGTAGGGATTAATACGGCTATTATCGCTCCTAATGGCGGTAATGTGGGTATTGGCCTAGCTATTCCCATGAATATGGCGCGCAATAGCAGTGATCAATTGCTCGAGCATGGTGAAGTGCGCAGAGGCCAACTTGGCGTTATTATTCAAGATATGACACCGGCTTTAGCCGAAGCCTTTGAGTTGGACTCACAACAAAAAGGGGTATTGATTACTCAGGTGCAAGAGCAATCAGCCGCCGAGCTAGCCGGCTTAGAGGCGGGCGATATTATTGTAGCTGTGAATCGTAAAGCCATTGATACGGCTTCTCAGCTTAGAAATGCAGTGGGTGGCGCTAGAATTGGCGACGCATTAAAGCTTGAGTTATTGCGCGAAGGCAAAAAGCGTAAAATAACGGTGGTCGTTGGTGAGCGTGTTAATTTACTCAGTAGTGCTAAAAAAATTCATCCGCGTCTAGACGGTGCTGAGTTGCAGGATGCAGATGATGATAATGGTGTTATGGTAACTGGCTTAGCGAGCGGAAGTGATGCAGCTATGTCGGGTTTACGAGTTGGTGATAGAATTGTCTCTGTTAATCGAGTGTTAGTTAATAACCTTGAGCAGTTAGCTAAGGTGGCAGAGCGCAGCAGTGGTAAAATGTTAGTTCGTATTGTTCGTGGTAAGACTGCACTATTTATTGTGCTTATGTAGCGATTTTTTTCACTTAAAGGTTTAAGTCTTAACGAGGAGAGGTCGATGTTAGAGTCTATAAGCAAGGTTTGTAAGGCGCTGCTTTTAGTTACGTTGTATATGTTTTCTCTGTCCTCCGCTCAGGCGTCGGATGCTAGCTCAATATTAAATGGAACCAAAACAATAGTCATTAATGGGCAAGGTAGTGTCAGTGTTGAGCCGGACCAAATTCGCTTTGTTATTGGAGTTGATGCTAGAGCGCCAAAAGCCAGTGTTGCTTACAAAACGGTAGAGAAAAAGGTACAGCAAATTATGGCGACATTAAGCGATTATGGTATTCCTGAAGCTGATATTCAGGCTATGGACCTATCGATTAATCCTGTTGTTGATTATCAGCGAAAGCAGGAAATTATCGCCCATGATGCCAAACGCAATATTGCTGTAAAACTTATGAATATTAACCAGTATGGCGCCATTATGGAGTCGTTAGGTCGCTTGGGCGTTATGCGCTTTGAAAATGTACAGTTAGCTTCAAGTCAGCATGCGGCTTTGACTTTGCAAGCTTTAGAGGCCGCTTATAACAATGCCGAGAATAAAGCGCAGGTGTTGGCTAAGGCTAGCGGTCGAAAGGTGCGTGGCTTACTTTATATTAAAGAGCATAGTTCGCGCCCGGCACCGGTATTTAAGGGGCGAATGGCAATGATGGCAAGCAGTGAATCTGTGGCTACTACATCTAAAGGTAGTATTGGTGTTGAATCGTCTATTACTGCAACTTTTGAAATTGAATAGCTATTTTACTCGTCGTCATTAGTCGATGATTGTTTGGGAACGAAGTCATGCCGGTCACCACTATCAGGTTCGCACAGCGGGCTCTTCTATTCGGCTGTATCGTAATCAAGTATTTCACTCCCAGTATCATGGCGGCCGATTATTAAATGGTGGTGTCTGGGATATGTTATGGCTGCCACTCTTTTTTCGTCAGCCTCCCGATGCGTCTAAAAAGCTTAAGCCTTTGAGGGTTTTAGTATTAGGTGTTGGTGCTGGCGCAGCGATTAAAAAAATCAGTGACTATGTACCTAATGTAAGCATTGTTGCTGTTGATATCGATAAAGTGCATTTGCAGGTTGCGCGTCGATTTGTTGGGCTAAAGAGACATAAAGTTAAGTTAGTGCATGCCGATGCGATTGCATGGCTTAAGGCCTATAAAGGACCGGCATTCGATTTAATAATTGATGATTTATTCTTTGATCAAGACGGCGAACCTTTTAGGGCTGTTGCTTTTGCTGACAAAAACGCATTCTGGTTGCGCCGCATTAAGGCCTGCTTGTCTCCCCAAGGCTTGTTAATCGCTAATTGCGTTTCTAGTAAAGAGGCACGCTCGTTAGTTGCTGGCGCGCAATGCTCGCTTTCTTCAGCTTTTTCTTATGGCTATTCACTGCGTGAGCCAAATTATGAAAACATCATTTGTATTGCCTCACGCTACTCTCTTAACCTTGCCAATTGGCGGCATCATCTTGCATCAGCGCTAGGGCAGGTCGCTTTAAATAAGCTGAGTAATACGCAAAAGTTCCGCCGCCTAGCTTAAGCCCGCGTTCTTGCTTAAACCCCGTTTTTGCTAAAGCTTGCGTTCTTGCAAAAGTGTCGTCAATTTTCCCCCTTGCCTCTAATAGCTTAAACCGGTTGCTCCTATCATTTTGTTATAACTTTATGCTATTAAAGTATTAGGTGATTGCTTATCTATCGGCTAAATTGCGTGGCTGAGAAATGGGCCATGAATTTGCCCATATGCATAAAAGATATTTTGATAGTGGATATAGAGAAAATTAACCAGCAGCTTCGGGATGCCAGTGCAGCGGAGATTGTTGCTTGGGCATTAGCGCAAGGCAAAAAGACGATTGCTACGACTAGCTTTGGTAAAAACGCTGCCGTGATGCTTAACGTGATTAGTCAGGTAGACCAAACGGTTCCAACGGTCTGGGTTGATACGGGTTATAACTTACGTGATACCTATGTCGTTGCCGACAAGCTGATTAAGCGGATTCCACTCGATTATCATGTGTATTCGCCGTTAATGACGTCTGAGCGACGTAACGCGGTTATGGGCGGCATACCCACTATGGAAGATGAGGCGCTGCATACGGAGTTTACTCGACAGGTTAAATTGGAGCCATTTAATCGGGCAATCAGTGAATGGGAGCCAGAAATTTGGATTACCGGTATTCGCCAGCAAGAAACAGAGCACCGTAAGACTTTGGATATTTTAAGTTGGGATGCGCGCGGTATTTTAAAAGTGGCGCCATTATTCTATTGGTCAGATGAGCAGGTTGAGCAGTACATGCAGGATAATGCATTGTTATCTTGCCGACATTATTTTGACCCGACTAAGGTTCAAGACGGTCGTGAATGTGGACTTCATACTTCGGCATAAACGGAATGCCTTCCGTTTATGCCTATCTTTATTGTTTGTTTATTTTTTCTAACGACGTATAAAAGTTTTTAAATATGCTTTTATATGTTCTTGGCCAGTTGTTCAGCTTGGCCAATATAGTTGGCAGGCGTTAATGCTAGCATGGCCAGTTTAGCTTCTTGCTCTATATCTAATGCCTCAATAAATTCAGCCAACGATTCAGCATTCACTTTTTTGCCTCGTGTTAACGCTTTCAATTTTTCATAAGGCTCGTCTACGCCATAACGTCGCATAATGGTTTGTAAGGGTTCAGCTAAGACTTCCCACGCATTGTCTAAGTCGTCATCAATGACTTCGGAATTTAATTGAAGTTTGCCGAGGCCTTTAAGCGTAGCTTCATAAGCGATAAGACTATAAGCAAATCCTACGCCCATATTTCTAAGAACGGTAGAATCTGTTAGGTCACGCTGCCAGCGTGAGATAGGTAGTTTTTCGGCCATATGTCCAAGTACGGCATTAGCCAGACCTAGGTTGCCTTCGGAGTTTTCAAAATCAATAGGGTTAACTTTATGTGGCATGGTCGATGAGCCAATTTCGCCTTCGATTTGTTTTTGCTTGAAAAAACCACGTGAAATATAGGCCCAAATGTCTCTATCGAAATCGATGATAATGGTGTTAAACCGAGCGATATTGTGAAATAGCTCAGCAATATAATCATGCGGCTCTATTTGAGTGGTGTAGGGGTTCCACGTTAAGCCTAGGCTCTCTACAAAATTTTGACTGTGTGCTTGCCAGTCGATATTGGGGTAGGCAGATAAATGCGCATTGTAGTTGCCTACAGCGCCATTCATTTTGCCCAGTATTTCGGTGGCTTCTAATTGCGCAATTTGTCTTCGTAAGCGAGCAACGACATTGGCAAACTCTTTACCAACAGTAGTCGGGCTGGCTGTTTGACCATGGGTGCGCGATAGCATGGGTTGTGCCGCCCATTCTTTTACATAAGTGGTAAGTGTGTCGATAATACGATTCATTACCGGTATTAAGGTTTGCTTACCTGCTTGAAGCATTACGGCATGCGAAAGGTTGTTTATGTCTTCGGAGGTGCAAGCAAAGTGAATAAACTCTTTTGCGGCTGCAAGCTCTGGAATGCTTTCGAGTTTGTCTTTAAGAAAGTATTCAATAGCTTTAACGTCGTGATTTGTTGTTCGTTCAATATTTTTAATTGCTTCGGCGTCGGCTTCGCTAAAATTACTAACAATATTGTTAAGCGCATTAATAGAGGTTTCACTAAGAGCGGGCAGTTCAGTAATACCCGGTTGTTCGGCAAGCGCTTGTAGCCAGCGCACTTCAACTAATACGCGGGCGGCTATAAGGCCGTATTCGCTAAAAATATCTGTTAGAGGAGTTGTTTTGCTGGCATAACGTCCATCAATAGGGGATACGGCTTTAAGTTCAGTGGGCATAATAAATTCTTTCTGGTTGGTCGAAGACGGTTACCGCAAACGCAAAAAATGGCTAAAAACGCTGGGCTGGCGGCATTGTTAGAGGTCGCTACTATGCGCAAAAGCGCACATTGAGTCAAACGCTGAGGGCGTGCAAATTTACTTCTGCTATAGTCTGTAGCTTATTTAAAGGCTTGCTGGATAACGGCACCGCCTAGGCAGTGGTCGTTATCGTAAAAGACGATATATTGGCCGGGCGTAATAGCGCGCTGGGCTTGTTCAAAAGCGACCGATAACTGGCCATTGTCGTCGCTGATGATGCTGCAAACTTGGTCTTCTTGTCGGTAGCGTGTTTTGGCAGTACAGCTAAAAGGCAGTTCTGGTTTATCACCAATCCAGTGGCTGTCTATGGCGATTAATGTATTGCTGTAGAGTCGTTCGTGCTCATTGCCTTGCACCACAATTAAAGTGTTATCCTCGAGGCGTTTTTCGGCAACATACCAAGGCGCTTGTGCTGCATTAGCCACGCCACCAATCCCTAAACCTTGTCGTTGTCCAATGGTATGGAACATTAATCCGCTGTGTTCGCCCATGGGATTATTCAGGTCATCGACAATGGGGCCTGGATCAGCGTGTAAGTAGCGCTCAAGAAAGTCTTTAAAGCGTCGCTCGCCGATAAAGCAAATTCCAGTACTGTCCTTTTTGTTGTGCGTGACTAAGCCAGCTTTTTTGGCAATTGCGCGCACTGATGATTTTTCCATTTCACCAATGGGAAATAAGGTTTTTGCTAATTGCTGCTGTGAAACTGCATGCAGAAAATAACTTTGATCTTTGTTGTGATCTAATCCTTTTAGTAAGCGAGTAGAACTATGACCGTTGCCGTTAGAGTTCCCATGAGAGGTTCTGGCATAGTGGCCGGTAGCAATAAAGTCTGCACCGAGTTTTTCGGCGTAATCGGCAAATACTTTGAATTTGATTTCTCGGTTGCAGAGTACATCTGGGTTGGGTGTTCGGCCTGCGTGGTATTCCGCTAGGAAATGCTCGAATACATTATCCCAGTACTGTTGAGCAAAGTTCACCGTGTGTAATTCAATGTTGAGTTTATCGCAGACGCGCATGGCATCTTCAAGGTCGGTGCGAGCGGTGCAGTATTCAGTGCCGTCGTCCTCGTCCCAGTTTTTCATAAACAGGGCTTCAACGTTATGCCCTTGGTTGAGCAGTTCTAAAGCGGTTACGGATGAATCAACGCCGCCTGAAATGCCGACAATCACTGTGCTCATGGTTTAAGGTTGGTTTCTCAAAATATATGGGGCGCGCGGATGGGTAAAAAGCATTAAGGCTGGCGCCGTTAGTCTAAAGTGAGGCTATTCTAACGGTAATCGGCAATCATGGCCAAAGGATAATGTGGGTCATTGAGGTATTGCTGAATGGCTTTACTGACAACCGGGCTACGATGCTGATCTTTTCTAGCGTCGACTTCTTCTGGCGTGAGCCACAAGGCTTGAATAATGCCATCGTCTAATGGCGAATGGGGGTCTTCTTTTATTGCTGAGCCGATAAACGTGGTTCGATGATAGGTGACACCGTTATTGGGCGATAAATAGAGGTTCATATTCAGCACGCCAGTAATTTCTACATGCCAACGGGTTTCTTCTAAGGTTTCTCTTATTGCAGCCTCGATTAATGTTTCGTTGGCTTCTAGGTGCCCTGCAGGTTGGTTGATAACGGCCTTGCCGCCAGATGAGTATTCTTCAACCATTAAAAATTGACCATTGCGTTCAACGACAACGGCAACGGTTACATGTGGAGTGAAGCATTGGGCCTCATTTACTACTTCTTTCTGATTGTTTTTTGTACTCATGGTTACAGGTTTTAACATCCAGTTAATGTGCAGGCTTTACATGTTTTTCAGCAAAAGTTGCTCTAAGTCAATTGTGCTATTAATAGAGCTTAGCGTTTTTTTTAAATTTTACCGTACTAGATTCTCTTTGTTAGAAAAAAATTACCTACGACGGCCTCTTGCCTTGCCTTTTGAGTGAGATTTTTTACTGTCAGTTGGCAGGTTAACGTGAACGATTTTGCTTTCACCTGATTTTAAATCGTCTAATTTCCATGGTCCTACTTGGTGGCGTATTAAGCGAAGAACGGGGTGGCCAACGCTAGCCATCATGCGCCGAATTTGACGATTCTTACCTTGGCGAATGCTGATGTTTACCCATTGACTATTTTGCTGTCGGTGTTCAATCACCGGAGGCTCTCTATCCCAAACTGCTGGTGGCTCGGCCATGATTTCGGCGCGAGCGGGCAGGGTTAAGCCATCATTGAGCATAATGCCTTTTCTTAGTTGGGATAGCGCATCTTTAGAGGGCGAGCCTTCTACTTGTACCCAATAGGACTTCTCCATTTTTTGGGTCGGCTCAGTAATACGTGATTGCATAGCACCGTTGTCGGTGAGTATGAGCAGCCCTTCAGATAAGTAATCGAGACGGCCCGCAGGGTAATAGTTTGGGCGGTCAATAAATTGCGATAGGGTGCTGCGTTGTGAAGGCTGTTTTTTATCATTATAGTTTGAATTTTCGGCAATATTATTTTTGTCGGTAAACTGACATAAAACTTGATAAGGTTTGTTGAGCAGTAAAAGCTCCACTTTAGAATTCCTATTTTATTGGTTATGACCAGTTGAGCTGCCATTATTGGTAGTAAAGCGCTTAAATGCCCTTTGGGTAACGACATTATGCTTGTTGCGGTGGTACAATGCCGCGCGAAAAATAAGCTTAACAAGCACTTGCTAGTAGTGCTCTGGCCTCAAGCTTTGGGTTTAATGAGTCGTTATTCCTTATCAAGAGCCCTGATCAAATTCATAGACTGTCGTGGTTAACTGTCCACGAAAATCTTTTTTTAACCAATACGTAGTAGCAAACGTAATAGTAGCAAACGTAATTTTAACGGAGTACTCCTAAACATGGGATATCAACATATTGTTGTGCCTGAAGATGGTGCAAAAATCACTAACAATGCCGATGGTTCTATTTCTGTTCCTGATTGTCCAATCATACCTTACATTGAAGGTGATGGAATTGGCGTTGATGTTACGCCGCCAATGCTAGCAGTAACTAATGCTGCTGTTGCCAAAGCTTACGACGGTAAGCGTTCAATTGCCTGGATGGAAATTTATAACGGCGAGAAAGCGGCCGAAAAATACGAAGGTGATTGGTTCCCAGCAGAAACGCTAGATGCTATTCGTGAATATAAAGTGGCCATTAAAGGGCCGTTAACAACGCCGGTCGGTGGTGGTTTTCGTTCTTTAAACGTCGCCTTAAGGCAAGAGTTAGATTTGTATGTCTGTCAGCGTCCTGTTCGCTGGTTTTCTGGCGTGCCTTCACCGGTTAAAGAGCCTCAAAAAACAGACATGGTTATCTTTCGTGAAAACTCTGAAGATATTTATGCGGGTATTGAGTGGAAAGCTGGTACAGAAGAAGCTGATAAAGTTATTGCGTTTATGCGTGATGAAATGGGTGTATCAAAAATTCGTTTTCCTAGCGATTGCGGGATAGGCGTTAAGCCGGTTTCATCGCAAGGTACAAAGCGTTTAGTGCGTAAAGCTATTCAATACTGTATTGACCAAGATTTACCTTCTGTGACATTGGTCCACAAAGGTAACATCATGAAGTTTACCGAAGGCGCTTTTAAAGAGTGGGGCTATGAGTTAGCTAAAGAAGAGTTTGGTGCTGAGCTGTTAGATGGCGGCCCATGGATGACTATGAAGAATCCTGTGACAGGCAAAGAGATTATCATTAAGGATGTGATTGCTGATGCTATGTTACAGCAGATTTTACTTCGTCCTGATGAGTACAGCGTTATTGCTACGCTAAACCTTAATGGCGACTATATTTCTGATGCGCTTGCTGCACAGGTCGGTGGTATTGGTATCGCACCGGGTGCTAATTTATCTGATGATATTGCTTTATTTGAAGCGACTCATGGTACTGCGCCTAAGTATGCTGGTCAGGATAAGGTTAATCCGGGTTCGGTTATCTTGTCAGCAGAAATGATGTTACGACATCTTGGCTGGAACGAGGCCGCTGATTTGGTGGTAAGTGGTGTCGAGGGTGCAATTGCAGCTAAGACGGTTACTTATGATTTTGAGCGCTTAATGGGCGATGCAACATTGTTGAAGTGTTCAGAGTTTGGTGAAGCTATTATTAAGCATATGGATTAATTGCTGGATAGTGGCCAAATTAAAGTCACAAAAAAGCCGACGCTAGCGTCGGCTTTTTTGTGTTTATCTCTTTAGTTTGAAGTGTCGCACCAGTGAATGAGTGTCAGCTTGCAGCAAGGCTTAAACGGCGAGCTCAGCTTCTTCGTTAGGGGCGGATTCAATTTCAGAGGCAATATCGGTATCAAGCGGAATGCTGGCATTTCTGGGCTCGCCGACGACATTGGGTGCCTCGGTCAGTATTGTGATACTGACGGCATGAAGGCCTTTGGGGCCATCAATTGATTCAAATCCTACACATTGACCGGCTCTTAACGTTCGGTAGCCTTCCATTTCGACGGCCGAATAATGTGCAAATACATCTTTGTTATCTGTATCGGTTAAAATAAAGCCATATCCTTTAGCGTTATTGAACCATTTCACCACACCTGTTTGCATAGTAGTTAATCCTTCAGTTCAGTTGTTATCCTTGCCGTTAATTTATCTAATCTTAAGTATTCTGTATCCAAATATCGAAAATTCTTTATCGGATTTAGGCGTTTAAGCTATAGAGTAAATCAAGAATTAGTGTATAATCAACGACTTGGCTTTAATGTACAGGGCATAACAGACTCTTTTTAACGCCTGAGACACAAATAGTCAAGTAAAAACCCAACAGCACAAAAGCTAAACACGCTGTATCATGGACAACAAATTTTGCATTAAGTGGTAAATAAATAAGATGAAAAATTCTCAAAATAATGAATATCTACTACCCTTATTAATGAGCGGTGATGCAGCAGATGAAGAGCATGATGGCGATTTAGCGTTTGCGGTTGAAGAATCGAAGCCCAAGCTTGAAGTCCCATCCATGTATAACGTGGTTATGCTGAACGATGACTATACGCCGATGGAGTTTGTAGTCGAAGTGATGGAGACCTTTTTTAATCTTGATCGCGAAGCAGCAACCCGAGTTATGTTAACTGTACATACTATGGGGCGCGCAGTTTGTGGTTCTTACACACGCGATATTGCAGAAACAAAAGCTTCTTTGGTCAACCAGTATGCCCGAGAAAGTCAGCACCCGCTTTTGTGTGAAATAGAGTCATTCAAAGAAGAATAATGTTCTCTGTTTTTAATATAAGAGTTAGCAGTCCGAGGAAGTAGTAGTATGCTCAATAAAGAGCTAGAAAGTACTCTTAATAGCGCATTTAAAGTTGCGCGCAATAAGCGACATGAATTTATGACGGTTGAGCATTTGCTTTTGGCAATGCTTGATAATCAAGATGCATCTGACGTTCTCACTGCTTGTGGTGTAGAGGTCAAAAAACTGAGCAACTCTCTCATTGAGTTTATTAACTCAACCACGCCATTGCTTGCCGAAACTGATGAAGAGCGTGATACGCAGCCTACATTGGGTTTTCAGCGTGTATTACAGCGTGCGGTTTTTCATGTTCAATCTTCAGGTAAAAAAGAAGTTAGCGGCGCTAATGTCTTAGTGGCTATTTTTAGTGAGCAAGAAAGCCAGGCAGTTTATTTATTAAAAGATCAGAGCGTGGCTCGCATTGATATTGTTAACTACATTAGCCATGGTATTTCTAAAGTGTCAGGCCACAACGAAACGCCTTCTGAACAGCATGATGAGCAAGTGGGTGATGATGGTGCTGCAATAGAGGGCGGTACTTCTAAGGATCCGTTAGAGGCTTATGCAGTTAACTTAAACGCTGAAGCAGAAGCTGGGCGCATAGATCCATTAATTGGTCGCGAGCAAGAAGTTGAGCGCACGGTACAAATATTGGCGCGTCGTCGTAAAAATAATCCACTGTTAGTGGGTGAGGCGGGTGTGGGTAAAACGGCTATTGCCGAAGGTCTTGCCAAACGTATTGTCGATAATCAAGTCCCTGAAATTCTTGAAAACAGTATTGTTTACTCACTTGACCTAGGTGCTTTATTGGCGGGTACTAAGTATCGCGGTGATTTTGAAAAGCGCTTTAAGGCCTTACTTGGTGAATTGAAAAAGCGTGATGATTCAGTGTTATTCATTGATGAGATTCATACCATTATTGGCGCTGGTGCGGCTTCGGGTGGTGTTATGGACGCCTCTAACCTATTAAAGCCGCTGTTAAGCTCTGGCGAAATGCGCTGCTTAGGCTCTACGACGTTTCAAGAATATCGTGCTATTTTCGACAAAGATCGTGCTTTATCGCGTCGTTTTCAGAAAATTGATGTTAACGAGCCAAGTGCTGACGACACCTACAAAATACTTAAAGGGCTTAAGTCTAATTTTGAGGCGCATCACGATATTACTTATACCGATAAAGCTTTGCGTGCAGCATCAGATTTAGCGGCTCGCTACATTAATGAGCGTTTTTTGCCTGATAAAGCTATTGATGTGATTGATGAGGCGGGGGCATATCAGCGCCTAATACCCGTAGCTAAGCGCAAAAAGAAAATTGGCGTTACTGAGATTGAATCAGTCGTTGCTAAAATTGCCCATATTCCACCTAAGCATGTGAGCTCTTCGGATAAAGACTCGCTGGGTAAATTAGAAGAAAACCTCAAGCATGTTGTGTTTGGTCAGGACCCAGCTATTGAAGTGCTTTCTGCATCAATCAAGCTTTCGCGTGCAGGTTTAACTTCGCCAGATAAGCCAATTGGTTCATTCTTATTTGCTGGCCCAACAGGTGTTGGTAAAACAGAAGTGAGCAGTCAGTTAGCTTCGGTAATGGGTATGGAGCTTATTCGCTTTGATATGTCAGAGTATATGGAGCGTCACACCGTTTCACGTTTAATTGGTGCGCCTCCAGGTTATGTTGGTTTTGATCAGGGTGGCTTGCTGACGGATGCTGTCACTAAGACCCCACACTGTGTTGTGCTGCTCGATGAAATAGAAAAAGCGCATCCAGAAGTCTTTAACCTGTTATTGCAGGTAATGGATCACGGTACACTTACTGACAATAACGGTCGCAAAGCTGACTTCCGTAATGTGGTTTTGATTATGACAACTAACGCGGGTGCCGAGTCTATTAGCCGAAGAAGCATTGGTTTTACCCATCAGGATCACAGCACCGACGGTATGGAAGCGGTGAACAAAATGTTTACTCCTGAGTTTAGAAACCGTTTAGATTCTATTATTCAATTCGCACCATTAAGCGAAGATGTTATATTAACTGTTGTTGATAAGTTCCTGATTCAACTACAAACACAGCTTGATGATAAATCAGTATTGCTTGAAGTTGATACAAAAGCGCGTCAGTGGTTAGTCGACAAAGGTTACGATGTGCATATGGGCGCGAGGCCAATGGCACGTGTTATCCAGCAACATATTAAAAAGCCGTTGGCCGAGCTGGTGTTATTTGGTGAGCTGTCTGCGTCTGGCGGTACAGTGAATATCACTGTGAAAAAAGATCAGTTAGTACTGAATGTTGGTTAATAGTTAAGTTCAGCTGGCTTCAGTCGACCTAGAAAATTAAACGGCAGTGCAATAATTTTGCACTGCCGTTTTTTTATGAGGGCAGCTCTAGTGAGCTGTCAAGTAATAATAAAAGCAGACAGTAAGTTTGAGCAAGAAGAGTGTTAGGCGCGGTAAATGAGAGGGGGCAAAGAGCCCATTTTTATAGGCTCATTTGAGTAATTAATACTATCTTGCTCTAAAGGTAATGCGACCTTTGCTTAAATCATAAGGTGTCATTTCAACTTTTACCTTATCGCCAGTAAGAATTCGAATGTAGTTCTTACGCATTTTGCCTGATATATGCGCAGTGATTACATGATCATTCTCTAATTTCACTCGGAATGTCGTGTTTGGAAGCGTGTCGATGACTTCACCTTCAAACTCAATATTTTCTTCTTTTGCCATGCTTAATTTATTCCACTAATTATCATTTTTGCCTTAGCCCTTTTTAAACCAATGCAAGCGAAGGCGCGCATTTTGCACTAAAAGACAGGCAGAATCAAAGATAAGTAATTACAACGGCTAACTGAGGGTTTGCCAGCGGTTATCAAGCAGCAGTTCTATGGGGCGATAATCGATTTTATAGGACATTTTTCGACATGAGCGGATCCAGTAGCCCAAATATACATAGCTCAGCTTTTCGCGCTGGGCTTCTCTAATTAGCCATAGAATTGCAAAGCTACCTAGGCTTCTGTTTGAGTAATTAGGGTCGAAGAAGGTGTAAATAGCCGAATAGCTATCAGCAACGTTGTCTCTAACACTGACCGCTACTAATTCTCCGTTATGGCGAAACTCGGTGAATTTGCTAAAACGTGTCTCGCGGCCTAAAAATTGTTGATATTGATCGGGTGTCGGCGGGTACATATCGCCATTTTCATGGCGTGTTTCTATATATTTTGCATACAGTTGGTAATGTTCGCCGGTATCAATGGACTCAACTGCATGCGTGGTTAAATCCTTATTTTTATTTTCAATGCGTTTTTGTCGCTTGGTGGCTGTGAATGTTTCAACCGGTATTCTCGCGGGAATGCATTCATTGCAGCTTTGGCAGTGTGGTCGGTAGTAGTGTGTGCCTGAGCGTCGAAAACCAATTTCAGTAAGGTCTTGGTAGGCAATTTCGTCGAGTTCTTGGCTGGGGTCAATAAATAATGTTGTGGCTTCTTTGTCTTCTTGGTAGCCACATTCGTGCGGTTGAGTTGCGTAGACCTTTAGTTTAAATAATACGCTCATTATCTTGTGCCTTCTTTTGTGTCAATAAAGGCGTTACTTAATTCGCGCGTGTTTTGCCAGCTGGTTGTTTGCCAGATATTTAGATTGTTAGTCAACACCGAGCTGTCGGCGCAACTCCGCAGGCATTGTTTAAAGCTCGCTCTGGGTAGCTCTTCAGCGCCAAGGCTTTTTAGGTGTGGGTTCATTATTTGGCAATCCAGCAGTTCAAATCCCCATTGCTGTATTTGCATGCATGTGAGTGTAAAGGCTATTTTTGAGGCGTCAGTGCGACGGTGGAACATGGACTCGCCAGAAAATATTTGGCCAGATGCCACGCCATAAAGTCCGCCAACTAATTCAGTGCCGTCCCAAACTTCAAAAGAGTGCGCTTGCTGTTTATGGTGAAGAGCAGTGTAAGCGTCAATCATCTCGCTGGTAATCCATGTGTCATCTAAGCCCTGCTCGTCGTTGCCGGAGCGAGTTTCTGCGCAAGCATGGATGACTTGTTCGAAGTCACGATTAACACTTAATTGATAGTTTTTTTGCCGCATGCTTTTTTTTAGGCTTTTAGATAAATGCAGTTTATGTGGGTACATTACCGCGCGAGGGTCGGGAGACCACCACATAATAGGCTGGTCATCACTGAACCAAGGAAAGATGCCAAGAGAATAGGCCAGCTGTAGTCTTTCACAGCTCAGATCGCCGCCAGTGGCAAGCAAGCCATTGGGATCTGCTAATGCAGATTCCAATGGCGGGAATTGATTATCTATGGGCGGCTTATCTTGCATGAACCTGTTAATCTTGGTGTTCTGACTTCATGTCATCATTTTTGATTAAAAATATTTTTTTATTATTACTCATTCAGGCGGTTGCAATTACGCGAGATCATCTAAAAATTTCTCGGCATCAAGTGCAGCCATACAGCCTGAGCCTGCTGATGTGATGGCTTGGCGATAAACGTGGTCGGCAACATCGCCGGCAGCAAAAATGCCTGCTTTTGAAGTTTGTGTTGCGTTACCTTGAGAGCCACCATGAATGGTTAGGTAGCCATCTTTCATATCCAATTGCTCATTAAAAATGCCGGTATTCGGTTTATGGCCAATGGCAACAAATACGCCAGATAAATCGATATCTTCTATGCCTGAGCCATCGGTTGCGGCTATTCGCATACCGGTAACACCCATGTCGTCACCTAACACTTCATCTAATGTGCTGTTCCACTTGATTGTTATATTGCCATTTTTGGCTTTCTCAAAGAGTTTGTCTTGTAATATTTTTTCTGAGCGAAGCGTGTCGCGACGATGCACTAAAACAACTTCAGAAGCGATATTTGACAAATATAAGGCTTCTTCGACAGCGGTATTACCGCCGCCAATGACAGCAACTTTTTGATCGCGATAAAAGAAACCATCGCAGGTGGCGCAGGCACTCACACCGCGACCCATAAAGGCTTCTTCAGAAGGTAGGCCAAGGTATTGAGCTGATGCGCCGGTGCAGATAATAAGGCTATCGCAGCTGTAGACTGCGTTGTTGCCAGTTAATATGAAAGGGCGCTTATTTAAATCGACGCCTTCAATATGATCAGTAATAATTTTGGTATCAAATCGCTCGGCATGTTTTTGCATTCGAACCATTAAATCAGGCCCTTGTACTCCATCAGGGTCACCAGGCCAGTTATCGACATCGGTTGTCGTGGTTAGCTGACCACCTGGTTCCATGCCAGCAATAATAACGGGGTTAAGATTCGCGCGAGCAGCATAGACGGCAGCTGAGTAACCGGCTGGGCCAGAGCCTAGGATAATTAAGCGGTGGTGTATCGTTTCTGGCATGGAGATTGGATCCTTTGTTTAAATGTGAGCCTCTATGGACGGGCCACAATGATAATAGACAACGACGGTTGCGTTAAGCATTAATTCAATGAATTAATCAAAATAGAGGTATTTCTTACTCGGTCGCTAGTATTGATTGCTGAGAATGCAAGTGATTGATGATGCAGAACAATACTGCTCAGGGTTGGGAATTGTACCTTGATGTTTGCGCTGTTTTTTAGTTTGCTACACGCCTAGAGATTAGTTCTGTTGAAAGCGAGCAGGTTGATCACAAATAAACCGATTTATAGCGTAAATCCACTATGGCAAAAACTTTAAAAACATCAGCCAAATCTCAGTCTGCTGATGAGTCAGGCGCTTTGCTCTTGGTTGTTCGCGAAGGAACATTAATCGCGCTGCTGGCAATAGCGGGTTATTTCCTAATGGCTTTACTCAGTTACAGCGCCCAAGACCCTAGTTGGTCAGCAACCGGCGATCATAGTTCGGTTCGCAACACCGCTGGTATGTCAGGTGCTTGGTTTTCTGATGTGCTTTTTTCCTTGCTCGGATATACCGCTTATTTAATTCCTTTTGCGTTAATGCATCGTGCATGGCTTATTTTTAGGGACCGTTATGATGCTTTTCGTTTCAATGCACTAACCGTAGCGTTAAAGTTAGCAGGCTTACTCTTAGTGTTAATGGGGTTTACCTGTTTACTGTCGTTATCGACAATTACTGACCAAACCAATTTACCTTTTGGTAGTGGTGGTTATATTGGCTCAATGATTAAAGATGGCTTGTTGCAGGTTTTACATCCTGCTGGAACTGTTTTACTCATGCTCTCCATTACCTTATTCGGTTTAACTTTATTTGCCGAAATATCTTGGCTGAGTTTAATGGATCGTGTGGGTGCATCTACTGTCGTTCTACTCGATCGTTTTGTTACCTGGTTTATCGATTGGAATGATCGGCGTCGTGAATTAGCAAGACAAAAGCGCCGTGACAAAGAGGCTGCTCGGTTAAAAGCGCCGGTTGCAGTTATAGAGAAGCCACCGGTAGTACAATCCAAGCCTGCTGTTGTCGATGAAGAAATTTCAGTTGGCGCAATGATTACCCAAATAAAACAATCGGCAGAGTCCTTGTTGCCCGTGACCAAGGCTAAACCAGTAGCCAAAAAGAAAGCGCCCAAGCCAGTTAAACGACCCCGCAATAGTGCTGAGCCGTTAGAAGTGCCTGATTTTGATTTGCTTGATGAGCCTACAGTCGGTCGTCAAATTGGCTTTACTTCTGACCAGTTATCACAGCTTTCAAGCCTACTTGAAACTAAGCTTGCCGATTTTGGCATTAAAGCCGAAGTGAAGTCGGTTTTACCTGGGCCGGTAGTCACGCGATTTGAAATACAGCCTGCAGCTGGTGTTAAGGTAAGCCGTATTAGTAATTTGGTCAAGGATCTAGCACGCTCGTTAGCGGTAATAAGTGTTCGTGTCGTAGAGGTTATTCCGGGCAAGTCGGTTGTTGGTATAGAAATCCCCAACGAAAATCGCGCCATGGTTATGCTGGGAGAGGTGCTTACCTCATCGGTTTATACCGAAGCGAGCTCACACCTAACGCTTGCGCTAGGGCATGATATTGCCGGCGAGCCAATTGTCGCCGATTTAGCAAAAATGCCTCACTTGCTCGTTGCAGGTACTACCGGTTCAGGTAAGTCGGTTGGTGTTAATGCCATGCTGCTCAGTTTGCTTTATAAGGCCACGCCTGAAGACGTTCGTTTAATTCTTATTGATCCTAAAATGCTTGAGTTAAGTGTGTATGAGGGCATTCCACATTTATTAACACCGGTTATCACTGATATGAAAGATGCTGCTAACGGTTTACGTTGGTGTGTGGGTGAAATGGAGCGTCGTTATAAATTAATGGCTGCTATGGGTGTTAGGAACTTAGATGGTTTTAATAAAAAAATAACCGATGCATTGGCAGCGGGTGAAACGATTACCGATCCCGTATGGCAGCCCGATCCATTATCCATTATTGATGTCGATGATCAGGTTCCGCCTGACTTAGAAACGTTGCCACATATTGTGGTAGTGATTGATGAGTTTGCCGATATGATTATGATTGTTGGTAAAAAAGTAGAGCAGCTTATTGCAAGGATTGCTCAAAAAGCACGTGCCGCAGGCATTCACCTAGTGCTTGCGACGCAGCGACCCTCGGTAGATGTTATTACCGGTTTGATAAAAGCCAACGTGCCAACGCGTATAGCTTTTCAGGTATCTTCAAGAATTGATTCAAGAACGATTCTAGATCAAGGTGGCGCCGAGCAGTTATTAGGTCATGGTGATATGCTTTATTTGCCACCGGGTAGCGGTGTGCCTATACGAGTTCACGGCGCTTTTGTTTCGGATGATGAGGTTCATAGGGTGGCAGATGACTGGCGCGCAAGAGCTGAGCCAGATTACCTACCAGACCTTATTGATGAAGGCGGATCAGGTGGCGATGCTATTCCAGGTCTTGAGCCTGCCGAGAGTTCTGATAACGAACAAGATGCGCTTTATGATGAGGCCGTCATGTTTGTTACTGAAACACGCAAAGCTTCTATTTCATCGGTGCAACGCAAATTACGCATTGGTTACAACCGTGCGGCACGGATGATTGAAGCCATGGAAGCGGCAGGAGTGATTTCAGAAATGCAGCCAAATGGCAGTAGAGAAGTTATTGCATCACCACCGCCAAGAAGATAGCAGTCAGTAGTTTGCTTGGATAATTTTTAGCTGATAACTGTCCAAGTTTGACGGTTATCACTGTGCTGATAATCGTTAACTAATAAAGCCAGCTAAAGGCCGTTAATAATGCAAAGAAATGTAATGCTTTATAAATTCAACATTTTTATTTTCATGATATTCATGTCGCTTGTGGCTGGTCGAGTTTTTGCGAATGATGCTGTAGAAAGCTCAGCGTCAGAAAGTTTATCAGCAGAAATTCCATCTGCAGAACACCAAGCGGTATTAGCCGATTTGTTATCGCGAAGTGTTTATTTTCAAGCGAATTTTAAACAAACAGTACGTGATGCCAATGGCGTTATCGTTGATCAGTCAAGCGGCAAAATGTGGCTAGCGCGCCCCGACAAGCTTCGCTGGGATATTGTTGAACCGTTAGAGCAAACATTAATTGTTAATGAGCAGCAATTTTTTCAATACGATAGTGATATCGACCAATTAATTATTGAGCCTTTATCGGGTCAGCTTTCAGCTATGCCAGTGTTGTTGTTATCTGGCGATGCTGAGGCAATAGCTAAGCAATTTATAGTCACTGAAATCATGGCGGTGGCCTCATCCTCAGCAACCTTGTCAGAAGTTAGCGCGCCTTTAAGGCAGTTGTTCAGCTTAAAGCCACTGAGTAATGAGGGTTTATTTGAGGTGCTTACACTTGAATTTAAAGCGGGTGTACTGCAAGCAATTTCAATTCTTGACGACTTGCAGCAAAGCAGTCGTTTTGAATTTACAGCGATTAATGTTGAGGCAGCGATTAACAATAAACGTTTTGAATTAAGCCCTCCTGCTTATACCGATATTATTCACCGCCAATGACAGATTCCCATGCTAGCGGTTTTGATTTTAATGATTCGGCCATGCGGATGCGTCATGATAAGCCATTAGCTGCGCGCGTTAGACCAACAAGCATCGATACTTATTGTGGTCAGGAGCATATCCTAGGTCCCGATTCAGCTTTGCGTCAGGCGTTACTTAATGGCGAGCTTCACTCCATGATTTTATGGGGGCCACCAGGAACCGGTAAAACCACTTTAGCCAAAATTTTAGCCCTGCAAAGTCGTGCTCAGTTTGAAACGCTATCAGCAGTGAGTGCGGGCGTTAAAGATATTCGGCAAGTGGTTGAGCTTGCCAAGCAACGGCAGCAAACCAACATAAACACCTTACTCTTCATTGATGAGGTGCACCGTTTTAATAAGTCGCAGCAAGATGCTTTATTGCCACATATTGAAGATGGTTTATTTGTTTTTATTGGCGCCACTACAGAAAATCCCTCTTTTGAATTAAATAATGCCTTACTCTCACGTGTCCGTGTTTATACGCTGCAATCGTTATCTACGGCAGATTTGGTTAAGGTGTTAACGCGCGCTATAAGCGATGTTGAGAATGGGCTTGGCGATTGTGGTATTGAAGTGAGTGCTGAGGTTGTACATAAAGTTGCCACTGTAGCCGATGGCGATGCTCGTTCTGCATTGGGTATGCTTGAACTTGCTGTGCAATTTGCTAGCGCTAGAAAGCTGACTAACGTCGATGATAAGTTACTCAAAGAGGTGTTGCGTGAGCGGGCTTCTCGCTTTGATAATAAAGGTGAACATTTTTACGATCAAATATCAGCACTTCATAAATCCGTTAGAGGTAGTGCACCTGATGCCGCTTTATACTGGTTTGCGCGCATGCTTGAAGGTGGCTGCGATCCACTTTATATTGCCCGTCGCGTTGTTCGTATGGCGAGTGAGGATATTGGTAATGCTGATCCGCGCGCGTTAAATATAGCCTTAAACGCGTGGGATGTGCAGAGTCGCTTAGGCAGCCCTGAAGGCGAATTGAGTTTGGCGCAGGCGGTGGTGTATTTGGCCGTAGCACCCAAAAGCAATGCAGTTTATAAAGCCCTGGCGCAAGCAAAAATATTGGCGAAAGAGTATGGGGCCGAGCCCGTACCGCTACATCTTCGCAATGCGCCTACCGATTTAATGAAGTCCTTAGATTACGGTGCGGAGTATCGCTACGCACATGATTATGATGAGGCCTATGCCGCTGGCGAGAATTATTTCCCTGAGGCTTTAAAAGATGAGGTGTTGTATCAACCCGTCGAACAAGGGCTAGAAGCAAAAATAAAAGCTAAGCTGGCGCGCTTTAAAGCACTTGATGCGGCAAGCGAATTGCCACGTTATCCCATTAAAAAATTTTTATAGACCGTCTCTTAACTATAATGAATAGGTGCTTCTTGTGATTCAAACAACATTTTCAACGTTTATGGTTATTGGTCTTGGCGGCGCTTTGGGCGCTATGTTGCGATTTGCTATAAGCGTTTGGGCTGTGCAGCGTTTTGAATCATTTCTGCCGACAGCTGCGCTATTAGGTACTTTGCTTGCTAATGCCATTGGTGCGCTGATGATAGGTGTTTTATTCGTAGTCATTACTGAAAAAGGCTTAATAGCCGAGAGCTGGCGGCCATTATTAATTGTCGGTTTTCTAGGCGCATTAACCACATTCTCAACTTTTTCGTTAGAAGCGCTTGGCTTATTGCAGCAAGGTGAGTGGCTAACGGCAATGGTATATGTACTGGGCAGCGTGATAATATGCCTTTTTTTGACGTGGACAGGTATTGAACTAGCCCGCTGGTAGTAATAAAACGATGGCTGTCAGCTTTACCGCACCATTAAACAGATAAACTTATTCAAAATAACCACATATTCATAATACGCACAATAGACACAAGGCTTTAAATTTCATGCTTGATATAAAATACTTACGCAGTCATTTAGATGATGTTGCCGAAGCACTTACCATTAAAGGGTATCAATTAGATAAGGCGCAATTTCAAGCGTTAGATGCCGAGCGTAAGCATAGCGATATTGAATCGCAGTCACTTTTGGCTAAGCGCAAGCAGGCCTCTAAAAAAATTGGTGAGTTAGTACAAGGCGGCTTATCGGTAGATGATGCTAAAGCGCAAGTGAATGAAACCTTGGCCTTAATTGATAGCAGTTTATCGGCGCTCAAACAGCAAGCCAGTGATGTCGATGAAAAGTTACAACAATTTTTATACGATGTACCCAATATTCCAGATGCTGAGGTGCCTGCAGGTAAAGATGAAGCCGATAATGTAGAACTTTTACGTTGGGGTACGCCGCGGACATTTGATTTTGATGTATTAGACCATGTTGCCCTTGGTGCTAAAGCTCAGGGTTTAGACTTTGAAGTTGCCGCGCAAATGACAGGCACGCGTTTTGTTGTTTTAAAAGGTGGCGTTGCTCGTTTACATCGAGCGCTAGCGCAGTTTATGCTTGATCAACATACTGAGCAAAACGACTACCTTGAGGTGAATGTGCCGCTTATTGTTAACGCTGAGGCTTTAACCGGTACGGGGCAGCTGCCAAAGTTTGAAGAGGATTTATTTAAGTTAACGGTAGACTCAGACTACTACTTAATTCCTACTGCCGAAGTTCCCGTTACTAATTTAGTCCGTGACAATATTGTAGATGCAAAAGCATTGCCCTTAAAGTTTGTTGCGCATACTTGCTGTTTTCGTAGTGAGGCGGGTAGTCATGGTCGTGATACACGTGGCCTTATCCGTCAGCATCAGTTTGAAAAAGTGGAGTTGGTCCAGGTTGTTAAGCCCGAAGATTCAGCAGCAGCGCTTGAATCTTTAACAGGGCATGCAGAATCTATTCTTCAGCAGTTAGAGCTACCTTATAGAAAAGTTATTTTATGCGGTGGCGATTTATCATTTGGCTCGCATAAGACTTACGATCTTGAAGTATGGCTGCCTGCACAGGATTGTTATAGAGAAATAAGCTCTTGTAGTAATTTTGGTGATTATCAAGCGCGGCGCTTAAAAGCTAGAGCGCGCAGTGCTGAATCTGGTAAGCCAGAATTGCTCCATACTTTAAATGGTTCAGGTTTAGCTGTAGGGCGAACGTTGGTCGCTGTGCTTGAGAATTATCAAAATCAAGATGGCAGTATAAGCATACCTAAAGTATTACAGCCCTATATGAATGGTCGGCTTTCTATTTAGCTATTATTTTTATTTGGTTTTACTTGGATTTTATTTAGGTTATTTTCTTTGGACTATTTGCCGCTTTGTTTTAACGTTAAACGTAAATCATGCTTAATTATTGGCGGCGGTAATATCGCCTATAGAAAAGCCGTTTTACTGAATAAAGCTGGCGCAATTATTAATGTTGTTGCACCAAAAATAGCCGACGATTTAGCTGAGCTCGCAGAGCAATCTGGCGGCGTTTTAACTCAGCGTAAATACCAAACTGATGATTTACATGGCCATATTTTTATCATTGGCGCCACAGACATAGACACTATAAATCAGCAAGTGGCTAACGATGCTAACAGTCTAGGTGTGCTAGTTAATATTGTTGATTCTCCCGATTTATGTGATGTTATCTTTCCTGCTTTAATTGATAGAACCCCATTATTAATTTCCGTTTCAAGTTCTGGTGCCGCGCCAGTGCTTGCCCGTTCTATTCGAAGCCAAATTGAGAGTAGTGTGCCCGCTAATATAGGTGAGCTGGGTGACTTTATTGCTGAACGGCGGACAGCTGTTAGAGTGGCTCTAAACAATAGTGAGTCACGAGTGCGTCAGTTTTGGGAACAAATGCTCGACAGTGAAATTTCTGAGCGTGTTTTAGCTGGCCGTAGTGCTGAGGCAGGTGAATTGTTTAACGAATATCTCAGTGATGTTGTTGAAAATAATGTGATGAAAGGCGAGGTTTATTTAGTTGGCGCAGGCCCTGGTGACCCTGATTTATTAACCTTTAAAGCACTCCGCCTAATGCAGCGCGCTGATGTTGTACTTTATGATCGCTTAGTCGCGCCGGCGATTGTTGATATGACGCGCCGAGACGCCGAAAGAATTTATGTGGGCAAGGCCAGAAGTCATCATGCTTTGCCACAAGGCGAAATTAACCAGTTATTAATTGATTTGGCTAAAGCAGGTAATAAGGTTGTACGCTTAAAAGGCGGTGACCCTTTTATTTTTGGCCGTGGTGGCGAAGAAATAGAAGGGCTTACAGAGCACGGTATTCCTTTTCAAATTGTCCCAGGTATTTCGGCAGCTAACGGTTGCGCTTGTTATTCTGGTATTCCATTAACGCATCGTGATCATGCTCAGTCGGTGCGTTTTTTAACAGGGCATTTAAAAGATGGCTCCATGGATTTGCCTTGGCAAGAACTGCTACCAGATTCGCAAACTGTAGTTATTTATATGGGACTTATTGGTCTAGAGATTATCTGTCATCAGTTAATTGCTCATGGCAAAGCAGCCGATACACCGGTTGCGCTTATTGAGCGCGGCACCACGCCCGAGCAGCAAACGCATGTGGGTACTTTAGCAACGATAAATGCGATTATTAAGGACCGCGAAGTTCATGCGCCAACGTTAATTGTTATTGGCAGTGTGGTTAGTCTGCATAGCCGTTTACAGTGGCTCAAACACAGTTAGCTCGGATAAGTCGGTCACAATCACAGCAGAAACATCCATCATCCATTTCTTCTATCTCGCTGATTTTTAAGCAGAAAAATAAAACATATAAGCAGTTTGAGCAGTCTTACGATTTCACTTATAAAGTTTTTTCAGTCGTTGCCGATACTCATAATATCCAGTGCAGCTATTTTAAATCGTTAGCTCGTATTTTTATTCTATTATTGTATATTGCTGGATTAACTAGACTTATAGATAAGCTAAAGTTAGAGCAATTTTTATGGTTAACATCGCTAATGTTGGTTCTACCGTAACCGCCCCAGCTTCGGATAATAATCAGCGTTCGCCTGCAGAAACGGCAAGAACGACGGTTAATGCTCCGGGTATTGACCCAACTAAACAGCCTAAGTTTGTTGACCGTCGGCGTAATCGTGATCGCAGAGTAAAAAATCAAACGCCTTTATTGGATACTCGTAGAAATATAGACCGTCGCCGAACGGCAAGGCTTGATGTTGAAGTCTAAGCTGACGTTTGTAAGCCTTTCTTTTTTATCGTAGAAAATCATCGCTTAGTTTTCCTTTCTCATTTTCTCTCATTTGTTTTCAAGGTCTTTCTTTCCATATATCATAGTTTTATATGTCATAATCAGATGACTAGATTATGTTTATAGTCATTTAAAAAAGGAAACCTCATTTTGTTTAATGAATCGTTTGACTACGATCTGTTTGTTATTGGCGCTGGTTCTGGCGGTGTACGCGCTTCAAGAATAGCTGCGGCAACAGGTGCAAGCGTTGCTGTAGCAGAAGAGAAATATCTGGGAGGCACCTGTGTTAATGTGGGTTGTGTACCGAAAAAACTTTTTTATTATGGTTCGCATTTTCATGATGACTTTAGTGATGCAAATGGGTTTGGCTGGGATGTTACGGGTGCTGAATTTAACTGGCCAACACTGCGCGATAATAAAAATACTGAGATAGCCCGTCTTAATACAATTTACCAAAGCATGCTTGATAATGCAGGGGTGACGGTGATAAATGGTCGTGCCACTATTGTTAATAAGCATACAGTAATGATTAATGGCCAATCAATTACTGCTGAGCGCATATTAATAACGGCAGGCGGTCGTCCGTATGTGCCAACATTTGTCGGCGCTGAATATGTTATTACTTCTGATGATGTTTTTTATCTTGAACAATTGCCACAAAAGGCATTGGTCGTCGGCGGTGGTTATATTGCTGTTGAGTTTGCCGGCATACTTAACGGTCTAGGCGTGCAAACAGAGTTGGCTTATCGTGGTAAGCAATTATTAAAGCAATTTGATCATGATCTTGGTGTTACCTTGGCCAACGAGATGGTTAAAAAGGGTGTGGTTCTTTCGTTAGAAACGGATATTGAAAGCATTACTAAGCTGGCTAACGGTGAGTTATTAGTCCGGTTTAAATCAGGTAATGAGCAAAGCTATGGCGAGGTGCTATACGCAACAGGACGTAAAGCTTATACAGCTGATCTCGGCTTGGCTAACACTGCAGTTAAAACGCGGGATAACGGTACCATTATTGTCGATGATTATTTTCAATCCGCCGAACCGAGTATCTATGCCTTAGGTGATATTATTGGTACGCCTGAATTGACGCCCGTAGCTTTGGCGCAGGGTATGGCTTTTGTTGACACTTATTATAAATCGGCGCCACGAAAAGTTGATTATGACAATATTGCTACTGCTGTTTTCTGTCAGCCGAATATTGCCACGGTGGGCTTGTCTGAATCTGAAGCGAAACAGCGCTACGCGAATGTCGATATCTATCAATCAGAGTTTCGCCATTTAAAACATACTTTAAGTGGAAATACCGAGCGGACATTTATGAAGATGGTTGTCGATGCAGCTTCAGACAAAGTGTTAGGTGTTCACATGCTTGGTGCCGAAGCGGGTGAAATTATTCAAGGTTTAGCGGTAGCAATAAACGCGGGAGCGACTAAAGCGCATTTTGATAGCACTATTGGTATTCATCCAACGGCGGCAGAAGAGTTTGTGACTATGCGCAGCAAGCGAGACTAGGTAAGCTAGTTTAAAACGATCAACCTATCCAAATTATATTGCTATAAAAAGATAGGTTGATATTGTTAGTTATTGATTGACTGCTAGTGGGGTGCGGACTGTTTTCCTGTTATCTTGCTGTTTCATTAATTGAATGGCGTCTAACAGAATATGGCTGGTTTCTGTCAGTAGAAAGTCTGTTCGCGGATCAGCTTCTTTTTCGTTAGTTTGAGTATCCTTAGTCTCAGCATCAATAACACTTGTATCGATTCCATCAGTGTCGACTACATCAGTGTCGACTACATCAGTATCAATAACTTCTACTGCAGCAATCTCACTTGTTGTTTCTTCCTCATTAGCACTTAAGTCCTCAACAGGAAGCCCTTTTGCTAAGCGGTGTGTGTTTTCAATCGCATTACGTGCAGTAGTGTCTTCGTCAATAATAGATCGGCGGGTGTCTTCGTTTAAAGAGAGCGTCGTAATATTGGTGTACTTGTTGTTAAGTGCAATTTGCTCCACTAAATAGCGGTAATCCGGGTCATCAGCAATACGCGTTTTATGCAAAGTGCTGAGCTGATCTTTTAAAGCGCGGTAGTTACCGTAAGTTCTATGTCTAATTGGCTCTACAGAATCCCAGTTAAGCGCAAAGTCTAAAGTGTCTTCGCCAATTTCTTGGCTGTCATAAAGCGAAGGTAAGATGATGTCAGGAATAACACCGCGATGCTGTGTGCTTTCGCCTGATATGCGATAAAACTTTGCTTCGGTGAGTTTTAAGCTACCATGACTCAGGTCGGCGAGTTGTTGTACCGTGCCTTTACCAAATGATTGGCTGCCAACAATTAAACCTCGCTGGTAATCTTGAATGGCGCCAGCAAATATCTCGGAAGCTGATGCGCTAAGACGGTCTATTAATACAGCAATTGGTTTTTTGTAATAATGGGGGTTAGGGTAGTTGGACTGTCGCGCAACACGGCCATTGGGCGTTCTAATTTGCACTACGGCACCGCGCTCAACAAATAAGCCGGTTAGCTGATTGACTTCTTGTAAAGAGCCACCACCGTTGCCACGAAGGTCTATAACAATGCCTTCAACGTTTTCTTCTTCTAATTCTGTTAGCAATTTGCGAACGTCACGAGTGGTACTTTTATAATCAGTATCGCCGTTACGTGAGCCATCAAAGTCGATATAAAAAGTAGGAATGGAGATAACGCCAATTTTATGCACTTTGTCATTATGGTAAATGTCGAGCACCGATTGTTGAGCGGCTTGCTCTTCTAGTTTAACCGTGTTTCTAACAATGCGAATGAGTTTGCTCTCATCAGGATTAATGGAGACCTCTGATAAGACTTCTAATGTAACCGTAGTATCTTTTTTGCCGCGGATGAGTTGAACCACTTCGTCGAGTCGCCAGCCAATGACATCAACGCGTTCGCCATCGACACCTTGCGCAACAGCTATAATTTTATCGGCAGGTTGTAAGTCACCTTGTTTTTCTGCAGGACCAGCTGTAATTAAACGTTCAACAACGGTATGTTCGCCATCACGGCGTAACACTGCGCCAATGCCTTCGAGTGATAAGCGCATATTAATTGAGAAGTTTTCTGAGGTCCTTGGCGACAGGTAGTTTGTGTGAGGGTCATAAAGCGCGGTAAGTGAATTGATATAAATTTGAAAAGCGTCTTCGGCATTTAATTGCTTAATACGTTGATGTTGATTAGTATAACGCTTGGTTAACGTTTCAATAATGGCGTCGTTATCTTTATCGGCAAGCTTTAAACCTAACACTGTATTTTTTAACGATTTTCGTGCGCGGTCGGCGAGTTCGTTTTTATCTGCTGCCCAAGGTTGCTCATCGGGTTCGAGTGATAGGCTTTCATCTAAGGTGAAATCTAATGCTGCAATGCGTTCAGGTAACTCTTCAATGAGTTGATTGAGGTGAGCCATTATTTTTTCACGATAGCTATTAAACATGACAAAGCTAGGGTTTAGGTTGCCGCGACGAATGCCGTCGTCCAAAATTAAACGGTAGGCTTCAAACTCGTTTATATCTTGTTGGGTAAAATAGCTTTTAGACGCATCAAGACGTTTTAGGTAATGATCAAAGAGTGCTGATGAAAGCTCATCATCAAATGCTCTTTGCGTATAATGTCTGCGTTGTAGCTTGAGTAAAATTTCTTCAGCAGTTCGAATTTGTCGAATGCTGGGCTTAAGGGGCTCGAGTGGTTTATCCGCTTGATCTTGAGTTTCGGTAGCTGTATTTTCCGCTGAGCCTGCTATTGAATCGTCTGGGCCGCTACTAAATGCCTGTACATTGGATAATGGCAATAACAGTAATAGGGATAATACAAGCGAAAGCCAAAGACGTAATAAGAGATTATTTGTAAGCATATAATAGGATCTTTTTTGTGTGTTTATTAACTTAGCTAATCGACGCGTTTATTGAGGTCTGCCATTGAGTTAGCTTTCTATTCTACAATAAACTATAGACTCTCGCGCAGTACCACGTTCGTCTTTTTTATTTAATTGTTTAACGGGTGCGTTTATCGAGCGACTTATTTCATGAGACATTGATTATGCGTTATTTACTCCTGCTTTTTATTGCTATTCCTATTATTGAAATGTGGCTTTTAATCACCGTTGGGCAACATATTGGTGCACCATTGACTATTTGGCTGGTGGTGGCTACTGCGGTTATTGGCGTTTATTGGTTGCGTCAGCAGGGCTTTTCTACTTTAACCAGGCTTAATCAGCGTTTATCTTCAGGTCAGCTACCCGCGCGTGAGATTGCCGAGGGTGTTATTTTAACCATTGGCGGTGCGCTTCTGTTAACGCCGGGCTTTGCGACTGATATCCTCGGATTCTCCTGTTTATTTCCTCTTTCACGGGTTCTCTGGGCTAATTTAGCGCTTTCCCGTATCCAGAACGGTGTTATGGCCAATGCTTCATCGGCTCAATTTAGTCATCAATCTTCGTCTCAGTCTTCCCCTCAGTCTAAACACTCAAATAACAATCATGATTCCAACAATATAATAGATGGCGAGTATTCTCGCGAAGACTAACCTGTTTAAAAAATAAGCAGCGCCCATCCTGTTTTGCTGGATATCTTAAAATGTAAAAACTAAGGAATTTATTAGAATATTTTAAGTCCTCCCTTGAATTGCCATTAAACGCCCATATCTAGTTTGTTCGTAGTCATTTGCGCGAAATTTCAATTATTTATTGGGGTTGGGCGCTTGACGTGGGTTTTTTCGTTCCTACAATTGGCACTCTCTCAATTTGGGAGATATTTTGTAGTTTTAGGGCGTTAAAACGACTGTGCAAAACTACGTAAACCATCAGGTTCTAGACCTCGAATGCCTTAGGTATTCGCTGTATTAATATTCATATCAGGAGATTCACAAAGATGAAAATTCGTCCCTTACACGATCGTCTTATCGTTCGTCGCAAGGAGGAAGAAGCAACCTCTGCTGGTGGTATCGTGCTACCAGGTTCTGCTAAAGAAAAACCCAATCAGGGTGAAGTTATCGCTGTTGGTAACGGTAAAGTTTTAGATAACGGTGATGTTCGCGCACTTGACGTTAAAGTCGGTGATGTTGTGGTATTCGGTAAATACGCCGGTAGCGACACCATTGACGTTGAAGGCGAAGAGCTTGTGATTTTGAGCGAGTCGGATATTAAAGCGATTGTTGAATAAGTTGAGCTAAACACTGTTTTAGACACAACTTATGTTATGTTTTTTTTGATTGTTAAAATCAATTATTAACTCATTTATTAATTTATTTAAAGAATAGTAGGGTAAATCATCATGGCTGCTAAAGACGTGAAATTTGGCGATGCTGCTCGAGCTAAGATGCTTGACGGCGTAAACATCCTGGCGGATGCGGTTAAAACAACACTCGGCCCAAAAGGTCGTAACGTAGTATTAGATAAAGCTTTTGGCGCACCAACAGTGACTAAAGACGGTGTTTCGGTTGCTAAAGAAATTGAACTTGAAGACAAGTTCGAAAACATGGGCGCGCAAATGTTGAAAGAAGTGGCTTCGCAAGCTTCTGACGTTGCGGGCGACGGTACAACAACAGCAACGGTACTGGCACAATCAATTGTTAATGAAGGCTTAAAAGCTGTTGCTGCTGGCATGAATCCAATGGATTTAAAGCGTGGTATCGACAAAGCGGTTACGGCGGCAGTTGAAGAAGTTAAGAATATGGCAACTCCATGTGCCGATGGCAAAGCTATCGCTCAGGTTGGTACCATTTCTGCTAACAGCGATCTTCATGTCGGTGAAATCATTGCTGAAGCCATGGAAAAAGTCGGAAAAGAAGGCGTTATTACGGTAGAAGAAGGTAGCGGCTTAGAGAATGAGTTAGATGTTGTTGAAGGCATGCAGTTCGATCGCGGTTATTTATCGCCTTACTTTATTAACAACCAAGACAATATGAGTGTTGAGCACGAATCACCGTATATCTTATTGGTTGATAAAAAAATCTCTAACATCCGTGAGTTATTACCGCTGCTAGAAAGCGTTGCAAAATCAAGTCGTCCATTAGTGATTATTGCTGAAGACGTAGAAGGCGAAGCGCTAGCGACATTGGTTGTTAACAATATGCGTGGCATCGTTAAAGTTGCTGCTTGTAAAGCCCCAGGTTTTGGTGACCGTCGTAAAGCGATGATTGAAGATATTGCTATATTAACTGGCGGTACAGTGATTTCTGAAGAAGTTGGTCTCGATTTAGAGACGGCGACTTTAGAACACCTTGGTCAAGCTAAGCGTATTACTATGAGCAAAGAGAACTCAACCATTATTGATGGTGCAGGCGATGCAACATTGATCGAAGGTCGTGTTAATCAAATCCGTTCACAAATCGAAGATACTAGCTCTGATTACGATCGCGAAAAGCTGCAAGAGCGTGTTGCTAAATTAGCTGGCGGTGTTGCGGTTATTAAAGTCGGTGCAGGTACTGAAATTGAAATGAAAGAAAAGAAAGCGCGAGTTGAAGATGCATTGCACTCAACACGTGCCGCTGTAGAAGAAGGTGTTGTCCCTGGTGGTGGTGTTGCATTGATTCGTGCATTACAGGCTATCGAAGGCCTTGAAGGCGATAACAGCGATCAAACAGTTGGTGTTAACCTTGCGCGTCGTGCAATGGAGTCGCCATTGCGTCAAATCGTAGCTAACGCTGGCGGTGAGTCGTCAGTTGTCGTTAACGAAGTTAAAGCTAAATCGGGTAACGTCGGCTACAACGCTGCATCCGGTGAATATGGCGATATGATTTCTATGGGTATTCTTGATCCAGCAAAAGTAACACGTACGGCTTTACAGTCGGCGGGTTCGGTTGCTGGTCTAATGATTACCACAGAAGCCATGGTTACCGACAAGCCTGAATCAGGAGCTGGCGCACCAGCAATGCCTGATATGGGTGGTATGGGCGGTATGGGTGGAATGGGCGGTATGATGTAGTAGAAAACATTCCTGTTATAGCACAAAAAAAACCGGCTTTAGCCGGTTTTTTTTGTGCTTCCGAATCTACAAACTTGGGCGAGAAAGCGCGGGTTAAATGGGGTTGAATAATAGTTTGCACTTTAAAGAAAATCGCATAGAATCCGTGCTGATTTTAAGCCCTTTTAGAGGATCTATGAATATTTAGCCCAAGCGTTTTCTCTCGGCTAGGAAGGCGCGTAAGCAATAACAGCCTTCTGCTTTGAATTGTGATGATTCTTGGAAATCACTCCTGCCAGTTATTTCTTGTGACTGGCTTATCTATTTCTAGAAAATCTTTCTATGCAGAGCTAACTCCATGTTGAGAGGATTATTATGCTTAATGAAAAAATCATTATTGGTAGCGAAGAGTGGTGTGCCTTCCCCGGCTTGGGGATTCCGGCAATAAAGGCGCGAGTAGATTCTGGTGCTAAAACTTCATCCATGCATGCATTTGATATCCGCACTTTTAAGCGCGACATGCAGACATGGGTAAGTTTTGAAATACATCCTTTGCAGCTGAACCGAAAAACAACAGTGCGCAGTGAAGCGCTTGTCATTGATAGACGCTCCGTAAAAAGTTCATCAGGAACATCGGAAAAACGTTATGTCATCAAGGTACCTATGGCAATTGGTGAGCAGGTTTTTGACATTGAGCTGACGCTTACTAATCGTGACTCAATGGGCTATCGCATGTTGCTTGGCAGACAGGCTATGCAAAACCGCATGCTGGTGGATCCAGCTGCCAGCTTTATTTTAGGGGATAAAGCAAAGGAAGAAATCAGTGGCCTGTATGGTCGTAAAGCAATAAAGGCATCAGGCTTAAAGATCGGCATTCTTGCCAGCAACCCTGAGCTTTACAGTAATCAGAGGATTATGGAGGCAGGGCTTGCACGTGGGCATGAAATGGAGTTCTTCAACATTAAGCAGTGTTATATGAAACTTGATGCTGAAACGCCCGAGGTTCATTACCGTGGAGGAAGAATCCTGAATGATCTAGATGCGATTATTCCTCGGATCAGGCCGAGCGTAACCTTCTATGGGTGTGCATTGACGCGTCATTTTGAAAGTCTTGGCATATTTGCATTGAATGGATCAGCTGCAATTAGCCAGTCTAGGGATAAGCTTTTTTCCCTGCAATTATTGCAAGAGTCCGGTCTGGATATTCCTACCTCCGGCTTTGCTAACTCGCCGGTTGATACAAATGATTTGATTGATATGGTTGGTGGTGCTCCCCTGATTGTTAAGCTTTTGGAGGGAACGCAAGGTAGGGGAGTTGTGTTAGCTGAAACACGAAAGGCGGCAGAATCTGTTATTAATGCTTTTAAATCACTGAAAGCTAACTTACTGGTTCAGGAGTTTGTCAAGGAAGCACAGGGAAAAGACCTGCGCTGTTTTGTTATCAATGGAAAGATCGTTGCTGCAATTGAGCGCTCTGCTGCTGTAGGAGAATTCAGGGCGAATATCCATCAAGGCGGCTCGGCCAGAATCGTCAAAGTAACAAAAGAAGAGCGAAGCCTAGCAATTAAAGCGGCCAAGGTGATGGGGCTTTCAGTCGCAGGTGTGGATATTATTCGTTCCAATAAAGGCCCTTTACTACTAGAGGTTAACTCATCGCCAGGCCTAGAAGGTATTGAAGCCGCAACAGAGCAGGATATTGCGAGCTTGATGATTACGGCTATTGAGAAAAAATTAAAGTGGCAACCATCTAACTAGTGGGTTTTGCTGGGTATATTAGGGTCGGGTGCTGAGTGGGCTATCGGTTTTCTTCCATATATAAATAACTGGCCTATAAATCAATGCGTTAAAGGATAGTGGGTGGCATGATGTAATTTGCTCCATGTTAAGCTAAAACTCGGTGTTTTTTTAGGCACCGAGTTTTTTTTTGCTAGGGGTAAATGCATAGAAGTACATCGTAATAAAAATAAGCCATTAATTAGGCCATTTTGTTGCGATGAGGGGATACTATTTAATGACGTTTGTGCTTAGAATACGTTGTATTACGGCAAAGATTCTCAATGCTGTTCATAGCCATTAATAAACGATTAATTTAAAACAAGGTATTGCTTTATGGACTCAGAAATTCTTAATTTTATTGTACGTTGGGGACACCTATTATTTGGTATCACTTGGATCGGTTTACTTTACTACTTTAACTTTATTCAAGGCGGTTATTTTAAAGCTGCATCGCCTGAAGGTTTATCAGATGCGAAAGCAAAACTTGCACCAGAAGCGTTGTGGTGGTTCCGTTGGGCGGCAATGTTTACTTTTTTAACCGGTATTCTTTTACTGGGTTATTTAGGTAAGGCGTTAAACGATTATATTATTGTGAGTGCTTTAATGGGAACGTTAATGTTCTTAAATGTATGGCTAATTATTTGGCCCAACCAGAAAGTCGCTCTTGGCATGGTTGAAGGTGATGGAGCAGCTGCTGGTGCTAAAGCGCTTTTAGCTTCGCGTACTAACACATTGTTCTCTGCGCCAATGGCTTTTGGCATGTTAGGTTCACAGCATATTGGAGCATTGAAAACGTCAACGATGAGCCCTGATTTCCTTAGTACTGGCTTTTTAGTGGCTATAGCTATTATTGTATTGCTTGAGGCGAATGCTATATTTGGTAAGACAGGACCTATGACAACGGTTAAAGGCGTGATTCATGCGAGCCTTGCGTTAACCGCTGTTATTTATGGCGTGCTATATTACGTTTAGACGGCCTTAATGATGACGACAAACGATGTTTTATATTGAATCATTCAATATAAAACCTATTGTAAAAAAAGAGGGCGTTTACGCTCTCTTTTTTTACAGATCTTTTAAGGATTGTCGGTTAACCTTATGGTTACTGATTTAAATGTCGCGACATTATGTTATTCAACAAAAACGGTTGAGACAGACCATTACTTAGGAAGCCTAAGCCATGCCAACGCGTGACCCACGCAGAACCAGAGACGATTTAAACGATATACCGGCTATGAAGCCAGCCCATGATGAAGTGATAAATAGGCGCAGGCAGGGCCGTTCGACGGCCGGTGCGGTAATCCCCGCTAAGCGATCTAACGGCTTAACGTTATTTACATTGCTAATTGCTCTTGCAGCCTCAGGCGCCGCTTATTATTTATTTGAGCAAAATCAAGCAGCCAAAAGGCTTGCGGTACAAACTGAAGCACGAATCGCCGCTTTAGAGGCGCAGCTAGCCAACACGGGCGATGAAATGACACAGTCCGATGCGGCTGTTAGGGTGCGCCTTAAAGAGCTTGATACCGAAGTGCGAAAACTTTGGGATAACGTTTGGAAGAAAAGTAAGCTTTTACTGGATGAGCATAGTCTTAATATTAAGAATTTAACTACCCGTACTAGTAATCTTGGTAAAGGGCAGTTGAAATCGAATAAGCAGGTGGTAGAGCTAAACGCCGAGTTAATGCGCTATGCTGCCTCGTTAGATGAACTTAATGAGGCGCTTGAAGAATCACAAGTTAGCGCAGAACAGTCAGCGGCTTTAAATGATAAGCTGCCAAAGCTTAGCCAAAAAATGGATGATCATGAGCAGCGTATTAAAGCTAACGAGGAATGGGTTGAGTCTATTAATACCTTTCGACGTCAAGTGAATAAACAGCTAAACACCTTAAACCAGCCAGTTAACACTCGACCCGAATTACAGTAAGCATACAACCGTAAACCGTTGCTTTAGGAGCATGATTGCATGTCCGTAATACAGCAAGAAGATTTAATTACCAGTGTAGCTGACGCGCTGCAATATATATCTTACTACCATCCCTTGGACTTTATACAAGCCGTTAACGCTGCTTACGAACGCGAAGAATCTAAGGCCGCTAAAGATGCTATGGCGCAAATTTTAATTAACTCGCGTATGTGTGCCACAGGTCATAGGCCTATTTGTCAGGACACCGGCATTGTCACCGTTTTTGTTAGTGTCGGTATGGATGTGCAATGGGGCAATGCCACCATGAGCGTTACCGACATGGTTAACGAAGGTGTGCGTAGAGCCTATTTATTGCCAGACAATATTCTGCGCGCTTCAATACTAGCTGATCCCGATGGTAAGCGAACTAATACAAGAGATAATACGCCCGCTGTTATCCATTATGATTTGGTGCCTGGCGATAAAGTTGATATACAAGTGGCGGCTAAAGGCGGTGGTTCAGAAGCTAAGTCGAAATTCGCAATGTTAAACCCCTCCGATTCTGTCGTTGATTGGGTGCTAGAACAGGTACCTAAAATGGGCGCAGGTTGGTGTCCGCCAGGAATGCTAGGTATTGGTATTGGTGGCACTGCTGAAAAAGCCATGATTATGGCCAAAGCATCGCTTATGGATTCTATTGATATTCATGAGCTGCAAGCGCGTGGTGCGTCTAACCGTGCAGAAGAGCTGCGCTTGGAGTTGTTCGATAAGGTTAATCAGCTAGGTATAGGCGCACAGGGCTTGGGCGGCTTAACTACTGTGTTAGATGTCAAAGTCATGGATTGTCCTACACACGCCGCTAATAAGCCTGTAGCGATGATTCCTAACTGTGCGGCAACTAGACACGCGCACTTTACCCTCGACGGTTCTGGCGCTGTGGCATTAACGCCACCGTCTATTGATCAATGGCCCGATATTACTTGGGAAGTTGGTGATAGCGTTAGACGTGTTGACTTAAACACAGTAACCGCTGAGGACGTTCAAAACTGGCAGCCGGGTGAAACACTTTTGTTAAGCGGCAAGATGCTAACAGGAAGAGATGCGGCACATAAAAAATTAGTTGATATGTTGAATCGCGGCGAAGAATTACCGGTAGATTTGAAAGGCCGGTTTATTTATTACGTTGGCCCCGTTGACCCTATTGGTGATGAGGTTGTGGGTCCCGCAGGGCCTACCACAGCAACGCGTATGGATAAGTTTACGCGTCAGGTATTAGATCAAACCGGTTTGTTAGGCATGATAGGTAAAGCCGAGCGTGGCCCAACAGCGATTGAAGCAATTAAAGACCATAAGTCAGTCTATTTAATGGCGGTAGGTGGTGCGGCTTATTTAGTTGCACAGGCGATTAAAGGCGCTACGGTGGTTGGCTTTGCTGAATTAGGTATGGAGGCCATTTACGAATTTGACCTAAACGATATGCCAGTAACGGTTGCGGTAGACAGTCAGGGTGAATCGGTTCACCAAACCGGCCCTGCATTGTGGAAGCAAAAAATTGCCGAACAAGTGGTTAAGGTTAAATAAATAAGCCCTACTTTTTTGTATTAAAAAGCACGCTTCGGCGTGTTTTTTTTAACCTTATTTTTATCACTGTTTGTGCATTATATTGCTAATGCCTGAAAGCATTAATGGATAGAATCTATACATTTTTAGTTGCTATACAATTACTCAGATAAGCTGTAAATACTTGCTATACTTAACTTTATTAGTAAAAACAGCCCTTAACTTTATTGTTAGCAAAGTTTAAGAATTAAACAAGCAGCACTTTAATGAAAAGCATTTTAATGAATAATAGCCAACTTCCAAAATATGAGAGTGCCGATTCACCCGAGCATCCCATTGAATTAGCCGATCGTGGTGACTTTATTGATGCCATGTCACGCGTGGCTAACAGTGTAAATGTGGTGACAACTAACGGTGCTGTAGGGCCAGTGGGTGTCACGGTGAGTGCGGCAACCTCAGTAACAGCTGAGCCACCGACAATATTGGTTTGTATCCATGAGTTAAGTAAAGCCGTACCTGCTATTAAAGAAAATGGTGTATTTTGTTTAAACGTCCTTGAGTCAGAGCAGCAAGCGTACTCTCAACTGTTTGCTGGCCAAACCGCAGAAGAACCCGCGGAACGTTTTAGTGCTGAAGATTGGACGGTATTAAAAACGGGCAGTCCTGTTCTTAAAGATGGCTTAGCTATTTTTGATTGTCGCGTTGATACCATTCATAAAGAGGGTACGCATTATATTTTTATTGGCCAAGTGCTTGCCGCTAAAAAAGGCGATGGTTTGCCTTTAGTTTATTCTCAACGTGCTTATGCCAAGCCTGATTGGGGTGACGCAAAGCCAGCTAAATAAATTGAAAACCAAACTCGATAAATAAAACTGCAATAAAAAAACGATTTCAAAAAAAGAGATGATGAATCTTGAATAATGATGCTAGCTCCCCATCCAGCCCTCAAGCTGTTTTGCCCAGCTTTTCATGGAAAACATTCTTTAAAATATTAGCCGGCGTGTTGGCTTTTCCTTTTATTTGTCTGGTTTTTATCATAGAAAACCCCCTTCAGCTTATTTTGGATTACGGCCAGTTTTTTTTCTTAGGCCTGGGCGGTGCCATTGTTGCTAATTCAACAGGTGCGGGCGGTGGTATTGTTTTTATCCCTGCATTTACATCTATGGGTGTTGTTGGCATCTCAGCGTTAGGTACTAGCCTCGCTATTCAGTGCTTTGGCATGACAGCAGGTAGCTTGTCTTGGTTACACGCTATGCATAATAAGAATTATGGCGGCCATCAGACGATTCAGTTGACCTATAAACTTCTTTTATTGGCGGGTGTTACATCCACTTTAGGTATGTTGTGCGCGCAGTATTTATTGGTTGTGCCGAGCTGGCCAATTGAAACTATTTTTAAGTATTTTTCGATCTTGTTTGGTGCTGTTTTATTGTTTGCCATAGTAAAGCGTAAAGATATTGTACGGATTGATCACTTACGTCGTCGAGATATCCCGCTTATTGCTATCGTTTGTTTTTTAGGTGGCATTATTACTAGCTGGATTTCGATTGGGGCAGGTGAGTGGCTGGCCATTTTATTATTTTTTCTTGGCTATCCCACAATGGTTGTCGTTTGTGTTGCTGTCTGTATTTCATCAATGGTTGTGCTTATAGGCATTCCATATCATATCTGGATAGTCGACAGTATTTCTTGGCAGATACTTTTGTTTGCTGCTCCAGCAGCAATAATAGGTGGCTCAATTGCGCGCCTGCTCTCTGAGCGTCTGGGCCCAGTTAAATTAAAAATCTTCTTTTCAATTTGGGTCTTGGCAACCGGTTTGTTTATGTAGATGCTTTAAGTTCTTAACAGAATACTTACAACAAAAAAACCGCTAGATAATCGTAGCGGTTTTTTTGTTGAGCGCTCAGCCTGTTTGAGACTAAAGAGTGATGTTAGATTTGCAGTGCCGCTCAATAAACTCGTCATGAGTTGGCATGGCTTTAGTCGCTCGAACAAAAGAGGATTTCACATCGGATAAAAAGCCACCGACGGTTTCTTTATTATGGCAATCGGCTAGTGGGTCGTATCCATTAGGCGTAATACCTTGCCCATGCAACACAGCTAACCAGCTATCCAATCTAAAGAGGTTCTCTTCTTCTACAGATAAGCGGCCTCGATTTTTAAACAAGGAAATTTTATGTTTCAAGCTATCTGGCACATCCATTGTTCTGCAATGCTGCCAAAAGTCTTCTGTTCGCTCATTAAGATGATAATGCAAAATAAGGAAATCACGAATGAGTTCATAATCCCTTGAATTGATATTGTTGAATTCATCAATTTCCGCTTGGTTGAATTCTTTCCCTGGCATTGAGGTAATTAAGTGGGTAATCGATTTTTGAATAAGATGAATACTGGTTGATTCCAGTGGCTCCATAAATCCTGCAGATAAACCAATAGCAATACAGTTTTTATTCCAGAATTTTTTTCTACGACCTGTAGTAAATTTTAATTGTCTTGGCTCGCCTAACGCTTTCCCTTCGAGGTTAGCAAGCAATGTGCTGGCTGCCTCGTCATCTGAGGTGTATTTACTGCAATAAACGTGTCCATTTCCTGTTCTATGCTGAAGTGGAATACGCCACTGCCAGCCAGCTTTATGAGCTGTACACATAGTGTAGGGGCGAGGAGTGTCAACATTCTCAGACGGTACAGCAAGGGCTTTATCGCACAGCAAATAGTGAGACCAATCTTCGTAACCCGTTTTAAGTGCTTCTTCAATAAGTAAACCGCGAAATCCAGAGCAGTCAATAAACAAGTCGCCTTCAATATTTTTTGAAGATTCTAATGTAACAGATTGAATAAAACCATCTGGCTCACGCAAGGTCACATCAATAACTTTTCCTTCTACTCGTTTGACCCCTTTTTTCTCCGCATTTTTTCTTAAAAACTTGGCGTATAGTCCGGCATCTAAATGGTAAGCATAACCGGTTGTTGATAACACAGATTTAGGATCAGGACTTGTCGGTGCAAACTTTTTAGACCTGGCCATTATTTCACATAATGAATATTCACCTAATTTTGCAGCGGTACCGCGTTTTTTAGCGCGAAGCCAATATTGGTGGAAAGCGGTCGAATCAAGTTTTCGTCCATATTGTCCAAACGGATGAAAATAATACTCTCCCTTTGTTTTCCAATTATGGAACTCAATACCAAGTTTAAAAGTTGCTCCCGTTTCTTTTATAAAATCCATTTCTTTTAAACCGACTTCTCTATTGAAAATTTGCATTGGAGGAATAGTCGCTTCACCAACGCCAATGGTTCCAATCTGGTCGGACTCTATGAGGGTGATATCATAAGCCTTATCTGGAAGTAGTGCGCTCATTGCTGCGGCTGTCATCCACCCTGATGTGCCTCCACCAACTATAACTATTCGTCTAATCCTATTATTATGCATGACCATGACCTTTCGAAACTTTATTTGTTGATAGCTAATTATCGTATCTTATTGAGTGCGACAAAAAACTATCGTTAGTTAGTTAAAAACTCATAAGTTGAGTATTGAGTACGGATTCAATAAGTATAGCAGCTGGTTTGGGAGCGATAATAAAATCTTCACCCATTAAGTACATACGATTATTGGCCTCAGCGGATCATAATATTTAGTCGTCACTCAGGACTTTAAAGCAAAAAAAAAGCCGCTCAGAGAGCGGCTTTTTTTAGTCGTTAATAAAACTTACTTATTACGACGTACAGCTACTAATCCAGCTAAAGCTGAACCAAATAACCATGCAGCAGCAGGAACTGGCACTGCAGTAGTGTCTGGTACAATAATACCGACATTGTCAAACGAAGTTTGAGCAGCTACGTTACCTAATAATACAATCTTAAATGAATCAGCAGCAGCATTGATAGTGTAGTCGTAAGTGTACGTTTGGAAAGTTTCTCCGTTACCGTCGAAGTCGATTTCGCCAGAGTTATCAAGAGCGGCACCATTCAACCATGACTCAACTTTGATACCAGTTGTACCAGCAGCACCAGAAAGCATGTCAAACTGGAAGGTATAAGTTTCGCCAGCAGTTAAACCCATTGATGCAAGAGTAGGAGCGTCGTCTTTATAAACGAAACCACCACCCCAGCCAGCGCCGTCGATAAGGCCTGTACCATTGTTATTGCTGAAAGTAGTACCAGCATCGTTATAAACGCCGTAACCGTCTAGGCCGCTTGAGAAATCGCCATTGTCAATCAAAGTGAATGCAGCTAAAGAGCTAGCAGACATTGAAAGAGCTAAAGTTGCTGTTGCTAAGTTTTTAATTTTCATAAATTACTCCAGAGTTATTATTATTTACAGGGGTTAAAAATGTAACAGGTGATAATTTATAATATATCTTGCCTGTTTAAAAATTAAGCATTTTTAATAAATACTTAATTTTAATCCAATAAGCAAACCAGGGAGAGGTCAGCTGATGGAATTTGTTATCCGCGTAAATCCTTTAGCACGGGTGTAGATTTAAAACTAAGCGATTGATGTTAAGGCCTTGCTAGCAAGGCCTTAACGAATTGCTTATGACAATCTTTTACGAATTGAGCTCATACCTGACCAAGCTAGAAGTGCGCCGAAGCCTAGTAATGCAATAGCAGGAATTGGAACGCTAGTTCCTTCAACAGTAGGGCCATCTAAAGCTAGTACGATGTTATCGTAATAAACGCCTGTGTTGTCATCGCCAGTTGCAAATGATTCAAAACCAATTTGTAGAATTTGGCCTTCAAGAGCGGCATCTGATAAATCAAGTGTTAATGTGTAGCTAGACCATTCACTTTGTGAGATAGCAGTAGTCTCTTCTGTTATGCTGTTAGTTGTATTGTAGTTAGCAGAAGGATCGAGCGTTGCAATAAAAGCTTGAGCTGTACAAGTGTTTGCACAGTTATTACCTGCAGCAGCACTGCTGTCGCCGCCAAAGCCATCAGGTTGAACGTCTGGACGCTTAGCATCGAAAGAGAAAGTTAAGATTTGACCGATATCAGAAGCTGCAATAGTGTATTGTTTAGCTACGATAGCATTAACAATTTCACCGCCTTCTTGAGCGCCGCGGTTATCGTAATCGCTATAGATGTTTAAGTAGTTAACACCAGAAAGGTTGTTAGTGTCGTCGCCTGTTGCTACAGCAGAAAAAGCACCACCACCATTGTTAGGTGCTGGATACCATTGGCCGTAGAAATATAAGTAGTTACCAGGAAAAGCTACAGTTGATGTATCTCCATCAAATACGTTACCTGTAACTTCCCAATCATTATCAGCTAAATCTGAGTTTTCTGTACCTACTACTGCAACGGTTAGGCCTTCAAAATCCTGTGAAAAAGGAGTTATTGCGGCTTGGCTAGATGCGCTTAATAAAAGGAAAGCAGCACTAGTGGCAACGGCAAATTGTTTTGATGAATTGAACATAGAATGACTCCGTAAAATTTAATGATTACTTATGATGTTTATTTTTTTTGTTTTACAAGGCTAGAGTCTTGTAATAAATATTATTTTTATAGTGTTGCGTGTTTATTAATCTTTTTAAAACAGTTAACTGATCATACCTTGAGCAAGCTTATTGTCCACGCGTTTGCGCTCAGTGGGCTTGTATTAGAGGCAAGATGCGGCCTCCTTAGTAAAATCGTTAGATATCAATTAGTTACGTAATTTGTAATTGCTGTGTTATCGAGTAATTTAATTTTTATGTTGATATCTTTTATCTTTATTAGCTATCTAAGTAAAACTTAACTAACTGTTTTTCTTTTAAAATTTTGCTTTTCAAGTTTTGCTGGTAGCGATCAACTTATAAACAAGTATAGGGTGCGTTTTGTAAATTATCTACGCTTTTACCTTGCTAAATGGCCCGTCTATCTCAATTAATGCTGTTTTTAGCTCTCTTACAGCCATAAACTGTGAATTTGCCGCTTGTCTGTTCCGTTATTATTTTTAATTAAAATGTGGGGTATCACTAAATTTAATGACAAGGACCTAATTACTTTCAGCGGGCTTGGTGATTCTTTTAATGCTTTAAAGCAGATAACAGAGATCAAAGAACCTACATATAGATCAGCGAAGCTATGTAAAGACAGGCGAAGCTATATAAAAAAAGAGCGACATAATAAAAAAAGAGCGACATAATAAAAAAAGAGCGACATATCTAGGAGTGCTTTAGGTGTAAGCGCTATATAAGCAGTAATTACTGATTAATATAATGTTCAGAGTGTTATCATCTTTTATAAATCTTGGTGATTTAAGCTTGCTGTCAGCGAAGATAATCGGTTTGCCTTTGGATTGTTAGCAATTAAAACCTATAACCTAATGCTATATAGCCTGTAACTTCCAGCATAGTTATCATTTAATCGTTAAGTTTTTTGTGCTGTTTATAAATTGACTCTTAGCCGGTTACTATTGATTAGTGTTTTCTGGTTAGTGTTTTTTGTTTATTATTTTCGATGACAAGTCCAGATGTTTGTTTTTGATAATCCTTATTCATAAATGTTATCGATGGCTATTATTGAGTGTTAGTAGCGGCGCTGATTAACACTAAGTAATTATATAAAGGCTTTTGAGTAGTAGAAAAATTAACCTTTGAGCCTTGGGCCATTTTGTATTCGTTCAAAAGACCTTGCGGTGAGGTAAGTGGGAGTAAGAGAGATGCCTTCATACACCGCCATGGGCTTGCTTCTAGTATCATCTAATTTAATGATTGAATAATCAAAGACATGACTAACAAGATAATAGTTGACCATTCTGAAGTTCGTCCAATAGTCCTAAAGCTGTGGTTTATGCAGGCAATTTTTTGGACCTTGTTGACGGTGTTTTCTTTTTTTAGTCTAACGCTTTGGTATGCATCTGCGGATATCTCGCATATTGTGTATGATTTATTGCAATCGCTTATTGGCTTAGCACTGACTATACCAATGCATTGGATATATCGCTCAATGCTTAAGCAAACAGGATCAGTTATTCTTCTTGTTTGGACGCTTGCCGTTGTTTTAATTTTTTCGTTAATTTGGTCTGTGTTAAGAATTACTACATTTATTCTTGTGACTGAAGAGGGTCATCAATTATGGGGTGATTTTGGCGGTTGGTATTTTAGTGGTTTTTTTGTTTTTTTATGTTGGACGGCTACTTACTACAGTATTCACTATTACAGCATGGCCTCTGCCGAAAAATATCGTCGCATTAAACTTGTTGAGCGCTCGCGCGGTGAAAAAGTTAAGCGTTTAAGCGCAGAGAAAGTCGCTGTTGAATCACGTATGCAAATGCTTAGGTACCAACTTAACCCTCATTTTTTGTTTAATACTTTAAATGCGGTTAATTCTCTTATTACTGCGAATGAACAAAAACAAGCTAAGGCAACTATAGAGAGCCTTAGCCGTTTTTTACGGTACGCGCTTAGAGAAGATAAAAAAGGCTGGGTAACACTTTCTAGCGAGCTTGAAGCGCTTGAATTATACCTTGGCATTGAAATGATTCGATTTGCTGATCGCTTATCCATTGAATATGACATTGATGATAGAGCACTAAGCTTGGAGGTTCCAAGCCTTTTGTTACAGCCTTTAGTCGAAAACTCGATAAAGCATGCAGTTAATGTTCGAGAAGAGTTTTGCACTATCTATGTATCTGCAAAGGTTGAGTCCGATTTATTAATACTCTCTGTTGGTGATGATGGTCCTGGTATAGCTGCGTTAGATGATGGTGTTTATGGGCCGGGCGATTTTGAGTTTAGCGGGTTGGGTGTTAAAAATATTATAGGTAGAGTCGAAAATGTTTACGGCGATAAGGCAAGTGTCTTATTAGAAAATAAAAAGAATTTTGGTTTAAGTATGGTTATTAAATTACCTATTAGCGACGACAAATGACACAGACATTAAATACGAAGCAACAAACATTAAAACCTTTTCGCGTTATCGTTGTTGATGACGAGCCTCTAGCTAGACGTTTAATTATTGCTAGCTTAGCAGAGTACTCCGAATACGAAGTTATCGCTGAATGTGGCAACGGTCGTCAAGCGGTTGATGCGGTGAATGAGCTGTCACCTGACCTTATGTTTCTTGATATTCAAATGCCAGGCTTGGGTGGTTTTGATGTTATTCGCTCAGTAGGGCCTGATAATATGCCGGCGGTGATATTTGTTACCGCGTTTGATGCTTTTGCTATTGATGCCTTTGATGCCAATGCAATTGACTATTTACTAAAACCTATAAGTGAAGAGCGTTTTTCTCGTGCTTTAGGCCGGGCTTTAGTGCGCTTAAGGCAGGAGCATGCCTCTAATGCCGAGAAGCGTAACTTGTTCGGTGCCTTAAACGTGATTGCTGATCGCGTAAGAGAGAAGTCAGAGTCGCATGCTCAGACTCAGACCGTTGGTCAGTCTAACGATCAAGATGAGAGGAAGATATCGATAAAAGACGGTGATTCGGTTATGCTAGTCACCGAAGGCGAAATTGATTGGGTTGATGCTGCTGGCGATTATATGTGCATTCATGTGAATGGTAAGACGCATGTTATTCGATCAACTATGGGTGACCTGTTAAGCCGTCTAGACCAAAATAAATTTAAAAGAGTCCATCGTTCAACCGTAGTGAATACAGATCGTATTGTTAGAATTCAAAAGCATATGAAGGGCGAATATTTCCTGCATCTTGATTGTGATGAAATAATCAAAGTCAGTCGCCACTATAAAGAAGTTATTCGAGAATTTATTGATCGACAGCCATAATTTTAAGAATTTTAGCTTTACTTTTCTTCCTATCCATCTTGTCGATTAATTGCGCCATTTTACCGCAATCAATTTGTTTAGCATTTGACGTTGGTGCACTGTGTCGCCGATTTTATTTATAAGATATCAATAACATAGACTGCTTTGGTTATTTATTAATTGTTTAGGCCTAACTGATTTTTAAATCCAAAAAGTTATCAGGGCGGTATTAACGAAATATAGCCTTAATTAAGACCAATAATAAAATTTACACCAATTTTAATAAATCTCTGCTTTGTGCAGAATTTCCCGTACTAAGTAATTGGAATTAGAATGTATAAGCTATTGAAAGAACTATCTTTATTGACTTTAGTTGCCTTACTTGCCGCTTGTGGTGGTGGTTTAAATGACGGCAATACGGATACTGCCGACGATGGCGAAGTGCCTTCTCGTGAATGGCAGTTGGTTTGGAGTGACGAATTTGATGGCACTGAACTTAATTCTGCCAATTGGGATATTCAGTTGGGTGATGGTAAGGCATACGGTATTCCTGGCTGGGGTAATGGCGAAGACCAGTATTACACCGATTCACCTGATAATGTGAAAGTTGAAAACGGTAATTTGGTTATCACTACGCTTGCTGATGGCGTACCGATGTCGGAGGTTGACCCTGTTTATGGTAACCCTGCTCGAAATTACGATTATACGTCTGCGCGAATTCGCACTAGTGGTAAATATGAATTTACTTATGGTCGTATCGAAGCGCGTATTAAAATAGCGACAGCGCCTGGCCTTTGGCAAGCGTTTTGGTTGCTAGGCTCAGATTCTTCACCTTACGGCGGATGGCCACAAAAAGGTGAAATAGACATTATGGAAACCTACAGTCCCGGCAGTAATATTGTTGGCGGTGCTGCACACTTTGGCACAGTAAACGGACTTAACCAGTACCGGTCTAAAAATGCTGATCTTGCCTATGATGATGGCGAGTACCATCTCTATGCCGTTGAATGGGATGCAGAACAAATACGTTGGTATGTTGACGGTAATCATTACTTCACCCTAACGCAAAAAAGCTATTGGAACTATTATGACGACCCAGTTAATGGCTGGCAGGGTTACGTTGACAAAAACGGCGATGATATTGATGACAACCTTGAGGTTAATAAGTATTTAGAGTATCAAGTTGCAACGGTTAATGCGCCTTTTGATCAAGACCAATATATTATTTTTAACACCGCAGTTAATGGCAACCTTCCCAACGGTGCGGGTTCTTTTGCGTCTAAGGACAATGTTTATCAAGGCGATATGCAAGTTGACTATGTGCGTGTTTACCAATGTGAGTTCGATCCTTTATTGCCAGAAGGTACTGGCTGTAAGGCTTACTTAGATACACAAGTGGATGAGGATTACTATTCAAATCCTAGTTTCCGTCGAGATGTTCCAGCAGAAGTAAGCTCTTTTGCTGCTTTTTCTGATATTTATATCGATGGTCCTGGCCCTGAGAATATTCTTTCTAATGCATTTAAATTTTCATCAACACAAACGGCTTCTATTAGCGAAGAAACCGATGGTTCCAACACTTACCTACGCATAGAATCACTAGGTATTCAGGACG
>JBELIP010000003.1:0-64861 GCA_042090785.1 Cellvibrionales bacterium | reverse complement strand
GAAACCGATGGTTCCAACACTTACCTACGCATAGAATCACTAGGTATTCAGGACGAGGTGATACCTACAGTTGGTATCTCGCGTGTGGATGAAGAGACATCTATATTAGCTGGTTTTGAGGGCTACCCAGTTGCTTCAGGCGATATTAAGTTCGATTTATTCGTAGAGAGTTACGATGAGACAGCTTTGAGTCCTTTTATTGCTGTAGGTTTAGCAAATGCACCCACGCAAGCTAAATTCACCACCTTAAGTTTGACTGACTTTACGCCAGGTAGCTGGAACCGCGTTACTGTATCGATTGCCGATATTCTTTCAGGCGCTGGTATTAGTAAATTAGATACTAAAAAGGTGACTGAAATTTTTCGTGTGCTACTTAACGTTGAAGCAACAGTGCTAATTGATAATATCCAATTAGCATGTGGTGGTTTAGCGTGCGGTATTATTGATAAAGTCCCAGTTTTTAAAGACAGCATTGACCCATTATGGACGCGCGGTATTCGCGGTAACGATGCGCAGCAAAAATCTTCAGCGTTCGAAAACCCGGATTATATTGAGAATGACCAGCACCATGTGCAATGGCAGTTTATTGACACGGGTGAAGAGGGCCATGACACGGTTATAGAAACAACCATTGGTGCAGGTCTTTCTGCCACTGACCCACTTTACCCAAGCGAAGCGGTTAACTTTATCGGTTCTGAAAATGCTATTTCAGCCATCGCAGCTTTAAGCGAAGGTGAGTTCCGTTTTGATATTCGCATGATGCGTAACCCTAACAATGTTGATTTGTACTTTAAGGTTGATGGTGCATTCAGTTCTACCGGTGAGCAGCCATTAACATTATCAACGCCTGCAGACCCCTCTGAAGAAGGGTGGGTAACCTACCGTTGCTCAATTAAAAACTTGGCATTACAAGGCCTTGATGTCAGTACGATTACTGCCCCATTTGTTATGGTACCGGGTATTAATGGTGCGGGTAAGGACTTAACTTTCCAGTGGGATAACGTAGAGTTTTCTCCTGTAAAAGAAGGTTCTTCAGCTATTTTACAAATACCTATCTTGTTTAACGAAGGTGGTTTCTGTTTACCGGTATCACCTTTTGCGGGTGGTTCGTTTGGTTTGGTTGAAAATCCCGATGCCGCTGGTCATCCTCCAAGTATTGAATTAAATGCTATGGGTAACCCTATAGATGATAATTCTAAAGTGGCTAAAACCATTAAGTCGGATTACGGCGTAACATTTGGTGGTATTACTTTAAACTTAGAAACACCTATTATCTTTGGCAATGCCAGTTCAGGTGAAGACAAGTTATTCAAATTAAAAGCCTTTACCCCACGTGACCCAACGGCGAGTTACAGCAACCCAGGTTCGCCAGATTCTTTGCCGCGTCCTTTAGGTAATATGAATGTTACCTTCAAGTTAGAGGCCGTTCCGGGCCAAGCTGACGTCGCTCGAGAGTTCACGCTATCTAAAGAATCTGAATGGGAAGATATTATTCTCGACTTTAATGGCGAGGGTGAAGGCGAGTTCAATGGCATTACCATCATTATTGATAATGGCTTCCGAACTAACGGTTTTGTTGATGATTGGACTTTATTTTTCGATGACATCACTCAAGATGATTCAACATCCATTATTGCCAGTCTAAGTGATGATGTGAATGATGATCCAGTTACTTACACCTTTGATGATCAATTATCGTTTTTCTACCCATCACCAACAGGTGCATGTGGTGCGCGCGCTTCAATTGTTGATGATCCTGAGAGTGCTAACGGTCGAGTTGGTCAAGTGCTTTACGATGTGATTGAACCAGCTTGTGGTAAGGGCGTTACCTTTATTGGCGGCTCGGGTGGCTTCCCTAGTCCTATCCCATTCGCGGCTGGGCGTACCACGGTCACTATTGATGTTTACACTGAACAAGCGGGTACAGAAGTCCTAATGAAGGTAGAAGATGCACAGGATGAGTTCCGTTTTGCCGAGTTAACTGCCGTGACTACAAACGCTGGCTGGTCAACATTGGAATTCGACTATGGCACCGTTGGTATTGAAGTGAATGAGAGCTTTGAGAAGATGATGCTTATTTTTGAACCCACTAAGTGTGTACAAAATCCAGAGTTTGACCCAACGTGTAACAACCTTCCTGCAGAAGATGTTTACTACTTTGACAATGTGAGGGTATTGCCATCTGCGCCTTAGTGGCGTTGAGCGGTAGTTATTACTAAATGAGCACTACGAATAATTTTGCACAAAAAATAGCTTCGGAATTACATATGAAATTGGTAAACACTTTAAAATTATTTCTATTAGCGGCCGTTACCATGGCCTCATCTTCACTTGTTATGTCACAAGATTCTGAAGATGAAGGTAATGGTATAGAAGAAGTCATCGTTACCGTGGAACGTCGTGAGATGAATCTGCAGGACTTTGGCGGCACAGCTGTTAGCATTAGTGCTGAAGAGCTTGATATGGGCGGTATTATTAATATTGCCGATTTAGCTGAAAGTGTACCAGGTCTGGATATTGGCCAAAGCGGTAACAACCTTGAGGTATGGGTTAGAGGTATTGGTTCATCCAACAATACGGAGTTGGGTGATCCAGCGGCAGCTTTTCACTTTAACGGCGTTTATATTCCGCGTCCTTCAGGCATAGGCTCGGCCTTTTTTGATATTTCACGTGTAGAGGTCAACGTAGGTCCACAGGGTACTATTCGTGGTCGAAATGCTATGGCAGGTTCAATCAACGCCATTACCTGGGACCCATGGTTAGACAACTGGGTTGTTGACCTTGAAGCTGAAGTCGGCAACTACGGCCAAAAAGTTTTCCGTGGTGTTGTTAACGTGCCTATTAGTGATTCAGTTGCGGCCCGTTTAGCTGTTTATAAAATGGATCATGATTCTTACTTCACTGATGTAAGCGAGAAAAACCTTGGTGTATCTGAAAAAGAAGATAACACCGGTGTGCGCTTATCGTTTCTTTACGAGCCTAATGACGATTTTAGAGTGCTTTTCTCAGCTGACTATTTGTTAGAAGAGGGTACAGGTTGGACAGGTAGTAACTATGCCAACTTGTTGGGTAACGAGATTGATCCGCAGTCAGTTGATAACCCAAGATCTGTTTATGCGCGCGGTTTTGAGCCTGAACTATATAACCCGCATTGGGGAACAAAATTACAAATTAATTACGAGCTTGGTTTTGCTAACTTAGAATACATTCATGGTCATCGTAATCTATTAGCTGAATATAGAGCAGCAACACCATTAACACCAGATTATCCAGGTGTTCGCGGCAACTTGGCTCCTATTGGTGAAGCTTTAGATAACTGGTCTTTTTATCAAAGCAGCACGGGTTCTGTTTCAAATATCCATGAATTAAGATTAGTGTCACCGCCTGATCAAACCGTTTCGTATACGGTGGGTCTATTTTATTTTGAAGAGCAGCAGCATAGCTTTTTGGGTTCAACAGGCGACAGAGCTACTTACTTCCAAGGCTTTGAATTTAACCAGCCGAATACCGATTCCGATTCCATCTCTATTTATTCTGATGTGACTTGGAACTACTCAGACAGAACAAGTATAACTGCCGGTTTACGTTTTTCTGATGACCATAAAGAGCGTCAAGGTGTAAATGCCTCCTACCGCTTTTGCCTTGGTGCAGAAAATGAAGATGGTAATTTAGGCGTCTGTCAGGGTGCTCGAGTGGGTACTCCAGGCTTTGAATTTGCAGGACTGGATAGAACTATTTACAACCCCGATATCGATGGCAACGGCGAAGTATCTGATGATGAATTCTTAGCTTTCTACTACAACGGTATTACCAGTTTTGGTGTTAACGATACAATTGATGACATTTTAGCTAACGGCACTTTTGATGCAGGCCAGAATACATTCCCTGCACCAGACTGTCCTGATGTAAACAGTACAGACGGTGTTTATACGCAAGCAGATGGCAAATGTGCCTATGTAAGCATTATTGATCCAGCTAATGCTATTACGGTTCAAGACGGTGAGATTGACGATAACTTTGTTGATTGGCGTCTTCGTGTAGAGCATAAGATTGATGAAGACTTTCTTACTTATGGCTTAATTGCTACGGGTCATAAGACAGGTGGTTTTAATGATAACTTCCCTAACTTAGATCGCCCTGTGAGTTATGGTACAGAGCAAGTTACCTTATATGAGCTTGGTTTTAAAAACACGTTTGATTTAGGTTCTATCCCAACGCAGTTTAACGGTTCTATCTTTTATAACGATTACACAGACCAAGTATTTTGTAATGTTGTAACCGTAGAGCAAGCGATTGAAATTGCCGAAGGTGGTCAATCATCAACTGAAGAAGCGCCATTGGCTTCATTGGGTGTAAACTTCTGTTTTAACGCTGCTGACTCCAGTGTTAGTGGTGGTCAGCTTGATGGTAAGTTCTTCTTACCTTGGGACTTAACATTGTCTTGGACTTACTTGTACTTAAAAGCACAAATTGACCAAGCAGACCCGATTCAAGATTCGCGTTACCAAGCAGATATTGATCCATTAAATGCACGTTTTATTGATATCTCTGGTAACCGCTTACCGCGTACTGCCGAAAACCAATTTAACTTCTCTTTAGGTCAGGCAATCGACTTACCTTCAGGCCGTTTTGACTACTTATTATCTGTTGGTTATCGTGATGATCACTTCTTGTCTATTTATAACAGCTTAGATTACAGCCGTGAATTTGAAGAGACAGGTATTGTTGACCCACGTTTAGATGATTTAGTAAAAGGTTACTGGACGGTAGATTTAGGTGTGGGTTATAACCACGGTGATACAAACTTACGTATTGAAGGTTATGTGAACAACTTAACCGACCTAGTTCAGCCTACAGCGATGCTTATTACGCAAGACAGTAATACACGCTTCTTTACCCGCCCTAAAATTTATGGTGTGCGTATTAAATGGGGTTTATAAACTTTACTTAGACCATGTTCTATTTAAACGGCCTGCATTGCAGGCCGTTTTTGCATATATAGGATAGTTAACATGTTCTCAATAATTGTGTACTATCGGTAATCTAATTATAATTTATTGAGAAAACCACAATGATTGATCACTCTACGAGCAATAATAAAAATACCTATGGCTTTGCCTTAGTTTCTTTAACCTCACTATTCTTTATGTGGGGCTTAATCACCAGCCTTAATGATGTACTAATACCCCGTTTAAAAGCCGTATTTGAGTTGAGTTATACCGAAGCAATGATGGTTCAGTTTTGTTTTTTCTTTGCCTACTTTGTTGTTTCACTACCTGCAGGTAATTTAGTTAAACGAATTGGTTATAAGTCAGGCATTGTTGTCGGATTAATTATTGCGGGTATTGGTTGCGCTTGTTTTTATCCAGCAGCGGAATTTCAATCTTACAATTACTTTTTAGCGGCGCTATTTGTTTTAGCGTCAGGTATAACGTTGTTACAAGTTGCTGCTAACCCCTATGTCACTATTTTAGGTGCAGCAGAAACAGCCAGTAGCCGTTTGACAATGACACAGGCATTCAACTCTTTAGGCACCACCATAGGGCCATGGATAGGTGGTATTTTAATTCTTACCTCGGCGACTAATGCGGTAGAGAATAGTGTGGCGGATGCAAGTTCAGTACAGATGCCTTATCTTGCATTAGCGGCAGCATTAATTTTGATGTCAGTTATTTTTGCTGTACTAAATTTACCGACGGTTGATGTTGAAGAAGACGAAACCACAGTAGAAGCGGGTGATGGTTCTGCTTGGGGTTACTCGCATTTAGTATTGGGTGCTTTGGCCATCTTCTTATACGTTGGGGCCGAAGTTTCAATTGGTAGCTTTTTAATTAATTTTTTAGGCGAGCCTAACATTGCTGGTTTAGAAGAAATGGATGCGGCGAAATACGTTTCTTTTTACTGGGGTGGGGCGATGATTGGTCGCTTTATTGGTGCGGCGGCTATGCAGTATATTGCTGCGGGCAAAGCTTTAGCATTTAGTGGGCTTGCTGCATCTGCGTTGGTTGCTTTGGCGGTGTTTACAGATGGGCAAATAGCCATGTGGTCTATTTTGTTTGTTGGTTTGTTTAATTCAATTATGTTTCCGACCATTTTTAGTTTGGGTTTAACGGGTTTGGGTAAGCATACTAGTCAGGGGTCGGGTATTTTGTGCTTGGCTATTGTGGGCGGTGCTATTGTGCCATTGTTGCAGGGTTTGCTTGCTGATGCCTATGGTGTGCAGCCGGCGTTTTTGTTGGCTATTGTATGTTATATGTATATTGTTTTTTATGGCTTGAAGGGTTCGGTGGTTAAGTCGTAAGGTTTGTATTTAATCTGGAAAAAGCCCTGCTTTATTAAGTGGGGCTTTTTTTTTGAGTTTGTTTGAAGGTTCAAGGTCAAACTCGAACCCGCATTAAAATCATTCAGGACTATAAGCCGCTGCCCCAATCAACCCCGGTTGCGGCTCAACAATCAACTGCGTAGCAATAGCCTTATTATAATCCGACATCACCCCCTTACTCTCAAAGCGATGGCGAAAATTACTCTGCGATAAAAACTCAACAAACTTCGGCAAAATCCCACCTGCCAAAATCAAACCACCCTGAGCGCCAGTACACAACGCCTGATCACCTGCAGCACTGCCTAGCAAGGTACAAAAGGCATGCATCGCCTGGCGACAATAATCATCCTTAGCTGTTGTACCATCCCCACAGCCACGCAGCTGAATTTGTGGTGCCGTTAACGACTTTGCATCATCCAGTGCGGCGCCATGATTATTAATAGCAACAATCGCTTCATACAAGCGTTCAATACCTGCACCACAAACAAAAAACTCCCGGTTAATGCGGCTGCCCTTAGCGCGCCAATAATCAAAAATGGCAAGTTCAAGCGAACTGCGAGCACTGATTGCTGCATGCCCACCTTCAGTCGCAACGACTTTATAATTGCGTTTTTCAGTATTACTGGATAACGGAATTAATAATGCAGCACCAAGACCAGTGCCTGGGCCAAATAAAGCCATCGGCGCATCAGGGTTAGGCTCACCATCACCAATCGAAACTAACTGTGAATCATCAAGGTAGGGCACTGCATGAGCAATGGCTGCAAAATCATTAATTAACCATGCGTGCTGTATACCTAAAATATCCTTTAATAAATCAGTCGATATTTCCCAATCGTAGTTGGTCATCTTTACTTTGTTATTAAAGATAGCTCCGGCAACGGCAAAACAACAAGACTGAATACTTTGACCACTTTCACTTAAACCTTTGTTCGATAAGTAATGCTTAATTAAATGCTTTAGATCTTCATAATCACGCAAACTGAACTGTTCAATTTGGCGTAACTCAACTTTGCTGTGACCCGCAACATCCACTGCGTCGCAAATAGCAAGGCGGATGTTGGTGCCGCCTAGATCGGCAACTAAGCGCGGGAATAAGTTTTCAGTTGTCATGACCGTTATCCGTTAATTAAAAGCTGTGCTTAATTTTCTTCCCAGTGTTGAAAAACGGTAGCACCTTGCTCGGCACCACAAACTTGACCACGCATAAAACCAAACAACTCACGACCTGTGCCAAACCCTGACTCGGCTGGATTGTATGTCGCTAGCTCACGACTTTCCCATTCGCTCTCTTCAACTAAGGCCGTTACTTCGCCTGTGTTGGCGTCTAAGCGCACCATGTCGCCATCTTTTAACTTGGCAATTGATCCGCCGCAAACAGCCTCGGGAGTAATGTGTATGGCTGAAGGGACTTTGCCAGATGCGCCTGACATTCTGCCATCAGTAATAAGCGCTACCTTAAAACCTTTGTCTTGTAGAATGCCAAGAAACGGGGTCATTTTGTGCAGCTCAGGCATACCGTTAGCCTGAGGTCCCTGAAAACGCATTACCGCAACTAGATCTTTTTCCATTAAGCCTTTTTCAAAAGCCGTTTGTAATTCAAGTTGGTCATTAAAAATCATGGCTGGCGCTTCTATAAAACGATGCTCTTCAGCAACTGCCGACACTTTAATAACACTACGACCTAAATTTCCTGTTAATAAGCGAATACCACCGTCTGCTTGAAAGGGTTTGTCTGCCGTAGCAACTACAGCTGGATCTAAACTCTCTTTGTTAATTTGATCCCACTCAACGTTGTTATTCACCCAGCTTGGACGCTGCGTAAAGTGTTTAAGACCTTGACCCATTACAGTTGTAACGTCGTTATGCAAATAACCAGCATCTATTAATTCGCGAATAACAAATTCACTACCGCCAGCTTGATGAAAATGGTTCACGTCAGCACTACCGTTAGGGTAAACACGCGTTAATAATGGTGTTACTGACGAAAGATCAGAGAAGTCTTCCCAGTCAATAATAATGCCGGCAGCTCGCGCAATGGCTACCCAGTGAATAGTGTGGTTTGTTGAGCCGCCGGTAGCCATTAAACCTACTAAGGCATTAACAATGGTTTTTTCGTTGACTACTTCACACAGCGGTGTGTAGTTTTTGCCAAGATCGGAAATTTTACAAGCTTGTTCGGTAGCGGCTTCGACTAAACCGGTGCGCAAATCTTCGCTTGGGTGGACAAAGGCTGAGCCGGGTATATGCAAGCCCATAACTTCCATTAGCATTTGGTTACTGTTGGCCGTGCCGTAAAACGTACAGGTGCCGGCGCTATGATAGGCCGCTGATTCTGCGGCAAGTAACTCTTCATCACCAACTTCGCCTTTAGCATATTGCTGGCGTACTTTGGCTTTTTCGCTATTCGATAAACCAGATGCCATTGGGCCTGCCGGTACCATAACTAAGGGGAGGTGGCCAAAACTGAGCGCGCCAATTAATAAGCCAGGAACAATTTTATCGCAAACGCCTAAGCAGACAACGGCGTCGAACATATTGTGACTTAACGATACTGCGGTTGCAGTGGCAATAACATCGCGGCTGAATAAGCTCAGCTCCATGCCCGCTGTGCCTTGGGTAACACCATCGCACATGGCTGGAACACCACCAGCAAATTGTGCAGTACAACCCATTTGGTGTGCCGCTTTTTTAATAATTTCTGGGTAATCAAGAAATGGTTGGTGTGCAGAGAGCATGTCGTTATAAGAGCTAACAATACCTATATTCGGTGAGTTCTCTAAACGCATGGTGGTTTTATCGTCGCTACTACATGCAGCAAAACCGTGCGCAAGGTTACTACAACCTAGTGCGCCACGTTGTGGGCCGTTATCGCGCATTTGTTCGCAGCGAGCTAAGTAAGCTGCGCGGGTTTTAACTGAGCGCTTAATAACACGCTGGGTAACTTGTTCAACTATCGGGTTCATGCATTGGCCTATTTAAAATTATTGGCTTGTATTTTTTGGTAAGCAGTTCTTGTTGAGTAAGAGGTTTTTTATTTGCCTGTATATTTAGTTAGCCCAATAAATATTAACTGCTTGCTCTAACTGAGAAAGTGTACGGTGAATGGGAAGTGCTTTGGTTCCGTCTAACCCATGCTCTAATACTTGGCGTTTGTCATCGCCAGTAATATGCAGGTAAATGTTTTTAGCTGCAGCAACGCACGGGTAGCTTATTGTTATTCTCGGCATGGGTTGCGAGGGTGGCAATGTGCTAAGTGTTAGGCTGCTTGCTGCTGGGTCAAGCGCATTATCAATTTCGGGTGCGTCAGGAAACCAAGATGCTGTATGGCCGTCGCCGCCCATACCTAAAATGACTACGTCAAAAGGCTGCTTAATAACGTTAGCTAATTTATGGTTATAGTTTTCAACACCGTAAGCAACATCATCATCGGCTGATTTCATGCCAATAATGTTTGCTTTGGCGGCATAATTAATAGCAAAACATTCACGTAACATGCGCTCGTTGCTTTGTTCGCTACTGGTATCAACCCAGCGCTCATCAACCAGTGTGACATCAACTTTTGACCAGTCGATATCCGCTAGGCTGAGTGCAGCAAATAAAGCTTTTGGTGTAGAGCCACCAGAAACAGCAATGCTTGCTTTGCCATCAGTTTTAATCGCTTCGCTAAGTTGCGCAATTATTGTGTTAGCTAATGCAGTCTCTAATGCTGCGCGGTCATCAAAGTTATTACGTATGTGCTTTTCTATTGATTGCATTGTTTGCTCGCTACTCATGATTCGTGCCAGCTTCTATCGTCGCGCTCAGGGAGTGCAAGCGATTTAGTGGGTCCCATGGTGCCAGATGCATAAGGTTTAACTTTCAAACCAACATCTGTCCAGCTACTGATAATACTATCGGTCCAGCGCCAAGCTGCTTCAACTTCGTCGCTGCGCATAAAGAGCGTCTGATCACCGTTAACAATGTCAAGCAGTAAACGCTCGTAAGCATCATAGCTATTTAAACCGTCTTCAGCATCATTGCTTAAGTCTAGCGCAACTGGCTGAAGCTTTAACTTGCCAGATAGACCGGGCTGTTTGTGCAAAGTGTGCAGGCGGATGTGTTCTTCTGGCTGAATGGTAATAACCATTTTGTTAGCAAAGTCATTTGGGTCATCTTCAAACAATGAGAAAGGCTGACGTTTAAACTCAATAACAATTTCAGAGTAGCGACGACGTAAACGTTTACCTGTGCGAAGATAAAAGGGAACGCCTGCCCAGCGCCAGTTATGCACCTCGGCTTTTAGAGCTACAAATGTTTCGGTGTTGGAGAATTCATTACTGTTTTCGTCACTGCCTTTATAATCATCTTCTTCTAAAAACCCAACAACAGCTTCGCTGTCTACTGCGCCTTCTGTATATTGGCCACGGACAACATTATCTCTTACGTCGTCGGGTGTAATAGGACTTAATGCTTCAAGTACTTTTACTTTTTCGTTACGAATGGCATCGGCATTGAGTTTTGACGGTGGCTCCATGGCAACCATACTGAGTATTTGCAATAAATGGTTTTGGACCATGTCGCGTAGTGCGCCAGTTTTTCCATAAAAAGCTGCGCGCCCTGCAACACCAATCGACTCTGCAACGGTTATTTGTACGTTATCTATGTAGCGGTTATTCCATAGAGGGTTGAATAGGGCGTTACTAAAGCGAAGCGTGAGCAGGTTTTGTACTGTTTCTTTACCTAGGTAATGATCTATACGGAAAGTTTTTGATTCATCAAACACTTTAGCAACGGCAGCATGGATTTCATTACAGGTTTCAAGGTTGTGGCCAAGCGGTTTTTCTAAGACTACTTGGTCAACATCTGCGGCTAAGTCATGTGATTTAAGGTTTTCGCAAATCATGCCGTAAAGTGCTGGGACGGTACTCAGGTAGTAGGTAACAGGAGCGCGCTCACCATCAACAGTAATCATGTTAGAGAGGTCGTCATATTGTGCTGAGTTGTCGGCTTCTAATTTGCAGTAGTCAACTAGCGCAATAAATTTTTGCCAGTCGCCGTCAATAGCGGCATTTTCTTTGTCGCTATTTCCTGAAAAAAGTTTTCTCTTTTCATCAACTAAAGCGACATAGTTTTCTCTATCTAATTGAGCACGACCAGTGCCTATAATTTTTCCTACCGAATTGAGTAAGCCGCGATGATGAAGGCCAAAGAGTGCAGGAAGAAGTTTACGAAGGGCGAGGTCGCCATTACCGCCAACAATAACGATGGTGGTTTTTAATTCGGTGTTGATTTTAGCTGTCATAGATCAATCCAATGGGGTTTTTTCAATAGGTCATTTTGTAACACTGTGTGTCAAATATTTTTATTTATCAAAGTTAATCAATTCTATCGTGAGCGGATCTTTATCTTGGCAATAAAAATTCTGGCAATAAAATCGGGATATTTAGGCCAATATCTAGCTTTACTTTCTAATTAGGTCTTTTACGTTATTGCCTTCATTATAATGCATTTGGCGAGTAATTAGATGTGTTAGTTTAAACAAAAAACCCCAATATAAACATTATATTAGGGTCTATTCACCCGTATAATGCTGAATAAGCCGCCGTGAGACTCTCTGGATTTTTTTTATGCCCCAGATTTGCACACTCTAGTTATATCTTTTTTGGCTATATCTTATGCCAAAGTGATCGAGTCTAAGGTTTAAATGACTATATTTAACGCTCTGAAACAGGAATATCAATACATGCACGATCAATCTCAAGAACATAATAAACAATTATTAAGTACTATCGGCCCAGTAGTCCCTGTAGCTGACTTCATTGATGAAGGTCATGCTAGCGCTTGCTGTGAATTATTTACAGAGTGCGGCGTGCCAAGTGTAGAGGTTACTCTTCGTCGAGCTAACGCTTGGGATAGTGTGCGTAAATGTATTGAATTAATGCCTAATGCCGAGGTGGGTATTGGTACGGTTATCGAGGCCGATCAATTGCGTCAAGCTAAGGACCTTGGTGCGGCATTTGCTATTAGTCCTGGTATTTCTGAAGATTTAGTTCTCTTAGCTCAAGAGTTAGAGCTTCCTTACTATCCTGGAGTTGCTTCTGCTAGTGAATTAATGTTGGCCCGTAAGCTTGGCTTGAGGTCGGTTAAGTTTTTTCCTGCCGAAGCGGCTGGTGGTATTCCAATGTTAAAGAGTTTAGGTTCACCTTTCCCTGATATGGCTTTTTGTCCTACAGGTGGTATTGGTGTAAACAACTATCAAGACTATCTTGCTTTAGGTAATGTTAGTTGTGTTGGTGGTAGTTGGGTGGTTCCAAGCCAAGCGGCTTTGGCTGAGCAGCCAGATACCGTTATTGCAAGCTTGCAAGCTGTTTATGGCGCGAAATAGTATTAAAAAAACGATTTAGTTTAGTTGCACTGCTGTTGACGTGCCCATAAATACGCGATTAGTCGTATATAAATAGGTACTTAATATAAATTAGCTAACAATTAATTATAAATAGTTACGCTTTTGTTGTTGTGGTAAGCGCGGGATAACCGTTTCAGGCTATGCTATGACGCAAATATCTTTTTTTATTTAACTCAGGTTTAAAGTATTTTATGACACCCAAAGAAATTCGAAAAAGAAGAACGAAAATCGTTGCTACATTAGGCCCGGCCTCAAGTACTCCAGAGGTTATTGGTCAGCTAATAGAAAGCGGCGTTAACGTCTTTCGTTTAAATTTTTCGCACGGCAGCCATGAGCAGCACCGCCAAAATGCGAATACGGTTAGAGCTGAATCTGAAAAGCGTAATCGCCATGTGGGTATTTTGGGCGATTTACAGGGTCCTAAAATCCGTATTGGAGAGTTGCAAACCGAACAAAAGCAGTTACACGAAGACCAAAAAATTGTTTTAACCATTAATAAGGATTCGGCCGATAGCGAAAAAAACCGTGTTTATGTGGTTTATACGCCATTGCCTCAAAGTGTTGGCGCTGGCGATACACTGTTGCTTGATGACGGTTTAATTCGTATGGAAGTTGAGTCTGTCGACGGTGAAGATGTTAATTGTAAGGTTGTTCAAGCGGGTGTTTTAAAGTCGCGTAAAGGGATTAACCGTTTAGGTGGGGGTCTTTCGGCCGATGCAATAACCGAAAAAGATCTTGCTGACTTGCAGGTTATTATTGACCTTAACCTTGAATATGTCGCCGTCTCATTTCCATGCTGTGGCGACGATTTGCTACCGGTAAAAAATGCGCTGAAAAAGGCGAATAATAAGGCAAAGATTGTTGCCAAAATTGAGCGCGCCGAAGCAGTTGAGACCGAAGAAAAAGTGAAAGAGCTTATTAATGCGGCTGATGCCGTTATGGTAGCGCGTGGCGATTTAGGTGTTGAAATTGGCGACGCTCAATTAATCAGCATTCAAAAACGTATTATTCGTTTGTCTCGTCAAGCTAATAAGCCGGTTATTACGGCAACTCAAATGATGGAGTCGATGATCACTCAGCCAGTTCCTACGCGTGCGGAAGTGTTTGATGTGGCCAATGCTGTCTTAGACGGTACCGATGCTGTTATGCTTTCTGGCGAAACCGCAGCGGGTAAATTCCCTGCAAAAGTGGTTCAAGCAATGGCAGAAACGGCGCTTGGTGCAGAGAAGCATCCAATGATGCGTCAGTCGAGTTATCGTGTTGATCGTACTTTTGATTTGGTTGATGAATCTATAGCGATGTCTGCTATGTATGCAGCTAACCACGTGAGCGGAGTGACCGCTATTATCTGTCTTACTGAGTCGGGTATTACGCCGTTATTAGCCTCTCGATTAAGTTCTATCTTACCTATCTTTGCTATCTCTCCTCATGTTGCCACTTGTAGAAGAATGGCGCTTTATCGTGGCGTTATTCCTATTTATTACGATGTTATGGCTGGTGAATCTGATCTTTGGGCAAAAGCGATTGAGTTGGTTGCTGAGCGCGGCGCTTTAGAAATTGGTGATCGAGTAGCAATAACCTGTGGTGACTTACATGGAAAAGGTGGCTCAACTAATACGCTTAAAATATTGGAATATAAAAGTTAATTATCTCTATTAATCCCACCTGCGGGTAAGCTTCTTACCCGCTTATGTATTAAATTACTCTCTTGTCATATTAGTGTCACATTGCTAGTCTAATCTTAACTTTGTGAGCTTTTTTGTTAGTTTTTTTTGTTCTATCTATTAATAATTGCTATTGATTGATTGTTAATAAAAATAATACTTTTAGTTAATTTTATAATTTATTAAACTTTTATTTTTTCTATAAGCTACTAAAGACTGCTAGATAAATGATTGCCTATAAAATTCTTATTGTTGATGATGAAAGATCGATCAGAGATATGATAAAGGTTGCTCTGGAGCTGGTTGGATTTCAATGTATTGAAGCCGCCTCTGCTGTTCAGGCCATGCCAATTATTGTTGATGAGAGACCGGATCTTATTCTACTTGACTGGATGATGCCTGAGGTGAGTGGTATTGAGTTGCTGCGTCGTCTTCGTCGCGAGTCGGTAACCCAGGAGATTCCTGTTATTCTATTAACAGCCAAGTCTGAAGAGCAAAATACTGTACAGGCGCTAGAGTCGGGTGCTGATGACTATATTACCAAGCCTTTTAGTGCGCGGGAATTAACGGCAAGAATAAAGTCGGTGCTAAGGCGAACTGAGGGCATGTCTGAAAGCGAGTTAATCTCGGTTAAGGGCTTGAGCCTAGATCCTGTTGGTCATCGTGTATTTGTCAACAATAGTCCTGTGAATATTGGGCCAACTGAGTTTAAATTACTAAAGTTCTTTATGAGCCATCAAGAGCGTGCATATACCCGTAGTCAATTGCTTGACCACGTATGGGGGAGTAATGTTTATATCGAAGAGCGTACTGTGGATGTGCATATTCGTCGTCTACGTAAAGTTTTAACCACATCAAAATATAATGATATTAATATCGGAGATTATATTCAAACTGTTCGTGGAACTGGCTACCGTTTTTCTTCCTCACTTGCTGTTTAAGACGACAACACTCTTAAATATTCTAGACATCGCTTAGTAAAGATCGCTTTTAGCATAAATTACGTTTAGCATGCGCTTGTCTTTATTATTAATTTGATTGGGCTAGTGTTGGATGTTTTATAATTTTACGACAGCTTGTTCCGTGTATGAAATCCCCATTTAGCGGTGAGCTAGCAAAAATTCTTTTGCTGTCCTTTATTGGCCTGCTGGTTGGTTATCAGTGGGGTAATATCTGGTTCGGCGTGTCTGTCGCACTGCTTATCTATATCGTTAGGCATCTCTACCATTATCGCAGCTTAGACGAATGGTTGGCTAGCGGTGGTCATAAAGAGAAGCCTTTTACTAACTTATTCTGGTCCACCATTATGGACCAGATGCTACGCTTGCTAAGCCAGTTACGCAAAGATAAAGAGCAGCTTAAATCGGATGTAGAATACTTTAAAGAGTCGTTTCAGGCGCTTGAAAGTGCGGTGGTTGTGGTTGATACCCGAGGGGCTATAGATTGGTGTAATTTGGCATCCGCTAACTTGTTAGGTATTGAGCTTGAGCGGGATAGATCGCTGTTATTTCAAAACCTTATACGCTCTCCCGAGGTCATAAACTATCTTGAATCGCAAAACTTTGATAAGCCTCTTGAAATAATTTCACCTCGCTCATTGGATGTTCGTTTAGAGGTGCAGGCCACTACATTTCGTCAAAACTATACGCTTATTTTTGCTCGTAACGTTACCGATATTTTTAAGTTAGAAAACATGCGACGTGATTTTGTTGCTAACGTCTCACATGAGCTGCGAACCCCGTTAACGGTTATAACTGGCTATCTAGAGACGCTTCGAGATCATGGTAAGAATTTGCCACCAGTATGGCTTCGCGCTATTGGTCAAATGTTAGATCAGTCGCATCGCATGGACTCAATGGTGGAGGATTTGATTTGGCTATCTCGTCTTGAGGCTTTGCCGACCAATGATGATGAAATTGAGGCTGTTGACCTAAAAGCTATTCTAGCGAGCGTGGTTAATGATGCTAAGCTATCATCGCCAGATAAAACTATTGATATTGATATTGCCATCGATAAGTTTAAAGCGATCGATGCGAGTTTTGCCGAGCCCCTACAAATGATGGGTTGTTATTTAGAGTTGCGTAGTGCGTTTGGCAACTTGGTGCAAAATGCTGCCAAATACACTGGGACAGGCGGCCTTATACAGGTGCAATGTTTCCCTCAAGGTGACAAGCTTATTGTCTGCGTTGCTGATAACGGTGCAGGTATTGACTCACTTCACTTGCCAAGGCTCACAGAGCGTTTCTACCGAGTCGATTCAAGTAGAGCAACTGAGACGGGTGGCACTGGGCTTGGATTGGCAATTGTTAAGCATATTCTGGCGCGACATGATGCCGAATTAGTCATTAGCAGTGTTGTTGGTGTGGGTAGTAAGTTCAGTTGTGTTTTTCCTTTAGCGCGTCTATCGGAAGTTTAAGTATATGATTTTAAATGACTTATTAATATATTTCAGACTTTCATAAAATTGTCAGATTTCTTTCATATTATGCCATCACTCTAAAGAAGACGTTGTGTAGTCAGTTGTCTGCTAAGGTCTTTAGTCAAAAAACATACTTAAACTATCTATTTTAAAATTTGTGTCTCACGAGGAAATGAACATGAAATTAGCTTCCCTAATTGCTTCGGTTGCTGTTATTGCATCAAGTAATATTAACGCCGCAAGTAATCGCGATTATATTGAAATTGTTGGTTCATCAACAGTTTACCCTTTTGCTATAGCTGTGGCTGAACGCTTTGGTAAAGGCACTAAATTTAAAACGCCAAAAATTGAGTCAACAGGCTCTGGTGGCGGCATGAAATTATTTTGTAATGGTGTAGGTGTTGCTCATCCTGACGTCACTAATGCATCTCGTCGTATCAAGAAAAAGGAATTCGAATCGTGCCAGAAAAACGGTGTGACTGATATTATTGAAGTGTTAATGGGCTATGATGGTATTGCCTTTGCAAACTCAAAAAAGACAGCACAAATTTCGTTAACACGCCGCGATATATACTTAGCATTGGCTAAAGATATTCCTAACCCTGATGGTTCAGAAACGTTTATTACTAACCCTTATAAAACCTGGAAAGATGTAAACAGTTCTTTACCTGACACCGCTATTGAAGTTTTAGGTCCGCCACCAACATCAGGAACGCGTGATGCGTTTGCTGAGTTGGCACTTGAGGGCGGTTGCAAGTCATTCCCATGGGTTAAAGCATTTAAGAAAGTTGACAAAAAAGCTTATAAAGCTCGCTGCCACACTATCCGTGAAGATGGTCCTTATATCGAAGCGGGTGAAAACGATAACCTGATCGTAAACAAATTAGATGCGAATCCATCCGCTTTTGGCGTATTTGGATTTAGTTTTCTTGATCAAAACACCGATAAGGTTCAGGGTGCTTTAGTTGAAGGTTTTGCGCCAACCTTTGAGTCGATTGCAGAAGGTGATTACAGTATCTCACGCCCTTTATACTTCTATGTTAAAAAGGCCCATATTGGTGTTGTACCTGGTATCGAAGGCTATTTACGTGAGTTCACAGCTGAAGGTACTTGGGGTGATGAGGGTTATTTGACTGATCGTGGCATGATTCCACTAGATGCCATGAAGCGTAAAGCTATAGGTGATGCGGTTAAAAACCAAACACCTTTAGCCCTTTAAGTAGTTCTTTAATTGAATAGCTTTACTATAGGTATTTAATTGCACTCTAGTTGGCGGATTGACTAGTATTTTGATCGGCTAACGGTTATAAAGGGCGGCTTTGAAAGTCGCCCTTTATTTTTGCTATTTTGGTGACTTTTTGTTGTCTTAACCAAGCATTACAATAGCGCTTAAATAGAATTCGGTTATCGATATAACATGCCTTTTAACACGCTTTTAACTATTTTTATCGTCGTCATTGCTTTTAGTTTCTTTGTTGGCCAGCGAAGAGCACTAAAGTTAAAAAGCGACGGATCTTCACTCCATTCACTACCTTTTTATCACGGTACATGGCTGATTATTGTTGGTGTTTTGCCAGCCATTATTATCTTATCACTGTGGTCTCTACTCGAAAGTACTGTTATCCGATCTGTTGTGATGTCTGAGCTTCCAGCGAGCTTAATGTCAGCCTCTGCGGCAGAAAAGACACTTTTATTTAGTGAGATAGCTAATCTTGCCGATGGGCAAACAGTTTCACCCAATGCTGAGTTATTAGCTCCTGTGGCTGAGCGTTTTTTTTTACTGCAATCAATAAGTGGCAAGCTTAAGCTCGGTCTAGCCTTGATTGTTTCAGTCATCGGTTTTGGCTTGGGTTGGTTGCGATTAAAGCCTGATTTTCTCGCCCGTAATCGCTTTGAAAGTACGGTAAGAGTTATTCTGATGTCTTGCGCCAGTTTGGCGATTTTGACGACAGTAGGCATCGTTTTTTCGGTTTTATTCGAAGCAATACGGTTTTTTGACAGCGTTTCAATACTCGAATTTATCTTTGGTACCCATTGGAGTCCACAAATAGCCATCCGAGAAGATCAGGTCGGCTCGTCTGGTGCTTTTGGTGCCGTACCACTATTTGTTGGCACGATGCTTATTTCTGCTGTGGCTATGTTTGTCGCCGTGCCAATAGGTTTAATGTCAGCCATCTACTTGTCTGAGTATGCCGGGCCAAAATTTCGCGCCTATGCAAAACCGTTATTAGAGATTCTTGCTGGGGTACCTACAGTTGTATATGGTTTTTTCGCTGCCATTACTGTTGCTCCAATCCTGCGTGACTTCGGTGAATCTATCGGCATGAGCGTTTCTTCAGAGAGTGCCTTAGCGGCTGGTTTGGTTATGGGTGTGATGATTATACCATTTGTTTCTTCGCTTTCAGATGATGTTATTAACGCTGTGCCTCAATCGTTACGTGACGGCTCTTTTGGTCTTGGTGCTACACAGTCAGAAACCATTCGGCGAGTGATTATTCCTGCGGCATTGCCTGGTATTGTGGGAGCTGTATTATTGGCTGTGTCACGTGCTATTGGCGAAACCATGATTGTTGTTATGGCTGCAGGCCTTTCTGCAAACTTAACCATTAACCCGTTGGAAACAGTGACTACGGTAACCGTGCAAATTGTGACCCTACTGGTGGGTGACCAAGAGTTCGATTCACCAAAAACTCTGGCTGCATTTGCCTTAGGCCTGATGTTGTTTGTGACTACGCTTTGCCTAAATGTTGTTGCTCTTTACGTGGTAAGAAAGTATCGCGAGCAGTACGATTAATTTTGTAGTTATTTATTTTTTAAGCATTTAACTGAGTTTATTTATGAGTCGTTCGACCATCGATATCGTTAATAGAAATCTTGCTAAGCGTTACGCTAGAGAAAAGCGTTTTCGTTTTTTTGGCTTTGCATCGATTATTGCTGGCTTAGCTGCGCTGTTTTTTTTAATGGTAACCATTGTCAGTAATGGCTGGGGTGCTTTTACACAGAGCTATGTAGAGCTGACTCTCGATCTTGACCCGCAGGTATTATCTATTAGCGACCCATTAGATGATGATCAATGGAGCTATGCTAACTACGCCGGCGTAATTAAAAATTCATTGCGTGAGCGCTTTCCGGATATTACTTCACGTCGAGATAAAAAACGTTTATATCGTGTTGTGAGTCCCGGCGCGAGTTATCAAGTTAACCAGTTAATGCAACAAGACCGCTCTCTGTTAGGCCAAACCGTGACGGTTTGGTTGCCGGCTGATGATGATGTTGACTCTTTGATAAAGGGACATATTGATCGCACTCGCCCTGAAAATGAACGCCGCGTTAGTGATGCGTCTCTTTTGATTATTGATGATTTAGTTAATAGTGGCCAGTTGAAGCGCAAATTTAATAATATTTTCTTTTCTGCTGGTGATTCGAGTGAGCCAGAGCAGGCGGGTATAAAAGGTGCTATGCTAGGTTCGTTCTTTACCCTTATTGTAGCATTGCTATTCTCGTTTCCTATTGGTGTTGCTGCGGCTATCTACCTTGAAGAGTTCGCGCCCAAAAATGCCTGGACAGACTTTATTGAGGTCAATATCAATAACCTTGCCGCTGTGCCGTCGATTGTTTTTGGTTTGCTAGGTTTGGCGGTGTTTTTAAATTGGTTTGGCTTGCCTCGCTCTGTGCCGTTAGTTGGCGGTATTGTTTTAACATTAATGACTTTGCCAACCATTATTATTTCTAGCCGTGTTGCCTTAAAATCGGTACCGCCATCAATTCGTGAGGCCGCGTTAGGTCTTGGCGCGTCAAAGATGCAGACTATTTTTGACCATGTTTTACCGCTGGCTTTACCCGGTATGTTAACGGGCGGCATCATTGGCATGGCGCAGGCGCTTGGTGAAACGGCACCGTTGCTAATGATTGGTATGGTGGCGTTTATTGTCGATATACCAGGTACATTCACCGATCCAGCTACTGTGTTGCCAGTGCAAATATTCCTTTGGTCTGATAGCCCTGAACGTGCTTTTGTTGAGCGAACCTCGGGTGCGATTATGGTATTGTTGACGTTCTTGATTTTAATGAACTCGATTGCTGTTCTACTGCGGAAACGTTTTGAGCGTCGATGGTAGTTTTTTGATCTGTTAAACACTATTGCTTAGTGAGCCATATGGTTCAAAGTCGTATAAAGAGATAATGTATGAGTACAATTACAGTTGATTCCAATATAAGCGCTGAGAAAAGTCAGATTGCTGATGCTTCTAGCGGTAGCTTAGATAGCTCACGCGATTATCGTCAGACGGTCGGTAAGATTGAAGTGGCTAATACTAAAATGTCGATGCGCGACGTGAATGTTTCATATGGTGATAAGCAGGCTGTTTTCGGTGTTGATTTAGATATTGCCAAAAATGAAGTGATTGCGATGATTGGTCCTTCAGGCTGTGGTAAGTCGACTTTTTTACGTTGCATGAACCGAATGAACGATACGATTGAAGGCTGTGTTGTTTCGGGCTCTTTAAAGCTTGATGATCAAGATATTTATGATCCTAAATTGGATGTTGTGCCGTTACGAGCACGAGTAGGAATGGTATTTCAGAAGCCGAATCCTTTTCCTAAATCTATTTATGATAATGTAGCATACGGCCCACAAATTCATGGCTTAGCTAACAGTAAAGTTGAGCTTGATGAAATTGTTGAAAATAGCTTAAGAAAAGCTGGCCTCTGGATTGAAGCGAAGGATCGTCTTGATCAGCCCGGCACTGGCTTGTCAGGCGGCCAGCAGCAGCGTTTATGTATAGCAAGAACGATTGCCGTTAGTCCCGAAGTTATCTTGATGGATGAGCCATGTTCCGCATTGGATCCTATTGCTACTGCGCGTATAGAAGAGTTAATTGATGAGTTAAGTGCCAATTTTACTATCGCTATTGTGACGCACTCTATGCAACAGGCAGCGCGTGTTTCGCACCGTACTGCTTATTTTCACCTAGGTTATTTAGTTGAGATTGGCGATACGGATGATATCTTTACGAATCCCCGACATCGTCTTACAGAAGACTATATTACAGGTCGTTTCGGTTAAGCCAACAGATAAGGAATGATAGCAATGCCTACTAAAAAAAGCTCACAGCATATTTCACAGCGTTACGATGACGAACTAGCGGCGGTTAAAAGCCAATTGTTCGAAATGGGTGGTATTGTTGAAAAGCAAGTCACCGATGCTATTAAAGCTTTACTTGAAGTGGATAGTGACTTGGCCGAGCGGGTTGTTCTTGATGATATTCGAATCAATGATATGGAAGTTGCGGTAGATGAGGATTGCGGTCTAATTCTGGCTCGTCGTCAGCCTGCAGCAAGAGACCTTCGTTTAGTGCTAACTATTATTAAAACGACTACCGATCTTGAGCGTATTGGCGATGAAGCTAGAAAAATGGCTAAGCAAGCGATTACCTTAGCTGAAGAGGGTAAGGCGCCAAGAGGTTATGTTGAGATCCGTCATATTGGCGACAATGTTGCGAAAATGCTTTCTCAGTCGCTTGATTGTTTCGCTCGTCAAGATGTTGAATTAGCGCTTAAAGTGGCGCAAGAAGATAAAGCGGTTGATTTAGAGTACGCTTCTGCTATTCGTGAAATGATGACTTACATGATGGAAGATCCGCGGAGTATTTCACGTGTTATGAGTATTATGTGGTCATTGCGTGCGCTTGAGCGTATCGGTGATCATGCGCGAAATATTGCTGAGCATGTTATCTATTTAGTCAAAGGCGATGACGTTCGTCACGTCGGTCTAAAGCAAATGGAAAAAACCGTTCATGAGGATTAATCATAATTGCTTCTAGTGACCACTAACGGTCTCATACAGCGAAGCAATCACTAAGCAAACACGCCTTTAACGAAGAAAAAATAGTACGGCTAGGTCTATGCCAGACTCTGCGGTAAATCCTTAATTAGGCTCTCTCTCGGTAATTTTCTATTGTTAGTTGAGAGTAGCTATGAATTTAAAGTAGCTATGAATTTAAAATAGCTATGACTTTAAAGTAGTAAGTGACAAGGCCTTTTGCACTATCTTCACTATCGAGTAATCCCCACCAAAGCACCTATTACCCCCGCTGCATAGCAGCATTGTTAGGTCTGTATTACTTTGCTGTGCTTCAGTTATTTTCAATACTGACTATTAAGAATGGAATAAGTTGTTCTTCGCATTTATGAATCCCTGCCCTATGTATTTGGTTTGGGCGAGTAGGGGAGTGAGCAAACAGAAATGGTAAAAGGCTTGTCTGCCACAAGATTTATGCTGTCAAATATCATTATTCTAGTGACAGCATGCAATATTGTATTAAGTCCTTCTTGCAGTTGTGCAAGATGTTTATTTAGTGGCTTATTATAGACAGTGAAAGTTAAAGCTTAGCTGGCGTTTTTGTTGTATTAACGTGGATGTTTCTAGCGTTTTTACCCAGCCTTTGGGGCATTGAGTATCCATCGCTTGATAGAGTGCAGTTTGTGATTGTAAAAAAGCTAATGCATCTTGGGTGTTGTAGGTGCTACTAGTGGTCAGCGTTTTATTGTCATTATTTTTTCTACTGAATAGTGGCTTCTTTTTTGATATCTGGTGATGCTTATCTTCAGCATGAAATGATTCAAAATCTAATGAATCTGCATCGTCGGTGTTAGCATATAAGTGCATTGATAGTGGCCCTAATATCATTGCTAAATATAAGCTGATTAAAGATCGAGGTTTGATATTCATATGCGCTCCTAAAAACATATTTCGATTAAGCAAAAAAAAGAGGGCGGTTAGGCCCTCTAAATATTACTGTTAAACAATATAAAAAAACATCAATTAAAACTTAATTTCGTAACCTACTGCAAAGGTATTAGCATCTACAGAAACACCATTATCTTTCTCAACATTGCTGTAGTAGCTAAAGAGCTTTGATTTTTTACCCAGCTTGTAATCTACGCCAACGGCGGTCTGCGTGGTTTCAGTTGACTCATCATCCGATTGCGCATACTGGCCTTTTAAAACGAGGCCGTTTGACAGCTTATATTCACCGCTAAACACGTAACCGTCTTCGTCATTGCTGCCTTCATCGGCTACTTGATATAAAGCGCCCAGCTTAAATCCGTCGCCTTTATATTCGCCAACTAAGCGCGTTAAAGATTCAACACTGCTATCAATTGTTTCGCCGTCATCATGTGCAATAGACAGTGAATAAGCATCCGTCTTGTAGCTGATTGCTGCTGAGATACCGTCAGAGATATCACCGTTATCGTCTTCGCTTGGAACAAATGCAACGGTTGCCGATAAGCCATTCATTTTTGGCGTGGTGTACATGATAATGTTAGAGACGCGGTTTTCACCTTGAATCACATTTATAATATCGCCAAGTACTAGATCGTTAAAGCGATCGACTTTGCCCTGTGCTAGTTTAGTTGGGGTGTCTTGATTACCTGCAACGATAGTACCGAAACTACCTTGAAAACCAGCGTAAATGTTGCGTTGTGTAAATTCGCTATTGTTACTTTTACCGTCATCGCCATCGCCATCATCAATAAACGTTTCATATTCAAATTTATAAATTGCTTTAATTGAGTCAGTTGCATCAAAAGAACCTTTAATGCCAAAGCGTGAAGCGTTGCTATTGAGCTTCCATGTATCTGTACTGCCATTGTCAGTCTGGTTTAAACTAAGGTTTGCTTTACCATAAACTTTTGGGTCGCCCGCTAGAGCGCTTGCTGTATTTAAGCTTGCTACAATTATTGCTAAAGATAGAATTTTTTGCTTCATCTTTGTATCTCTCCACATGGGTTATGTCTTTCTTAATGACCAACAACAGGTCGGCTAACGAGAGGCATATTATGACCAAAATATCACAACTATATGACAACGTGATATTTTTAAGTCATTTTTATGGCATTTTTATGACTTTTGTACTTTTATAGAGTCTATCGTGTGTAAGTCTCTAATTTTGCTGTTTTTTTTTCATTGTTAAACAGAGTAATATCTCATTATGCGAAATAATGATGAGATTACCAGCCAACTAAGCACTGTTCGTGACTATGCTCGCTGGAGCATGGGTCGCTTTACGGAGTCTAATATTTTCTATGGCCATGGCACTGATAACGCTTGGGATGAGGCGCTTACGCTTATATTTCATTTGCTGCATTTACCTCCTGAGGCTAATCAGCATGTGCTTGATGCCGTGCTAACCGTCGCCGAACGGCAATTGATACTGCGTGTCGTCGAAACGCGTTGCCTTGATAGAATCCCTTTGCCTTATCTAACGAATGAAGCATGGTTTACCGGCATGTCGTTTATTGTTGATGAGCGTGTGTTAATTCCCCGTTCACCAATAGGCGAATTAATAGAGGCTGGTTTTTCTCCCTGGGCACCACCAACCATAAATAAAGTGTTAGATTTATGTACAGGTAGTGGTTGTATTGGCTTAGCCTGTATTGAGCATCTGAATGTTGATGCCGACTTATTAGATTTGTCTGAAGATGCCTTAGCGGTTGCGGCTAAAAATATTAGCAAACATCAGATGTCGGATAGTGCGTGTTTAATCCAATCTGATTTGTTTGACCAAGTCAGTGATCAATACGATGTGATTGTTAGCAACCCACCTTATGTGGATGCAGCTGATTTGGATTCAATGCCGGCTGAATTCCATCATGAGCCTCGCGTTGCATTAGCTGCCGGTGACGATGGGCTTGATCTTGCCCATAAGATTTTGGCCGAGACGAGTGATTATTTAACTGATAATGGCATACTCGTTATGGAAGTCGGTAATAGCTGGGTCGCTTTAGAGCAAGCCTATCCATCAGTTCCGTTTACTTGGATTGAGTTCGAGCGGGGCGGCCATGGTGTTTGTGTATTTAACCGTCAAGAGCTTATTCAGTACTTTAAGTAAGCTTTATATCGGGTAATTTTAATTTAAGCTTGGGCAGGAAAGGTGATAGTTCGCGTCTATAATGAACGAAACAGCTTTGATAATCCCGTATAATTAAGCTATCAAGCGTTATATTGATCTAATATCCAACATAAAGAAGAGGCGATTCAAGCATGTCCGGCAATACGATTGGCAAGCTTTTCACAGTTACTAGCTTTGGTGAAAGCCATGGACTCGCTCTTGGTGCGGTTGTAGATGGCTGCCCACCCGGTTTGTCTATTTCTGAAGCTGACCTACAGGTTGATCTAGACCGTCGTAAGCCGGGTCAGTCTCGCTTTACTACTCAACGTCGTGAGGCGGATGATATTAAAATTTTATCGGGTGTTTTTGAAGGTAAAACCACAGGTACTTCGATTGGCCTATTAATCGAAAATACCGATCAGAAATCAAAAGATTATTCCAAGATTCAAGATCGTTTCCGCCCAGCCCATGCCGATTATACTTACCAGCAAAAGTATGGCTTGCGTGATTACCGCGGTGGCGGCCGTTCTTCGGCCCGTGAAACCGCCATGCGTGTTGCCGCTGGAGCCATTGCCAAAAAATATCTGTTAGAGCATTTTGGTATTACTATTAAAGGCTATTTGTCTCAACTCGGCCCATTAGCAATTAATAATGTTGATTGGGATGAAATAGAAAATAATGCATTTTTCTGTCCTGATGCCGCCTTAGTTCCGCAGTTAGAAAGTTATATGGCCGACCTTAATAAAGAGGGCGACTCTATAGGTGCAAAGATTACCGTTACCGCAACATCCATGCCTGTTGGTTTAGGTGAACCGGTATTTGATCGTTTAGATGCTGAAGTTGCCCACGCATTAATGGGCATAAACGCAGTTAAAGGTGTAGAAATTGGTTCGGGGTTTGATGTGGTTGCACAAAAGGGCAGTGAGCATCGTGATGAATTAACGCCTGACGGTTTTAAAAGTAATCATTCTGGCGGTATTCTAGGCGGTATTTCTTCTGGTCAAGATATTGTTGCGCATATCGCGCTAAAACCCACTTCAAGTATTCGCTTACCTGGCGACAGCATTAACGAGAAAGGCGAGGCGGTTGAGGTTATTACTACTGGCCGACATGACCCTTGTGTGGGTATTCGCGCAGTACCTATTGCCGAAGCAATGTTAGCCATTGTATTAATGGACCATATGCTACGTCATCGCGGTCAGAATGCGGATGTTGTTTCAACAACGCCTGTCATTCCTGGCTCGAACAAATAATTTTAATAATATAAGACGGTTGTTTAACGAGTTAATGCTTTAATGCCTTATTGGCGACTATCAAGTTTTTACTTTTTTTATTTCGCCTTACTTGGCGCAATTATTCCTTTCTGGACTTTATATCTCAGTGATCAAGGCTATAACCCTTTAGAAATAGGGGGCTTAGGCGCAATCATGATGGGTACAAAGATCTTTTCTCCATCGTTACTCGGTTGGCTTTCTGACAAAAGCCGACGGCCAATGCGTGTTATTCGTTGGTCAGCTTTTATTGCGCTGGTGTTTTTTCTAGGCATATTTTTATCCAGTGGCTTTTATTATTTAGCCGTCATTATTGCTAGTTTTACCTTTTTTTGGAATGCCGTTATTGGTCAGTTTGAATCAGTCACGCTGTCTTATTTAGGAGTGGATTATGCGCAATACGGCAGGGTGCGCGCATGGGGTTCTATTGGCTTTATTGTTGCTGTTCTTTGCTTGGGCTGGGTATTTAATAGCGTACCCATTAGTTATTTGCCGTTATTTATGTCGGTTATGTTGTTGGCTATTTGGCTGTCGAGTTTGCTAGTAAAGGAGAGGGCGGTTGAACACTCTGCAGAAAACACAGAAGGCCTGTTAGATATCCTTAAGCGCCCGTCTGTTATGGCTTTTTTTAGCGTTTGTTTCTTGCTGCAATTGTCACACGGCCCCTATTACACTTTTTACTCCATTTACCTTAACGATTTTGGTTATAGCAAGTTAAGCATTGGCTTGCTCTGGGGTGCGGGTGTTGTCGCTGAATTACTGCTGTTTTTGGTTATGTCACAGCTATTACAGCGTTTTAGCGTTCGTACCATTCTGTTAATCAGTTTATTCTTTTGTAGCATTCGCTGGGTGCTCATTGGTTGCTGGCCTGAGTTTTTAACCGTGCTCATTGTTGCTCAGCTTATGCATGCTTTTACTTTTGCTAGCTTTCATGCGGTTGCTGTACAGTGGGTTCGCCAAGCATTTGGTTATGCGCATCAAGGTCAAGGTCAGGCTTTGTATTCTGCAATGAGTTTTGGTGCTGGTGGCGCTGCGGGTGCCATTGTCAGTGGCGCTATTTGGTCTTATAGCCCATTAGCCGTTTGGTTGTTGGCTGCCGTAAGTGGCGTTATTGGTTTTTGCATTATCCTTAGGTTTATTATTGAGGAGTAAGTTAGCCATCGAAATACATAACTTTATTTAACATAATATACATTATGCGCATAGTTAAAGGTTTTAAAGTGGCGAGCTCAGGTTGTCCTCTGGTTTAGGTCCCTTTTTCATGCAGACTCTTTTGAGGCCAATAATTTCATAAATAGCCCGATCTTGCTGCTCTCTTAGTTTAAAAAAGGTATGATTCGTAAGTTATTGAATTTTAAATAATCGGCGCTATTCTATAGATAAGACTGAGTTGTTATCTTTACTATCGTTTGTGTCACCTAATGCCAAGCAATTCTGAGAACAGTAACATTGAGCGCTTTTATTAATAATCTATCGAGTTTAATGAACATGCCTACAGCCGTTCGACGGTTTCGTCAATCTGCGGCGCTGTGTTTGTCAGTAAAACTGTCTAAAGCCTTAGCTGTCCTTTTGCTATCTGCTGGACTGTTGCTTTCGTTAAATGTCTATTCTCAAAATGCGTCTCAAGCTGCCACTCAAATTAACCCTGCTTTAGCGGCTTTAAACAATAATACGGGTACTGTCCGTATTAATATGAATAACGCCGAAATTCGCACGGTTATTCAATGGATAGCAGAAAAAACTAATAAAAACTTTATTATTGATCCGCGCGTTAAAGGGCGTATTTCTGTTTTGTCTAATCAGCCAATGTCGATGGCTCAGGCCTATCAAGTGTTTTTAACGGCTTTAGACGTTTATGGCTTTGCTGCGGTTGAATCGGGTAATAACGTTAAAATTATTCCTAACGCGCAAGCACGCTCTGCCGGTTTACCTATTGTTGAAACTTTTAGTAACCCTGATGCGGATAACTCTGAACTCGTTCTTCATGTTATTAAGGTCAATAATATTTCCGCAAACGAAGTTGTTACTATATTACGCCCTCTTGTTCCTCAAACGGGTCACCTTGGTGCCTTCCCAAGCAGTAACAGTGTGATTATTGCTGATAGAGCCAATAATATTAACCGTCTTTCTAAGCTTATTAATTATATTGATAGCACCGGTGACCTAAATATAGAGGTTATTGCGCTGACGCATGCTACCGCTGATGATGTAGTGAATGTTTTGCAGCCGCTATTAAAGTCGGGTAAATCATCATCGGACATTGCGGGTATGGGAATTAATTTTGCTACCGACGCCCGCTCTAACAGTATATTAATGACAGGTAACGAAGAGAAACGCGCCCTTGTCCGTGACTTAATTGATAGTCTCGATAGGCCTTTACAAGGTAATGGTAATACCAAAGTTGTTTTTCTTAATTACATTGATGCCGAAGAAATTAAACCCATTCTTGATGGCATGACAGGTTCAATAACTAAAGATGAAAAAAATGTTTCTTTAGCCGATGCTGATATTAATATTCAATCATCAGATACCAACAACGCGTTAATTATTACCGGCCCGCCATCTATACTTGAATCTATTGAAACGGTTATTACCGAGCTAGATGTGAAGCGCTCGCAGGTAATGATAGAAGCTATTATTGTTGAAGTTACCGATAGCTTTTCCAATACGCTTGAAATTCTTTGGGGGACTTCGCCAACGCTTAGTGGCGGCGTTAGTAGCGCTAATTTACTTGGTTCAACTACATCAACACTTGCTGTTAGTGATAACCCTGGTGCTGCTCTTTTTCAATCAGGGCTTAATTGGGGCTTCTTTAGAAACGGCAGTTTACGTACCCTACTTCATGCCGTTGCTAGCGATAACAATAATAATGTTTTATCTACACCCTCAATTATTACTATTGATAACGAAGAAGCTGAAATACTTGTTGGTAGTAATGTTCCCTTTGTTACGGGTAGTCAAACGTCAGCCGCAACAACAGCAACCAATCCTTTTCGCACAATTCAGCGTGAAGACATTGGTATTACTTTAAAAATTACACCAAAGGTGAGTAAGCAAAGAACCATTACCTTAGCAGTTGAGCAAGAAGTTGAGTCGGTTCGTGAAGAACAAATATCAGCAGCTCAAGACTTGGTGACCGATAAACGCAGCATTAAAACTAACGTACTGGTCGATGACGGTACAATTCTAGTGCTTGGTGGTTTAATTGAAGACCGTACAACAAGAAACAAAACTAAAGTGCCTTTGCTGGGTGATATTCCTTTAGTGGGTCGATTCTTTAGCAGCGATTCTAAAACGGTTAGAAAGCAAAACCTTATGGTTTTTATTAAGACGACTATTATTGATGATTTAAGCCTTGCAGAGAAAAAGACGCGAGAAAGTTATAATGATATTCGCGAAAAGCAACAAGGTTTAAATGATCGAAAAGAAAAACTTACACTCCCTGCTTTTGACGATCAGGCTTCCATTATTCAATGATCAATAAGCTCACTGCTGACCAATATACTGAGCTAAGCGCATGCTTCGATCAGTTTGTTCAAGATCATTTGCCACTCGGTACAGCAATGGGTCTTAAAGTTAATCACTACAATGGTGATTCAATTTCTTTATTAGCACCACTTGAGCTAAATGATAACGATAAGGGAACTGCTTTTGGCGGAAGTCTTTATTGTGCTGCTGTTATGGCGGGTTGGAGTTATTTTTACTTGCGCTGCTTGCAATATAATTTAACCGAAGGGTTGCCCAGTATAGTGATATCGAAAGCTGAAATTGAATATTTAGCACCTGTTAACAGCAGCAATATTGTTGCTAGCTGCAGTGATAATGATGCACGTATGTGGGATGAGTTTTTAAGTGCGTATAAAGCTCAAGGACGCGCCAAGGTGACATTGTCTTGTTTAATTAATGCTGATAGCGCTACTGCTAACACTACTGGTGAAGAGTCGCCTGCGGTTAAATTTACCGGTACCTATGCCCTTATTAATTAGCTTTGAAAGCGGCCCATTTAAAGGGTCGTTTTAAGTTAATACACCATTCACGTAACTTACTCGCCGATATTGTTGTACCACTGAGTACTCTAAATCTTTTAACTTGTGCTTTAAGTTATGTAAATCTAATGATGCTTGCATACTTTGCTTGGCAACAACAAGCTGTTCTCGTTTGGCAATTACCCATTTAGAATGAATAGTCTTCCACTCATCAAGTAGCGCGGTGAGTTGTTGGTGTTCATTGTCAATTTGTTCTTCGATTGCTGCACGCCATTGAATATATTCAATAGCGCCTATGCGTAGCTTAATGGTATTGATAAATGTAGGGTTAGTCAGTTTGTCACTTGCCAATTCTAGCTGTCTTGCGACCATTGCTTGGCGAATTTTAAATTTTGGCGTTGCGCGAAGGTCATAACTTAAACCTAGCCATGAGCAAATTTTAATTAGCCATTTAGTGGGATCGTAATGAAACCATCTAACGCCATTGCGATAGTCATTTTGAAAAATATGGTGGTAGTTATGGTAGCCCTCACCATAAGTTAGAAACGCTATAAAGCCATTATCTCGTGCTGTATTTTCGCTGCTGTATGGGCGACTACCCCAGTAATGCGCTAGTGAGTTGACAAAGAAGGTTGTGTGATGTGAGTAGACTAATCGTAAAACACCCATTAACAAGAAGTAGGCAAGATACTGGCCGGTGATAGCGCCTAATAAAAGCGGCGGTGCAAAGTTCATGATTAACGCAATGGAATAATAATGCTTATGCTGCCAAGCCACTATTTTGTCGCGCTGTAAATCTTTGACATTGCTAAAATCGTCGGCCCCATTGGGGTAGTCGCGAAGCATCCAGCCTATATGCGAAAACCAAAGCCCAAGGCCTGCAGAGTAAGGGTCTTTTTCGTTATCGTCGACGTGACGATGATGGCGACGATGTTGTGAGCACCAAACTAAAATACTATTTTGGAACGAAGCTGCGCCAAACAGGGCTAATAATAAGCGCATTATTGGGTGCGCTTTATAGGCATTATGTGCCCAAAGCCGATGATAGCCGGCAGTAATCGCTAAGCCGTTAGTGGCGGCAAAAACCATAAAAGCCAGCCAGTGTGTCCATTCAAAACCAAAAGTCATTTGGTACCAAGGAACAGCAATAACAGCTATGATTGCAGTCATGCTAAGCATTAAAGCGGTTGGCCATACAATATTGGGCTTTTCTTGTTGATGCGGCATATTATTACTCATTATTATTTTCAGCTAAGAATAACCAAGTGTCTATAACACTATCAGGGTTTAGTGAGACGCTATCTATCCCCTGCTCCATTAACCAGCGTGCAAAATCAGGATGGTCAGATGGTCCTTGACCACAAATCCCGACGTATTTGCCCTCAGCTCTACAGGCAGTGATTGCCTGCCCTAATAAGGCTTTAACCGCATCGTTACGTTCGTCAAATAAATGCGCAACTAAGGCTGAATCTCTATCCAGTCCTAATGTTAACTGAGTTAAATCGTTAGATCCAATAGAGAAGCCGTCGAAGTATTGTAAAAACTGACTGGCAATTAATGCATTGGCTGGTAACTCGCACATCATCATTAGCTTAAGTCCATTTTGACCTCGTTTAAGGTCGTGTTTGGCAAGTAATTCTGAAACCTGTTTGGCCTCGTCGGGCGTTCTAACAAAAGGAATCATAACTTCTACATTGGTAAAGCCCATTTCTTCGCGCACTTTTTTTATTGACTGACATTCAAGTGCAAAACAATCAGCAAAACTGGGTGTGATATAGCGTGAGGCGCCACGAAACCCAATCATTGGGTTCTCTTCATCGGGCTCATAATTTGAGCCCCCAATTAAATGCGCATATTCATTCGATTTAAAGTCGGACATTCTTACAATGACGCGTTTAGGTGAAAACGCAGCAGCAATGGTGGCTATGCCTTCAACCAACTTCTCGGTATAAAAATGCACCGGGTCTCTATAGCCTGCAATACGTTTTTCAATGGTCTTTTTTAAGCTTGGCTCTAAAGAGTCGAAATTAAGCAGCGCCTTAGGATGGATGCCGATCATGCGATTAATAATAAATTCTAAACGCGCAAGCCCAACACCATCGTTAGGTAAGGCTTGAAAAGCAAAGGCACGATCGGGGTTGCCGACATTGAGCATTACCTTGAAAGGAATTTCTGGCATGCAAGTAATATCACTGCGCTTAATAGTAAAGTCGAGTTTACCTTTATAGATAAACCCAGTATCGCCTTCGGCGCAGCTAACGGTAACCTCCGTGTTGGCTATAAGTTGCTTTGTAGCATCAACACAGCCCACGACAGCAGGTATACCAAGTTCGCGAGCAATAATGGCGGCGTGACACGTTCGGCCGCCACGATTGGTGACAATGGCTGAAGCGCGTTTCATTACTGGTTCCCAATCAGGATCGGTCATATCGGTCACTAACACGTCGCCTGCTTGCACCTTATCCATATCATTGATGCTGTCAATGATGCGAACGGGGCCGGCACCAATTCGCTGGCCAATACTGCGGCCTTCGACCAATATTTCTGCCCGTTCTTGCAATAAATAACGTTCGACCATAGTGGCACGTTGGCGACTCTTAACTGTCTCTGGTCGGGCTTGAACAATATAGATTTTGCCATCGTCTCCGTCTTTGGCCCATTCAATATCCATCGGGCGCCCATAGTGCTCCTCTATGATTAACGCTTGCTTAGCTAACGCTATGACCTCGGCATCATTAATACTAAATTGCTGCCGGTCTGCGTCGTCGACATTGATGGTGTTAACTGAATGGCCCGCACGGGCTTCATCGCCATAAACCATTTTTATTGCTTTACTACCAAGGTTGCGACGTAAAATGGCCCGATGCCCACCTTGCAACGAACGTTTAGAGATATAGAATTCATCGGGATTCACTGAGCCTTGAACAACGGTTTCTCCCAGGCCGTAGGAGCCAGTAATAAATACCACACCATCAAAGCCAGATTCGGTGTCGAGTGTAAACATAACGCCAGCGCTGCCGGTTTCTGAGCGTACCATACGCTGAATGCCGGCACTTAGCGCAACACCACTATGATCAAAGCCTTTATGCACCCGATACGAAATTGCTCGGTCATTAAACAGCGATGCAAATACTTCTTTCATCGCAACGCGAACATTATCAATGCCTTTAATATTTAAAAACGTTTCTTGTTGGCCGGCAAAAGAAGCGTCGGGTAAATCCTCGGCGGTTGCTGATGATCGAACAGCCACACTGAGGTCGTTATTGCCTGCTTGTAACTCAGTAAAAGCGGTTTCTAGTGCGCTATTTAAAGCGGCAGGAAAAGGTGTGTCGAGTATCCATTGGCGAATTTTTGCACCGGTGCAGGCTAAGGCATTTACATCTTCAACATCAAGTGTATCCAAAGCTTCGTTAATACGATTATCTAGCCCTTGGTGAGCAATAAATTCTCTATAAGCATCGGCGGTTGTAGCAAAACCGTCAGGCACCTGAACGCCTTTATGATAAAGTCCACTTATCATTTCTCCGAGTGATGCATTTTTACCGCCCACCCTATTAACGTCATTCATGCCTAATTGATTAAACCAAAGTACTTGCTCAGCCAAAGCGATATCCTCGTGATCGTAGGATGAATAATATAATATATTAAATTAAATGGTTCTATTTACAGCAATGTAATGGTTTAGTTAAAGTAATTAAGGGTAAATTAATTATTTAACCAACAAAAATAGTTAAGATTAATAGCATCAATAAAACCAAGGTGATAATAGCAATGAAGCGCACGGTTTTTTTTATTTCAGACAGTACCGGTATTACCGCTGAAGTTATGGGTGAAAGCCTACTTTCTCACTTCCCATCGATTGAATTCGAGCGCCATTCGTTGCCTTATATTGATAGCGAAGAAAAAGCTCATGCCGCGGCGGCGACTATTAATACTGCGGCGATTAACGATGGAGAGTCCCCCGTCGTTTTCGACACGCTAATTAGCGAAACGTTGCGAGAAATAATACTTGCATCCGACGGTTATTGTGTCGATGTGATTAATACGTTTCTTTCGCCACTAGAAAAGGTGCTAGGCGCACCCAGTAGTTACAATATTGGTAGGCCGAAAATTGCTACCCAAAGCAGCCAGTATAATCGGCGTATTGATGCCGTTCATTTTGCCTTAGATAATGATGATGGCGGTCGTGTAAACCGCTATGGTGATGCTGATGTCATATTAATTGGTGTTTCTCGCTCGGGCAAGACGCCCACATGCCTTTACTTGGCGCTTCAATTTGGTATTTACGCTGCTAACTTTCCCATTACAGAAGAGGATTTAGAAACCACGAAACTGCCCAGGGTATTAGCTGAGTATAAGGATAAACTGTTTGCGCTAACCATTCGTTCCGACCGTTTAGCCTCTATAAGAAGTGAGCGGCTGACCGGTAGTCGTTACGCATCATCTCGACAGTGTGATAGAGAGGTGCAAGAGGCGCTTACCATGTTTGAGCATTATAAAATTCCGTATATCGATACAACTGACTGTTCCATTGAGGAAATATCAACAAGGATTTTGACCGAGACGGGTATAGAGCGAAAGTTTAAATAAGCCGTTTACTTATTGCGGGTATTCTCTGCGGGTATGGTTTGGGGCTCTCTGTGTAAAGTAAAACCAAAACGGGCTTTAACCGCTTTAGCAATGTTTTCTGCAAAGCTTATGACGTCAGAGGCTTGAGCACTGCTTTGAAGAGAGTCTGTTTGATTGGATTCACTATAATTAATAAGCACTAACGCCTGCTGATTGTGCATGCCTAAGTTTCCAGTACGCTGGCCCTTAAAACCACACTTTTCAATAAGCCACGCTGCAGGAATTTTATAGCCTGTTTTAATAAGGCCATCTTGATTGTCGGTATACTGATATTCGAAGTGCGGCGCATCGGGATACTGCCGTAAAAAATCATTTAGTTGCTGCTGATTAATAGCAACGTTCTTAAAAAAACTTCCTGCATTAGGCAGCTGTTTTGGGTCGGGTAATTTCTCCGAACGAATAGCTATTACGGCACGAGCTACGGCTTTAGCATCTACCGTATCGAGTGACTCGCGATTAATACGCTGTTGTAATGCCGGGTAGCTTAACTGCGGCTTAAAGGTTTTATTAAGTTTGAATATAACAGACGTTATGACTGTTTTAGCCATTAAACTTTGTTTGAATATACTATCGCGATACGAAAACTGACATTGCTCACCTGACAGCATGCTGACTGAGAGCTTAGAGGTGTTGTTATCCTCAAGGTTAATAAAGTTGACGCTTTCAATAAATAATGCAACCTCACAACCATAGGCGCCAATATTTTGTATGGGAGCAGCACCCACTCGGCCAGGAATTAAGGCGAGATTTTCAAGGCCAAACCACTGTTCGCTAATGCTATGCATTACCCATTGATGCCAATTTTCACCAGCACCAACCTCAACCCAAACATGGCTACTGTCTTCATTAATTTTTTTTATACCGCCTAGCTGAATGTCTAGGATATGGGCATTAATCGTGTTTTGTAAAATAACATTGCTGCCCTCGCCAAGCGGAACAATAGGCAGTTGCTCTGCATGACTTAATGTTATGGCTGTCAATAAGTTTTCGATGCTCGTTATTTTGCTATAGGCACTGGCGGTAGACGCTAAGCGCAATGTATTGTGAGCTTGCAGATTAACGTGACGTTTAATCATGAAGCAGTGGTTATTAGCTTTTTCTGTAAGGTATTTAATAACGCTTGCGAAGCATCTTCAACTAAATCGATGACATGATCAAAGCCGCTGGCGCCGCCGTAATATGGGTCTGGCACCTCGACGGTATTAGAGAAGCTATTTGCATAGTTGAGAAATAACTCAAGCTGGCCAGAGAAATTAGCAGGACACATTGCTTCGAGGTCAGATAAATTTTTATTATCCATAACAAGGATATAATCAAAGCGGTTAAAGTCACTTGCGGTAATTTGTCGAGAGCGTAAATGACTTAAGTCATAACCGCGAGCAAGTGCAGCATTTGCTGAGCGCTCATCGGGTGAGTGACCTATATGCCAGTCACCTGTGCCACAAGAATCGATAGATATTTTTTGCCCTAAACCGGCTTCGTCCACCATTTTTTCAAACACGCCATGCGCTGTTGGTGAACGACAAATATTGCCTAAACAGACAAATAAAACTGATATTTCACTCATTATGTATTACTCGCTTTAAATACATTGCGAACTCGCTCTAAATCTTCCTGAGTGTCAATGCCTCCGGGTAAGGTGCAACTTGCTTCTTCGCAATGAATACCAATGCCATTATCTAATGCACGCAATTGCTCAAGCGATTCGGACTGCTCACCTGCTGACATTGGCCAGCTAACAAACTGATTAAGCACCTCTACACGGTAGGCGTAAATGCCAATATGTCGCTGCCATTGAATATTTTTTTGAGTCGCTAATGAATACAGCTTGGCGATATCGCAGTCTTTTGTTATTGAGGTTAACGGCGGCCAGCTGCGCAGCCATGGCGCAGGCGCGCGTGTGAATAACTGAGCGAAATCCTGTTGGTTGCGCACCACTTTTACTGCGTTAGGGTTAAGCAGCTCTAAGGGGTCGCTTATACGCTCACAGAGCGTTGCAATACCAGCATCTGCTCCAGCGTTAGCAAGATTGTTGGCAACTTGATTAATGGCTTGTGGTGGTATTAAAGGTTCGTCGCCTTGAACGTTAACAACAACATGCTGGTTGTTATAAGCCTTTTTAGTGACTACCTCTTGTAAACGATCAGTGCCAGACGGATGATCTGGTGAGGTCATAACCACTTGACCACCAAAATCAGAAACGACCTTAGCAATGCGTTCGTCATCGGTGGCAATTAAGACTTCATCAGCATGGCTTTTGCAGGATTGTTCATAAACTCGTTGAACCATGGGTTTACCGGCAATATCCAATAATGCCTTGCCAGGTAAGCGTGTTGAACCAAAGCGAGAAGGAATAATAATGGTAAAGGACAAAGCGATCTCCGAAAAATTAGTTAACCAGTTGAGCAAGTAAATCAGTCATCATTTGGTCGTCGATATTGGCACTCACATCCACAGTATAAAGCGGCAGTTTATTAGCGTTAGAAGTCGAGTGATTAACATTAGAGCCACTGTTAAATCCGCTACATTTAACCGCATCCTTAGCTGTCATTACAATGGCTGCGTTACTGCTCTGCGGGTTAAAATGCAAATCGTTTTCTTTAAAGCGATGATGATCTGGAAATGCATGTTCAACAATGCGTGGTGCATTCTCATCACTCGATAATAACAGGCGCACCGCGTTAAAAAATCGTTCCGGATGCCCTATGCCGGCAACTAAATGAATAACATTGTAGCGATTAAGCGGTTGCAGATCAGCTGCAAAAAAAGTCTCGTCATTAAGGGAGCGCAACCCGGTAATACTCATGCTTAAAGGGTAATTGGGGGTTTTATGCTCAGCCACTATGGCTTTTAACTGACCTGTTGGCTCACCATTAAATACCACCATGTTGACGCTGCTAAGCCTTTCAACTGGCTCGCGTAATGGGCCAGCGGGTAATAGTTTGTTATTACCAAATCCTCGTGCGGCATCAACTAACACAATTTCAATGTCGCGCGGAAGGGCGTAATGTTGAAGGCCATCATCGCTAAGAATAATATCGCAGTCGCTGTCTTTTACCAGTATATCAACGGCTTCAAGGCGTCGGGGACAAACAGCAATAGGCGTTGAAGGCAAGGCTTGCGCAATATGCACGGGCTCATCACCTACCCAAAACGGGTCGCTATTTGCCGTTACCCATTCGGGTAGCGCCTGCCCTTTTAGGTAAAAACCGCCATGACCACGGCTGATAATGCCTGGCTTCCAGCCCTCGTGGGTTAACCGTTTAGCCAAAGCAATAAGCAGCGGTGTTTTGCCGGTGCCGCCGGCTGTAATATTGCCTATAACAATAATTTTAATGGGTAGGTTATCAAGCTGTTTAGCAATGCCTTTGCGTTTGTTGCTGTCAGCAAAGGTCTGATAAAGCGCAGAAAGTGGCGAGAGAATGACCGCACAAAAAATCGACAGTTGACCGCGCTCATACCAAATGCGTGAAATAAAAGATTCTATGGCCTTTCTTATAATATTCATGTTTATGGCATATGTAAGGTTTTGGCTTAAACGAAGATATTATTATCCTTCAGCTTCAGGCTGAGTGGTAATATTTATTTTGGTAAAACCCATGCCTCCTGCCACATCTATTAGCCTAACAACAGCTTGATAAGGTGAATCTGCATCTGCGGTTATGGTTAATGGTGTTGATAAGTCATTTTGCGAAAGATTCATTAGTGCGCTTTTGAGCGTCTGTAATAAGCGCTTCTTTAAAAAATCATATGCTATGTGTTACGCAATGCATAACGCTTTACATAAATGAGTTATAAATAACGTAAAGCTTTAGCAGGTAAAACGCTAGCCGCTCGCCAAGCAGGATATAAAGTGGCTATTAAGCTCATCGAGAGTGCTGCTAGGCAAACCCACATAATATCAACGGCTTTTAATTGCGAGGGTAAATAATTAATCGGGTAAACATCGGTGCGCAAAAGCTCAACACCTAATAAAAACTCTACACCGCCAACTAATGAAGGCGCAGCTAAAGCTAACAAACACCCTGCGAATACACCTATAATACAGCCAATACTTGAAATGAGCATACCTTGCATAATAAAACTGAGGAGTACACCGCGACGCGTAAAACCTAAGGTGCGTAAAATAGCGATATCTTTTTTCTTGTGCTTAACCACCATTCCCAAAGTAACAAAAACATTAAAAACGGCGACTGCAATAATGCTGGCTAATAACAAAACAACGATTTGTCTTGATAATTGAATCGCCGTATAGAGATTACCAAAAGACTGTGTCCAGTCACTAATTCGAACAGGCAATTGATAATTAATGGCTAGCTGAACGACAATGCGTCGCGCTTGAAATATATCGACCACTTGTAATTGAATGCCTTGAATACGATTATCAAGATGGGCTATTTTTGCAGCGTCAGTAATATTAACTAAGCCAATGCTATTATCAATTTCTGTGCCTGTTGCCAGTGTGTCGCTAAGTAAAAAAGAATGGCTTACAGCGCTGCTTGCTAAAGATCGACTATTAGCTACTGCGTCATTAGCAGAATGAGATGCATGTCTTTCAGGCACCATTAACCGGAGTCTCGCCCCTGCTTCTAAGTCTAATTGCTTAGCCAGTTGAGCGCCTAAAACGATATTTTTTTCAGCTAAAATGTCGCTTTCGGCCGACTGGCTTAATGGTAATTCTGAACTTTGTTGCTGGCTGCCTTGTAAATCGTCTTGTAAATTATCCTGCGAATCAACACGCTGATTAGCACCAAGGTATTCATTAATTAATGTGCGGGTCCTGCTAAAGTCCACGCCTTGTATCAGTACCGGCTGCACCTTATTTGCCGCTACCACCATGGCCTTAAACTCAATAATTGGTTGTGCGTGAATAATATCCGCCTGCTCTTCTAACAAGCTAACAATAGCCGGCCAATGATCAACGGGGCGATCAAACCACATAGTGGCATGTGGCGCCAAACCTAAAATACGTTCGCGAAACTCTCTTTCAAAGCCATTCATCACAGATAAAACAACAATTAATAAAGCAATGGCTAAGCTTAAACCACTAATAGAAACCGCTGAAATAAATGACACTAAGGCGCTGCGTTCACGACCCGCAAAAAAACGCCAGCCTAAATATAAGCTCGTGCTCCCAAAGCGCTCGCCTGCATATTTATTGCTAACAATGGCGTTATGGCTAGCATTATGGATTACGTTATGATTTGACATACGACTCATGCTTGTCGCTCTAGCTGGCATGCATCTAAGTGATAAATACTATCCATCCTTGAGGCAACACTTTGATCATGAGTAACCACAACAAACGCCGTATTTAACTGCTTAGATAAATCATCCATTAAGCGCTCAACACTGTCGGATGCTTGGCGGTCTAAGTTTCCGGTTGGCTCATCCATTAACACGCAAGCGGGGTTATTTGCCAGCGCACGAGCAATAGCAACACGCTGTCGCTCGCCGCCTGACAGTGCCGATGGACGATGCGTGCTTCGTTGCGATAAACCTACGGCGGCTAATAGTTCGGTAGCTGTATTAATTGCCTGCTGTTTATTTTGTCGGGCAATCATTAACGGCATGAGCACATTTTCTAGTGCTGTAAATTCGGGCAACAAATGATGAAATTGATAAACAAAACCTAATGATTGATTGCGTATTTCGGACAACGCCTGATCACTGAGAGACAGTAAAGACTGGCCCAATATGCTTACCTCTCCGGTACTTGGCTGGTCTAAGCCGCCTAATAAATTAAGTAATGTGCTTTTGCCTGACCCAGAGGCGCCAATAATGGCAATGCGCTCTGCGGGCATAATGCTAAGAGCAATGTCTTTTAACACAGTGAGCTGCTGTCCGCCTTCGGTATAGGATTTACCTAAATGGCTACAGCTTAAAACGGGAACTGATTCAGTCATGGAATTATTCATCTAACGTCCGATTAATGTTCATAGGCCAGCGCTTCGGCAGGCTCAATTCGCGCCGCTTTTGCAGCCGGATACAATGTGGCTAATAAAGTAATAACTAACGCTGAAGCACTCACAATAACAACATCGCTGGCACGTAATTCAGAGGGTAAATACGGAATAAAATAAACGCTGGGGTCAAACAATTGCCAACCACTTAGCTGCTCAATGAATTGCAATAGGTTGCCGACATTAGGTGCAACCAGTAAGGCCAGCAGGACACCTGTCAATGTTCCAATAAACCCAATGAGCAAGCCTTGTAATATAAATAACCGACGAATATCCATTGCGCTAGCGCCCATCGTCCGTAATACGGCTATGTCACTGCGTTTATCGGTAACTGTCATTAATATAATGGAAACAATATTGAATGAGGCAACCGCAACCACCGACAGTAGTAATACAAAAATCATAATTTTTTCCATAAAGACAGCACGAAATAAACTGCGATTTTTTTCGCGCCAATCAATGATTTTGGGTGGTGTTGTAAAATGATGACTTGCCATTAAATGGTTGAGTAATGAATGACTAATAGCCATGGATTTAAATTGATCAGTGACAGCTAAACGCATACCGGTAACGTTAGTTCCCATGGCGAGAAACTTTTGGCTGGCAGGTAAATTACTTATTACTAAATTCTGGTCCAACTCGGCACCCACTTCAAAAACGGCAACCACTTCAAAACGTTTTTGACGGGTTACCGGCCCAAGCAACGTAATACTTACCTTAGGCATAATAATATTAATCTTGTCACCCGGCACAACGCCTAAATGCCTAGCAAGTAAACTACCAATCACTATGCCGAATCGTTCTTCTGCTAAACGATTAATATCTCCGGCAATAATATACTCATGCAAGACAGAAACACTCTGCTCGCTGGCAAGGTCAATACCGGTAAGCGTGACACTTTGAAAGCGTTGGTTAGCACTTAGCATTACGGTTGTTTCAACGTAAGGTGCTGCGCCGATAATTTGTGGATGTTCTAGTATTTGACTTTGTAACGGCTGCCAATGGTTCGTTGTGTGCTGCGCAGTACTGGGTGTAAGTAATTGCGCATGTGGTAGCAATGACAGTAAACGGCTTTGCAGTTCGCGCTCAAAGCCATTCATGACACTCACAACAACAATAAGCGCAAATACTCCCAATGACAGTCCTAGCAGAGACACAGCGCTAAGAAAGCTTGATGTGCCAGCGCCTCTAGCCGGAATGCCATAGCGTAGAGCGACAAATAAAGAAAACGATTGAGCTTTCATTGCTGCGCGGGTCATCCTCTGTTTACGATGGAAGCTTAATGCCATTTATTCATGAAGCCATTTAGCCATTTAGCTATGTACCTATGTACCTATATAGCCATTTAAGGCGTTATTTTCCCTAAAATGCCATGATTTGTCTGTTTATGGCTATAAAAGCAACAAAACGGTTATGCCAGTAAACGCGCTAAAAGGCCTAATTAATTGCCGACAAACGGTTAAGCCGATCACATTTTGTTCATTAAGCCTTATGAATAAATCGACAGCTAAACCGTGAAAAGAACAACTTAACAAGCTCCGTGAATTTCGGCCATTAGTATACTAAACTGAAAGTCTTATTAGGCTTTAATTTAACAGCATTTGGGTATAACTAACGTACCCTAAAACGGATCCGATCATGGACACTACAAGCAATAATAATGAAACTCGTCAGGATGAGCGACGACAACTCTACCGCATAGATGACACGGCAATACTTGATCTTAAGGCTGTCACTGCTGAAGAAGTAGCCGGCGGGCCAGCTGAGGCTTGTTTTGTTGAGTCTGAAGCCTTTCGCCTTATGCGCGAATTGCGTGGCATCGATGCCGATAATGGCGGTGTGTTTCGCAGCATTCACGAAAAAACTCCCGAGATTGCCCTTTACCTACAAGCGATTAACAAAAAGATTGAATCAGTAGGCAATGCTGTTGCTTCTTCGCTAGTGGGTGGCGAAGCAAATTTACAATCTGTGGACCTTAGCGAAGGCGGCATCGGCTTTAATTATGACACCGAACTGGAAGAAAATAGTTTGCATGCGGTTAAAATTTGGTTTCATCAAACCCTAATTGGCATTGCTGCTTATATAAAAATTGTTGCTTGTCATCGAGCTATCGATGGTGGCTACCATATCTCATGCGCCTTTGAGTCCCTGCCCGACCTTGATGAGCAAGTGATTGCTCGTCATATTATGCAGGTTCAGGCACGGCAACAACGGCTAAAGCATTCTTTAGAAAAGTAAGTTTGGAGTCTATATGTTTACGCGTAGCATCGTAAAAGTTCTATTCCACAGTCTTCCACTAAGTCTAAGCATCAGTCTTGGTGCTGCGTTGATGACGAGTGCCAGCCAAGCAGAAATTATTAAAATTCCCATTGCCTCACAGGCAGATGATTTACAAGATATCCCTCGCCCTGAGCGTGGCAGTAGCAAAGACAATGTATTAGCAGAATACGGTAATGCCTTAACTACTAACGATAGCGTTGGAGAGCCGCCAATTAGTCGCTGGGAATATCAAGATTTCTACGTTGTTTTTGAGAGTAACTATGTTATTCACACGGTTTTAAAGCATCGCCCTAAACATATGCCGTAAAATACAGTTTAATTTTTGCCTGACAGCCTATATAAACTCACCCTCCTCGAATAAAAAAAGCTCCCATACCTTATGCCTTCTGAATATTTAATGAACTTTGATCAGCAAACTTTTTTAAAAGATTACTGGCAGAAAAAACCTTTACTCATTAAAGGCGGTTTAGCGGCTTGGGATAACCCTATAACGGCCGATGAATTAGCTGGCTTGGCGTTAGAGGAGGAAGTTGAATCACGATTAATAGAATCGCAGCCGGTGATTGATAGTATTACCAAGAGCCAATGGTCGCTAGAACATGGGCCCTTTGCCGAGCAGCGTTTTAATAGCTTGAGCGAAAAAAATTGGACTTTACTGGTTCAGGCAGTTGACCATTATGCTCCCGAAGTTGCTCAACTCCTGAATTATTTTGGCTTTATTCCTGGCTGGCAAATTGATGATGTGATGGTCAGTTACGCAACCAAAGGCGGCGGTGTCGGCCCTCACTATGACCGTTATGATGTATTTTTAGTGCAAGGCCAAGGACAGCGTGAATGGCAAATTGGACAGCGTTGTAGCAAGCATACAGCACTACAAGATGGACAGGCATTATCTCTACTGACAGAATTTAATTGCGAGCAAAGCTACACACTGTCTGCAGGCGACATTCTTTATGTTCCTCCTTATATTTCGCATTGGGGTACGGCACTCGATAATAATTGTATGACCTACTCTGTGGGTTTTCGCTCGCCTTCACAGGCTGAGATGCTAGGTGATTACAGTGACTTTATGCAGGATGTTCTTTCTGAGGATGATCGCTTTAGAGACGCCACTCTTTCGGCATCGGCTGCAGGCGCTATTGATGAGCAGACCATTGACAGTCTCGCTTTAATGCTCAGTGAAAGATTGCGTGATAAAAAGCATTTGCGTCATTGGTTTGGCCGCTGGGCTAGCCAAACAAAATACTCAGTAGCCAATACTCAAGATGAAAGTATTGAAAACAACAACGCAGAAGACCTAATCATTAATGACATTGATTTTAACAATACAGATCTTGTCATTTGTCGTGATAGCGCCTCGCGCTTTTATTACATTGATGAAAATAAAAAAGAAGGAACGCAACTACTTTTATTTGTGAATGGTCGCGAAATACATTTGGGTGGCGAGTTAGAAGCGCTACCAGATTTATTGAAAGCGTCGATTAAAACCCTATGTAATCAGCAATCTTTTTCAGCTGAGCAATTACAGCCTTGGCTAAATGACCCAGCAAACTATACTGTATTGGCCGAGTTATTCGAAAATGGTGAGCTATACAGCGAATAGAGTTTCTTATTGAATGAACATTTATAAATGATTAAAGCGCTCAACAAAAGTTTTTTCATCAAGCACCTCTACACCTAAGCTTTCTGCTTTGGTTAACTTAGAACCCGCTCCGGGACCTGCGACTACGCAGTGAGTCTTTTTTGATACACTGCCTGCAACTTTCGCACCTAATGATTCTAAGATTACTTTGGCTTGATCTCGCGTTAGGGTTTCAAGACTTCCCGTCAACACCCAAGTCTGGCCATTCAGCGGTAACTCATCAGCAGACTTAACATCAAAATCATCCCAATGAACACCCGCCTCTTGTAAAGCATTAACCACTTCGATATTACGCTCAGATCTAAAAAAGGCCTGTAAATGCTTAGCGACTATCGGGCCCACATCATCAACACTAATTAAAGCCGTAGATTTATCTAACTCAACAGCGTCGGTAATGGCTTTGGTGTCAGCTTGGTAATTACATGCCGCTTCAATAATTGCAGACAGAGAGCCAAAATGTTTGGCTAGATTTTTTGCCGTGGTCTCGCCAACTTCTCGAATACCTAAAGCATAAATAAACTTAGCTAAGGTTGTAGACTTGCTGTTCTCTAACGCTGCCAGCAAGTTGTTTGCCGACTTTTCTGCTAAGCGGTCTAGGCCGGCAAACGATTCCATTTCTAGTGAATATAAATCAGCCACTGTTGCTATTAGCTGCTCTTCAACTAACTGGTCGACGATTTTATCACCAAGGCCGTCAACATCCATGGCTTTACGCGATACAAAATGTTTAATGGTTTCTTTTAACTGGGCCGAACACAGCAAACCACCGGTACACCGTGTGACGGCTTCATCGCTTAGTCTTAATACGGGCGATTGACACTTAGGGCAAACGTTAGGAACTTCAATTGGAGAAGCATTCGCTTTGCGTTCTTCGATAATAACGCGGGCTATTTGTGGGATAACATCCCCTGCTCGCCTAACAACGACCGTATCGGACTCTCTAACATCCAAGCGCTCTATTTCATCGACATTATGCAGCGTGGCATTGCTAACCGTTACACCACCAACAAACACAGGCTCTAATTTGGCTACCGGTGTTAAAGCGCCGGTACGGCCAACCTGCCAATCAACACTGTTTAATCTTGTAATGGCTTCCTCGGCCGGAAATTTATAAGCAATAGCCCAACGTGGCGCACGAGAAACAAAACCTAATTCAGCTTGCAATAAAAACGCATCAACTTTAAAGACAATGCCATCTATTTCATAGCTAAGGCTAGGTCGTTTGGCTGCAAGCTCTCCGCAATAATCAATAGCCTGCTCTATATTAGCTAAACGTTTTACTTCTGTGTTGGTGTAAAAGCCCCACTCAGCCAGTTGCTGAATAGTTTCATAATGCGTATTGGCAATATGTTTGCTCGCTATTTTATTAGCCGAGGTCAGCGATTGGTTTGCATCGTTAGACTGATAGTCTATAAAGCCGGTGGAATAAACACACATGGTTAAAGGTCGTTGTGCCGTAATTTTGGCATCAAGCTGGCGCAGGCTTCCCGCCGCTGCATTGCGAGGGTTAACGAAAAGTTTCTCGTTATTTGCGGCTGCCTTATTATTTAATTGCTCGAAATCAGCGCTGGAAATATAAATCTCTCCGCGTACTTCAAGTACGGCAGGAAAACCACTACCACGTAGTTTAAGAGGCACTGTCTTTATCGTGCGAACGTTCTCGGTAATGTCTTCGCCAATGGCACCATCACCACGCGTTGCCGCTCTAACTAATACTCCGTTTTCGTAAGTAACACTCACAGCTACGCCATCGAGTTTTGGCTCACAAACATAATCAATAACAATATCTTCACTGTCGGTATCTTCACGCATTCTATCTTTAAGGCGCTGATCAAAAGCACGTAGCTCTTCAGCATTAAAGGCGTTGTCTAGGGACAACATAGGGAGTTTATGCTCAATGGAATTAAAACTGTCTAGTGGTGCTGCGCCGACACGATGCGTAGGAGAATCGTTGCTCAGTAAGCTGGGGATGGCGGCTTCTATATCAATAAGTTGACGAAATAGCTGGTCGTAATCAGTATCTGGTAGGATTGGATTATCCAACACATAGTAGTGATGGTTGTGCTCGTTAATAAGCCGAACTAATTCGGCATGACGTTGAGTAGCCTTAGATTCAAAGCCCTTGCCTGACAGCGTTATAGGGTTTGCTAGCAACTGCTGAATGGTTTTAGAAGATGTCATCGCTTAATTAATATGTCAGGACAAAATTTATCTGCAGTATTGTTATACGACTCTGCTATGACAGCCATTAGAAGGCTTATACTAAATTGCTTCTATTGAATCGGCAGCTGCATTATTCACTTTACGATTAAAATCTTTAACGCGGTCGCGGTAATGATTGATGACTTGTAAGCTCGCCGTTGAATGATCTTCATCGAGCAATAAGGCGTCTAAATTTTTCACCAAGCAATTAGCCGTTTCAATCATGCACTCAAAGGCCTGCAATGCATCTTCGGGCCCAGGAAGCGTCATGAAAAAAGTAACACCAGGCGTACGGAAAGAGTTAATGTCTTCTAAGTTAAACGTGCCAGGCTCAAGCATATTAGCAACACTAAATTGTAAGCAGCCCTTGCCTTCCGCTTTTTCATGCCGGTGCAGAATGTCCTTGTCACCATAACGCATATCGCAAGCCAGTAAAATTTGAAGTAAATCACTGCCATTAAAGCCATCAGCAGATTTTGCTCGGACGTGCATCACTAAAATTTCACGCTCAGTAACAGCGGTTTGTCTTGCTGCGCGCTCATTATGCGCTGCGCTATCAACCGTGCTTTTTTCATCACTTAAGCCTGCGTCTGCTTCTTCATAAAATAAATCGTCAGCACCTTGGTCGCTTATAATGGGGTCGGTACGAACTATTACACGCGCGCCACCATTTGGTAGTTCTGGGGATTCAGCCGGCGTACCATCATCAACAAAACCGCCGCCCATACCCAATGACATTTTTATACCACTACTGCGTTCAGCTCGCATCCGTCTAAAACCATCAACAAGCACCGCTAACACTAATAATAGGCCGGCACCAATTAACCACTCTCGTATACCAATTTCTGTTAACAAATCCATAACAACTAAAGGCCTCTAGGCTACTCTTTTGTAGCAGTAAAGATTAACAATAAATGAATTAGGCTGTTGCTAAAGCGACAGCTTCGTCTATATCTACACTCACTAAACGTGAGCAACCTGGCTCATGCATAGTGACACCCATTAAGTGATCGGCCATTTCCATGGTGATCTTGTTGTGAGTAATAAAGATAAACTGAACACGGTCAGACATCTCTTTAATTAAGCGCGCATAACGTGTTGTATTAGCATCATCTAACGGTGCATCAACCTCATCAAGCATACAGAACGGTGCTGGATTAAGCTGGAATATTGAAAATACCAGCGCAATAGCAGTAAGTGCTTTTTCACCACCCGATAGTAAGTGGATAGTGCTATTACGCTTGCCCGGTGGTCTAGCCATAATGGCTATTCCTGTATCTAACAAGTCATCGCCAGTCATTTCTAAATAAGCTGTGCCACCACCAAACACTTTTGGAAATAAATCTTGTAAGCTGGCGTTAAGCTTGTCAAAAGTGTCTTTAAATAGGCTGCGTGTTTCTTTATCAATTTTGTGAATAGCGCCTTCGAGTGTTTTTAAGGCGGCTTCTAATTCATCATTTTGTGCATCGAGATACGTTTTACGCTCGGACTCAGTTTCAAACTCTTCGATAGCTGCAAGGTTAATAGCGCCTAGACGATTAATGCGACGATCGATATCTTCTAGGTTGCTCTGCCATACGGCTAACTCGGCATCTTCTGGCAAGGTGTTAAGTACTGCTTCTAATTTAAAGCCGCTTTCTTCAAGCTGCTCTTCGATGGTTTTGGTTCGTACAGCCATTTCTTGGCTATCAATACGTAATTTTTCTAGACGATTACGAATGTCTTGGGTTTTTTGCTCACCATTAGCGCGGGCTTGCTCGGCTTCTCGCATGCTGTGGTCTAGCGCTTCAACTGACTTTCTTGCTTCGCCTAATTCTTCTTCTATTGCTATGCGTGTTTCTAACTGTTCTGCTAAGGCCGATTTTAACTCAGCAATAGGCGCATTATTTTCTTCTTGAGCTTGTAATAATGAGCTGCTGCGTAACTCTAACTGTTCAACTTGTCCTGTTAAGCGCTCTACGGTTCCTCTTACTGAATCTAGCTGAGCGCGCAAACCTTCGGCTCTTACAGCAACGGCTTGTAGTGCCTCGCGGTCGGTTTTGGCTGTTTCTCTTGATACCGTTAATGAATCACGAACTTTGTCGCGCTCTAATAATAGGCTCTCGCGTTGCTCTTCAACCGCCTGCATCGACGCAATGGCAGCATCGAGTTGCTCGCGAGCTTCACTTAAGGCTTCGCGCTGCTGAACTTGGTTTTGCTCGGCTAAACGAATTTCTTCTTGAGTGCGACTAAAACGCGTTTTAATTTGATCTATCTTAGCGCTTAATGCACTCATATCTGAACGATGCTGCGCTAAAGATTGCTCTTCGGCTGCTTTGTCATTAAGTAAGCGATCTTTGTTGTTTTCGGCGGCGAGCAATGCATTTTCAGATTCTTTTAATGCATTTTCTAAGTTTTCTATTGCTGCTTCACTGATGCTAATGTCTTGCTCAAGCTCAAGCAATGATTGGCGTCGCTCTATAACACCTGAGCCTGAATCCGTTTGTTTAAGTACTCGCAGCCAGTTAGCACCTAACCAAATGCCATCTTGAGTAACAATAGATTCATGCTGCGTTAAACCACCGCGAGCGCTGGCTGCTTGCTCTAGCGAATCGGCTGCATAGACGCCATGCAATAATGCGCAAGTTTCTATCCCTGACACTTTGGCACTGAGTAATGGTAAACCCGTATTCGATGGGCTGCTGTCTACCGAGCTGCCAAGTTCAACGAAGCTCACATTGCTTTTACCAATAGTGCTTAGCTGGCCAATAATATCGTCAAGCGTGTTAAGTGTAACGGCTTGGAGTGAGTCGCCTAGTACGGTTTCAACAGCAACTTCCCAGCCACTATCAACGGTTAACTGTTCAAGTAAACGCGGCGCTGAAGCTAATTGCTGACTTTGCAACCATGATTCAGTATCGCCGGTGGCATCGGCTTGCGCTGCTTGCTGTAATGCCTCTAGCGATGCATGGCGGCCACGTTGCTGTTGCAGCGTGCTACGTGCAGTATTGAGTTCAGATGAAAATTGTTTTTGCGCATCGCGTTTTTCATGCAGCTCGGTATTACAAGCCAGAACCTGTGCTTGTAAATCTTCAACGCTGGCAATTTTTTGTTCAATCGCAATAGCTAATTCTGCTTGTTGCTCTTCGTGCTCTTGAGTGTCTAGACCACCAAGTTCAGAATTCATGCGTTCTAAGCGAATGCTTAGGCCGCGCAATGCATCTTCTATTTGGTCAATACGAGAGCGTTGAACTTCGGCGTTCTTTTGCGGCTCGGCTGCCACTTCATTAAAACTATCCCAGCGCTGTTGCCAGTCTTGCATATTCGCTTCGGCAGTATTAAGCGCATTACTGGAGGCAGACTCAGAGAGTTTTAGCTCTTCATGGTGCGGCTCTATGGTTTCGAGCTCGGCCGTCCAAGCTGTCATTTTCTCGCGATCTTCGGTCAAATGCTGGGCGCTTTCAGAGGCCGTACTTTGTGTCTCACGAAGATCATCGGCTAGCTGCTGTGCACGCTGTTCATGATGAGAGATCGATTGCTCGGCACGTGCAATGTCTGCACCTAGGCTGTAGTACTGAGCTTGAACGGTATTAAACGTGTCGTTACTGGCGACTTGCTGCTCACGAATAATCTCGATATTGGAGCCTGTTGCACGCTGCTCGGCAATAGAAGCCTCTAACTGAATTTCGTGCTCACTAATTGCCTCGCGCTGACCGCTAGAGCGATCTCGCAAAGATTGCCACTGCAAACTGAGAGTCTGGGCTTTAACCGTTCGCTCTTCAGCTTTAAATTCTTTGTATTTTACTGCCGCAGCGGCTTGTCTTTTTAGGCGCTGTAATTGGCGATCCAGTTCTTCACGGATATCGGTGAGGCGCTCTAGGTTTTCACGAGTATGACGAATACGCGTTTCGGTTTCTCGGCGGCGCTCTTTATATTTAGAAATCCCTGCGGCTTCTTCAATAAAGACTCGTAGCTCTTCGGGCTTAGATTCAATAAGACGAGAAATCATACCCTGTTCGATAATGGCATAACTTCTGGGGCCTAGACCGGTACCTAAAAAGATATCGGTAATATCTCGGCGACGACATTTAGCACCATTAATAAAATAGCCCGACTGACCATCGCGGGTGACTTTTCGTTTAATGGAAATTTCTGTAAACGCACCGTACTCGCCGGCTAGCGTTCCGTCGCTATTATCGAATACGAGCTCGATAGATGCCTGCCCAACCGGCTTGCGTGCTGTAGAACCGTTAAAGATAACGTCGGCCATGGATTCACCGCGCAGGTTTTTAGCCGATGATTCACCCATCACCCAACGAACCGCATCGATGATATTGGATTTACCACAACCATTGGGACCAATAACGGCCACCATATTGGAATTTAACTGGACGTTAGTGGGGTCTACAAAGGACTTAAAACCGGCAAGCTTGATATTTTTGAGTCGCATGAAAAGTTATTTTCTCCCGGCCTTTAAATTAGGTGCTTCATTACTTATATAAAAAAGAGTTTAAGGCTATATTTTTTTTGTTTTTTTAATGAATAGCAATTAAATGATTGCTTAGCTTTAGCCCTGAACCCGCTCATATCAATAACAGGTTTAAAAGTGACCAGTCAGTGGCTAAACGTGCTAAAAAACCGTCTTAGCTGACGGTCAATCTGCAAAGGCGTATCATGCCTTGATCTTGCCGCGATAACAATAATGAAAGCATATTTGTTGTTTAAACAGGCAAAGAAAAGCCGCTGAGAAAAAGCGATTAGAGAAGTTATATTTAGCAGTTTGACAACTTTACTTAAAGCAAAGTCTTAGGTTGTTATTTGATCAATGAGGGAGTTACTTAATGGTGCTGATTAATCAGCAATTCAATCAACGCTGCATCATCAGCTGTGGTCGCTACAGCAACAAGTAATTCGCTGGATTTAACATCGCCGGCCTCTGCTATTGGCTGCCCGCTTCGCGCTAGTCTAGCGCCAACAATTAACTCGCTTTGTCCTGCTATTGATTGCGTAGCCATTTTATCGTTTTCAGTGATTAGCAGTTCAATAGGCAGGTCGGAAAGACGTAAACGTTTAGCTGCCAATGGCATACGCGAACCAGAAACCGCTCGAGCAAACACAAAAACGGGAGTATTAGGTTTATCATTGGCAGTAATCAGCGATGGATCGATACTCACACGCAAACGAATATGAGCTGTAGTTGCACTATTATCTGCCTGGCCTGCTGCTGATTTAGAACTGCTGACAAGACGGGCTTCGGCCGCTTGAATACCTGCATTCAATGAAGCTGCTTGAGCGCTGCCTTCACCATAACTTGATAAGGCCGAACGCCAGTAGCTAATAGCTTGCGAGTAGTCAGACTCGCTAAAAGCCTGCATGCCACTCATGCTTAACGCGAGGTATTGCTGAGGGTCTAGACGTAAAGCGGCGGTTAAAAGATCTTTGACTTGCTGAGTCATAATGTCGGCCGCGGCGATGCCTGCGCTTGCTAACGACGCATCCCGCAAATAGAGCGATTGTGCAAACAAAGCAGTTAATGCCGCGCTACTTTTGTCACGGTCGAGTAAATCAGCATACACCTCAGCAGCTTTAACATGTTGCTCAAGGGCGCTATAGATTTCGGCCTGTAATTGAACCAGTTCGAGCTTACTGCGCGTGGGAGACACTTGCTGTTCTAGCAAATTTGCCAAAGATAATAATCGCTGTTGGCGTTGCCGTGCATCACTGGCTGACTGCAACAACTCAAGCTGCTCAGCCACTTTTATCTCGAAACTGCCGCCCACAGATAAGCCTTGCGGTAAATAAAGCGCCAGAGCTAACAGCGGGATGAGTAATGCAATGACTAAGGGTGTATAGCGAAACGATGTGTTTGCACCTTGCTCCGTCTGCTGATTGCTCTGGCTTTTAACCCAGGTGGCAATATCATCATCGGGGGCTAAGGTGTCGGGATGACCAAGGTCAACAACCAGCTGTGATCGTGCCTCTAAAATAAGGCTACTATGCGCTTGCAAGTCGATATCACCGAGTGCAAGTAATTGGTCGAGTTCATTTAAGCGCTGATTATAAAGTGCTAAATTACCATCGGCACGATTTATATCGAGACGATTAACAACAGATTCACGCTTAAGTTTAATTGCTCGCGCTGAAGCCTTAGAAAATCTAAATGCAGTAGCAATAATTACAGCCGCCATTAATACGACAGCTATCCAGAATTCAATCATTAGCTATTCCATCTTCTTGCTGGTTACGGCTGACAATAAAAGCAATAATGGCTATGCCTAACAAACCTAGGCCAGCAGGAATTACCCAAAGCACAGCAGTCACTTTATTGACCGGTGGGTCATATAGAACAAATTCGCCATAACGAGATTCCATAAAAGCGAGTATTTCGGCATCGCTATAATTATCGTTAATTAGCAAATAAAGCTCATTGCGTAGATCTGTGGCAATAGGTGCATCAGAATCCGCTAAATTTTGGTTTTGGCATTTAGGACAGCGAAGCTCACCAATAAGCCCGTAATAACGTTGTCGCATTTCTGCAGTGGCAAATTGTTTAAGTTCATTTGCCGAGCTTGCCTTCACTCCGCGTTCAGTAAACTCAGTATTATCAATCTGACTGCCAGCAACGCTAACAGAAGTCATCAAGCTAAAACAGCAGAAAAGAAAAAAGAGTAAAGATCGAGTCATCACCAGTTTAGCCCCAAGGGTAAAATCTTTGATTGCCAAACACGCTCATCAACAATACCTACATGGCGATAACGCACAATACCGTTAGCATCAATCACATACGTTTCTGGCGCACCATAAACGCCCATATTAAGGCCTAACTTGCCATCGACATCAAACAAATTAAGTTGGTAGGGGTTACCTAACCTAGCCAACCATAGATTCGCTTTTTCACGATCATCTTTATAATTTAAACCAAAGATAGGAATGCCTTTTTCAGCTAAATCATTGAGGTATGCATGTTCAACACGGCAGGAAACACACCAAGTGGCCCAGACATTCAGTAAAGCAGGTTTATTATTTAATTCGATAAATTCAATGGTTTTATCGGCATTGTCTAATGTTGTTAAACTAAACTCAGGCAAAGGTTTGCCAACCAAAGCCGACGGCAGCATAGACGGATCGTAGTCACCGCTAACCATACGTTTTTCCAGTTGAAAAAAAACGAGTGACAGCAAAACAAACACAACAAGAGGGATAAATAATTTTACCCGTGAGAGCTTAGGCATTTAATGCCTCCTGTCGCCTGTAACGCTTGTCGGTAACGGCCATAAAGCCGCCTAAGGCCATCATCAATGCGCCCAACCAAATGCAGCGTACAAACGGTTTAACATGGACACGAACAGCCCAAGCGCCCTCGCCTAATTCTTCACCCAATGCAACATATAAGTCACGCGTTAAACTTGGGTCTATCGCCGCCTCGGTCATTACATTACGTGCAGCATAATAAAAGCGTTTTTCTGGCTGCAGTAATGCAACAAAATCATCACCGTCATATACGCGAATATTGCCACGAGTGCCGCTAAAGTTTGGGCCCTTAAAGGTATTAATTGCGCTTAACTGATAACGATAACCACTGACCAACACATCATCGCCAACCAGCATACGCACATCTTTTTGCTGAGCATAAACCGAGGTTAGGCCAATGCCAAGAGCGGTTATTGCAATGCCGCTATGCGCAATAACCATTGCCCAATAACTTATAGACAACTTTTTAACCCCAACCAAAAAGCCTTGTTGGTTCTGTGCTTTTGACAATAAATGCAGCGCCGTTGCTGCTATTAGCCAAACGCTAAGTAGTAGCGTTATAAAAGCAGTCCAGCTAAACGTTTGCTGATATTGATTTGATAATAAAAATGTGGAAAGTACCGCAGTAAAAAGCGCAATAAGCGCTGCAATCATCCATTTAGGAATGGCGATAGCCACCTTATTGCTTCGCTTCCAGCTAATGTATGGGGCAATGCCCATTAAAGCCAACATCGGTAGCGTTAATGGGACAAACATCGCATTGAAATACGGCGGTCCCACTGAGTAACTGCCTAAATTTAATGCGCTGCTTACAAGCGGGAATAATGTTCCTAGTAAAACAACGGCAAGTGCAATAGCTAATAGAATATTATTTATTAATAAAAAGGTTTCACGCGAAAGCAAACTAAACCGGGCAGTTGACCGAATTGCAGGTGCTTTTATGGCATACAGTAGCAATGAACCGCCGATAACCAACACTAAAAAGGCAAGAATAAACATGCCTCGTGTCGGGTCGCTAGCAAACGCATGTACCGAAACCAATATGCCGGAGCGAACCAAGAATGTGCCGAGCAGGCTGAGGGAGAATGCTAAAATAGATAACAACACTGTCCAGCTGCGAAACACACCGCGCTTCTCGGTAGCCGCTAAGGAATGAATTAATGCAGTACCGGCCAGCCATGGCATAAAAGAGGCGTTTTCAACTGGGTCCCAAAACCACCAGCCGCCCCAACCCAATTCGTAGTAAGCCCACCAACTGCCAAGCGCAATACCAATGGTTAAAAAGCCCCAAGCAATATTTGTCCAAGGACGAGACCAGCGCGCCCATGCGGCATCTAAATTACCCGTCATTAGTGCGGCAATAGCAAATGCAAATGCAACAGAAAAACCAACATAGCCAACATACAACATGGGCGGGTGAATAATTAAACCAATATCTTGTAATAACGGATTTAAATCATTGCCATCAGTGACGGGATTAAGCAACAGCCGCTCAAAAGGGTTAGAGGTAAAAATAATAAAAAGCAAAAAACCAATGCTAATCATACCTAATACAGAAAGCACTCTAGCACGCATATCCAGTGGTAAGCTTTGGCTGGCATAACCAACAGCAACCGTCCAGGATGATAAAATTAACACCCACAATAACAGTGAGCCTTCATGGTTTCCCCATACAGCGCTGAATTTAAAATACCAAGGTAGTGCTGAGTTGGAATGCATGGCTACTAACTTAACGGTAAAGTTATCGGTTAAAAATGCATGCGTTAAACAAATAAACGCAAGCATTAAAAACACCCACTGGCCTAAAGCTAACAACGAACCTAGGCGCATCCATTCAACACGAGCAAGAGATGCACCCAACAAAGGTACGCAGACTAAAAAAATAGCAATAGGTAAGCAGAGCAGTAATGCAAAATGTCCGATTTCTGGTATCAAATGTGGCCTACTTTATTTGGCTAATCTAAATGGGTAATGCGTTCTTTTAAACATTCTGCTTAATAGTTTTCAGGCTTATCTTTTAACGCGGCTGCTACTTCTGGTGGCATATAGGTTTCGTCATGCTTTGCCAAAACTTGCTCAGCAATAAACAGTCCATCGCTATTAACTACGCCTGTTGCAACGGTACCGGCTTGTTCTGTAAACATATCGGGTAAAATGCCGGTGTATTCAATGGTCACATCCGCAGCGTAATCAGTAACAACAAACTGAACCGTTAGAGAGTCGGGTAAGCGTATTAAGCTGCCCTCTTTTACCATGCCGCCAACGCGTATTTTACGCCCAATAGGTGCCTCACCATTAACGATACGTGTGGGCTCATAAAATAGATTAAGGTTTTGCTTGAGCGCATTAGCAATGAGAGCGGTAGCAACACTGGCGCCAACCACAATAATAATAACAATCAAAAGACGCTGCTTTCTAGCAGGGTGCATGTTAAATATCCTCTGATTGCTGTTGACGAATATGGAGCAACTGCTGTCGATAATGTTTGACGGGTAAAATAATAAGCCCGGCTAATACAATAAAGCTTATGGCGAAGGCTGCCCAGACAAAAGCCCCGTGCCCCGCCATTGTCCATAATTCATTTAAGCTACCAAAATACATAATTATCTTCTCTCAAAAATTATCGTGCTGCGCGCTCTGTCATCCACTGAGTATTTTTTTCGTTACGTGCGATTTGTACGCGTAACTGCAACATAACGGCAGCAATAAAAAACAAATAGGCACCTGGAATAGCCAGCAATAAAGGCTGTAGCATTTCGGTAGCAATGGTTGATTCTTCTGTAAATTTAAGTGTGGCTGGTTGATGCAGGCTTGACCACCAGTCGACCGATTTATAAATAATAGGAATATTAACCGTGCCCACTAAAGACATAATGGCCGCTGCCCGATTACCGCTTGCGCTATTTTGATAAGCATCATGAAGCGCCATAATGCCAAGGTACAAAAAGAATAATAACAACATTGAAGTTAATCGCGCATCTTGCCATATCCAATAGGCACCCCAAGTTGGCTTACCCCAGATAGCGCCAGTGACTAAAGCCAAGAAAGTTAACGCAGCGCCTACTGGTGCAATAGCACGCAATACCATGTCGGCAACTTTCATGCGCCAGATAATAGACACAGCTCCAGCAATCGCCATAACATAATAAGCGGCTAATGCCACGACGGCTGTGGGGACATGAATATAGATAATACGAAAACTATTGCCTTGCTTGTAATCGGGCGGAGTAAAAGCAAGCCCCCAAACAGCACTGACTAATAGTAGCAATGTACCAAGAGAAAGTACCCAGGGTAGCCATCGATCAATGGTGCCGGATAACCACTTGGGTGATCCTAGGCGATGAAACCACTGCCAACTTGCCATAATTGATCCTTACCTAATTTAAGTTTAATACTAATAACTGATGGTTAAACATCTTGACTTAATCGTAGCCCGCCAATAATTGCGATTGGCGCTAAAACTATTGCGCCAATAAGTAAGCCTAACAACATAGATAGAGTTGGCATTAGCGGCCAGCCTTCTATTGCGCTTTGTACAAACTGAGAACCAAATATAATGGCCGGTACATACAATGGCAGTGTTAACAATGCAATTAACAAACCGCCACTGCGAAGACTTACTGTTAGCGATGCACCAATGGCGCCAATAAAGCTTAAAATGCCGGTGCCAGACAACAAACCAAACGCCAACACTGGAATAACCTCTTTAGGAATGCCCAGCATTAAACTGAATAACGGTGATGCCAATACAATAGGTAATCCGGTAATAAACCAGTGAGCAAATACCTTGGCTAAGACCGCTAAATAAATTGGCTGCGGCGAAAGTAACAATTGCTCTAAAGAACCATCATCGTAGTCGGCACGAAATAAAGCATCTAACGAAAGCATAATGCCAAGTAAGGCGACAACCCAAATAATACCTGAGGCATATTGAGATAAAGCGCTTGGGTCTGGACCAATACCCAAAGTGAATAAAGTGATGACCATTAACACAAACACTAACGGGTTTAACCATGTTCCACGATAGCGAAAATACACGCGTAAATCGCGCAGTAATAAAGCATTAAAGGCGGTGAATAATGGCGTTACTGTTATCTGTTGGTTATTAACAATGTTGCCCGAATTGCTGTTGTCCATTTTATTGGTCATTCATCTGCCTCAATCACTGGCGTTGATGCATGTAATGAGCAACTTGAAAAGCCTGCAATATTCATTGCTTGGTGAGTTGTCACAATGGCCATTCGGCCTTGGGCAAGATGGTTGGCAATGCATTGCTCAAGCTCAGTGACACCAGAGGCATCAATAGCCGTAAAAGGCTCATCTAATATCCACAGTCGATGCTCACTTAAGTACAACCGAGCCAATGCGATACGTCGTTGCTGGCCTGCGGAAAGTTGGTGGCAAGGTGTATGAGCAAAACGCTTTAGGCCAACCTGGCTTAAGGCAGTTAACATTTTATCGAGGGTTATGGGCTCAGCGGCAGAAATATGCAATGACAACCACCACGAGAGGTTTTCTAGCGGCGATAGCAATGCCTTTACACCGGCTAAATGGCCGATATACAAGGTGTCGGCCGCAAGAGCTGCGCGGTCATTGCGGATATCCTGACCACACCAACTTACCCGCCCGCTGTATTGCTGGCTTAGACCTGCCAGAACGCGAAGTAATGTTGTCTTGCCAGAGCCATTAGGGCCCTCTATACGCATTCCTTGGCCGCCAGAGAGCGTTAACGATAATGCATTAACCAGCATGCGCTCACCGCGTTCACAGCTTACAGAATCAAGCACTAAGCTAGCCTCAGCTCCTGAATTATGCGCTTGAGAAAGAATGTTAGACGTCGCTGAAGACAAAAAAATCACTCGCTAGTATTCGTTATTAAATGGCCAATAAATGGCATGAACTTAAAACACCTTTGGTTATACGATATGACAAGACAATACGACCAACAGGAATTGAGTAGTATAAGGTAAAAACGATGCATTCAGAGGGTTTGAGAGTGGATTACAGTCATCATTTACGACAAAAAAGCCGCTATCTTGATTGTCATGATAAGAAATAGACAATTTTGCAAAGCCAGAGCGCTGAGCTTACGTTATAGTGAGTCGTGAGTAAGCCAAGCCGCCAAATAATATGATGATTATTTATGGTACAACCGCCTAACCAGCCTATAGCCGCCAATGGATTTAATGACATTCAATTAAAGGCTAGCACGAGCGATTCGCTGCAATTTCTTGCTAGCCGTGTTGGCGAGCTTGTTGAGGCAAAGGTGGTTAAAGTCACCCACCAATTGGTCAACGAAAAAGCTGCTCTCGACGCTCAGCTAGGCACTCCTCCCGGCAATAAAATCGGCAATAAAATGGACAATCAGCCACAAGCTAAGCAGCCAATGGATTTGACCGGCAGAAATACAAATGCACTTAAACCGTCGGTGGCTGAACTCAATGCCAATCGCTACGAAGTACTAATGAATGTGGGCGGCAACAAAACATTAAGCGTTCAATCACCACTAGCACCTAGAATGGGGCAAATTCTTCAGCTACATGTTTTGTCTAGTCAGCAGCTTGAAATTGTTGGACTAAGAACCGGCTCTCTTGGTGAGCTTAACTCATCATCATTGCAAGCTATAACCCCGCAGACAGCACAAACTCAAAGCTTAAAAAATACAGCTGTACTGATGCAAACGACGCCAGCAAAAGCCAATAGCAATTCACTTGCGATGTTGTATGCAGCGCTTCGCGACAACCTACCTAAACAAGTGGCTAAAGAATCTCTGACAAGCCATTTAGAAAACATAACACGACCACAACCCTTACTTAATAAAACAGTGCAATCGGCAATCAATCAGTTACAACAAAGTATAAGTTCGGTGCAGCAAGTCACACAGCCCGAGGGACTCACTAATGCGATTCGTCATAGCGGTCTTTTATATGAGGCCAAACTTGCCAATATCATTCAAATAGCCCGCGCCAGAGGGATCGCAATATCAAACCCCGCCATAACAGCCATAGCTGAAAAGTTAGGCATACAAACAGCAGTAATGGCTCATAATTCAAAGACCGACAACATCAACATACCATCAAGCTATAGCAATATCGATCATAAACAAGCTACACTTCAACTGATTACAGCTCTTAAAGACAGCTTATTCGTTAATAGTGTCAGTCGTGATAAGCCCACGCATCCAGCATTGCAAAATAACGCCACACTCGCCTCACTTTGGTCCCTCGTCACCAGCGCGCTAACTCATGGCGCAAGTTATAAGCCGTCAGGGAGCGACAGCGATGAGCAATTACTGCAACTTCTACGGCAGGCACTTAACGTTATCACCCGCACACAGGGTCAGCAATTATTTACTGCCAACACTCAGCTGTTTGGTAATAATGATAACGTTAACAATCAGAGCTGGTCGTTAGATCTGCCTATTTGGGTTGATCAAAAATTAAATTTAATCGATATACAAATTGAATCGAACAAAGACAGCGATCAACAAAGCGCAACTGAAGAAAAAGCATGGAATGCCAGGCTGGCTTTTGACCTTGAGCAACATGGCAATATGGTTGCATTTGTAAGCTTACGCGGTAAAACTTTAGCGGCGGTATTATGGGTGACCGAAGCCGCTACTGTTGACAAAGTAAATGCTGAATTAAAATTAATGGCCAACAATCTCGACCGTCTTGGACTACAAGTAGAAAGGCTGCAATGCCGAGTTGGCGAACCCGAAGATGTTCGTCCTAATGGCACAATAAATTTATTGGATACGGAGGTCTAAATTGTGACAGATAACCAAGACGACCTTCAAAGAAAAAAACATGCGGCCAATGCTTATCAAAAAGCCATTGCACTGCAATATGAAGGCGTTGGCGCTCCCGTGGTTACGGCAACCGGCGAAGGCGCAATAGCAGAAGATATTATTGCTCTAGCAAGAGTGCTCGGTATTCCCTTATACGAAAATCCCGAGTTAACAGATATGCTGGCCATGCTTGAGTTGGGTGATGAAATACCGCATGAGCTCTATATTATTATTGCGCAAATCATTGCCCTCGCCTATAACATTAAAGGTATTACCCCGAACGCTATGGAACATTTTCCAACAACATAATAATTGCAGCCATTTACTGTGGCTATTTACCGCACGCCTTCTGTATAGTGCTTAGCCAAACAAATCACGATAAATTGACTGTAGAAAGACCAATCGCACATGATAAATAAAGCATGATAAAACTTACCCAAGTGTCATTAAGACGCGGCGAAAAGCTACTGTTTCAAGATGCCAGCTTTACGGTTCATGCTGGTCATAGACTGGGGCTGACAGGCGCTAACGGATGTGGCAAGTCAAGCCTAGTTGCCCTTCTTACGGGCAAATTAGTCAGCGACATTGGCGAAGTCGATATTCCACGTAGTATGAAACTCGCTACCGTCGAACAGCATATGGATACTGTTAGTGGTACAGCTATCGATTTTGTTATTGCCGGTGATGCTGCGTTAATGACTGCTCGGCAGCAATTAAAAGAAGCTGAGGCCAATGGTTCAGGTGACAAACTAGCTATAGCCTATGAACAATTAGAAAGCGCCGATGCCTATACCGCAGAATCTAGGGCTGCGCAGTTATTAGCGGGTTTAGGTTTTGGCGCTGCTGAACAAGCACAAACCGTTAACGCATTCTCGGGTGGATGGCGCATGCGCTTAAATCTTGCGCGAACGCTAATGCAAAAGTCAGATATATTATTACTCGATGAACCGACTAACCACTTAGATCTCGATGCCATTATCTGGTTAGAAGCTTGGCTAAAGCAATACAATGGCTGCTTACTATTAATTTCGCACGACCGTGATTTCCTTGATAATGTCTGTACCCATATTGCGCATATCGAACGACAAAAAATTGATTATTACAGCGGTAACTATTCCGCTTTCGAAAAGCAGCGAGTAGCCCGCTTAGCTGGCGTACAAGCCGCTTACGAAAAACAACAAACTAGCATTGCTCATATGCAAAAATTTGTTGATCGTTTTCGCGCACAGGCAACCAAAGCTAAACAAGCACAAAGCCGTTTAAAAGCCTTAGCCAGACTAGAAACCATAGCCCCAGCACATATAGACTCGCCGTTTTCTTTTGCCTTTACCGCGCCTGACAAGAACCCTAGGCAGTTAATTCAAGCCGAAAAACTCAACCTCGGCTACGACGAAGTGACGGTTATTAATAATATAACAATGCGTCTAGAGGCCGGCGCCCGGATTGGACTGCTGGGCGCTAACGGGGCGGGAAAATCAACATTAGTTAAAGCATTAGCCGGAAGCCTAACGCCGCAAAGTGGCGATATTGAGCGCGCAAAAGAATTGAATATCGGCTATTTTGCCCAGCATCAATTAGAGCAGTTACGCAATGATGACACCCCGCTATCCCACCTGAGCCGATTGCATCCTCAAGCATCAGAATCAGAGCTTAGAAATTTTTTAGGTGGCTTTGGCTTTGCTAACAACATGGCATTATCGTTAGTCAAGCCAATGTCTGGTGGTGAGAAAGCCCGCTTAGTATTAGCCACGCTAGTTCGCCAAAAACCCAACCTACTATTACTTGATGAGCCAACTAACCACCTTGATTTAAATATGCGACATGCACTCAATATAGCATTGCAAAGTTTTGAAGGAGCCCTACTGGTTGTTTCACATGACCGTCATTTACTGCAAACGGTTACCGACGAACTTTGGCTGGTTGCCGACGGTAAGCTACAGCCTTATAAAGACGACCTAGATGTTTATGCTCGTTGGCTGCTTAAAAGTCGTGTGACCAATACCAGCCAATTAAGTGAGCAACAAGACAATGTAGCCAACTCGCCGGCAAGTCTTTCGGCTGAACAACGACGACAACGTAAGCGAGATGAAGCAGAGCTTCGTAAACAGCTAAGGCCAATGACACTTCGAACTCAAGCGATTGAAAAGCGTATTGACCAACTAGAAACTCAGGCGAAAATAAGAGAACAGGAACTCGCCGATACCGCTATTTATGAAGAAGACCATAAAGATAAGTTGAAGCAACTGCTTCATCAGCAAGGCGCTGAAACTACCGAGCTTGAAGCGCTAGAGATGGAATGGATGGAATTAAATGAGCAGCTTGAACAAGCGCAACAGCGTTTACAATGAATGACAAACCACAAGGGACTTAAGGATAAAAACCATGACTGAATTTACACGAATATCCTGCCGGCAAGCTAGCGAATTATGTCAGGTAGAAGGGACACAAATCATTGATGTGCGCGATGCGTCAAGCTATAAACAAGCGCATATTAAAGAGGCTGTACACATTGATAATAATAGCTTAACTGAGTTTGTAGCACAGGCTAACCCCGATAAAGCGTTAGTTATTTATTGCTATCATGGAAACTCTAGCCAGCAGGCAGGACAATTTTTTGTGCAACAAGATTTTACAGAAGTGTATTCTGTTGATGGCGGTTTTGAAGAGTGGCGTATAACGCTGCCCGAAGATCTCGTTTAAATTGTTATAGCTAGGCGTCGATATTAACCCAGCGTGACGCCAATATTGCAGTGGTAAAGCCAGTTAATATGGCGACCATTGCGACAATTTCGTGCCAGGCCGCCGATGACTGAACAACTTGTGTAATGGTGTCTTCTGACACGCTACCGCCCGAAAATAAAAACTGAACGCAAAAGACAAAGTACATTAAAAGAATATAGCAATACCAAATATAGCTACGTTTCTTGCCGGCAAAAAGACCTCTAATAATTAACAACAACCCTGATGAAATTAACAACCACAGCACTAATTTTGGCATTAAGCCATTAGGTCCAAACACCCAGCAACCGTAAAACATTGTTGCCAGCAATGTGACATAACTTAAAATTGTTATTTTATGGGCCCATTGATATTTTTGTATTTGCGAAATCATACTTTTCCTTTTTTTATGCCTATGCCTATGCCTATGCCTATGCCTATGCCTATGCCTATGCCTATGCCT
>JBELIP010000026.1:0-11292 GCA_042090785.1 Cellvibrionales bacterium | reverse complement strand
TGGTGCTAGCGTGACTTGTGTTGATGTTGTGCAAGAAAAAATTGATGCGCTTAAAGCCGGTGTAATGCCTATTTATGAGCCTGGTCTGGATCTGTTAGTTAAAAAAAATGTAGATGCTGGTCGTTTAAATTTCACCACTGCATTAGCCGAAGAGGTGCCAAGTGCCGATATTATTTTTATTGCCGTTGGTACGCCAACACGTCGCGGTGATGGCCATGCCGATTTAACTTATGTTTATGAGGCAGCTAAACAAATTGGTCAGCATCTTAATGGTTATACGGTTATTGTTAATAAATCGACAGTACCTGTTGGTTCGGCGCGACAGGTTTCACGTTTAATTTCAGAAGTGAATCCTAATGCAGAATTTTCGGTAGCATCAAACCCTGAGTTTTTACGAGAGGGTGCAGCGATAGGCGACTTTATGCGTCCGGACCGTGTGGTTTTGGGTGTTGAAAGTGAGCGTGCAGAAAAAGTATTAAGAGAGCTGTACCGTCCGATAAATTTAATTGAAGCACCTATTTTAGTGACTAACTGGGAAAGTGCTGAATTAACTAAGTATGCGGCTAATGCTTTCTTAGCCACTAAAATTAGTTTTATCAATGAAATATCGAACCTCTGTGAAGCCGTTGGCGCAGATGTTCATGATGTTGCCAAAGGGATGGGTCTTGATGGCCGAATTGGTAAAAAGTTTTTACACCCAGGGCCGGGTTATGGTGGGTCTTGTTTTCCTAAAGATACTTTAGCGTTAATTCGTATTGCGCAAGAAAATGATGTGCCGTCGCGTATTGTTGAAAGCGTTGTTGAAGTTAATGCCGCACAAAAAGCCAGAATGGTGAAAAAAATCCGTACCGTTCTTGGTGATATATCTGGAAAGACGATAGCGATTTTAGGCTTAACCTTTAAACCTGAAACCGACGATATGCGTGACTCACCTTCGCTATCTATTATTCCCCCGCTTTTAGATAAAGGCGCAATAATAAAAGCGCATGACCCTAAGGGTGTTAAAGAAGCAAAACATGAATTGCCAAAATCAGTTCAGTATGTCGATGATATTAATGATGCGATTAGCGGTGCTGACGCCTTAGTGATCATGACAGAGTGGAATGAGTACCGCAGTTTAAACCTTACACACATTAAAGAAATTATGCGTGGTAATGCACTTATTGACTTACGTAATGTCTATGAGCGTGATGCTGTTGAAGCAGCAGGGTTTAACTATACTGCGGTGGGAAGGTAATATGATATGCTCGATACGAAAAATAGTATCGCCGTTATCGGTTTAGGCTATGTAGGCTTACCGTTAGCGTGTGAATTTGGGAAAAAATATGAAACATTAGGTTATGACATTAACTCGAATAGAGTTAAAGATTTAAAAAAAGGCGTCGATTCAACACTAGAGGTTTCGAGCGACGAATTAGGTGCATCAAAGCGTCTTAATTTTTCTAGCGATGTCGCTGACTTAAACCAATGCAACACCTATATATTAACAGTGCCAACGCCGATAGATAGGCATAAAAAACCTGATTTAAAGCCGCTTAAGAGTGCAAGTAAATTGATAGGCACCGTCATCTCTAAGGGCGATATTGTTGTTTATGAATCTACGGTTTTTCCTGGATGTACAGAAGAAGAATGTATACCGGTCATTGAAGCAGAATCAGGACTAGTGTACGGGAAAGATTTTTTTGCGGGTTATAGTCCTGAGCGAATAAATCATGGCGATAAAGAGCATCGCGTTTCAGATATTTTAAAAGTTACTTCGGGCTCAGATGAAAAGACGGCAGATTTTGTTGATCAATTATATGCTAGCGTAATTACTGCGGGCACATATAAGGCGCAAAGCATTCGTGTCGCGGAAGCGGCAAAAGTCATTGAGAATACACAGCGTGATTTGAATATTGCCCTTATTAATGAGTTAGCAATTATATTTGAAAAGCTAGGTATTGATACGCGTCAGGTACTCGATGCTGCGGGTACTAAATGGAATTTTCTACCATTTACTCCAGGATTAGTGGGCGGGCATTGTATTAGTGTGGATCCTTATTATTTGACGCATAAGGCTCAAGAAATTGGTTATCACCCTGAAGTTATTTTATCGGGAAGAAAAATTAACGACGGCATGGGCAATTATGTCAGCGGATGTGTAGTTAAGCTGATGTTAAAAAAACGTATTCATGTTGTAGATGCTAAAGTGCTAATCATGGGTTTAGCCTTTAAAGAAAACTGTCCTGACGTGAGGAACACAAGAGCGGTTGATGTAATTGATACTTTAAAAGATTACCACGCCGATATAGATGTTTGGGATCCATGGGTAAGTGGTGTTGACGCTAGTAGGCAATATGATATTAACCTTATCGAAGTGCCAGAGAAAGGTGCTTATGATGCAGTTATTTTATGTGTGGCACACAAGCAGTTTTTAGCTATGGGTGTTGATAAAATTCAATCGTACTGTAAGCCGAATAGTGTTGTTTATGATGTCAAAGGTGTATTGGATCAAGATATTGTTGACGGCCGTCTTTAGGTTTTTTCATAAATTTTTATTGGTTTTTAAAATGAAGATATTAGTGACAGGTACAGCAGGCTTTATAGGCTCAACACTAGCGTTGCGTTTATTAGAGCGCGGCGATGAAGTTATTGGCGTGGATAATGTTAATGATTATTATGATGTTGGTTTGAAGTATGCTCGATTAGACCGTCTTAAAAATTTTGATGGCTTTACAGATGTTCGTTTAGATATTCAAGATAGAGACGGTATGGCGGCATTGTTCGCTAAAGAAAAACCGCAGCGAGTAGTGCATCTTGCCGCTCAGGCAGGTGTCCGTTATTCATTAGAAAATCCCCATGCCTATATTGATGCTAATATGTATGGCACATTAAATATTTTAGAAGGCTGCCGTTATAATAATGTTGAGCACTTAGTATTTGCATCAACCAGTTCTGTTTATGGCTCCAATACCTGCATGCCTTTTTCAGTGCATGATAATGTTGACCACCCAGTAAGCCTTTATGCGGCAACAAAAAAAGCCAATGAATTAATGGCACATAATTATGCTCATTTATTTAATGTCCCTTGTACCGGCTTACGTTTTTTTACTGTATATGGCCCTTGGGGCCGTCCAGATATGGCGCTATTTTTGTTTACCAAAAACATTCTAGCGGGTAAACCAATTGATGTATTTAATCATGGTAATCATACCCGTGATTTCACATACGTTGATGATATTGTCGAGGGTGTTGTTCGATCCTTAGATAAAATCGCTCAAGCCAATCCGTTATGGAGTGGTGATAACCCTGATCCTGCTACAGCTAACGCGCCTTATCGAATTTATAATATTGGCAGTAATAGCCCAGTACAGTTATCACGCTATATTGAGGTGTTAGAAGAAAACCTTGGCAAAAAGGCTCAGAGAAATTTATTACCCTTGCAGCCAGGTGATGTGCCAGATACTTATGCAAATATCGATGCTTTAGTCAAAGATGTTGATTATAAGCCAAGTACAACAATAGAAGTGGGTATCGAGAAGTTTGTTAAATGGTATAGAGAGTACTACTCTATTTAAATAGCATCATGTTTTTGAATAGAGTTACGTTTTTAATAATAAAAAATGGTTTAAAAAATGAAAAAAGTCAATGATTATGAAACAATTTGTGTTGTAGGCTTGGGTTATATTGGCCTTCCTACAGCTTCTTTACTAGCAACAAAAGGCTTTAAAGTAACTGGTATTGATGTCTCAGAAAAAGTGGTTGAGACTATTAATAAAGGCGAAATCCATATTGTTGAGCCTGATCTTGATATTTTGGTTAAATCGGCAGTTAATTCAGGTAACTTGTCCGCGAGTCTTGAGCCATGCGAAGCGGATGTTTTCATTATTGCTGTACCAACACCCTTTAAAGATGGCGGTCCCGACCATATTTCGGGAAAAAAGCCCGATCTCTCCTATATAGAAGCAGCTACTAAAAAAATATCGCCTTTTGTAAAGCCGGGTAACTTGGTTATTTTAGAGTCAACAAGCCCAGTTGGTACAACAGATGAAGTTGTTGCCTCGATACTTAGGGGCAATGGTCATGCGGTTGGTGATGATGTGCACGTAGCGCATTGTCCCGAGCGAGTATTACCAGGGCGAATTTTAATAGAGTTAATTGAGAACGACCGAGTTGTCGGTGGTATTAACGAAAGCTCAACGGCAGTAACCGTAGAGTTTTATGAGCGTTTTGTTCGTGGTGCGGTATTGGCCACTACGGCGAAAACAGCCGAGATGGTTAAGTTGACAGAAAATTCCTCGCGCGATGTACAAATTGCATTTGCTAACGAGCTATCAATGATTTGTGAGAATGAAAGCATTGATACTTGGGAAGTCATTGAGCTTGCGAATCGCCACCCTCGAGTGAATATATTGCAGCCTGGGCCGGGTGTAGGGGGGCATTGTATTGCCGTTGACCCATGGTTTATTGTCGATCGTTCACCAGAGCATTCAAATTTGATAAGAACTGCACGTGAGGTCAATGATGCCAAGCCTGAATGGGTAATAGAGCGGGTTAAAAAATGTGCGGATAAGTTTAAAAAGCCAACCATAGCTTGTCTAGGTTTGGCGTTTAAGGCCGATGTTGATGACTTACGTGAGTCTCCTGCTTTTGATATTGTGAGGCGCTTACAAGCCGAAAATATTGGTGAACTGTTAATTTGTGAGCCAAATTTAAAATCACATGATGATTTCGAGTTATGCACTTTAGATGATGCAATTAAACGAGCAGATATTGTTTTGTTACTCGTTGATCATAAATCCTTCAAAAAAAGCAAAGCCTCTGATCTGGGTGAGAAAGTTGTTATTGATACGCGTGGGGTTATTAGGTAAAGCATACAAAAAACGAGAGTGAGAATAAGCTGTATTAAAGGAAAAGCTTTATACCTCGATTATTTGATGAAATGAAAAAAAACTAGTATAACTATATGTGGACTTTAGTCTTTTTTGTACTGATGGTTGCCATTGTCTTACTGGCAATGAAATCACCTGCCTATTCACTGGTCGGATTGCTTTGTATGTTCGGTCTAGAGCAATGGGGCGTTATTTATTTTCCGGCCATCCGTTCCTATTCTCAGTTTATCAATATCTTCTTTTTATTATTGATAGTAGTTTCAGTATTAAGAAATATGCCATACATAAATTTTCATGCTGAGATGAGTAATAGCAGAATTCGTAAACTGTCAGTACTGTTATTTATATATGCATTTATAAGTATTTTATGGGCACCTGAAGACGCCAATGCATTATCTATTTGGGAGGGCAGTTGGCCATATATCGTGGCGGCTATTATCTTTGCGCCTCTAACCATCCGCAATCTTCGTGACTATGAAAACGTACAGAAGTGGCTTATTTTATATGGCGGGGTATTGATTACACTATTTGCATATGTTCCCAAGTGGGGGAATAGAGCATTAGTGATTAATGGCGTAGAAAGCTTAGGCTTACCGTTGGCATTATCAATGTTATCGGGTTTTATTTTAATTGCTGCTATATTGACGGTTAAAAAAAATATCATCTCACTGGCTATAGTTGGTGTTGTTTCAATATCTTCTCTTTTTGTGATGATAAAAACAGGTAGTAGGGGGCAGTTTTTATTCGCACTTTTGAGTATAGCTATTGTTGCGCCATTTTCCTGGAAAGCTGCCGCCACTAAAAATTTGTTTTCAATAATAATAGTTATTGTTTTGTTGGGGTATGCAGCGTCATACATATTTAGTACAACAGGCTTATTAACTGATCGATGGAGTTATGGCGAGCTGTCAGAAGATGCGGTCGGGCGTCTAAATATGGCTTTCAGATTGCTGGGATTTTGGTTTTCAGACCCCTTTAATATATTGTTTGGGTTGGGGAATTCAGCTTCTTTTTCGATGGAATATATTGGGGTCTATCCACATATTGTAATACTTGAAGTTATTGGCGAGGAAGGTCTTATAGGAATAGCTCTATACTCTTTGATTATATATTGGGTATTGAAGGGCTTTTTTAAAGAGTTAAGTGATAAACGTTTGGACGTTAGGATCAAAAAAATATTATCTGTTAATTATGCTTGGTGGGTGTTTTGTTTGTTTTTATCCTTTAAGCAAGGTTCTCTGATAACGTCCCCAGAATTATTTTTGTTTGCGGCAATAAGCGAGCGATTAACAATGATAATAAAAGCTAGAGGAGTATCCAATGGAAAGAAAATCGCTCGTTAAAATATGCTATTTAATTCTATGCTTTTTTTTTACACCAGTGGTTCTTTCTGAGGCGGCTGTAAAAAAATTCAAGATATATCATTCGCTTGGTTATAAGGGTATACCTGATATTTCAGAGCTCCATGATATTGGCTATATGAAGATATTTGGGCATTACCATTTTTGGGGAAAAGACCAGCAGGTTGGGGTATTACCTACCAAGGATAGAGTAGATAAAGTCATTAATGAAATAATTGATCAAGATTATGATTTAGTTTGTATGGATATTGAGGCGTGGCCATTAAAAATAAATTGGGGTTATGATAATAAGGCAAGTATCGCTAATTATCTCTATGTTGCTTCTGAGTTGAAAAGAAAAATGCCCGAAATCAAGTTCGGCTATTATGGTGTTTTACCCATAAGAGAATATTATGCGCCATTAAAATCAAAGGGAAAGAATACAGCCGCCATGAAAAGGTGGGTTGAAGCTAATCAAGAATTACAGGTAGTTAAAGATTATGTAAATGTGGTAATGCCATCCTTATATACGTTTAAAAAAAATATGGATGATTGGCATGTTTATGCTCTGAAAAATATAGAAGAGGCTAGAAAATACAATAAGCCGGTTATTGTGTTTTTGTGGCCGGAATATCATAAGAAAAACGGTTTTGATTATTTTATTGATGGCGAATATTGGGAGTTTCAACTTGAGACAGTTTACAAGCATGCTGATGGGGTTGTTATATGGGGGCCTAAAATCACCAATAAAAAATGGGACGAGCAATGGCCTTGGTGGGTTGAGACTAAGAAATTTATTAAGCGCGTAAATAAATAATGGTTTTTTTTGGGGCTGATAAAAATAGCTGGTTCTACCGTTTCTTAAGTGGCTCCTTCTGGCAGTCATTAGGTATGATCTGTGCAAAGTTTTTAGTCCTAACGGTAAATTTTTTGCTAGCCAACCTTATGGGGGGTGATGGCTACGGGCGATTAATGTTTTTGCAAAACACCATTAATACATCGGCTGCCATTGCTTCTATGGGGATGAACTGGGCAACAACAAAGCATGTTGCAGAATACAAACAAGATCAAGATTCACTTTCTGGAGTGGTATCATTGAGTTTCTTGGTTGTCATTTTGGGAGGGCTTTTAATTGGGGCGCTATTAATTGCTTTTGCGCCATTAATTGCTAACCAGTTATTAAGTGGAAGCGAAACAGTTCTATTAAGGTTTTCTGGGTTTTGTGTCATATTTGTTGTCTTTAGCTCAATAGCTTTTGGTGTCCTTTCTGGATTGGAGCTGTTCAAACTGAATGCATATGCGCAAGTTGCAACTAGCATCATTTCGGCAATTCTGGTGCTCATAGCGGCAAGTTTTTTCAGCTTAAATATAACAATTTATTCGATGATGATGGGGTTAATCATTACTGCATTAATTAACGCCTTAATTATTTACAGGATATCAAAAGGTAAGTTTCGATTTTCAATAAAAAAAGCGCTGCAGCAAAAAAAAATACTCTATAGGTATTCCTTGCCAGCATTTATATCAGGCACAGCAATTACTATAACGCTTTGGTTTAGTCAGTCGCTATATATAAAAAATATAGATTATTTATTATTCGGTGTTTTTGCGGTGGCGAATCAGTTTTACCTCTTAATAGGCTCATTAAATCGTATCTTGGGTTCTGTTATTTTGCCTGTATATATATCAACTGCTACGACTGTTGGGAAATCGATAAGCCTTGAAAAATTTAATTTCGGCTTTGCTTGGTTTGCATCAATAATAATTTCTATATGTTTACTTTTATTTTCAGGTTTTATTGCATTGATGTTGGGCCCTGATTATCAAGTTGATAATTGGGATACGATTATGTCAGTCGTACTTCTTTCGGCGGTAGTTTTTGCCTTTAAGCAGGGTGCAGCCAGAATTATTTTAGAAAAAGATTTGATGTGGTTTGGGGTTTTAGAAAATATATTAAGCGCTATAATGCTTGTCTTTTGCGCTTATATTTTTTTACCCTATGGAATAATTGGTTTACCAATTGCTATATTGGCGTCAAATATCGTTAGTGTTATAGCTATTTTTTCAGTGTTGGTTTTTAAGAAATGCTTACCAAAGTATTTTATTAGATCAAAGTCTATATTTTTAGTATGGCTTGGTGTGGCAATATTTTTTATAGTTCCTTTGACGAGTGTTGAGACGTTGAATATAAATATATTAAGTGCTTTATCCATATTGTTAATTTTTATTGCTGGATATTTTTATTGGTTTAAGCTCACTCCTGAAAGTAGTTAAAGATTTTAATATTGAATTCACCCTAGGTTATTACAGTTATGAAACATAACGATTTAAAAATAGCGGTTTTGTATCGAGTAAAGCAGCATTGGAGGCTGCCTATTTTCGAGCGAATGAATAATCGAAATGGTTCTTCTATAAAGGTTTTTCATGGGGCGAGCTTCAAGGGGACTAAAGTTGTTAATTCTGATGCGCGGCATGACTTCCCTGCTAAAGAAATGCTTACCATTCCGCTGAAACTAAAGACTTCAAATGGTGATGCTTTAATGCCATTTTGTCCTTTTTTATTCTTTCATCTGGTACGGTATAGGCCAGACGTCATTATATGCGAGGGGGCTAGTAATTTAGCCAATAATATAGCTGCTTACATTTACGCATTTATATTCAGTGCTAAAAAAATTCAGTGGGGTTTGGGGGAGATACAGAATCGTAAAAAATCTAAATTAAGAAGGTGTTTAGATTTTATAATTGAAAAAATTGAACGGTCATCCGACGCCTGTATATCCTATAGTAGCCACGGAAAATCTTATTATGAAAGTTTAGGTTTGAGTGCAGATAAGCTTTTTGTTGCTGTCAATGTTGTCGATACACAACGGGTGCTTGATAAAATAAAAAAAATGGATCGTGCCTCTATCTATTCTCAGGCACATAAAGATTATGACGTTAACTTACTTTTTGTTGGCGCCTTAACTGAGCCTAAAAAAGTCGATTTGCTATTGAACGCTTACCGTGAGTTGAAGCAGCTTTCGTCAAAACGAATTTCGCTAACAATTGTTGGCGATGGCCCTATGCGAGAATCCTTAGAAGTATTAGCGAATGAGCTTGATCTTAAGGATATAACGTTTACAGGTAAAATAATTGAGGGCGTATCTGAGAAGTTTTTAGAGAGTGATATTTTTGTTTTGCCAGGTTTAGGAGGGCTAGCAGTATCTGAAGCATTGGCTCATGGTATTCCTGTTGTTTCGGGCGTGGGAGATGGCTGTGAAAAAGATTTGCTCGCCCATGGCGCTGGAATTTTTGATGAGCATCTCGATATGACTAGTTTGGTAGTGCACCTATCGGATCTTCTGGATAATGAAGCCAAATTAGCTGATATGAAAGCGAATACCATACATACAATTAAAAATGTGCATAATATTGATACATATATTGATGCTATTTTCAGATGTATAACTTTTGTTAGGAAATAAATTGAATTACTTATGCTTTATATATTAAAAAAATTACGAAGACGTATATTGGGCAGGCTTAGGTTTTTAAAGCTCTATTTTTCAAATCGACAGATAGCTGTTGGTCGAAATTTTTTTTGTGCCTCTGGATGTAGAGTATCTCCTGGCAGAAAAATTAATATTGGTAACGATTTTTATATGGGGTTTGGCTGCCATCTAGCTGCTGATATTTGTATTGCTGATGATGTCATGTTTGCCTCAGGTGTTGCGGTAGTCGGTGGTGATCACAAAATTGATTTTATCAATATCCCGATACGGAACTCTGGAAGGGACGAGTTTAAGATGACAACATTCGAAGCGGGTTGCTGGGTGGGCCATGGGGCTATTGTTTTACATGGTGTTACAGTAGGCTGTGGGTCTGTTGTTGCTGCTGGCTCGGTGGTGACAAAAAATGTTGAGCCAAATTCAATTGTTGGCGGTAATCCTGCTAAGATTATTCGTTATAGAGCGTTTAAAAATAAGAGTGAGTCATCATGAAGCAAGTTCTTCAAAATCTTAAAACAGGTGAGACGGTTTTAGAGGAAATCCCTGTGCCCAGTTCAAGTCAGCATGGCTTGCTTATACAGACAAGCAAGACTTTAGTGTCTGCTGGTACTGAACGTATGCTGGTCGATTTTGGTAAAGGTAACCTTCTGCAAAAGGCTAAATCTCAGCCTGATAAAGTTAAACAAGTCATCGAGAAGGTTCAAACTGACGGTTTAATGCCCACTGTCGATGCTGTCAGAAATAAACTCGATACACCGCTGCCGTTGGGCTATTGCAATGTAGGTCGCGTTATTGAAAGTGGTGTCGATGATATCTCCGCTGGTGATCGTATGGTATCAAATGGCAAGCATGCAGAAGTTGTTGCTGTTCCCAAAAACTTGTGCGCTAAAATTCCTGATTCTGTCGATGATGAGTCAGCGGCTTTTACAGTGATTGGTGCAATTGCGTTGCAAGGTATTCGTCTAATAAAGCCAACCTTGGGTGAAACCGTTGTCGTCACCGGTTTAGGGCTTATAGGATTAGTCGCGGTTCAGTTATTACGCGCACATGGCTGTCGTGTTTTAGGTATTGATTTTGACGCTGAAAAAGTAGCCATAGCAAAACAGTTAGGTGCCGAGGTAGTTAATCTATCTGAGGGGCAAGATCCAATAGCGGTGGCAGAAAAATACAGCCGCGGTCGAGGCGTTGATGCCGTATTAATAACTGCGTCGACAAAAAGCAATGAGCCTATTCATCAAGCCGCTACTATGTGTCGTCAGCGTGGCCGTATTGTATTAGTTGGTGTTGCGGGTATGGAAATGTCCCGCGCCGATTTTTATGAAAAAGAGCTTTCTTTTCAGGTCTCCTGTTCATATGGGCCTGGCCGTTATGACCCAAGTTATGAAGAGGGCGGTAATGATTATCCATTCGGTTTAGTCCGTTGGACTGAGCAGCGTAACTTTGAAGCTATTCTCGATATGATGGCTGATGGTCGCCTTGATATGAAGCCGTTAATTAGTCACCGTTTTAAACTCGCTGATGCTGCGGATGCTTATGCTCTGATTAGTGATGGAAATCCATTAGGTGTATTACTTGAATACGATTTAGCGCAAA
>JBELIP010000001.1:260423-448772 GCA_042090785.1 Cellvibrionales bacterium | reverse complement strand
TATTTGCAAATAGAAAAACTGTACTGAAAAGTAAGCCTTTAAGGCTTAATTTAATATTCATAAATAAAAAACCATTATTGTTGTTTTGGTTTATTGTCTGCCGTTAACTAAACCATTCATAATGGCCAGCGCTTGACGTTAATTTTTATTACTTTGTTCTTTTACCACTTGTTACTGCTCCCTGCTATTGAACCATTATCTTCGTCTATATACATAGACACAAGCACAACTACAGTCATAATTATTCACGGCTCAACTAGTATCTAAAATCTAAAACCAGCGAAGCGCCGCTATCTAGCGCTTTATTGTTAAAAACGAACGACTCTGACGTATGACGATAAATAAACGATGCCTGCCAATGCTCATTCAACGGTAAAGCGTATTGAACGGTTGCCATTTTTACCGCCGCCCCCTCGCCAAAAACACTGCCACTAGGCGACCCAACATTTGTCGTATCGACATTAAAGTCGACCTTAGCTAAAGACCACGAAAAATGCTGGCCGTTAGCGAGGTAATGGTCGGCGGATAATGAAATTAATCGACTGTCGTTGTCGATACTTGCACCTATAGGCCGTTGCTTATAGCGGTAGCCGCTTTTATAAATAAAGTGCTCGTAAGCGTAGTTGGGGCGCTTAGTGCTGTAACTTTCTGATGAGGTGTCACTGGCTTCAAATACTAAACGGTGTTGCATGTTGCGATACAGAAAACTACTCTCTACCCCTAACTGCACTAACCCGCGTGACGGTAAACCACCAGCTTCGTCCTCGCCGGTAAATTGAAAATACAGCGCGTTAGTTGTTTGCGCTAAAGCAAAGTTATAGCGTGCATCTATACTGGCCTGCTGATTACCTGGCTCATTGCTACCATCTATGGCTATGCCGCTATCGCCGCGATTATCGTTTCCTATAATTAAATCTTTTAATGAACTCAAGCTCTGCGGCCGACCTTCACCACCCCATTGCGCGGTGCGGCTTAAGGCAAGCTCTAAATTACTGAAGGGTTTAAAACTAATACGTGCTGCTAAAAAATAAGCATCAGGTACGTGTCTGTCTGATTCAAGCTGGCCAGCAACACTGGTAAACTGCCAAGGGCCTATCCACGATAACCAAGCACTGTTAAATGCATCGGAATTTCTGCGCTGTAAACTTAAACCGGGGATGGGCCGAGCATTACTGGATAAGGTAAGACTTGAATGCCAGCCGGGACCCCACCAGCGGTCAACAGCACCTGCAGTTAAAGCCCAATTGCCCAATGCATAACTCACATAAGAACCGTCGGCGCGCCATTGGTCACCATCAAGTGGCTCTTCGGCATAACCGGCTGCAAGGTGAACAGCCAACTTATCGCCCATCCAATCAATACTGGCTTTCGCTTCTGATTCTTCGCGACGCGCATCACCAAAGTATTTAACCGCTTGAGTATTTTCGCCTACAGACAGCTGAGCATTTAACCTAATGTCACTTTCGGTTTGTCGGGCAAAAGCATGCTTTACATAGTGTAAAGACCATAGGGAGGCTTCATTTAATTGAGAATAGTCTGCGCGCTTAACATCATGAATAACGCCGCTCCACATTAACGGCCACGTGGTGACGGGAACGGTAATAATATTTTTGTCGGCGAGTAATTGAATATGATGACGCAGGCGGTGGTCGCCGCTATCGACCCAAGGGCCGGCAGAAACTGAGTGAACAGTAGTGGATAAAGCTGTGACAAGTATGGTTTTTAAAAACCATTGCTTGCAGCCAAACAAAGATTTAATTTTGAATCCTTCCATTTAATGTTAAGTTGCTAATTCCTTTTGATTATATTCTAAATCATAAAGGTAACAATAACATTAACGACTTATGGTGGTTTTGCATCTTGCGCCTTTTTAAAGCGCTAGATTTAGGTTCAAGTTCAAGTTCTAGGCTTCGCCGATTCGCTTTTCACCTAAGCTTATTAATGCGGTTATTTTATAACCAGCATAAATAGCTTAACCTATACCGGCTTAATCCTGTTAGGCCAAGAAAAAACGCATATAAATTAGACGCTTGCAACAGCAGCAGCCCCTAAATCCATGCGGTAAACAATTTCTGACACGCTGCCCCATAACGTTAACGCCTTAATTTTATCGGCATCTAAAGGTACCACTTCGGTGTCGCCGGGCTGAATGACTGTTTCGCCACGTCTAAACCATCGAGCCTGGCTAGGCAAAAACACACTGCCATTGGCCCTAACCACATAAATACGCTTTTTATCGGCTTTTTTTGTGGTGCCGCCGCTACGCTCTAGCTCAGATGGGGCTGTGTAATCGTGCTATGTACTCACACTATGTAATAACAGCATTCAATGGCTTACATCAAACATAGATATCACAATAAAAATGCGCTAAATTAGAATAAAAGCGAATGCGTGACACTTAAAAGAGTTAAAAAAACGGCCACTCAACAAAACGACCAATAGATACTAAAAATAAAAGTACTGGTGAAATGATTTTATATTATTGTTTTAAATGCAAAACACTACGCTTATTAATGTTTCTTATATTGTCAACCAATGCGCTGCATGCCCTTGCTCAATGCAACCTAATACAAATCGCTAACCCCAGTTTTGAGGTAGGCAGTGGTAATACGCTTGAAGGCTGGAATCAATTTGGCGTTATAGAGGCAACTAACGTATTAACCAACCATGGTAATCGCGCCGCACAACTCAGTGGTACCAACTCAGGGAGCTGGAGTTTATCGGCGGTATGGCAAAAACAAACTGCGAGCGAAGGCGACATCTGGCAAGCTGACCTCACCGTAGGACACACCAGCACTAATCCAATCACTGACAGTATGAAAGCTATTGTTAATATTGAATGGCGTGACAGTGAAAACAACCTTATTAGCTTTACAACGACTGATATAGCAACCGCCAGTACGGCAACCGATACTCTTCATGCAGTTTCCGTTACGTCTGATTCTGCTCCCGCGAATACCGCATCAACTCATATTCTTATTGGCATATTGCAAACCCCAAGCAACGAGACTGGCGCAGTTATTATTGATTCAGTTTCTTTTGTAGAAACGACAGGTACACAATTGGCCGATATACAGTGGGGTGATTTTCCCAGCGGTAGAACGGTGAACTTAGGTGACTATAGTTGGCGCGTTAAAGGCAGCGGTTATTATGGCCCCGGCCCTAATCATTTTTTTGATACTAGCGACCAAGTCTGGGTTGACGAAAATGATCGGCTGCACATGACCATTAAAAATAGAGGACAATTTTGGTCAAGCAGCGAAATCGCTGCAGAAGAGATTATGGGGTATGGCGACTATCGCTTAACTGTCGTTGGCCGTCTCGATAACTGGGCACCCAATGTCGTCTTTGGTTTTTTTCACTGGCAGTACCCATTTTGCTATAATGATAGAAACCCGTGGAACTTACATAATGAAATGGATATGGAAATTTCACGCTGGGGTGACCCAAGTAGAGATCCCGCTCATTTTATTGTTCAGCCTTGGCAGGATTATATCGCCGAAAAATTTGATCTCCCCTATACCGGCGACCCTGAGCAACTCACTACTTTTGCTTATGAATGGTTGAGTGATCGCATTATATTTAGAGCTTGGCGTGGCGATGCATTGAGTGAATCCGAAGCGAACATGATCCACCAGTGGACTTATACCGGCCCACACATCCCGCGTGAAGAAGTTGCCAGAATGCATTTAAATTTATGGCAACTCTATGGGCCGCCAAGTGATGGCCAAGAATATGAGATTATACTGAGCGACTTTGTTTTTGTTGCCGATGGAACGCTACCGCCTGAAACTATCTTTAACGTACCGTTTAATCATCCGCTTTACTTGTTCGCACTTGCCTCAATGATTTTTATTGTTAATCTATCTCGTAGAAAAAAGTGCATTAATGAACTATAACGGATAACAACGGAATTAAATTGATTACTTCGCCACCCATAAAAAAACGGGCCAATTTATAAAAATAACTGGCCCGTTAATTATTTCGAATGACACTCAAATCAGCTTATAGTAAAAACACCCTAGATTGATTCTGAAATCAATTCGTTGAGTACAATCGTTTCATTGCGATCTGGCCCTGTTGATACGATATCAACACGGGTTTCAATCAATACTTCTAAACGTTGAATATAGTTTTTCGCTTCAATCGGTAAATCATCAAACGATTGTGCACCCGCTGTCGATGTTGTCCAGCCTGGCATTTCTTCATAAACCGGCATCAATTTTTCAAAGTAATCACTGTCAATTTCTAACGGCAATGCATTACCCTGCGCATCTTGATAGCCAATACAAATTTTAACCGTCTCTAAGCCATCCAATACATCAAGCTTAGTTAAGCAGATACCCGACACACTATTAATTTGCACAGCGCGTCTAACTGCCATCGCATCAAACCAGCCGCAACGACGCGAGCGCCCAGTTGTTGCACCTATTTCATTACCTTTAATGCCAAGATGCTCACCGACATCATCATGCAATTCGGTAGGGAAAGGACCCGAGCCAACACGCGTGGTATACGCTTTAGTGATACCTAAAACATAATCCAAATACAATGGGCCAACACCACTGCCCGAGGGTGCGCCACCCGCTGTAGTATTCGACGATGTCACATAAGGATAAGTACCGTGGTCAATATCTAACAACGAACCTTGTGCGCCTTCAAATAAAACAGATTTACCCGCACGACGATAGTCATGCAAAGTCTCAACCACATCAGCCATCATCGGCGACAAAATCGGCACGAGGGCTAATGCATCATCAATGGTTTTCTGTACATCAACAGCGTCAACTTTATAGTATTCCGTTAAGGTAAAGTTATGCAGATCCATAACTTCACGCACTTTCTCAGCAAACTTTTCAGGGTTTCTAAGATCACCTAAACGTAGTCCGCGACGCGCAACCTTATCTTCATAAGCTGGGCCAATGCCACGACCGGTCGTACCAATTTTGGCATTGCCACGAGCGATTTCACGCGCCTGATCTAATGCAATATGGTAAGGAAGAATTAAAGGACACGAGGTACTTAATAATAATTTTTCCGCAACATTAACGCCCTGCGTTTTTAGCTCATCCATCTCTTTAAGCAGCGCTTCTGGGCTTAGTACAACGCCGTTACCGATAAGACAGGTCACGCCTTCATGTAAAATGCCAGAGGGAATTAAATGCAATACGGTTTTTTCGCCATTGATAACCAATGTATGACCCGCATTATGACCGCCCTGAAAGCGCACCACGGCATCTGCTTTAGCTGTTAGCAAGTCGACGATCTTTCCTTTACCTTCATCGCCCCATTGTGTGCCGAGGACAACAATATTTTTATTCATACTTTTTTTTACTCAACCACTTTATTTATCATAAAAATTTATTCTCAAACTGCTAAGCCATTTGGCCATAAGCAATCACTTAATTTTTTCTACAACCCAATCACCTGATTTTTGCACCAACAAGCTGGTGGGTTTTTCTGTGCCTTCTTCGCCATTAAAAATAACGACTTGGCCAGCGCTTCTAAGCTGGCTGACAGCTTGCCACAATGATGCTTGCGCACCACTACAATCACTCGGCGCCGCAATAATTTCACGCGCCGCACTGGCTTGCTGGCCCGCTATAATTGCACGACTCCCTAAAAAGTCGATTAACGCTTTTATATCAGTGTTAAAACCTGTCGCCGATCGCTCTGAACCAAACACTTTGCCGATATTGTCATAGCGACCACCATTAGCTAACGCTAAACCATGACCGTCGGCATAGGCCGCAAAAACTAAACCTGTGTGGTATTCATAGCCACGAATTTCTGCCAGATCAAAATAAATTTCAACCTCGGTAAAACGCTGCGCGACAACCTCAGCCACCTGGGTAAGTTGATCAATCGCATCAACAACACCCTGGCCTAGAGAGCCCAGTAATTCTTTAGCTTGACCTAACACTTCAGCACCGCCACATAAATTCGGTAACTGGTACAGTGTTTCTGTTATTGCATGTCCGGCTAATAAATTCGGCAATAAGCATTTTAAATCAGGCAGCGATTTACGCTGTATCGCATCAAAAATTAACGCCAAATCATCTTGATCTAATGTCGGCACCGCTTGCTGTATTGCTTCGCGCACTGCGTTGTAAATAGATACGTGACCTAAATCCAACGTGAGCTTACAAAGTCCTTTGCCCGCACTGCCATTGGCCGAGGCAAACGCACCATCAATCACTTGCAAGGTTTCAAGCAATAGCGATATTACTTCGATATCTGCCGAGATCGATGGCGCACCATATAATTCTGCGCCAACCTGCATCGGACATCGTGATGCCATTAATGTCTTAGGTCGCGTGTGTAATACGCTGCCCGCATAACAAAGGCGACGAACGCCTTCGATCTTTAAACTGTGTGCATCGATTCTAGCCGTCTGCGGTGTTATATCCGCACGCACCGCCATACTCTTGCCACTTATTTGATCTGTTAGGCGAAAGCTTTGGGTTTCAACATCTTTACCCATACCAATTAACAGTGAGTCGGTAAACTCAATTAACGGCGGCACAACCAACTGGTAACCCCAGCTGTTAAATAGATCCAGAATATTACGGCGTATTTGTTCCGCAACCGCTGCCCGCTCGGGAAGCAATTCATCTACACCTTCAGGAAGCATCCAGCGATCGACACTAGTCATGTGAGACACCTGCTTTGATAACCATTTTTATAACCGCTAATTTAAAATATAGAGCAGAATAACACCCGTTATCATGCTCGCTAAACCGATACGACGAATCGTGCTATCACTTAGCGTGAGTATGTTTACTAACATCGCTCGCCACTTCTGCGGCGCAATAAACGGTAGCATCCCCTCAAGGACCAACACTAAACAAGCCGCTACAATCAATTCTTGCCACATGTTTGTTAACTCTACTTTTATGGATTCTGCACGCGTTTCGCTCTGAACACAAAAAAGCCGGGTAGGCAGCTTCTGCCATCCCGGCTCACCGGTGAGGTATTAAGCCGTTTTATTTACCGTTAACGCTATTCAGGTAGCGGAAGTAATCGCTATCTGGATCAACTAACAGTACATCGCCTTTATTTGAAAACGATGCTTCATAGGCCTTTAAACGACGAGAGAAAGCATAGAACTCTTTATCTTTATTGTATGCCGCAGCATAAACTGCTGCTGCTTTTGCATCACCATCACCACGCGTTTGTTCTGCTTGACGATAGGCATCGGCTTCGATAACCACTTTTTCTCTATCAGCATCAGCGCGTATTTTTTCGGCCAACTCTAAACCTTCCGAGCGATATTGCTGCGCTTCTTTTTCACGGTCAGCACGCATACGGTTAAATACCGCTGAGCTGACTTCTTGTGGAAAATCAATTCGCTTAACACGCACATCAATAATTTCGATACCAAAATCAACAATGGTCGCTTCGTGTAAACCTTTAGTTAAGGTTGCCATCATTTGGTCACGCTCACCCGCTACGACTTCGTGCAAGGTTCTTATACCAATTTCGTCACGCAAGTTATTGTTTACACGGTTAGCTAATAATACTTTTGCTCGCTCTTCATCACCGTTAGTGGCTCGGTAATATTTGCTCACATCAATAACACGCCATTTAATAAATGAGTCTACTTCTAATCGTTTTTTCTCTAGCGTATAAAAGCTTTCGGGGCGCGCATCGAGTGTTAGCAAGCGTGCATCGACTTTGCGAATCTCATCGGCAAATGGAATTTTAATATGTAAACCAGGCTGTATATTAGATTCAACCAATTGGCCAAAACGTAATTTAACAGCAGTTTCAACTTCCATAACGCGATAAAAGACACTTGAAGCTACCAACATGAATAAGGCAACAATAAGAATTAATACAGGTAATCTATTTGACATTAGCGTGTCTCCGATCGTCTAGCGCGTATTTGTTCTTGGCGTAAACGCTCTATTACTTCATTGGCAACTTGACTAACCATATCGGTTTGTCGAGAATTATTAGCCGATGCTGCCGGCGCTTGCGAAACAATTTTATCCAGTGGCAAATACAACATGTTGTTGCCGCCTTCTACATCTACAAGTACTTTGGATACATTGCTCATGACTTTTTCTACTGAGTTTAAATACAAACGCTCACGAGTCACTTCGGGGGCTTTGCGATACTCAGCATAGAGTTTTTCAAAACGGTCGGCTTCACCATCAGCTTCGGCCACTAAGCGCTCGCGGTAACCAATCGCCTCTTGCATGATGCGCTGCGCTTTACCACGTGCTTCCGGCACAATACCGTTGGCATAGGTTTTTGCTTCGTTAACAAAACGGTCTTTATCTTCTTTCGCCGAAATAACATCATCAAAAGCTGATTTAACCGCTTTGGGTGGCTCGGCTTTTAAGATGTTTACCAACGTTATGGCAATACCGGTTTCATAACTGTCTAAGTATCTTTGCAAACGCTCTTTGGTTTCTTGAGCCATCGCCTGACGGCCTTCTGACAGAACATCACTCGACTTTGTACTGCCCACAACATGACGAATAGCGCTATCCGTTGCATGGTGTAAGCTCGTAATAGGATCACGAACGTTTAGAATAAATTTCTTTGGCTCTGGGATGGTGTATTGCACCGAAATCGGCACTTCTACAATATTCTCATCCTTAGTGAGCATTAAGCCGCGCGCATGATAATCCTGCTCTTGGGTAACCAATACGGTATAACGTTGATCAATAAATAATGGGTTCCAGTGCAAGCCCGGCCCAACGGTTTCATGAAACTCGCCGAGCCTTAAAATAACCGCTCGCTCTTTTTCATTGACCTGATAAAAACCAGCAAAGGCCCAAACAGCAACCAATGCAACGATGACGACACCAATGAGTCCTTTAGGCATACTGCCTCCTGATCCTGAACGTTGCCCACCGCCTGAGCCGCCTGAACCACCAAAAAGGCTGCCAAGCTGTGCTTTAAGTTTGTTTAGTGCTTCGTCTAAATCGGGTGGCCCTTGATCCTGCTGGCTCCACGGGTCTCTATCTCTATTGCCGTCTTTACGACCGCCATTTTTATCCGAGCTGTTACCCGGTTCATTCCAAGCCATTACTGACTCCTGATATTAGTGGTTCTATTACATTAATAGGTGCTGCAGTGAGTGTTATCTAATCGATAACTCACTCGCGGCAGCCCCCCGAGAATCCGGCTCTTATACCGTTAATAGCTTCAACAAATGTGTCGCTACCATTATCGATATAAAGCCAGGTGATTGTAGCAAAAAAATAAGCTGTCTTGGTTAAGCAGCGGTAAATATGATCGCCTCTAACGGAATTAGTACCGACTTTATTTACCGTTTTTAAATCATTCGGGTAATGGCACATTTGCCGAGGCCATTAAGCGGGCTAAATCATCGCGTGGAAAGCATAAATCTAGCTGATATTCGCCCTGTTCAGAGACAGTTTCTGCCGTCACGGCGCCGACTGAATACAATCGCGAGCGCAATTTGCTCTCAGATGGCGCTAAACACAGGGTCCCTCGCCAAAATGTGCCTCCCAATAACTCGGCCAAGGCCGCGACTAATCCGTCAGTGCCTTCACCACTTTGGGCCGATAACCAAACCCGATAGGGTAAGTCTTCGTCTGTTTGGCCGGCTTTATCAATATGAGGCTGCACAGCGGGCAGGCAGTCAATCTTGTTCATGACATGCAATACCGGTATTTCAGCAGCGCCAATCTCGGCCAAGACTTCTTCAACAGCGCGAATATTTTCGTCAACTTCCTCCGCCGAGGCATCGATAACATGCAGCAACAAATCGGCTTCGGCTGCTTCTTCTAGGGTGGCTTTAAAAGCCGCGACCAGCTGATGCGGTAAATGGCGCACAAAGCCTACGGTATCAGCCAAGATAATTTTGCCTAAACGAGGCAGCTCAACCGATCGTAATGTGGGATCAAGCGTGGCAAACAGCTGGTCGGCTGCATAAACCGTGGCTTCGGATACGCGATTAAATAACGTCGATTTGCCGGCATTGGTATAGCCGACCAGCGCTATTGTGGGCAGTTCGGCACGTTTACGCGCTCGACGTCCCTGCTGGCGCTGCGAGTTAACCTTGGTTAGACGGCCTGTTATCCATTTAATACGCTCACGAAGTAAACGTCGATCAGTCTCTAATTGAGATTCACCCGGACCACGCAAACCAATACCGCCCTTTTGGCGCTCAAGGTGAGTCCAGCCACGGACTAAACGCGTGGAAATATGTTTTAACTGGGCTAATTCAACCTGTAATTTACCCGCGTGACTGCGTGCCCGCTGGGCAAAAATATCGAGTATTAAACCGGTGCGATCTAACACTTTGCAACACAGCTCTTGCTCTAGGTTGCGCTCTTGTGAAGGGCTTAACGCATGGTTGAACATGACGACATCAATTTTATGCTGTTCGACTAAGCCTTTAATCTCTTCGACTTTGCCTTTGCCAATAAAAAATTTGGGCGTTGGTTTTTTACGACGCGCAGTCACTAAGTTAATGGGGTCAACGCCAGCGGAACGGGCTAGGTCGAAGAACTCGTTAACGCAGGGTGCGTATTCAATAAGTGGGTCGATGCTGCTGTCATCGTTGGGTTCTGTGGAATCGGTTTCGGCTGTTTGTTGGCTCACGGCTGTTTGTTGGCTCACGGCTGTCGCCGAATGATTCGGAGCAAAAAAGAAATCACAATGAACAAGCAGCGCGCGTTCACCCGCGTCGGGACGATCAAAAAACAATGGGCAAGCGCCTCTTAACGATAGCTATTAATAGGTATCGATAAAACGAAAAAAGAGAAACAGAAAATTGAAGCAAACTTTTCCCGACTAAAGGTCGGGAAAAATCAGTAATACAATAATCCAAACACGAGTTAACGATTATTCGTTGCCTGGTGCTTCTTCGTCATCTTCGGGTGGGTGCTGCATAGGCAAACGTACGTTACGACCAGGAACAACAGTCGACACGGCATGTTTGTAAACCATTTGACTAACAGTGTTTTTAAGAAGTATGACAAATTGGTCAAATGACTCAACTTGGCCCTGTAATTTAATTCCATTTACCAAATATATCGATACAGGAATACGCTCTTTGCGTAATAAATTAAGATAAGGGTCTTGTAGGCTGTGCCCTTTAGACATGATGATGATCTCCCAAATGGGTTAAAAGAAGAAAAGCTTCCATAAATGTGTGGTTCATTCCCAGCTCACCTTGACCAATATCGGTCGGGACCAAATCGGTCCGGCTACTGTGTTAATTGCGTTAACTAATCAAACTGCGCTAACTGCATTAACTGCGCTGACAATAATTTTTCTATTACAAAGGATTTTACGTCTCAGTGAGACCGCTAGACCACTGTAATTAAAAAGGCTTGCCAGAGATTATCTAGGAAAACAAATACACTTAATACAAAACGCATGGACAACAATCATGATTTTGAAAAGACTAAGCGTAAAAGCATGCACGACAGCATTATACACAGTTCGACCACAGTTAGAGACTAAGTTCCTGTAACACTGAACTAATTTTATCCACTGCGCTCGTTTGTAGAGCAGTATTGTGGCGATTCTGCTCATAATCGGGGCTTAATTTATGCAAGTCGGGCCACTTACGCAGCCATGTGAGTTGTCGCTTGGCTAATTGACGAGTAGCAGCCGTGCCTTGCGCCAACAATTGGCTGCGATCAATCTTATTATCGAGGTAATCCCAAACCTGACGATAACCTACCGCTCGCATTGCTGGCATGTCAGGATCTAATACATAACGGCTTCTTAATTGCGCGACCTCTTCTATTAACCCTTGCGATAACATTAACTCAAAACGCTCTAAAATCCTGCTATGCAAGAGCGCACGGTCTTCTGTCCATAGCGCAAATTGAGCAACATTATAGGGAAAAGGTGTTACCGGTTGACGCGCCTGATGACTGCTAAGTGTTTCGCCGGTGGCATAAAAAACTTCAAGCGCACGCTGAATACGTTGCGAATGATTAGGATGCAAAACGGCCGCAGCGTCAGGATCAATGGCCTGTAAACGCTCATGCATAATTTCCCAGCCATGCGTTTGTGCATCAGCAAGAATTTGCGCACGAACTGTTTCATCGGCTGGCGGTAAATCGGCAATGCCCTCTAACAGTATTTTATAGTAGAGCATGGTGCCGCCTACCAATAATGGAATACGACCACGCTCAGTAATGGCCTGCATTAAAGGTAAGGCATCGCGACGAAATTCAGCAGCTGAATAGGACTCATCTGGATTGCGAATATTAATGAGATGGTGCGGCAAGCGCTGTAAAAAATCATCGTCTGGCTTCGCCGTGCCAATATTCATGTCGCGATACACTAACGCCGAATCGACACTGATCACCTCGAACGGCCAGCGCTGTGCCAAGTGCTCGGCCAACGCTGTTTTTCCACTGGCTGTTGGGCCCATTAAAAAAACGGCTGGCGGTAAATGCGCAGTCAAAATATTATCGGCCTCGCAAAAATAGCTTGTCGAGCTCGGCCAAACTCATTGCTGTCCATGTGGGCCGCCCATGATTACATTGACCACTACGCTCAGTACGCTCCATATCACGTAACAAGGCATTCATTTCGGGTATGGACAAACGACGATTAGCACGCACTGAACCATGGCAGGCCATGGTCGAGAGAATATCGTCAATGTGATTCATAATGCGGTCGCTGGTGCCATACTGTAATAAATCAGAAATAACATCACGCACCAACATTTCAGCATCTGCCGATGCAAGAAACACCGGGATCTGTCGAATAATAATTGACTCGGCAGCAACACGTTGTAACTCAAAACCTAAATCTAGAAACACACTGGCATAATTTTCAGCGCAGTCGGCTTCTTTTTCGCTGAGCGCCAAACTCACCGGCACTAATAATGGCTGCGCTTGAATACCTTCTTCATCGCGTGCGGCCTTCATGCGCTCATAAGTAATTCGCTCGTGGGCAGCATGCATATCTACAACAATTAAACCTGCCTCGTTCTCGGCTAAAATATAAATCCCTTTTAATTGTGCAATGGCAAAACCCAACGGTGGAATTTCACCATCATCCGGCATAACTGCAGTGTTTTCGCTAGCAGCATATAACTGTTGGTGTGCCGCAGAAAACCCCGAAGACGAAGTATTACCACCGTAACCCGCACCGCCTTGACCAAAACTATTTTGACTAGCCGCGTGCTGGCCAGCATTGTTTTGATTCAAATTTTGTTGGCTCGCCCAGTTTTGGCCATTCGCATAAACCGTTTGTGGCTCAGCCAAACCCATAGCCTGCTGCTCGGTAAGCTGCTGGGCTGCGCCTGCTGCATACGTGTCTTGCAGTGCTGATGCAGCCGCACCCGCTTGCATGCCGTCAACTAAATTATCTTGCGGTCGAACATCAGCTAACACTTTATGTAAGGAGCGATAAATAAAATCATGCACTTGCCGGCTATCGCGAAAGCGCACTTCATGCTTTGAAGGGTGTACATTCACATCCACTTGCGAGTGATCTAGCGTAAGGTATAAAACAAACGCCGGATGACGACCATGAAATAAAACATCGCGATAAGCTTGCTTTACCGCATGCGCCACAACACGGTCTTTAATTACGCGATCATTAACAAAAAAGTATTGCATATCGGACTGACTGCGCGAAAACGTTGGCTGCGCAACCCAGCCATGTAACTTGTAGCCACTATGCTCTAACTCTAAATGAATAGCGCTATCAATAAATGGCTGACCTAATAGTTTTGCAATGCGTTGCTCTTTTTCTAATTGGCTTTGGCAAGCACGTAGCGAATGTATAACACGACCGTTATGGCTAAGACTTAAACCTGTTTCAAACGTCACTAACGCATTACGACGAAACACTTCATCAACATGGTTATATTCGGTTTTTTCTTTACGTAAAAATTTTCGTCTAGCGGGCGTATTAAAAAATAAATCTTCAACATCAACCGATGTGCCTTTGGGGCGTGCGGCAGGCGTTACCTCAACCTCCATATCACGACCAACACTCATTGCCTTCCAACCTTGGTCGGCTTGCTCTACCGTATTAGCGGTTAAAGTTAAACGAGAAACTGAACTAATACTGGCAAGCGCCTCACCACGGAAACCCAGTGTCGACACAGCTTCGAGATCATCTAAATCATATATTTTACTCGTGGCATGCGAATCTAAAGCTAGCGCCATATCTTCTTGCGCAATACCGGAACCATTATCACGCACTAATACCCGCTTGGTGCCACCTGCTTCTACTTCAACATCAATTTGACTCGCGCCGGCATCAAGACTATTTTCAATCAGTTCTTTTAATACTGACGCAGGCCTATCGACCACCTCGCCTGCTGCAATTTGGTTTGCAAGACGCGTATCCAGTTTTTTAATTTTTGCCATAAAAAATTATCGTTGATATTAGGTTAAATGATTTAACAAAATGCGCTATAAAAACATTTCTTAACAACTATGAACGCGGCGGAATTTTTAATACTTGCCCAACGCGAATGCTATCACCCGAAAGACTGTTGTAACGACGCAACTCCGAAAGCGACACAGAAAACCGACTCGCTAGCTCCGACAACGTATCACCAGATTTGATCTTATACGTTTCCTTACTACCGGCTGCCGCTATTGATTGACCACTATGGTTCAGCCAATAAACCATTGTTCCTTCAACAGCATGCCGATTAAAAAAGGCACTTGTGCCACGCACAATAGCACGAGCTAATTTCTTTTGATGCGATGAGGTAGTTAAACGTCGCGCTTCTTTGGGGTTAGAAATAAAACCGGTTTCTACTAATACCGACGGGATATCCGGTGTTTTTAAGACTGCAAAGCCTGCATGCTCAACCGTATTTTTATGCAGTTTAGTCACAGCTTTCATTTCTCGTAAAATTTCTTTACCCACTAACACACTATGATCCAATTTAGCTGTCATGCTTAAGTCCAGCAGCACACTGGCTAACACATCATCTTTGTCTGATAGCGCTACACCACCAATTAAATCGGTACTGTTCGCCGACTTGGCCAAGAAGCGCGCCGACGCACTTGACGCGCCACGCTGTGACAAGGTGTAAACCGAACCACCACTTACCGACTTGTCGGTAAAGGCATCGGCATGAATTGAAATAAATAAATCAGCTTGCTCTTTTCTGGCAATAGCACGGCGCTTACTCAAGCCAACATAATAATCACCGTCACGCACTAACACACCTCGATAGCCAGGCATATTATCAAAGCGTTTTTTTACTTCGCGAGCAATCGCCATAACCACAATTTTTTCACGCGCTTTACGCGGGCCAAGCGCACCAGGATCTTCGCCGCCATGACCTGCATCAATAGCAATAATAATATCGCGTTTGCCGTTATTGTTTGATGCTGTTTTAACTGCCGTTGGTTTTGTCTCGCGATCATATAAATCAATAACGAGTCGGTCACCATACTGCTGGTTAGCTGCAAGTAAAAAAGTATTGGGTTTTACCTTTTCGCTTAAATCAAAAACTAGACGCAAATCCTCTTTATTGCGCGTAGCAGCACGTACCTTTTTAACAGGGCTGCGACTTAAATCTAAATTTTTGATTTTTGCCTTGAGCTTTGCGCCTTCAATATCCACAACAACGCGATCAGGATTACTTAAGGTGAAATGCTTAAACGTAGCCACATCGGATAAATCGAGTACCACGCGCGTATGGTCGGGCGCACGCCATAAGCGGACACCTTCAATATCAGCAGCAGTCACTAGCGATGACGCCAGCGTCGCCAGCATCATCACTAACAGCATTGCCAATTGGGCCAACAAAGCCCTACTTCTATTTATCATCATCAATGCGCTACAGTTATTCATTGGTTAAATTGCTATTCAATGTATTCGCGGTTTTATTCTCCACTAATGCTGAATCGTAATTCGCCTGCAATGTTAGCAATACCTGCTCGCCTGCGGGTGATAAAAATTGACAATTTAATTGCCTGCCAATAACCGCCGACTGGTCTTCTGTTAAAGCAAGGTCGCTTAACGTTAAAGTAATATCCGCTTCGGGAATAAACCCTGCACCACGAGCCGGCCATTCAACTAAACATAACGATGATTCAGTAAAATAATCATCCAAACCCAAAAACTCTAACTCGGCGGCATCAGCCAAACGGTAGAGGTCAAAATGATAAATTAACCTTAAATTAGCTTGGCTATCGGCCACCTTATAAGGCTCAACTAAGGTGTAGGTTGGACTTTTAACCGCCCCCGTATGCCCAAAAGCTTGAATAATGCCTCGGCTTAAAGTGGTTTTTCCCGCGCCCAAGTCACCGAGTAAATAAATACATAAACCACGTGAACCATTCGCCTTTGCAATTGACAGTGCTAACTGACGCCCAAGCGCTACTGTTGCGGCTTCATCGCTTAATTGATAGCTTATGGGTTCGGGCAGTATCATTTTGTCAGGCAGAACCTTTTAGGTCATTATCACTTTATTGCTAAAGATCTCTATTACTAAAATCGCTATTAAGCAGGTATTGAGTTATTCAATTAAGAATTGTATCGCATCGCGCATCGTAGCTCTAAAAAAGTTATTATAAGAGTCAAACAACATTAACAGCCACTCAGCTCACGAGTTATTTGTGTGAAAGATAAGTCTAATTCAGCATCCTCGGCCACTGCAGTCTCAGTAAGCCCGCCCTTAGTATCTACTTACTCGGAGAACGAACTCGCTGCGCTGGCTGACAATATTAAACGCTGGGGGCGTGAGCTAGGCTTTCAACAAGTGGGGATTACCGACACATACCCCGGCGAACACAGTGAACACTTACGCCGCTGGCTAAATAAAAACCTACATGGCGAAATGACTTATATGGCCGACCACGAAGCGTTGCGCCGGGACCCGACCGTGCTGCATGAAAAAACCTTGCGAATCATTAGCCTTAGAATGGACTACTTACCACCCAATGTTGAAACCATCAAGCTGCTAGACCATCCTCGCACCGCGTATTTATCTCGCTATGCGCTGGGCCGCGACTATCATAAGTTAATTCGCAAACGCATAAAGCAACTGGCTGATACTATTATCGAGCACACTGGCGAAAGGTCGCAACGGCCCTTTGTCGACAGCGCTCCCGTGTTAGAGCGCGCCTTTGCCGAAAAAGCTGGGCTAGGCTGGATTGGCAAAAACACCATGCTGATTAACTCGAGTATGGGGTCATGGTTTTTTCTTGGCGAGCTATTTACCGATTTGCCGCTGCCAATAGATACACCTCAAACCACCAAACATTGCGGCAGTTGCACCGCCTGCCTCGATATTTGCCCCACCAAAGCCTTTAATGGGCCCTTTGAACTTGACGCTAGAAAATGCATTTCTTATTTAACCATTGAACTCAAAGGCAGTATTCCTGAGCCTTTGCGAGGCTTAATTGGCAATCGCGTATTTGGCTGCGACGACTGCCAGCTCATTTGCCCGTGGAATAAATTTGCCAAACCGACCGACGAAAAAGACTTTAGCCCCCGCCATGGCCTCGATAACGCCAGCATGGTCGATTTGTTTTTATGGACAGAAGATGAATTTGAGCAAAAAACTCAGGGCTCGCCCATTCGCCGTATTGGCTATGAACGCTGGCTGCGCAACCTCGCGGTTGGTTTAGGCAACGGCGAGAACAGCAGCCAAGCCATTGCCGCGCTGCAAGGCAGGCTTAACTACTCACCCTTGCTTAATGAACACATTGAATGGGCACTCCAGCGCTTAAACCCATCGGCCTAACAGCTGCTTTATGGCGACTCCTTGAACCTAAAAGCCTCTAACCGCTAATATTAAGCCGTTAAACGCCAGTACCCGCCACCCAAGAAACTTACGCTCTATAGACACGTTTGCGTCTTATGCCGCTTAAATAGTGCCATTTTCTACCAAAAGCAGCACTATTTAATCATTGCAAAAGCTGTACAATGCGCATCCTTTTGACACCGCTACTCACTTTAACAGCCTCCCGAAGCTTCATTATCGCGTCTAGGCTGCTCAGTAATTGGACCTTCGCTATCCTCTATTTGGACGCTGTCGTCCTAACATCTGGACACAGTAGCCACTGTCAGTTTACCCACAATCATAGGCATGCCTAAAAAAGTAGGCATTACCTAAGGGTAGGCACAACTAAGTGTCTGAATATCAGGCATGCCTAAAAAATAGGCGCACCCAAAGAGTAGGCGTATCCCATGCAAAAAACACCAGAACAAGCCGGCCAAACTGAGGCAGAAGTAGAACAAACCACTTTTAGTGATCTGGGTTTACCCGACGCACTGTTAAAGTCACTAAAAAAGCTTGGTTATGAAACACCATCACCCATTCAAGCCAAAGCCATACCCACTGTACTTGATGGCAATAACATTATTGGTCAGGCACAAACCGGTACGGGAAAAACCGCCGCATTTGCCTTGCCTATTTTGGCCAATATCGATTTAAAGCAAACCTCACCTCAGGCGTTAGTTTTAGCACCAACCCGTGAACTTGCCATTCAAGTAGCCGAAGCGTTTCAAGTTTATGCCCGCTATATGAAAAATTTTCACGTATTACCTATTTATGGTGGTGCGGATATGCGCGGACAATTACGTTCGTTAAGTCGTGGTGCTCACGTTGTTGTTGGCACACCTGGCCGATTACTTGACCACTTACGTCGTAAAAGTTTAAAGCTCGATCAATTAAAAACGGTTGTCTTAGATGAAGCCGACGAAATGCTCCGCATGGGCTTTATTGATGACGTTGATACTATTCTTGCAGAAACCCCAGACACGCGACAAACCGCTTTATTTTCGGCCACTATGCCCGATCGTATTCGCCAAATTGCTAAGCGCCATGTAAGCGACCCCGTCTTAATTAAGATTGCCGCTAAAACTGCAACGGTTGATACCATTGACCAATCGTTTTTAATTGTTAATCAAGGCGAAAAGTTAGATGCCTTAACACGCTATCTTGAAACGCAAGAAACCGAAGCCATTATTATTTTTGTCCGCACGCGTGAAGCTACCGTTACTGTTGCCGAAAAACTGAATGCGCGCGGTTATACCTCTGCCGCTATTAATGGCGATATTAGCCAGCCGATGCGCGAAAAAACCATTGCCCGTCTTAAGAAAGGGACTTTAGATTTATTAGTTGCAACGGATGTTGCCGCACGCGGTATTGATGTTGAACGAGTAAGCCATGTTATTAACTATGACATTCCTTACGATAGTGAAGCCTACGTGCATCGCATTGGCCGAACCGGTCGTGCTGGCCGCTTAGGTAAAGCGTTATTGTTTGTGCAACCTCGCGAACGTCGCTTATTAGGTATTATTGAAAAAGATACCAAACAAAAACTGCAAGCATGGGAAAAACCCACTGCACAACAATTGGCAGACCAACGTAAAAGTAAGCTTGCCGAAGATTTATCGGCGCGCCTTGATAACAAAATAGCCGATGTTTATCATAAAATGGTTGCAGACTTATGTGAATCACTCGAGCAACCTGCCGAACAAATTGCTGCTGCCTTATTAAGTGACAAGTTTCCTCTTGAGCAAATTGCACCACCGCCTGAAAGCAAAAAGTCACGCCGTGAGCGTAGCGAGCGAAATGATCGTGGTGAGCGTAACAGCCGCGATAGAAACAGTCGTGACTCTCGTAGTAGAGATGGCAGTAGAGATGGCAGTAGAGATGGCGGACGCGAAAGATCACCGCGCCGTGATCGTGGTGACAAAAACGCTATCCCGTTTGAACAGTACCGTATTGAAGCTGGCCGAGACCACGGCGCACAGGCTAAAGATATTGTTGGTGCACTGGCTAACGAAGCAGGTCTCGATCGCGAACATATTGGTCGCATTGAGTTGAATGACAATCACAGCATTGTTGGCTTACCGCCAGGCATGCCGAAAGATATTTATCAGCTATTACAAAAAGTGCGCGTTAAAGGCCAACCTATGCAGCTTAGCCGCGCAGGCGCTAGCGAAGCCGTTCGTGATGGCGGAGCCAGAAAAAAACCGAGTAACAGCGGTAGTAAAAAGCCACGTAAAGACGCATCATTTAAAGACAGTGATAAACGCAAAACAAAAAAACCTGCTAAGCGAAAGCCGCCGGTTAATAAAGAAAGCTAAAAGGAAAAAACAATGTTAAAAGTAAATGAATATTTTGAGGGCAACGTAAAGTCTATTGGTTTTCAAAGCGCCACACTGCCTGCTTCGGTCGGCGTTATGGCTATTGGTGAATACCAGTTTGATACTAGCCAATTTGAAACTATGACCGTTGTCAGCGGCGCACTCACCGTTAAGTTACCTAATAGTGATAGTTGGAATACCTATAATGCAGGCGATACATTTACCGTTAATGCTAACGAAGTATTTGATCTTAAAGTTGAAGTAGCGACAGCTTATCTTTGTACTTATGGCTAATAATAAAACCATGAAAAAAAGGAACTCATAATAAGTTTGTTATAAAAAAGGGCGCTAAAAAACAGCGCCCTTTTTTATGCTTTGTTTAACACTTTTAATCAGAACGCTAACGTCGTAATGGTTGCTGAATATCATCTGCCGAAGTGAATAGCGACTTTTCTTTAGCCGGCGGCGTTGAACTCGTCATTGAAATAGAAGGCGAAGATAATAAATCCGTCTCGCAAAGTGAAACACCACTTACATTATTTGTGCTCTGCACGGCCAACTCTCGCACATAGCACTCAACACTTTTCTTATGATTATTCTGGCTTGCATAAATACTGCCAAGCGTGGCAAAAGCACCGGCAACGGTTTCTAGTTTAAGACTTTCTTCTAAATACTGCTGAGCCTTTTGTTGCAAGCCGTTATTCAAGCAAATGCGCGCAATCGCTAACCGCAACACCGCAGCTCCTTTTTGGCTTAACTGTGCCGACTCGGATTTTAATAATTTTTCTGCAAAAGCCAATTGCTTGGCTTGCGGTTCGGCAACCGCCAGCCCATAAAGGCCGATTAAACGCTCATCATATTGACGCTGTAATTGTTGACGCAATAAACGCTCGGCTTGCTCGCATTGCTCAAAACTAATTAATTGCTCGGCATAATAGGCAACTAATAAAGGGTCCTGTTTTACATGGCTAGCAAGATGCTTCCAACCATTGAGCAAGCCATTCACATCATGACTTGCTACTGCGCGCTTTAATTTAGCGCAGCTAGCCTCGCGCTCTAAACTGGCAATATCGGCTACCGATAAAGCACTGTATTTTTGCAAGGCAGGCAATAATTTTAATAAGCTATCCCAGTCATTGAGCTGCCGATAAACCTTCATTAATGAGGCAAGCACAACCGGATGATGGCTGGCTATTTTTTTAGCTCTTAATAACGTGGCTAACGCCTGCTCATACTGACCATTGTGTATTTGCAATTCAGCTTGCGTTAAACCAATAGCAACATCGGCGCCTTGCGTAGAAAGCTCGGCTTTTTTTAAAAAATCATCAACCGCTTTAGCATCACCCACTGCCGAACTCGCACGTGCAGCAAATAAATAATTGATTAACGGTGTAGATGAATTGTCTGCCGATTTAGCTAAAGCTTTTCTGGCAATATCCCAGCGACCCTCAATAAAAGCAATAAGCCCTTGCGTCGTTCTGTTTAGCCCCCGCTGTTGCCGTCGGTTTTTCGCCCAAGCTAATACACCGCTGCGCGTACTAAACAGCATTCGCAAAGCGATAACCAAAATATACAGTGCAGCAAAAATTAATAAATTAATTGCCGCCGCAACAATAAAAGCCATTTCAATAGTGATATCGCCCACGGCTATGAGCACATAGCCTCCGCCATTTTCAAGCGTTGAAAATATTGCAGCGGTTATGGCTAATACAGCTAATACAAAAAGAAATATCCGTCTCATAAATCTGCCTCGACAGCAACTTCAATATTTTCAGCAGCATTTACCGAAGAAGCCTCACGCGGTGCTAAAGACACTTCAATGTCGGCAGAGGTATCGACTTGATGTTGCTGGGATAAAAATTGCGTGACCGCTAATAAAGATTTTGTGACATCGGGTAATTCAATATCAACCTTCATTTGTTGCAGCGCTTGTATCTCGGCAATGACTGACTTAATGGCATGCTCATCGCTTGGAAAATAATCTTGCAGCCAACGCTCAGCGCGATAAAGGCTATCGCTATAAACGGCTTGACGGCCATCGAGCAGCGCGAGTTGCGACTGATTAATCATTAACTGTAGATTACCGCGCAAATAGTATTGCTGCTCTGGCGGCAACAACGGTTTAATATCGCTACTGCGCTTATTAACGATCACTAAACTTTTTAGCTCCTGCCAAGTCGATGCACCCATAGCATTGAGCTTTTCACGCCATGAAGAAACCGTAGACTCATTGAGCGCCGTATTTACGCGATCATTTTCGGCTGCGAACGAAGGTATAACAATAAGCGGTAATTTTTCTAACTGCTGCGTTAATGCCGATAGACGCAAAAATACACCATCTAAATCTTGCTGGCCAACCAATACCAATGCTGCACGATCTTCAGCAATGGATTTTCGAATATCAAAAAAACGCGGATCGGCAAGTGTTAATAATATTTCGTCGGCAGTTGTTAATAAACTTAATGCTGTTGCACTGTCTTGGGAGATTAAAATACGCTGGTTAGCCAAGCGTAATAAATATTCGACTTCTGCTAATCGCCAATCATCCGTAGTGGTGGACGTTAAAGAACGTAAACGCCGGCCATGTGCGGCAATAATAAGATTGGCATCTTGCAGCGCTAAGGAAAGCTGTTCATTTTGTTGCTCACGCTGAGTGTAAGCCGCTGCTGATTCTGATCGTGCCGCCTGAAGCGACTGCTTTAAATTGCTTGTTTGTTGATGATAACGTTGGGCATCAGCGGCTATTGATTCTAACTGTTCAGCTTGCTGAAAGAACAGCCAACCAATATAAGCAGCCGTTACCGCAGCCAGAAAAGCAATAATAAAGGCGACACCGGCAAGCGTACCATTTTTATCTTTTGGCTGACCCGATATTTTTTTAGACGATGAGTTAGCCATACCTTCACTTTTTGTTATTTTTTCATCTTCAATAATAGTCGCGTCTTCAATAATGGTCGCGTTTTCAACATCATTGCTTTCTAAGCTATCTTCTTTTTTAGTCATATACTTTTCCGACTCTAATGATAAATTTTTTGCTGATAATCTTTAATACTTTGCTTGTTAACAGACTAATTACTGCATCAGCATTGCTGCTTAATTATCTACTGTTTAAGCTGCTACTATTTAAGTTATTTAAGTATCTGCTCCTCAAGCACCTGCAAAAATCCTTCGGCACTGGCATTGACGGCTAAAAATATTTTTTTAAACCCATAGCCCTCTGCTAATAATTTAATCCGCTCAGAAGGCACAATAATAGGCACCCCCTCTAATTGCCGTTGTAATTTATCTCGCTGCATATGACGATAAAAATTATCCAATGTTTCGCCACTGGCAAATAAAATGGCTGCTGGCTTTTCATTAACACCCACCGCGTGACTAAATTCATTGGCACTGTAACTGGGATGCTGACGCTTATACATTTCGCAATACTCAACCACTGCACCACGCGCCGTTAAATCCTGCGCTAACAGCTCGCGTCCTCCCTCGCCACGAAAAATGGTGATGTGCATTCCACTCACATCACGCTGACTTAACTGCAGTAATAACTTTTCACTACTATAAGCTAATAAATTATCTGAAGCATCGAAATTTATTTTTTTATCTATCGGCCAATTTAAATCTTGAATCGCTTTTGCTGTTGCGCCACCAATAGGAATACAAGCTAATGTCTTTGGCCATGTTAAATGATACTGCTGCATACATTCGGCCGTATATTTAACCGCATTGCTGCTAATAAAAATGGCGAAACTCTGTTGATGTAATTGCTGTAATTGTTTTTTAATTTGCGCAACTTTTTCTACCGTTTTAACGGCTTCTAAATTTAGCAGCGGCAAACAGCTAGCGCTAATGCCGGCATCGGCAAGTACGTGAACTAATCGATCAGCCTGCCCTGCTGGGCGCGTGACTAAGACTCGCACGCTAGCATTACTGATTGTCATAAGCCTGATCAAGCAACACGCGTGCGCCGCGCGCTAATAAATTATCAGCAATGGTTTCACCTAATTGCTCGGCTTGTTTAACACGCTGAGTGTCGTCACCGCTTAAAACTATTTGTTGTTTTTCAATTAATAATTCTGAGCCATCAATAGCGCCTACACGGCCCTCAAGTGATAAACCCTTATTGGCACTTAATTGTGCAAAGCCGGCAATAGGGACTTGGCAGCCGCCTTGTAACCGACAGTTCATTGCGCGCTCGGCTAATACACACAAGGCGCTTTCAAAATGATGTAAGGGGTTTAGTAAAGCTTGCGTTGCTTCATCACCGCTACGTAACTCGATAGACAATGCCCCTTGAGCTACGGCAGGCAATAAATGTTGCGGCTCAATAAGATAACTGATGCGATGGGTAAAACCTAAACGGCGTAAGCCTGCCGCAGCAAGAATAATGGCATCGTATTTTCCATCATCCAGCTTGGCTAAGCGCGTGTTTACATTGCCGCGCAGCGATTCGCATTTTATATCGGGCCGCAACTGTTGTAGCTGGCACTGGCGTCGCAAACTTGAAGTACCCACTGTGGCACCCATGGGTAAGTCATCTAAAGATGTCATACTTGCACAATGACCATCGACTGACAAAGGTAAAACCAAGGCATCTAAAGGGTCTTCTCGGTCGCAAATCACGCCTAAAGTTAAACCCTCTGGCAATGCCATGGGCACATCTTTGGTAGAGTGCACCGCGATATCAGCGCGACCATCTAACAAAGCCGCCTCTAACTCTTTAACAAATAAGCCTTTACCACCGACTTTGGCCAATGGCGCATCTAATATTTTGTCGCCATGCGTAGACATAGGCAGTAATTCAACAGCTATATGTGGGTGTAATGTCAATAACGCATCGCGGATAGTCTCGGCCTGCCAAAGCGCAAGCGGACTTTTTCGGGTGGCAATAGTGATGGTCTGAGTTGCACTGCTGGTCATGGAGTATCCAATTATGTGGCCGCTAAACTATTGAGTGAACTAACGCCTACATTTTTTGCAAGCCGAATCCATCAACGGTAAATATAAATGGCTGCTGAAGCAGCCACTCAATCCAGTGCTATATGATAAGCAAATCATCCGGAAATGTCGTTTATAAAACGGTGAGAAACGAACACTCTTTCTTTTTATATAAAGTATTCAAATCAGGTACTACCTTTAGGCTAGATGAAAAATAAAGACGCTCGCCTTAGCCTGACTGGTCACCTGCGCTAATGTGCTTTCAGCAACCGCCTTAACTCAGGCAAGTTACGTCGACTCACTATGGGAGCAATATCACTGCCCTCAAGACGAATAACCGTTTGGCCCGGCCTATCCTCACATTTTTCTAAACAACGTATATAGCGAATAGTAACCAAGGCATTGCGATGCACACGCAAAAATTGCTTGGCAAAACGCCGCTCTAACTCTTTTAAACTTAAATCAAGCAGCACTTCTCTATTATGTGTGTAAGCACTCACGTACTTGTTATCTGCGACCAAAGCTCGTATTTCATTTACTGCTAATAATTCATGGCCACTACGGGTACGCACAGACAAGCATTTTTGCATTAAGCTTTTTTGGGCCGATTCGGGCACCAAATTAGCCAGTTGAGAGCGATTAACTGTCTGCGCTTTAGCCAAATTGTCAGTCAACTTTAAACGCGATACCGGCTTTAATAAGTAGCCCACAGCCTGTGCATCAAAAGCCGCTAGGGCATGCTCATCATAGGCTGTGCAAAAAATAACCGCTGGCGGCTGATCTTGCTCACTAAACTGTGCGGCAGCGGCTATGCCATCCATCTCTGGCATACGAATATCTAATAGGACAATATCGGGAGAAAGCTTTTTATTCATCTCCATAGCTTGCTGACCATTTTCAGCCTCAGCAATAACTTGATAACCATCTAGTGCATCCACCATGGCTTTTAAGCGCATGCGGGCCGGCGGTTCATCATCAACAATTAAAACGGTTTTTACTCTGGTGCTATCGCTGCTCGGCGCATTGACTTCTGCTTCGCTGCTTAGCATTTCGCGAACTAAGGGTTCCTTTATTAACGGGGCCTGCTTACTCATTGTCATTCTCCATCGACTATGCTCGCTCTTACTGGCAAGTTTATGGGTAGAATTAATGTCGCTATAAATAAATGTAAGGTCCTATTTAAAACCAACTGAGCTTTTACATGCTGCTGGCTATTGACTTCAAAGCCATGATAAATAGCTGACAATCGCGCCCTAATGTTATCGATTGCAATACCATTATGTGTTTTGGCAGCGGTATGCTCCGATGCTATGCGACTAGCCTGATAAAGGTTTTCGACATCAATACGTAGCGCGTTATCTTTAACCTGCGCCCTAACCACAACGGTCCCTCCGGCTGCGCTTTGCTCAATACCATGATAAATAGCGTTTTCGATTAACGGTTGTAAACTTAACGGCGGCAATTGGCAGTGTTTTGGAATATCGCTCAACTGCCAATCAAGCTGCAAACGGTGGCCCAAGCGCTGTTGCTCAATTCGCACATAGGCTAAGCAGATATCTAGCTCTTGCTGCCAACTCACTAATAAATCGTTTTGCGAAAGTGAAGCACGAAAGAGCGCCGCTAAATCTTCAACGGCTTTTTCTGCATCATCGGGTGCATAGCTAATTAAGCTCGCAATGGTGTTCATACTATTAAATAAAAAATGTGGCCGAATACGGGCATGTAAAGCCGCTAAACGCGCGTCTTGCGTAGCCTTTTGCTCGGCACGCCAACTTTGCTGCATATAAAAATAACGCAAAGTAATTGCCGCAAGCACCGCAATTATCATGACATCACGCAATAACCAAGCGAATGAAAAAGCCGCCCAAGAGCCCCCAGCATAAACCCATTGCGCACCAATATTAGTTAATAAGGTTACGCCAATAATCCAGCCAAAACTGAGTAAGCCAGCCGCTTCTACGCTCAAATGTTTAACCGCATTTTCACTTCGACCATGAATTCGCCGACCTAAATGACATAAACCACCCACTGAAAGCAGGCTAATCCATTGGGCATACAGTGATAACAACGATAAACGCTGCCAATTAAAGGTGCCTAGCGGGCTAAGGCTAAATACATAAAGAATAACCACTAATTCGGTAACAAAGAGGACTACCAACAACACTGGCAGCCGGCATAAATGCGGCAGCAATGGTGCGGCATTTAATGCCTGCGGCCTGTCTGTAACAGGCATGTGAGTTGCTGACCGGTACATTGAATACTCGGACATCAGTAAGAGGTAAACGGATTTCTGTACATTTTCTGGCTCATCTAATAACTCGCATCATTGCTCGTTGATTGACGTCTTTAGGCTACCAATACTCAATTTTTACTCACTTTCTAATCGCTTTATGCGCTTCGACCCTCTTGAGTAAGCTTTGACAACCATTAACTGAGTGTAGTTGCTTGAGCAATGCCGGTAATCTGCCCGCCTCACGGCTTGTGGGCGTAGTTCACACATTAGCCATAAGATATACTGCAAAATCTATTTTTATCTAACTAACGGTACCAACATGGGTTCTGATCATCAGCCAGACAATTCTGACGCCAACGCTAACCATGCGGCCTCGTCAACCAGTAAAACCCTTTGGGGTGGACGCTTTCAAGAACCTACAGATGCTTTTGTAGAGCGCTTTACTGCGTCGGTACAATTTGACCAGCGTCTTTATAGCCAAGATATTCAGGGCTCGATTGCGCATGCAACTATGCTGGCAAGCGTTGGCGTACTCACAGCCGATGAGACTGCACAAATTATTGATGGCTTAAATGCCATTGCTAACGATATTGAAAGCGGCAATTTCAACTGGTCCATTGCGCGTGAAGATGTGCATATGAATATTGAAGCCGCCTTAACCGAGCGCATTGGCAGTGTTGGCAAAAAACTGCATACCGGTCGCTCTCGCAACGACCAAGTTGCCACTGATATTCGTCTGTATCTGCGCCAGGCCATTGATGCTATTGCGACACAGTTAACGCGTTTACAACAAGGACTTATTCAATTAGCGGACCAAGAAGCGGCGACTATTATGCCGGGCTTTACGCATTTACAAACGGCACAACCGGTTACTTTTGGTCACCACTTGTTAGCCTGGAACGCCATGTTAGAGCGCGACCATTCAAGATTGTTAGATTGCCAGAGTCGACTGAATGAATGCCCATTAGGTGCCGCCGCATTAGCCGGTACCACTTACCCTATTGATAGAGCAATGACGGCAGCTGCCTTAGGGTTTAACAAACCCACTGACAACTCTTTAGACTCGGTAAGTGATAGAGATTTTGCCATTGAATTTAGCGGCTGCGCTAGCATCATAATGATGCACCTATCACGCTTCTCTGAAGAGTTAGTATTGTGGACATCCAGTCAGTTTGATTTTATTGATTTGCCCGATCGCTTCTGTACTGGCTCATCCATTATGCCGCAGAAAAAAAATCCTGACGTACCTGAGTTAGTGCGAGGAAAATTTGGTCGCGTGCAAGGACATTTGGTCAGCTTGCTATCGTTAATGAAATCACAACCGCTGGCGTACAATAAAGATAACCAAGAAGATAAAGAGCCCTTGTTTGATACGGTAGATACTTTATTGGATTGCCTTAATGCTTATGCAGACATGGTCCCAGCTATTACCGCTAAAGCAGAAAATATGCGCAATGCTGCAGGCAAAGGTTTTTCAACAGCAACCGACCTTGCTGATTATTTAGTGCGAAAAGGCATTCCATTTAGAGACTCACATGAAATTGTCGGTAATGCCGTCGCAAAATGCATTGATCTTAACTGTGACTTAAGTGAACTATCATTAGAGACACTTAAAACATTTAATAAGGCCATTGATGCCGATGTGTTTTCTATACTGACATTAGAGGGTTCAGTTGCTAGCCGAAATCACTTAGGCGGCACAGCACCCGAACAAGTTAAGCAGGCTGCCGCTAAAGCTAGCGATGCAATTAAACAAAGGTAAGAGTTGGCTATGTACACTAACAAGCAACCGGCGATGCGCAAAATAACACCGCTAATACTTTTTTTATCGCTATCGGCATTTACCGCATGCATTACTGCTTGCGGTCAAAAAGGCGCATTGTATTTACCACAAGATAATACAAATACGCTTTCAGCCGACGACAATACTTTAGCGAAAGAGTCAGCCGTAATGAAAGATGCCGTAATAAAAAACGTGGACTAACATTGTAGTGAAAAAAGATAACGCTTTCACGCCCATTGGATTGCAGGAATACGCTTAACGCATGTCACAATTTTATTATCAAAATAATCAGCTAATGGCTGAGCAATTACCTCTTGCATCGATTGTCGACAAAGTGGGCACGCCCACTTATGTCTACTCGAAAAAAGCGTTAGAGACTCACTACCTTGCTTACCGCGACGCTCTCGATACAGATACTAACGGTGGGCACTTAGTTTGCTACGCGGTTAAAGCAAACTCTAATTTAGGCGTGCTAAGTGTATTAGCTAAACTAGGCAGCGGCTTTGATATTGTCTCGGTAGGCGAACTAGAACGCGTATTACTCGCTGGCGGTGACCCAGCAAAAGTAGTTTTTTCTGGCGTTGCTAAAAAGCCTGAAGAAATTGCTCGCGCCTTAGAAGTAGGCGTTCATTGTTTTAATATCGAATCGGAAACCGAGCTTGAACGTATTGCTGCTATAGCCGCCGAGCTTGGTCTTGTCGCCTCAATATCGCTTCGCGTTAATCCCGATGTTGATGCACAAACGCATCCGTATATTTCTACCGGTTTAAAAGAAAATAAATTTGGCATTGATATCGACGAAGCACCGCGCGTCTACCAACGAGCCCACTCACTACCTTCCATTAATGTTATAGGTATTGACTGTCATATTGGTTCACAGCTCACTTCGTTGTCGCCATTTAACGATGCCTTAAAACGTGTGCTTGAGCTAGTTGATCATTTAGCCGAAACCGGTATTACACTATCGCATATTGATGTCGGTGGTGGTCTTGGCATATGTTATCAAGACGAACAACCGCCCTCTCCTGCCGACTATGTTGCCACCCTGCTTAAAACTTTAGACGGGCGAGCGCAATCATTAGTCATGGAGCCAGGCCGATCGATTGCGGCTAATGCCGGTGTATTATTAACGCGTGTCGACACCATTAAACAGAACGAAGAAAAACGCTTCGCTATTGTTGATGCCGCTATGAACGATATGATTCGTCCAGCTCTTTATAATGCATGGATGGATATTTTGCCGCTAGCTGAAAATGCTGATCGTCCGCAGCACACTTACGATGTCGTAGGTCCAGTCTGTGAAACGGGCGACTTTTTAGGTAAAGATAGATTGCTCGCCATTGCCGAAAACGATTTATTATGTCTGTGCTCAGCCGGCGCCTATGGTTTTGTGATGGCATCGAATTACAATAGCCGTGGCCGCGCAGCAGAAATTATGGTCGATGGCGAGCAGTTTCATATTGTACGTGCGCGCGAAACCATTGAAGATCTAGTCCGTGGCGAAAAAACCATTTAATACCGAACATCGATAGTAGGCTTAGTATATGCAATTGCGATTTACCAAAATGCACGGCCTTGGCAATGACTTTGTCGTCATTGATTTGCTATCGCAAAACGCTAAGTTAACTGCTGCCCATATACGCCACATAGCTAACCGCAACTTAGGCATTGGCTGCGACCAAGTATTGCTAGTAGAGCCGCCTGCCACTACAGATACCGACTTTCACTACCGTATTTATAATTGCGATGGCAATGAAGTTGAACAATGCGGCAATGGCGCACGCTGCTTTGGGAAGTTTGTTACCGATAAAAAACTTACCGGTAAACGCCAGCTAAAAGTCTCTACAAACACTGGCTTAATGAATATTGATGTTGTTGATTCCAACACGCTAAGTGTCGATATGGGTGTGCCCAATTTTAATCCCGCATCGCTCCCTTTTACTACCGACAAAGTAGCCAACAGCTATACGATTCATCATGACCTTGGCAGCAGTGAAATAAGTGCTGTATCCATGGGCAACCCGCATGCAGTAATAGTGGTCGATAATATTGATACTGCCGACGTTCAAGGTTTAGGTAAAGTGTTAGAGTGCCATACACAATTTCCCAACCATGTGAATGTTGGCTTTATGCAAATACTGTCTCGCAACGCCATTAAGTTACGTGTGTTTGAACGCGGGGTTGGTGAAACACAAGCCTGTGGTAGTGGCGCCTGTGCAGCCGTAGCCGCCGGAATTAATAACGGCATACTTGATAACGAAGTGAATGTAGAGCTGCTAGGTGGACAATTAAATATTCAATGGCTGGGTGGCGACACTTCTTTAAATATGACAGGAAGTGCCACTAAAGTTTTCGATGGGAAAATCACATTATGAGTTCAGCGACTATAACTATGAGCAATGAAAAGCCAGCAAGCAACCCACTATCTGACGAAACTGTTGCCGACTATCTTATTAATAACCCCGACTTCTTTCGTCGCCATCCAAATGTTTTAGCTGACATGACGTTGCCGCATCATAGTGGTAATGCAACGTCATTAATTGAGCGACAAGTGGCAATACTTAGAGAGCGCGGCATACAAACTCGGCACAAGCTCGGCGAGCTCATTGAAGCCGCTAAAGAAAACGACACCCTTTTAAACACTACACAGTCGTTAGTGATCGACCTTATTAATGCTGATTCACTTAATGCTATTTTCACATTGCTTGAAACTCAGTTGCATAAAAATTTTGGTGTCGAATCTGCTAGCGTTATGTTGTTGGCCGATGATAGCCTTGAATATAAACAAACCATAGACAAAAAATTTATTCAAAATACAACCGATGCCGAAGATAAAATTTCTGGCATACTCGACAATAGCCAGTCACTGTGTGGCACTCTACGAGAGACAGAAGCAGACTTTATTTTTAACGATACAAAGTTTGCCGTGGGGTCGGCCGCTATTGCGGCTAAAAAAATTGAACGCACCAACATTAACAACAGCAGCAACAATAACAACAACATAACTGTTATGCTTGCTGTTGCTCATCACAACGCCGACCACTACAACAGCGACACGGGCACACTATTCCTCGACTACCTTTGCGACATACTCGCTGCGTTAGTTAAAAAGCAGCTAGCCTAATGGCTAACGTTATGACAGTAACCTTTATTATAATTGTGTTCATCGCGCCATGCCTGACACATCGTCGATAAAACAATCGTCATTAGCGAAAGACGCGCTTAATACTGCTAGCGTATTATTTATCGAATATCTAACATCTGTCCGCCGTTTATCATCGCATACCGTTGCCGCCTACCAAGCTGATCTTAATCATTTTTGCCAGTATTGCGAAGCATCCGAACGCCAAACGCTAAGCAGCATTGATGGTGAGTGGATACGACAATATACCGCTCGTTTGCATCGTCAAGGCTTAGCACCTAAATCAATTCAACGAAAATTGTCATGTATTCGCAGTTTTTTTAATTTCACTAATCAACATATAGATGGCCAGTCTTTAGCTGGCGATCACAATCCTGCAGACGGTATAAGAGCACCTAAAGCGAATAAAAAACTGCCAGTGACTATGGATGTTGATCAAGTGAAAGGACTGCTTGATAACGCACTCACAAGACCGGCAAAATCAACAGTAACAAAAAGCACTTCCGACGCCGACAGCAAACTGGCCATTCGCGACAAAGCCATTATGGAAACCTTTTATGCAGCAGGGCTACGGTTAGCCGAATTAGCGTCACTCAATGTTCACGATATTGACCTAAGCCAAGCCAAACCGTTAATAACCGTTACCGGCAAAGGTAATAAACAACGCATTATGCCGCTTGGCAAGGCCGCTATTAACGCAATAAAATATTGGCTCACCGAGCGCTCGACAATGGCGACCGCTGAAGAAACAGCACTCTTTGTAAGTACACGCGGCACACGTCTTTCGCACCGTGCTATTCAACAACGTCTAAAGGTGGCCACACAGCATTTAGATCAGCAACAAAATTTGCACCCTCACATGCTTAGACACTCGTTTGCAAGTCATATGCTTGAGTCCAGCGGCGACTTACGTGCCGTTCAAGAGTTGCTGGGGCATGCTAATTTATCGACCACACAAATTTATACCCACCTAGATTTCCAGCACCTAGCCAGCGTTTATGACGATGCTCACCCTAGAGCTCAGCGAACGGCTGAGCCATTAGACCCGGAATTAAGCACAGCGAACAATAGCGACGACGACAATGCCAGTTAAAGCCATTACCTTCGATTTAGACGACACCTTATGGCCCTTAAAGCCAACATTAAAGCACGCAGAAATCGAAACCTATCAATGGCTCAGCACTCATGCCAAACCGTTAACTGATAAATTTAGCCTTGATGCTATATCCGAATTTCGCTTTAAACTTTTCAGGACAGATGAGCGTTTTAAAAACCAAATTAGTCAGGTACGCATAGCCGCTATTAAAGCGTTAGCAATGAGCAGTAATTATTCTGAACAAGAAGCAACAGAGCTCGCCGAGCAAGCCTTTCAAATTCACTATCAATTAAGGCAAAAAGTAAACTGTTATGAAGGCGTTGAAGAGCTACTCACCGAGTTAAGTAAAAACTATGTATTAGGCACTATAAGCAACGGCAATGCCGATGTGAACCAAACGTCTATTGGTCGCTTTTTTTCTTTTGCGTTATCTGCTGAGCATATTAATTCAAGCAAACCTGACGGTCTTATTTTTGACACCGCATTAGCACGTATTGAAAAACTACTCGACCAACGCTTGCAGCCCTCTGAAGTGGCACATGTCGGTGATGACTTTTTATGCGATGTAGTCGGCGCAAAGCGCGCGCAGTTCAAAGCCATATGGTTAGATGGTCATATGCCAAAACATCACTGCATGAAAATGTCAGCATTATTAAATACGGATAAAAACGATGAAAAAGAAAAGGATGTGACAGAGCAATCTGAGGAGATAGAGGCTGATGCAATTATCAGCCATATTAATGATTTACCAACAGCGTTAATAAATCTCGTTTAAATAGGTCGGCTGCCGTAATTACTTTCGGGCTTGCGTGGTGGGTCGCCCATTACATTTGGCGCAACGTTACTAATCTTACCGCCGCTACTTAAAAATTTCGCTACTTCGTCATCTAATAAAGAGCGAACACGTTCGCGGCTTGCTGTATTACGCGTTTCAGCCACTTCATCTTTAGAGCCAATAAAACCCAAATCAACGGCTGCCGCTGAATCACTTTTTGATTGTCCGGTTTGCGTTTTTTTTACTGCTGTTTTTTTCACGATAAGTCTCTCTTTATAGACGCTATTTGAATAGCTAAAAGATACAAGCCCCAGCATTGCTGAGAAATTTAGTATGTATATTTATAGCTAAGAATAGCGAAAGCGCCATGGTTATTTTGCTAGAAAAGCATTGGTTTTTAAGGATTGCGTAGTAGTTAGCGAAACACCACAAGATCTTGTGTTTAGCACTTTGGGTAACCACTAATAGAAAAACGGCATTATTTCTCATGGTTATTTCGGAAGGTAATATGCTGGTTGTAAACTGGACGATAGCTCGGTTTACAACCACCGATGGTCTGTTTATATAATGGGCTTGAGTGTGCTGAATAGGTGTTAATGACTGCTGTCTAACTACCTGCCTTAGCTTGTTGTTTTGGCTTGTTGTTTTGGCTTAATTATTTAAGGGTAAAGCAGATATAAAAAAGGCCGCAAAAGCGGCCTTTTAAAACATTAAGAATGTTTATTGCTATACAGCGTCGTTACCTGTTTCGCCGGTACGAATACGAACAATCTGTTCTAAGTTAGCAACGAAGATTTTACCATCGCCAATTTTTCCCGTATTAGCAGATGAAGTAATTGCTTCAATAACTACATCAACGAGTTCATCACTAACGGCTATCTCAAGTTTCACCTTAGGAAGAAAGTCGACAACGTATTCGGCGCCACGGTACAGCTCGGTATGGCCTTTTTGGCGGCCAAAACCTTTTACTTCAGTTACCGTTACACCTTGCACGCCCACATCAGATAATGCGCTTCTAACGTCATCAAGTTTGAACGGTTTAACTATGGCTGTTACCAATTTCATAGGCTAGCTCCTAAATTCTAATTATACCTGCACATATTCATGCAGCATTAACCTATAAGGTACTGGTTCATTGAAAAAATGGCAAGCTATGTAGCTGTGCATGTACGCAATTTTGCTGAACTTTTCTTTAGAGGAGCATTTTAACGATGCTTTTTTGTTCGGTTCGGTGTTTCGCTAGATTAATGCACAATAACGGGGCGCTTTTTTGTTTGGGTTAAGTTCAAGATCAGGGCTAGGTCAAGATCAAGGTCAAGGTCAAAAGCGCCGGGGGTGGCCCGATGCTTTTGACCTTGACCCTAAATAAACACAAAAAAAGGGACGCATTAAGCGCCCCCTCTTTCAAAACTATCAATAAGATTTACTAATAAATTATTATTAATAAAACCTATAGCTTACTTAGTGCCAAACTCAGGATAGGCTTCCATACCACACTCAGAGATATCAACACCTTCGTACTCTTCCTCTTCACTTACTCGAACACCCATAATTGCCTTGATAATGCTCCAAGTAATTAAGCTAGTCACGAAGACCCAAACAAAGATGACCAATGCGCCAACTAACTGACCCATAAAGGTAGCATCGCTATTAGAGATTAATACCGCGAACACGCCCCAAAGACCAACAACACCGTGGACCGAGATAGCGCCAACAGGATCATCAATTTTAATCTTATCTAAGAATACAATGCTGCCCACAACGATGATGCCACCGATGCCGCCAATGATTGTAGCCATTAATGGTGAAGGACTCGCTGGATCAGCAGTAATAGCAACTAGACCCGCAAGCGCGCCATTAAGTGCCATTGTTAAATCTGCTTTACCAAAGGCAAAACGTGCAACGATTAATGCAGCAATTAAACCACCCGACGCGGCAGCGTTAGTATTCAAGAATACGTTCGCTACTTCGTTAGCGACTTCAATGCCACCTAATTTCAACGTTGAACCGCCGTTAAAGCCGAACCAACCCATCCATAAGATGAAAGTACCTAAAGTTGCTAAAGGTAAGTTAGCACCAGGGATAGCTTGAACACTACCGTCTGCTGCGTATTTGCCTTTACGTGCACCTAGTACTAACACACCCGCTAATGCAGCAGCTGCACCGGCCATGTGAACAATACCAGAACCCGCGTAATCGGAATAAGAAAGCTCGCCGATAAATGGAACCGCGTCGCCATTCCAAGTCCAGCTACCTTCAACTGGGTAGATAAAACCTGTCATCACTACAGCAAACGCTAAAAAGGCCCAAAGCTTCATTCGCTCTGCAACCGCGCCCGATACAATTGACATAGCTGTTGCTACAAACACAACCTGGAAGAAGAAGTCCGATGCACCTGAGTATTCACCCATGTCTGCAAAACCTGCTTCAGCAGATGCAGCAAGTACTGCCGCCGAATCAACCGCACCAGCAGTGCCGCTTAAGAAGAAACCACCATCATACATAATCTCATAACCACAAATGAGATACATAGTAGAAGCAATCGCAAACAACGCGACGTTCTTGGTAAGAATTTCAGTTGTATTTTTGGCACGTACTAAGCCTGCTTCTAACATCGCAAAGCCAGCGGCCATCCACATTACCAGTGCACCACATATTAGAAAATAAAATGTGTCCATTGCATACTGGAGTTCAAAAATATTGTTTTCCACGTTATTTACCTCTCAATAACTTTTTATATTCAATCGCGTAACAAGACTTAAAAGCTTATAGCGCTTCATCACCTGTTTCGCCGGTACGAATACGAATAGTTTGTTCAATACTGGTTAAGAAAATTTTGCCATCACCAATCTTGCCAGTGTTAGCTGCTTTGGTAATAGCTTCTATTGCTTGATCGGCAATTGAGTCAGCAATAGCTGCTTCAACTTTAACCTTCGGCAAAAAATCTACTACGTACTCTGCACCGCGATATAATTCGGTATGTCCTTTTTGGCGACCAAAACCTTTAACTTCAGTCACTGTGATGCCCTGAACACCGATATCCGACAATGCCTGCCTTACGTCATCTAGCTTGAAAGGCTTAACAATTGCAGTAATCAATTTCATTATGTTTCCCCTAATATTAATAAACGAATTCAGGAATGAGTCTTACACGACCTATTTTTAGAGCGAAAAAATAAATTCGTTTGCCTATGCTTCTGCATGCGGCGTGCCAAATATAAAAAAACGAACCTAAACAACTACTTACAATTATTTTTGCATCAAGTGTATGAATTTGCTTTATTTACTATCTCGCTTTCGCACCAGTTAAGTGCGCAAAAATCCTTGCTTGGTGCGCCAAGCTTTGAACCATTGAGTGCGTATTTGGTAACACACTCAATAACACTGTTTTGAGAGTAAACTGCTGTGTTTTGGGGAGGGTAATTTGTGTTTTGTAGAAAACACATGGCGTTTTAAAAGAAAGCTGCCATGCAATGGTGCATTTTGATAGTTATTGAAATACTATATTAGCCATTACCTAGCCATTAGTTAGTACCGATATAAAGAAGTTAATACCATGACAGAAAAATTTGCCGTCAGTGACTTTTTAAAACAAGCCGCTAATTTATTACCTACTAACGCTGCCAAAGTCCGCGCAGAGTTTGAAGATAATTTGCGTCCCTTGGTCGAAGCTAGTTTTAGCAAGCTTGATTTAGTGACTCGCGAAGAATTTGATCGCCACCTTACCTTATTGGCTAGACTACAAGAAAAAACAGCTGCACTTGAAGCTGAACTCGATGCTCTTAAAAACGTAAACGATTAATCATCGTTTACTCGCGTTAACCATGGATGGTTTGCGCGCTTGAAGTTTTAAACAATGTTATTTTTCAAGGATGAAAAATTATGGCTCTTGCACTGACTTACTCACGCGCCAATCTTGGCATCGATGCACCGCTTGTTAGCGTAGAAATACACTTGTCTAATGGCCTACCCGCTTTCACTATTGTAGGTTTACCTGAGGCGGCAGTAAGAGAAAGTCGCGATAGAGTGAGAAGCGCAATTATCAACTCACATTTTGATTTTCCTTCTAAAAGAATTACCGTCAATTTAGCGCCCGCCGATTTACCCAAAGAAGGTAGCCGATTCGACCTTGCTATTGCACTGGGTATATTGGCAGCTTCAGATCAACTATCTAAAGAACAACTCTCGCAATATGAATTTATTGGCGAACTGTCACTTTCTGGCGAGTTGCGCTATGCCACTGGATTAATTCCTGCCTTAATTGCTGCCGACCCTAATCGTACGTCCTTAGTCCCAGCAGCTAATCGCAGTGAAGCCGCACTGCCCTTGCAAACCAAAACTATCGTTGCGCATCACATTCTGGAAGTCTGTGCACATTTAAATAATAACAAACCACTTGAACTAACGACAAAAGAAAAACCTAAGCAATACCAAACTAACGCTTTTGATATGTCTGATGTTGCAGGGCAACCACAAGCTAAACGTGCGTTAGAAATTGCTGCAGCCGGCGGCCACAACCTTATTTTTATTGGCCCACCGGGCACAGGTAAAACGATGCTGGCATCAAGGCTTATTAGTATTTCACCGCCGTTAAGTGAAGCGTCTGCAATTGAGGTGGCAGCTATTAATTCACTGGTCGGTAAAGAAAATACTATTTCTGAGTGGCGGCAGCGACCTTTTCGTAACCCTCACCATACTGCATCAGCGGTTGCAATGGTGGGTGGTGGTAGCAACCCTAAAGCAGGAGAAATTTCACTCGCCCATAAAGGTATTTTATTTTTAGATGAGCTACCGGAGTTTGATCGTAAAGTGTTGGAGGTACTGCGAGAGCCTATTGAGTCTGGTCGCATTACTATTTCGCGCGCCACTCAGCAGGTGGAATACCCAGCAGAATTTCAATTAGTCGCGGCAATGAATCCCTGCCCTTGCGGTTTTTTTGGCGACACACGACAAAACTGCAGCTGCTCGCCAAACCAAATACAGCGTTATCGTGCTAAATTGTCGGGGCCGCTGCTCGATAGAATAGACTTACATGTTAGTGTTAATCGCTTACCTGCAAATATGATGATGCAGAAAACGCAAGTTAATGAAACGAGTCGCTGTATTCGTAACCGCGTACTAAAAGCGCAGCAACAACAAGCTAACAGCCGTAAAAAAATTAATGCCCAACTGTCTTCACGCGAACTGATTGATGATGGTTGGATAAAAGTAGATGCTATTGAATGGCTGAGCATGGCGATAGAAAAGCTCGGTCTATCTGCTCGCGCGTTTCATCGACTACTGAGAATTGGTCGCACGATTGCCGATTTAGAATATATTGATAGCACACTGAGTAAAGAACAATCTCAAGTGCAAATATCTCACTTAAAAGAGGCGCTTGCGTATAGGCAGTTGGATAAAAAAATATAGTGGTTGATGCCGAAAGAGGTTTAACGATATTTAGAGGAAAAATATATTAGGAGGACTATTGAAAGTGAAGAATATCTATCTATTTATCTACGACGGATAAATAAGAACGTCGTGAAGTCACACCTTCGCTGCTTAGTAGTTTGGTAAAGTCTGTAAACGATAATGGCTCACTATAGAAAAAGCCTTGCAAATGGTCACAGCGGTTCTCAACCAAAAATGTTTTTTGCTCTTCTGTCTCAACACCTTCACCAACCACTGTTAGCTCAAGGCCATGCGCCATATAAATCATTGCTCGAACAATGCTGGCACAATCAGGGTCGCTTGTTACCTTTTGCACATAGCTCTTGTCGAGCTTTAATGTCGTAATAGGTAACTTTTGCAATTGAGGTAACGAAGAGTAACCCGTACCAAAACCATCTAAGGCAAAACGAACACCTTGTTTTTCAAGCAAGATCATATCGTCGGCAATATCATCTAAGTTAGCAACAACTGCCGATTCAGCTAATTCAAATTCAAAACGTGAGGCATTAACATTCATACTGCTTAAAATAGATTCTACCGTGCTAACAAAATTCGGCGCCATAAATTGGTCGTGTGCGACATTCAATGAAACGCGCAATGGTGGAATTTTCATTTCATCCATTTTTGCAATATCAAGACATAAGCGGTTAAGCACCCAATAGCCAATAGGCTCAAGCAAACCTAATTGCTTGGCTGTTTGAATAAATTCGCCTGGCAGTAAAACACCACGTTCAGGATGGTGCCATCTTAACAGCGCTTCAACACCGACAATTTTTCCAGTGCGCAAAGAGACGCGCGGCTGAAAGAATAAAGAGAATTCATCATTGCTAATTGCTGCGCGTAGTTCTAAATCTAAGCGACTTTGATCAACCGCTTCGCTATTCATTTTGGCCGTAAAAAAGCGGTAATTAGAACCCTGCATTGCCTTGGCTTCATACATTGCCATATCAGCATGCTTAATTAACGTTGATGCATCACGGCCTGCTTCAGGATAAACCGCAATACCAATACTGCTACCCACACGCAATTGCTGGCCATTAATATCAAATGGCTCGGTAATAACATCAATAATTTTTTGCGCAATGATTACCGTGTCATTGGTAGAAGTTGTTTTTTCAAGTAATACGGTAAATTCATCGCCACCAATACGTGCTACCGAATCGGTTCGACGAATGCACTGGCTTAGTCGCTCGGCGATGCCTTGAACCAGCTTATCACCCATATCATGACCATAAGCATCATTAACGGCTTTGAAACCATCAAGGTCTAAATACAGTAATGCAAACGGTGAGTCGCCACGATCAGCACGTTGTAAAGCACGATCTAAGCGGTCATTAAATAACAGGCGGTTGGGAATGCCTGTGAGCGCATCGTAATGAGCTAATCGAGCTAGCTCAGTCTCGGCGTTTTTGCGATCAATGGCGTAGCGAATAGTTCGCTCAATAACATCTTCATCCAGACGGTCTTTGACTAAATAATCGGCTGCACCCGCTTTAATCGCAGCGCGATCAAGTTTAAGGTTGGCCTTAGCAGTCAGACATAAGATGGGGGTTGTGCAACCATGAGCACTGGCTGAGCGAAGTAACTCTTCGCATACATCCGGAGCGTGCTCATAATCAAGTAAGATAACATCATGAATCGGCGCTAACATGGCCTCAAGCGCATAGGCATAATCGGCACACCAAGTCATTTCATAATCAGACACAGAAATGGCGTCAAGCAACTTAGCCATTTCTACATATTGATCGCTATGCGCATTGATCAATAAAACTCTGATTATCGGTTTTTGCATATGGGGTGTTCCAATGAACGCTTACTGCGTTACTTTCACTTATCGTTAACTTCCTGTTGTAAGGCCTTGTCTTAACTGCCTTCCCAAGCTAAAGCACTAACATTTTTATTACTGTGCACTTATTTAGCCGACGGGTTCCAATCACTCTATTAAGGCTAGGCCAAAAATCGGGTTTCTGCCATTACAGTTTGGTTGTTTTTTAGGTACTTTTTCTGGCTGCCTAAGGCCTATTTAAGGGGCTAAATAGGCGTTAACTAGCGAATAATCGGCTTCTTTCTCACTGCCGACCGCCAATGCCTGATAAACTATCCTTCGGACTTGACGGTTCTGTGAACCGCTGTTGTTTTTATGGCTTGTGCTCAGCTAAACTTCAGCGTTAGTTTATTGGATCGTTGTTATATTTTTAGTTCCAAATCATTGTTCGAAACAACGCAATTTTTTGCTGTAATTGCGCCTAATTGAGCTTTCACTGCTATTAGAATATTCACTTTTTTGATTTAGGTAGACCAACGCACATCAACACTCATACTCTCAATACCGATGCCGCCAATGTACTTGGCAACCTTAACCCCGCGCAAAAAAAAGCTGTTCGCTATATCGACGGCCCACTGCTGGTCTTAGCGGGTGCTGGCAGCGGCAAAACCAGCGTTATTACTCGTAAAATCGCTTGGCTCATATTGCAGTGTGGCTATAAAGCACACAACATTGCCGCAGTGACCTTTACTAACAAAGCTGCACGAGAAATGAAGCAGCGCGTTGGCCGCCTTCTGCCTGGCAGTTCTGGCCGAGGCTTAACCGTTTGTACCTTTCATCACTTAGGCTTAAAAATTATCCAGCGTGAAATTCGTGCTTTAGGTCGTAAGCCTGGCTTTTCTATTTTTGACGACCAAGACTCCAAGGCCTTACTCAAAGAATTGCTTCTTGATCATAGTGATGCAGCGGCTAATTTAGTAGACCTATGCCAATCGCAAATCTCTCAATGGAAAAATGATTGTCAAACCCCTACTACTGTTCAAGGCACCGCAGAAAGTCCTCAAGAAGCTAGGATTGTAGAGCTTTTCCGGCGCTATGAGCAAGCACTCACTTCGTACAACGCAGTTGATTTTGACGACCTTATCACGCTACCTGTTCAACTATTTGAAAACAATGAAAAAATCCTACAGCGCTGGCAGAATAAGATTCGTTATCTGCTTGTTGACGAGTATCAAGACACTAATATCAGCCAATATCGGCTTGTTCAGATGCTTGTGGGCGATAGCGGTAAGTTATCGGTAGTTGGCGATGACGACCAGTCTATCTACTCGTGGCGCGGCGCCAATCCCGAGAATTTAGTCCAACTTGAAGCCGATTTTAAGGGCCTAAAGGTCGTTAAATTAGAGCAAAACTATCGCTCCACCAACCGTATTTTACGCTCTGCCAACCAGTTAATTGATAACAATCCACATATTTATGATAAGAAATTATGGAGTGAAAAAGGCTTAGGGGACTGCATTCAAGTTATTCAAGTTGCCAACGAAGATGCCGAGACCGAGCGAATAGCCAACCAAATTCTGGAGCAAAAGCTACAAAAAGCCGCTCGCTTTAAAGATTTTGCCGTTCTAGTAAGAAGTAACCACCAATCTAAGCTGTTAGAACTTAAGCTACAAGCCAAGCAAGTGCCCTACCATTTAAATGGTGGCACCTCATTTTTTGCTCGCGGCGAAATCAAAGACATTATGTGTTATCTGCGCGTGTTGGTTAACCCGAATGATGATTCAGCATTTTTGCGCATTGTAAATGTCCCTCGGCGCAAAATTGGCACCAGTACGTTAGAGATATTAGGTCAATACGCTACCGAGCGTGAATGCAGTTTATTTGAGGCTATTGATGAGCTAGGTTTGCAGCAGCGCATGCCAGAAGCAAGTTTTGCTAGGCTGCGCAAGCTTGGCGATTGGTTTAGCGGCCTGCAACGTCAGGTTGATAATGGTTTTGCCATGAAAGCCGTCCGCGAAATGGTTGATGATGTCGATTATTTAGGTTGGCTGCATCAAAACAGCAGTAGCACCGTCGTGGCCGAAAGACGAATGGAAAACGTCTACTTTTTATTGAACTCAGTGAACAAAGAATTACTTAAAACTAACGATAATGCCCCTGAAGTCGGTGAAGCCGAGGCCGAAGAGCATGTCACGCTAGAAGAAGTCATAAAGAAACTATTATTACGTGATTTATTAGACGAGCAATCGGAAGAAGAAGCTGACGATAAAGTACAGATAATGACTTTGCATGCGTCGAAAGGGCTAGAGTTTCCGCATGTTTTTATTATGGGTTTTGAAGAAGAGATTCTGCCGCATCGCAATAGCGTTGAAGATGACAATATTGAGGAAGAGCGTCGCTTAGCTTATGTGGGGATTACGCGTGCTCAGCAGACATTAACTTTAACATCGGCTAGACAGCGTAAGCAGTTTGGCGAAACGTTACAGTGTCAGTCGAGTCGGTTTTTACTTGAATTACCGTCTGAGGATCTTCAAAAAGTAGGGTTTAGTGACGGCGATGGTGGCGTTGCTAATGCGGCTAAAGCGCAGCAAACTATTGATAGTTTACGTGGGTTGTTTGATTAAGGTTAGGTTCAAAGTCAAAAGATAGTCGGGGGTGGCCCGATGGTGTTGACCTTGACTGTAAACCCAACCTTAAACCCAACCCAATAAAAAACCCGATAACTCACGTTATCGGGTTTCAACAACTCCACCCTCAAAACAATAAAGGATAGATTTTTTTACCTAAAGGCCTTCAATCATATAATCAACAGCAGCCTTCACCTCATCATCCGAACAATTAGGACACAAACCCCTAGCAGGCATAGCACCCTTACCATTAATCGCATTAGCATAAAGCGCATCCATACCCGAAGCTAAACGATCTGTCCAATCAGCAGCGATACGAAACTTCGGAGCACCAGCAGCGCCAGAAGCGTGACAAGCAAGACAACCTTTATTGTAAACCTCTTCAGCCGAACGAGGACCCGCGGCAGCTACCGTTAACACTTTGGCGCAATCTTCGCCTTCAATACAGACAGAACCAACAGCCTGAATGCGAGATATAATCCCGTCTTCAATCGATCCGGCTTGCAATACTACAGATGTTAATGCGGCTGATAGCATGGCCACTGCACAAACAATCATCTTCAATTTTTTCACAAAGGTATCCTCAATAATAGAAATGACCCGCCAAGCGCCTGCTCATGGGTCTTTAGCGATGGCAATTATAACGATTCAAACTTGAGGGGGAAGCCTGAATTCTGCTGAAATTACACAAACACTAATTTTTTTACGGAAATAACGGCTTACTGGATCAATGGCATGCTTAGCCATGTTGCCATAAGTGAATAATCCGCTCGGCTATTTGTGCCTCATCACTGCTATCGGTATCGACAGTATGATCAGCATATTGCTGGTACAGCGGTACTCGCTCGGCAAACAAACCAGCAAAAGTTTGCGACTGCGGACAGGCAATGCCACGACTTCCCCAATTATTAATACGCTTTGTTAATGTTTCAATAGAGGCTTCTAGATAAAACAACATCGCGCAACTTTGTAAATAGGCAATGCCTTTGGCACCATAAATAGCACTACCGCCAGTAGCAATAACCGCGTTATTAAACGTATGGTCTAAAATAGTTTGCTCTTCAATGGCACGTAAGCGCTCAAAGCCTTTGGCATCAAGAATACTTTGCAAAGAGTTTTTCTGGGTAGCTTCAATTAACTGATCGGTATCACAAAATGTCATGCCAAGCCGCTCAACTAATAATTTTCCCACCGTGCTTTTGCCCGCGCCGGGCATACCGATAAGTGCAATGTTTGTTTTTTTCATACCAGAAATAAGAATCCCGTCTAATAAAATAAATAAGGATAGATTTTTTTACTGTATCCTTATTGTCATTAATGAATAAAGTTGACCATGCCCTACCTATAAAGATTCATAATTATATTGTTGATTCCATAATTTTTTTTATCTATGATCTATCCAAGTCATAAGTAGCACTTTTACTTTTATTAAAAACAATCAAACAAACAAACAATAAGAGACTATTAAAGTGATTTGCCACGAGTCAAAAGTGATATACATCCATCCATGCCGATGCGCCGGATCAAGTATTGAAGTCTTATTTGGATTCAACACCGACACACTTAATCAAACTGGTGATAGGCATGCACAGCCAAATTTTTATCCAAAAAAATATTGGCGTGAATACAGCTCATTCATATCCATTAGAAACCCATGGGATAGACTGTATTCCGGCTTCATGCTTGCAAAACAATTTAACATCGAAGCCTATAAAGAAGCGCTTGCACCCTATGACTTATCTTCATTCAATGATTTTGTAGCTGAAATAATGACCCAGCCAGAGCTATATAAAGACGATCGTTTATTTTGGCCACAACACAAATGGTTTTATAATGGCAGAGAAAGAGTAAAATTTAATAAAATCATTCGCTTTGAAAATTTTAGGGAAGATGCAAAAGCGATTTTAAAAAAAATAGGAAAGTCTGACAATGATTTACCTCATTTACTTAAAACTGACAAGCCGCATTACCGAGACATTTACAATAAAAACTCGGTGGAAATAATTCGTCAAATCTACCTAAAAGATATAGAAATGTTCCGCTATAAATTTTGATAACAGACTTTAAAGGCTAACCTAATCTACTGTCTATTTTATAAAATTGCTCTACATAATCACTCTATATAGTCACTCTACATAATCACTAATACTGGGGCATGAACAAACCAAGTTTCTATCACCATATACATTATCAATTCTTGAAACCGGCGAAAAATATTTGTCATTGCGCAAACTTTCTAATGGGTAAGCCGCTTCTGTTCGCGTATAAGCATGCGTCCAATTATCAGCTGTTAATTGCTCTGCCGTATGCGGCGCATTAACTAATGGATTATCATCTAACACCCACTCACCGCTACCCACTTTTTCTATCTCTGCACGAATCGCTAACATGGCATCACAAAAACGATCAACTTCACATAACGCCTCGCTTTCTGTCGGCTCTATCATTAATGTACCCGCAACAGGAAAGGACATAGTTGGGGCATGAAAACCATAATCAATTAAACGCTTGGCAACATCTTCTACAGCAATGCCGGTTGCTTCTTTTATCGGGCGTAAATCAATAATACATTCATGCGCCACTAAACCTTTACCACCGGTATATAAAACCGGAAAAGCATCGGCCAAACGGTAGGCAATATAGTTTGCACTTAAAATTGCCGCTTCAGTTGCACGACGCATACCCGATGCGCCCATCATGCGTAAATACATCCAGCTAATCGGCAAAATGCTGGCCGAACCAAATGGCGCGCTGGACACTTGCGGTGCTTGCTCACTACTTTCTGTAAACGATGCCATCTTGGGTAAGAATGGGGCTAAATGCGACTTAGCCGCAACAGGGCCAACACCTGGGCCACCTCCACCATGAGGAATACAAAATGTTTTATGTAAATTAAGGTGCGATACATCACCACCAAAATCACCAGGACCACATAAACCCACCATGGCATTTAAATTCGCACCATCAACATAGACCTGGCCACCGCGCTGATGAACAATATCGGCAACCTCACGAATGTGTTCTTCAAAAACGCCATGCGTCGAAGGATATGTCACCATCAGTGCAGCAAGATGGTCTGCATGTAAATCGGCTTTAACGCGAAGGTCATCAATATCGACATTGCCATCGCTGTCGCACGCCACTACCACGACTTTCATATTACACATTTGGGCAGAAGCAGGATTAGTCCCGTGAGCTGAACTGGGTATTAGACAAATATTACGTGCATCGTCTCCACGGCTTTTGTGGTAAGCCGATATCGCTAACAGGCCAGCAAACTCTCCCTGAGAACCAGCGTTAGGCTGCAATGAAACAACGTCATAACCGGTACACTCGGCTAACATCGCTTCTAGCTCAGCAATCATTTGTTGATAACCTGCCGCCTGCTCTGACGGCGCAAAAGGATGCGGGCTACCAAACTCTGGCCAAGTAACAGGAATCATTTCGCTGCTTGCATTTAATTTCATGGTGCAAGAACCTAGCGGAATCATGGTGCGATCCAAAGCTAAGTCTTTATCCGATAAGCGACGAAGATAACGTAGCATTTCAGTTTCTGAGTGATAACGTGAAAATACCGAATGGCTTAACACTTCATCTTGTCGAAACCCTGCTGCAGAAAAATCGATATTTACGGCATCGGCTATTGCAGAATACGCCGGCGTATTCTCTAGCGAGAATAATTGCCATAGCAATTCAATATCAGCAACGGTTGTTGTTTCATCAATAGAAAAACCAAGATGCGCATCATCAACTTTGCGTAAATAAATTTTTGCTTGTTGCGCGCGCGCGTAAATAGCTTGTGTCTGATCAGCCGTCTTAATAGTCAGCGTATCAAAAAAGCGAACGTTAGTTCTTTCAAAGCCACACGCTGCAAGACCAGTAGCAGCCGTTGCCGCCAAGGAGTGTATACGGCTTGCAATATTCCGTAGACCAACAGGGCCGTGGTAACAGGCGTACATTGATGCAATAACGGCTAACAATACCTGCGCAGTACAAATGTTAGATGTCGCTTTTTCGCGACGAATATGCTGCTCGCGTGTTTGTAATGCTAAACGATAAGCTGGTTTGCCATCAGCATCTACCGACACACCCACTAAACGGCCAGGCAACGAACGTTGGTATTTATTTTTAGTTGCCATGTATGCAGCATGCGGACCACCAAAACCAACAGGCACACCAAAGCGCTGAGTGTTACCTACAACTACATCGGCACCTATATCACCAGGGGACTTTAATAAAACTAAGGCCATAATATCAGCGGCCATAACAACTAACGCTTTTTGTTCATGCGCAACAGTCACAACGTTATCAAAATTTGGTATTTCGCCAGAACAACCTGGGTACTGTAATAGCACACCAAAATAATCGTAGTTTTGTAAATCAGTTTGAGGGTTCCCCACTACAACATCGTAACCCGCCGCCTCTGCACGCGTTTTAACAACGGCAATGGTTTGTGGCAAACAATCTTGATCTACAAAAAAAGTATTGGCTTTATTTTTGGCCGAACGTTTCGCTAAACCCATGGCTTCGGCAGCGGCACTGCCTTCATCTAACATGGATGCATTAGCGATATCCATGCCGGTTAAATCACATACCATCGTTTGAAAATTCAATAAGGCCTCTAAACGCCCTTGTGAAATTTCTGGCTGATAAGGTGTGTAAGCGGTATACCATGCAGGATTTTCAAGAATATTTCTGAGTATTACCGTTGGCGTAACCGTACCGTAATAACCCTGCCCAATCATCGATCGAAACGGTAAGTTCTTTTTAGCAATGGTTTTTAATGCCGCCAATGCATCTGCTTCGCTTAGCGCATCAGGTAAATTTAATAACTCGCTCTGATAAATACTTTTTGGCACAACATCGCGAATAAAGCTATCCATTGATGCATAGCCCAGCGCTGTTAACATAGTTTGCGTATCGTTATCAGCCGAAAAACCCACATGGCGGTCTTCGAATTTATCCACTACCACAGCTAAATTTGCTGCTGATGCAATCGTTGCTGTCGTGACATCTGTTTTTGCCGCTGCAGGCATATCAACGTACTCATTTTTATTTACTGAATTTTTGCTAACAATCGTATCGGTCATCTTTATCTCTTTTTGCTTAAATTTATTTTTTATTTAGCTATCTATTTATCTATTTCTGAACTGGAAAATGGCTGCTATATTTATTTTTAGCCGCGCACATAATTTTGTTTTACAAACGGTAATTTGCTCACGGTCATAGGTCTAAGCTTACCGCGAACTAACGCCTGTACTTTACTGTCTGCCTTTGCATAGGCGGCATCGACATAACCCATCGCAATGGGTTTTTCGAGGCTAGGCGAAAAACCACCGCTCGTCACCACACCAATTTCATCGCCATCTTGATTGACAATTACCGTGCCCTCACGAATAGGTGCACGGCCATCTATCGACAAACCCACGCGCTTTTTTGCCGCGCCATTTTTAAACTGCTCTAAAACAATATTGGCGCCAGGAAAGCCACCGGCTTTAGCGCCATCTGCGCGACGGCTTCGACTAACACTCCAAGCTAAGCTCGCTTCGATAACGGTGGTCGCTGCATTCATATCGTGACCATAAAGACATAGGCCCGACTCCAAGCGTAAAGAATCACGTGCGCCCAGACCAATCCATTTAACGGCTTTATTATCGAGTAATATATTGGCAATTTTTTCGGCATCAGTATTCAGCATCGATATTTCGAAACCGTCTTCACCGGTATAACCCGAACGCGTAATAAAACATTCAACATTAGCAATGCTGACATTAATGCCATTCATAAACACTAATTGTTCAACCGCGGGTGCAAATTGTGCAAGCACCTCGCATGCCTTTGGCCCCTGCAAAGCGAGCAAGGCTTTATGGGACTGATAACTGACTTCACAGCTACTAAGGTGTTTTGTTAGGTAAGCAATATCTTGTTGTTTACAAGCCGCGTTAACCACCAAGAAAAAAGTATCTTCACTCAGGCGCGTAATAATTAAATCGTCGAGTATGCCGCCGCTTTCATTGGTAAACAATGCGTAACTTTGCTGGTTAATGGCTAACGCACCAATATCGACCGGAATAATACTTTCAAGCTCAGCAATACTGTTAGCGCCGCTGACTAATACCTGCCCCATATGCGAGACATCAAATAAACCCGCCTGTGTTCGCGTATGCAAATGCTCGACCATAATACCGTCACTGTATTGAACAGGCATTTGGTAGCCGGCGAATTCAACCATTTTCCCACCGGCAGCAATATGCATGTTATAGCAAGCGGTGGTGGTGTCTGCGTCCGCTTCAGGTGTACTCACTGGATCGGTCATAGTTAATGTCTCAATAAATAAGGTGTTATCAATAAAAATAATAAATACTGTTAGTACGCATAAACTGCGAAAACAGCTCTTTATCTTTGGGGTTTAATAGCGTCAAGACGCTATTCTAGCTTTAATGACCTGTATTTGTTAAATTAATAGTTCTGATAAATATATTTGGAATTTAAATATGAGAAATTTATCGATGGATTCCCTGCGCGCGTTTATTACCACAGCAGATTTTGGTGGTGTCACGCATGCGGCAGATCATCTTGGCAGGTCTCAGCCAGCTATAAGTTTACAGATAAAAAAATTAGAAGAGGCCCTCGATACTGAAATTTTCTTGCGTTATAACAAGCAGTTAAAGCTTTCGGATGCTGGGGTTAGTATTTACGACTCAGCCAAACAGATTTTAGCGCTAAACGATCAACTGATTAGCCAATTCACTCAACCAGAGCTTGCGGGGCAAATAAGACTTGGTATTCCCAGTGAATTCGCCACGACCTTGTTACCAAAAATCATTGGTCGTTTTTCACAGTCCTACCCATTTGTTGCGCTGGAGATTTTTAGTGACTTAAGTCGTAATTTACTTTCCGAGCCGCAGCGTGACCAATATGACCTTATTCTAGGGTTACATGACAAGCCCTCGGCTCGTCGTAAAGGGCTTATTAAATCAGACAAGTTGGTTTGGGTTGGCAGCAAAGAGCACCGTAACGATCGTCATGATGCTCTCCCTCTTATTCTCGCTCAAGATGGCTGTCTTTATCGCAAACGGGCATTGCGTGTGTTAGATAAGATCAAACGACCATGGCGTATTATTCATACCAATCCTGATTTGTCAGGTATTCAAGCTGCCATTAAGGAAGGCTTGGGGGTGACTGTGCTCACTGAGAGTACAGTACCTGAGGGGTTAATTATTTTAGATCACTATGGTAAAAATGATTCATTACCGGATCTTGGTAGTATTGATATTAGTTTGCTGTATGAGCGACGCGGGGGGTCGGAGGCAACAGAACGATTGGCAGGGTTTATTCAGGCTAGCTTGAATTAAGTTTTTTTATGGTTATGGTTTTGACCTTGACCTTCAAACCAAAAACCAAAAACCAAAAACCAAAAAAAAACCCGATAACTCGCGTTACCGGGTTTTTATCACACAATAAAACTTAGCAAGAATAGTACATGCCAAATTCAACAGGGTGAGTTGTCATATTCAACTTCTCAACTTCTCCCTGCTTAAGCGCAATATAAGCATCGATAGTATCGTTGCTCATAACACCACCCGCAGTCAAGAACTCACGATCCGCATCAAGTGCAGAAAGCGCTTCTTCAAGAGAAGACGCAACGGTTGGGATTGCCGCAGCTTCTTCAGCAGGCAAGTCATAAAGATCTTTATCCGCTGCTTCACCTGGGTGAATCTTGTTTTTGATACCATCAAGGCCAGCCATTAACAATGCAGTAAAGCATAAGTAAGGGTTAGCTGTTGGATCAGGGAAACGAACTTCAATACGACGACCTTTTGGATTTGGAACAAAAGGAATACGGATTGATGCAGAACGGTTACGTGCAGAGTAAGCCAACATAACAGGTGCTTCAAAACCCGGTACAAGACGCTTGTAAGAGTTAGTGGACGCGTTAGCAAATGCATTAATTGCTTTAGCATGCTTAATAACACCACCAATATAGAACAATGCCGTTTCAGATAAACCACCGTACAAATCGCCAGCCATTAAGTTAACACCGTCTTTCGACAATGATTGGTGACAATGCATTCCACTACCGTTATCACCCACTAAAGGCTTAGGCATAAACGTTGCTGTTTTGCCATAAGCATGTGCAACGTTGTGTGTGCAGTATTTAAGAATCTGAACTTCATCAGCTTTCTTAGTTAAGGTGTTAGCGCCAACGCCAATTTCACATTGACCAGCTGTACCTACTTCGTGGTGATGAACTTCAATCTCTAAACCCATGTCCGCCATCGCGCCACACATTGCGCCACGTACATCATGTAAAGAATCGACTGGTGGTACTGGGAAGTAACCGCCTTTAACACCAGGTCGGTGACCTGTGTTGCCATCTTCATATGACTTGTTGCTTGACCAAGCCGCTTCTTCAGAATTAATTGCGTAACCTGCACCTGACATTTCAGCATGCCATTTCACATCGTCAAATACGAAAAACTCAGGCTCTGGCCCAAACAATACGGTGTCTGCAATACCTGTTGAACGCATATACTCTTCAGCACGCAAGGCAACAGAACGTGGGTCGCGCTCGTAACCTTGACCTGTAGTCGGTTCAACAATAGTACAACGTAAGTTTAATGTTGCTTCATCAGTAAAGGGATCCATTACCGCCGTTTCATCATCAGGCATCAGAATCATGTCTGACTCGTTAATGCCTTTCCAGCCAGCGATTGATGAACCATCAAACATTTTGCCGTCTTCAAAAAAGCCTTCATCAACTTCACTAGAAGGAATAGAAACATGCTGCTCTTTACCTTTAGTATCAGTGAACCGGAGATCTACCCAGGTTACTTCATTTTCTTTTATTAACTTCAGAGTGTTCTCTGACATTTTAAATCCTCCGGACTAACCCTGTTTTAGGGTGGTTTTGTTAAATAGAAATCTTCTTTGCAAGCTACTTTTATATTCTCATCAGCCAATCGGCATAAGCCTGCGCTCGTTTAGCCATGTTATTTTCATACGACTTAACAAAAGGACGGCGATTTTATACTGATTACAGACCGAAAAGATATTCTTCTCTTAATAAAAGGCTGTAATCATTGCGAATAGATCAGTCTTTGCACATAAATGTTAGTGCAACAGCTGTACCAACTTGAACAAAAAATTCTAAAATGTAAGTTATTGATTTTTATATTATAAATTCTAGGGACATGGCCAAGCACCACAACAGCGCACTATTGTAGACCATATATGCACTATTATGGTGCCTTTTGTATGCCAAAGTATGCTGAACAATAGGATTTGTTGGCTAGTTTCTGCAGCTAAGTCGCGGCTATACTCCTGTGCCTTATTCGCTACGGCATTATTTGGACCTTTTTATTGTGAGCGCCGATATCAAACCCAAACAAACCATGACCCAAAAAGCTAAAAGCGCATTGTCACTCAGCTTGTATATTTTGCTATTTAGCTGTTTTTTGCCGCTGTTTTTTGTCCGCCTGCTCTGGCGCTCAATCAAAGCGCCCGCCTATCGAACTCGAATGAGCGAACGCCTAGGACTATCATCAACCAAACCAACAGCCGGCGGTATTTGGCTTCATGCCGTATCAGTGGGCGAAGTCATTGCCGCCGTACCGGTTATTAATGCATTACGACAACAGTATCCTACGCTGCCTATTACAGTGACAACAACAACACCGACCGGCTCGGCTCGGCTTGTTGAAATGCTGGGGAGTAGCATGGACGACAATATATTCCATGTCTATGCACCCTACGACTGGCCATTATTTATTAGCTACTTTCTTCGTCGCATAAAGCCTTGCCTGCATATTGTGATGGAAACAGAGTTATGGCCTGTTACCCTTTTTTTATGTAAATGTATGGACATTCCTGTTGTGGTTGCCAATGCCCGCATGTCGGCGAAGTCGGCAAAAGGTTATCAGCGTATAGCTTGGTTAAGCGAAGTAATGATGCGCGACATACACGTTGCCACTCAGTACCAAAAAGATGCAGAGCATTATTTGTCTTTAGGTCTGCCGTCACAACAACTGCAGATAACTGGTAGTATTAAATTTGATATTGAACTTGCACCAGACTTAATTGACGCCGCTAAAGCTTACAAGACACAACTCACAGACGAAGCACAAAAAAAATTTATTTGGATAGCTGCAAGTACGCACAAGGGTGAAGACGAATACATTCTCAGTGCGCATAAAAAAGTTTTAAAACAAAACCCCAATGCATTATTAATTATCGTCCCCAGACACTTAGAACGTTTTGATGATGTTGCACAACTCATTGAAGCGCAAAATTTTAAACTGCATCGTCATTCGTCAACACAATTGCCTGCAGCAGAAACCAATGTTTTACTCATTGATAGCATTGGTCAGCTGCTTATGTTTTATGGTGTTTCAGATATCGCTTTTGTTGGCGGCAGCTTAGTGGCTACTGGAGGCCATAATACGATTGAACCCGTAGCCTGGGGCATTCCTGTTTTATCAGGACCGCATACGTTTAATTTTTCTGAAGTGACTGAACGTCTAGAGCAAGCTGGCGCATTACAAATTGTCGATGATGAAAAACAACTTTCTATTGCTGTTTTGCAATTATTAAAAGAATCGAAACAATTAACACTTGGCAGCGCAGCTGCACGCCAAGTGATTAATGACAACCATGGCGCAAAACAAAAATTACTGACTTTTATTGCATCGCTAATGAATAGCTAATGACTACTTAGCTCAATTCACTGTTTCGCTTTTCAATACAGCGCCAGGCGCAACCAGCCATTGATTCAAATCATAAATATCTTGTGGGTTTAAAGTGCCTGCTGCCTGCTTTAATTTTAACGAGTTAATCACATAATCATAACGCGTATTAGCATGGTCGCGCTGCGCACGAAATAAATCACGCTGCGCATTGAGTAAGTCAACAATATTGCGCGTACCCGCATCATAACCTGCCTGTGTAGCATCTAAAGCACTTAGCGCCGAAGTAATAGCAAGCTTGCGCGCATTTACTCTTGCAGTATCGGCAACGGTAATTAAGTAACTTGAGCGCGCTTCTCTAAAGGCAGTTCTTTTAGCAGCAACAAGATTAGCCTGATCACGCACCTGCTCATAACCTGCTTGACGGCGCTGCGAATGCTTCAAACCCCCTTCCCAAATAGGTACGTTTAATCGAACCTCAATAGAAGAACCGTTTAAATTAGAAAATGTATCTGGAATTTCAGCACTAGAATTATTATCTGACAATATGGTATCGCTTGAACTATCGTCATAACGTAAAACCGCTTGCACTGTTGGCGCATGCATTGATTTTTTCACATTAGCATTTTGATTCGATGCCTCAGCGATTTGTTCAGCTAATTTAATATTTAAGTTATTTTCGGCGGCAAAATTCACCCACGCCTGAGCTGTTTCTGGCTGTGGTTTATTCGTTTTAAAATCGTCTGATAAATTATACAAGTTGCTGTGCTGCTGGGGCTGCTGACCAGTAAGCGCTGCCAAGCTTTCATAGGCGATACCAAGACTCACCTCTTCAGTTAGACGATTAGCTACGGCAAGATCAAAAGCAGCGCGCGCCTCATGAACATCGGTAATCGCAATTAACCCAACATCGTAACGCTGCTGCGTTTGTTCAAGCTGTTGCTTAATGGCTTTTTCTTCGGCTTTTGCAGAAGTAAGATTATCCTTGCTACGAAGCACATTAAAGTAAGTGTTGGCACTGCGTAATATTAAAGACTGCTGATCAATACTAAATTGCAATTCCGCTTGCCGCGATAATGCAGTGCTTTGCTTAAAAGCAAAAAAAGCAGACAAATTAAATAAGTTTTGTGTCAACGAAATTGAGTAAGCCGTTGTTTCAGTGTCTGAATCTAAGTTGGTAGCTGGCGGAGAAAAACTCTCTGAAAAATATTGTTTATTACTGCTTGTACGATCCGACTCGGAATAGCTCGCACTACCATTAATCTGTGGTAACAATTGTGAAATTGCCTGCGCTTTAATTTCTTGGCCCGCTTTAAAGCTTGCTTCGGCAGCCTGCAATGTAGGGTCATTTATTAACGCGAGTTCATAAACATCTACCAAACTGTCCGCTTGTGACAGACCACTGTAACCTATGGCAGTAACCGATAAAAAAATTGCATTAAGTGATATTTTTGATAATAAACGAAGCAACATTAAAGCATCCTGTTTGTGTTTGCAGATAAAGCATTTAGCAGTCTAACAGACCTATCGTATGTAACGAAGTTTCATGTAACAAGCTAAGCATTAGCTTAAGCCATGTTAATACCCAAATTGTATGGCAAGAGTCAGGTATTTTGCACAAGCATAGCTCTTTGTTAGCCATAATATTGTTACAATTTACGCCTCCTTCGCTATGTACTCAATGTGCAACTATCTTTACTCTTCAATGCGTAAAACATGGTGGTTGAGCTAGGTTGCCGTAGCAGTTGTAATAAATGGGCGAAAAAACACCTTAGTGTAATTAACAAAGCATTAAAGAGCTGAATTGAAAAAAAAATACCGTTTTGACATAAAAATGATGATGGCTGATTGCGAGGCAAATTATGTGCGCCTTTGTCGCATAATGCCGTCTATCGTATGTAAGGATTCAAATGCTGATTCAGCAACAGACACGCTCACCCTTAATATTGATTTAGCAACTAATAAACCCGCTAAATTAACGCTTTCAATTTCTGAACGCTGCCGATTTACCACTATGGTTAACCTACAAGTATTCATTGATAGCTTTGGGGATATTGAAGGTCAGGCCGGTTGCGTTAACATGTCAGTTAGGCTTTATCATGATGTCAATATGGCAGAGGTTATTGCTTGTAATCATAAACCTAACCGCTTAGCGAGTTACGAATATCCCAATAAGCTTATGTTTCAGCCCGATGAAAAAGCGCAGCAAAATCGTTTTTTAAGCGAGTGGCTAGGCCTTTGCTTAAAACACGGCATGAGTAGTCATTGCATCTCTTCTACGCTAGCCCAATCGATAAGCTCAGAACTACCAGCCGAGCTGCCCTCAAAACAACAATCTATATCGCCAATCGCTAACACCTTATTGGTGGGCGATCGAACACTAAGAACCTGAGCTAGAGCACCAAGGTTATGACGGAAAACAACAATCATTCAACCCTTAACGTTATCGTTAGAGATGCCAGCAAACCAATACGGGTGCTGCAAATTACTGATTGTCATTTGGGTAAAGAAGCGGGCGAACAACTGGTGGGCATGGATACTGATGCCAGTCTCGATTACGTCCTTAGTCAATTAAAAGCCGAACAAACCTCAGCCGAACTGTTATTGGCCACTGGCGACCTTTCCAATCATGGCTCTCAAGAAGCCTACATACGCCTATTCGATAAACTACAGGCACTCGACATTCCTAATGCCTGGTTAGCCGGCAACCATGATTCGCGTGAGTTAATGGTGAATACCGTAGGCGAAGCCTGTATGCCAAGAGCCGTTACCCTCGGTAGTTGGTTAATTCTTATGTTAGATTCTGCCGTACCCGGCCAAGTTGGCGGCGAATTAGGTGAGCAAGAATTAGCACGCATAGAGCCATTGCTTAAAGCCGCGCCCAATGCCGAGCATGTGTTAGTGTGTTTGCATCATCAGCCAGTCTCCATTGGCTGTGAATGGTTAGACGAACAACAAGTTGCAGATAGCGATGCCCTCATCGCCATTCTTGCTAAAGAGCCTCGATTACGTGGCGTAATTTGGGGTCATGTCCATCAAGCTTTTAGCACACAAGATGCAAGGTTGCCCGATGTTAAATTACTCTCGGCACCCTCAACCTGTATTCAATTTGCACCTAATAGCCCAGGCTTTAAGTTAGATGAATGCGCGCCCGGCTATCGTTGGTTAGATTTACATGCCGATGGGCGCTTAGAATCTGACATTGCTAGGCTGCAAAATGTCAATCTTGATGTCGACTACAACTCTCAAGGCTATTAATGGTTAACTGCATTGCGGTTTTTCTTTGCCTGTTTTGAAAGGTCTGTTTTAGGGATATCTATTGAAAACGCTGATCTATCTGCATGGCTATAACAGCTCCCCTCTGTCGCATAAAGCGCAGCTAACACTGCAATTTATGGGTAAATATCACCCAGAAGTTCAGTGTTTAGTGCCGCAGCTTTCTTTTGCGCCGGCAAAAGCGATAGCGCAAATAACAGCATTAATCGATGAACTTGAAGAACCCGTTATTATCGGTAGCTCTTTAGGCGGTTACTATGCAAATTTTTTTGTTGAGCAATATGGCTGCAAAGCAGTGCTAGTGAATCCAGCCGTCTACCCCGACCAATTATTAAAAGCTTACCTTGGGCCACAAAGCAATGACTATACCGGGGAAACATACACGTTAACCACACAACATATGGTAGAGTTACGGGCCATAGCCGTGGCGCCAACAGCCGAAGCAAAAAAACGCTTGGTGATGGTTCAAACGGCAGATGAAACATTGGATTATAGAGAAGCAACTCACTTCTACCGGGGTAGCCAATCTATTATTGAGTACGGCGGCAATCATAGCTTTATCGGTTATGATCAATGGCTGCCAGCAATAGCTAATTTTTTAGCGTTGCCTTAGTCTGCTACCTGATGAAAGTAGGCTAGAGCTAACCAATTTTCAACCGACTATTTTTATATTACTTTGAGTGAAACAGTTAATTATTTATGACAGATTATAACGCCGATTCCATTGAAGTCTTAACCGGTTTAGAGCCCGTTCGCAAACGTCCGGGGATGTATACTGATACTCAACGACCCAACCACTTGGCGCAAGAGATTATCGACAACTCTGTCGATGAAGCCCTAGCCGGCTTTGCTGATCGCATTGAAGTTATTGCTCATAAAGATGGCTCTTTATCGACGTCCGATAACGGTCGCGGCATGCCCGTCGATATTCATCCGCAACATAAAATATCAGGCGTTGAATTAATTCTTACTAAACTGCATGCCGGTGGTAAATTCTCTAACAAAAATTATCAATTTTCTGGCGGCCTACATGGTGTAGGTGTCTCAGTAGTTAACGCGCTATCAACGCTACTTGAAGTCGATATAAAACGCGACGGTAAAGAATTTAATATTTCTTTTGCTGACGGCAAGCGTAAAAGTAAATTAAAGCAAACGGGCACTGTTGGCCAGCGTAATACAGGTACGACGGTTCGCTTCTGGCCCGACGAACAATATTTTGATGCCATTAAATTTTCAGTGCGTCGCCTGCAGCATGTTTTACGCGCTAAGGCTGTATTATGTCCTGGTCTGCGCATTACTTTTCTTGATGAGCAAAGCGGCGACAAAGACGAATGGTTTTATGAAGATGGTTTAAGAGATTATATTGTTTCAGCAACACGCGGCTGGGAAGTCTTGCCTAAAGAACCCTTTATGGGGAGCTTTTCTGCCGAAACAGAGGCTGCCGATTGGGCGGTGCAGTGGATGCCTGATGGTGGAGAAATTGTTGCCGAAAGCTATGTTAACTTAATACCTACAGCGCAAGGTGGCACACATGTAAACGGTTTGCGAACCGGTATGCTAGAAGCAATACGTGAGTACTGCGAGTTTCGCAATTTATTACCCAAGGGTTTAAAACTTACCGCCGATGATATTTGGGACCGCTGTAGTTATGTGTTATCGGCAAAACTTGCTGACCCACAATTTTCGGGCCAAACCAAAGAACGCTTATCATCGCGTGAGTGCGCGGCTTTTATATCGGGTGTAGCAAAAGATGCATTGGGCCTTTGGTTAAACCAGCATACCGAAGAAGGCGACCAAATTGCTGAGTTAGCTATTAACAGTGCACAAGCACGTTCGCGCAAAGCAAAAAAAGTAGCGCGTAAACGCATTGTTCAAGGGCCGGCATTACCAGGTAAGTTAGCCGACTGTTCTAGCGATGACCCAGAACTGGGTGAATTATTTTTAGTTGAGGGTGATTCGGCTGGCGGCTCAGCTAAGCAAGCGCGCAACCGTGCCTTTCAAGCCATCCTTCCTTTACGCGGTAAAATTTTAAATTCTTGGGAAGTTGAATCGCAAGAAATTTTAGCCTCGGATGAAATTCATAACATTGCCGTAGCCATGGGCATTGACCCTGCAACCAGCGATTTAACCGGCTTGCGTTATCACAAAATTTGCATCTTAGCCGATGCCGATTCAGACGGCTTACATATTGCGACATTAATTTGCGCTTTATTTGTTAGACACTTTAAACCCTTAGTGGCTGCAGGACATGTTTATGTTGCTATGCCACCGCTTTACCGAATTGATATTGGCGACAATGTTTATTATGCCTTAGACGAGGCTGAAAAAATCGGCGTGCTAGATCGTATTAAGGCAGAGAAAAAACGCGGTAAAGTTAACGTACAACGCTTTAAAGGATTGGGCGAAATGAATCCGCTGCAATTGCGCGAAACAACCATGGATCCAGATACTCGTCGCCTAGTGCAGCTAACCGCTGACGCGACTGACGGTACGGAAAAATTATTAGATATGTTACTAGCTAAAAAGCGCGCCGCCGATCGCAAAAAATGGTTAGAAACCAAAGGGGATTTAGCTGAAGTAAGCTAATGCATTGCAGAAGAGCGGAACTCCGCTATTAAAAACTGTCTTTATAAGAGCACACATTATTTAATGTATTTTTAAAGCGCTTATAAAAAGCGCTGACCAATGGGCAGCATTGAACGCCGCCGCCTTTTCGTAAACACCTTTTGTTGTCACTCATTCATAGCCGCTTGTTTGTATTCATAGCCTCGAATTCGTAGCCACTTATGATTATTAAAATCGTACCCACGCAAAAAAAATTCGTCCGCCCTTTTACAGGTTTACTTTTAATGGGCACACCTTTAACCGGCATGCTTTTCACTTTTATCATCACCTTTATTATTTCAACATCGGTTAACGCCGAAATTTATCGCGTTGTTGATGCAGAAGGAAAAGTTACCTTTACCGATCAACCCCCCGCCAACAGTAATCATTTAATTGAAACTATTACCGATACAGACCCACAGCAAAATATTACACCGTCGCCCAAAAGCTTGGCAGAAGATCATCCCGAATGGTTGAAAGCAGCACAGGAAAAACGTGCACAAGCAGCCAAACATCAACAACATGTGCAGCACTCCGAGCAGCAGCAACGCCGACAAGACTGGAAGCGTGAATTAAAAGCGGCGAAAGCCAATGTAAAAGAGGCTAAATTGATGTTAGACATTGGCCGCGAACCTACCGAAGGTGATTTTGTTGGTAATGCCGGCGGTGGTGCAAGACCTTCTTCCGATTACCTAATGCGATTATCTTTTTTAGAAAAAAACTTAGCCGATGCAAAACGTCAGTTACTTAAAGTACAGCGCTCTAAACCCAAATAAACTGCGCACGTCTTTTTATCTTGGTTTCAACAACAGCCGACTATTACGTTGGTCAATTTGAAAATTAAATGCTTTTAAAAAGTTCATTCCCAATAATCCATCGCCATTCGTTTTACTACCACTGTTTTCCAAATCCATAACAACAAATTGCATATCGGGTATGCGATAGTCCGCTATAGCAAAAGAAGAAAACTGGTATATGGGTGAATCTACATAACCCCCTGCCGTATTTATTTTTGCATTACGAATAAATGTAGGTGCTAGCCGATTTTTAATGCTATTAAAATATTGCGTAGACATCACCGAAATTGATGCCCCCGTATCAACCATTAAACGAATCGTTTTATTATTATTCACCAAACCATTAACCAAATAATGTTCTCGCTGCTTTTCTAGCGCAACCGATACTTCGCGCAAATCACTTAGGGCAATAATGGCTAATAATGATTTTACTTGTGCGGCGTAATATTCGTTGAACTGTAAACTATAGAGTAATGCCTTAGCTTGTGAGAACTGTTGCAATTCTATATGCGCTTTTGCCAGCATTAAAATGTAGGGTGGGTGTTGTGGCTCGTGCCAAAGTAAGCGTTCAACAAAGCGTATTAATGGCTGCCAAGCCTGCTGCTCGCTTAAGCGTGCTATCTCGGCATCTACAATTTCAGAGATCTCGCGAGCATAACGGCCTTGCTCAGCGCTGGGCATTTCATTCAATAATGCATAAAGCGTTTCTAGTGCATTATCTATTTGCCCTGCAGCTAACTGCCATTGCGCCTGTATGTAACGCAGTGATTTATCATAGGGATACTCTCTTAACCAAGTATCAGTGAATAATCTTACCGGCTCATATTTTTCTTTTAGCAACCACTGCTCTACGCTACTAAGCCACTGTGTTTTTATTCGCATCGCTAAATTGTCATCATGGCTACTTAGCCATTGCCAGCCATCTATAGCATTACTAAAGTCACCGGCTAGAAATGCCTCGTTTAAATCGGCAATAAGCAGTGCTTTATCTTTATTTCTATCCCCCAAGCGAAATAAATTTTCTAAACTCCGACGTCTGCTTTCACCTTTTAGCTCCACTATAGCTTTTGCCCCGCTAGCTGCCTGAGTTTCTAAATTCCCAGACTGTAACGGCTTAACTGAATAAGTTAATAGAAAATAAGCATTAAGCCCAAGCGAGGCAAGTAACAACAGGGTTAGCAGTAAAGTAGGTCGCATAAAACTCAAATTTAACTGTATTGGAATATAAGTAGATTGTGTAGGCGGCTATCTTACGCTGGCATTGAATAATCTGCTATGCGTTTAAATTGTGACAATCAATTAATGCACCATGATGGTGCAAGAGGTATACTAGCCTTAGAAGTTTGCCTGCAAGATAAATTTAAATACGCAACAGCTTCTTTTTAGCGCACGTTAATTAATTATAACATGCTGTTTTATAACGATATTTTTTTTAATTTAACGTAGCGCCCTCAAAACTGGCATTTTGCGCACGATTCTTGCAATGGTTAAATTATGATTTCAGAACAAATACATACTCGGCTTCTTGAGAACCTTAGCACAGCGGTTTTGCTACTCGATAACAAGCTGAATCTAAGTCACATTAACTCTGCAGCAGAAAGTCTGCTAGGGCTTAGTGGTAATCGCCATATTGGTGAGCCCATTGAGAAGTTGTTAATTGCTGCCGATACAACCATTTCTAACTTGCGCGAAACGCTTGCTTCGGGGCGGCCACATACAAGACGCGAAGCCATACTTGCCACCACTAATGGCAGCAAGATTGCTAAAACCACCGTCGACTACACCATTACTCCGATTGAAGATATCCCTGGCAGTGCACTCATTATTGAAATTCAACCTATTGATAGGCTGCTAAGAATTAGCCGCGAGGAGACACTTTTTTCAGCACAGGAATCAACCCATGCCCTATTGAAAGGTATGGCTCACGAAATTAAAAATCCGCTAGGTGGTTTGCGCGGTGCTGCGCAGCTGTTAGAGCGCGAATTGATTGATGACGGCTTAAAAGAGTATACACAAATTATTATTGGTGAATCAGACAGGCTAAGAAACTTAGTCGATAGAATGTTAGGGCCAGCCAAACCTCAAAGCCTTTCTACTATTAATATTCATGAAGTGTTAGAGCGTGTGCGCCAGTTAACCGAAGCTGATGCCGGTGAGCGTATTAGTATTATTCGCGACTACGACCCCAGTATTCCTGATTTTAGCGGCGACCCTGAACGCTTAATTCAAGCGGCATTAAATATTACCTGCAATGCAGTACAAGCCCTGCAGTCTAAAGCGGATGACGGCAGCAAACCACAAATTACAATTTCTAGCCGTGTTATTCGTCAATTTACTATTGGTGGGCATAATCATAAATTAGTTTGCCGCATTGATATTAAAGACAATGGGCCGGGCATTCCTAACGATATTCAAGATAAAGTTTTTATTCCCATGGTCAGTGGTCACGCAAGTAATTCTGGTTTGGGTCTATCCATTGCGCAATCTATCGTCAATCAACATCATGGCTTAATCGCATTTACTAGCGAAGCCGGCGATACCTGCTTTTCAATTTTTTTACCGCTTCAATTCAGCGGCTAACAGGAGATTTTATTATGCCAAAGGCAAACAATGTTTGGATTGTAGATGACGACAAGTCCATTCGCTGGGTATTAGAGCGAGCGCTCTCACGCTCGAGTATGAACGTTGATGTTTTCGCCGATGCTGAATCATTATTAAACCGTTTAGAAACTGCAGTACCTGATGTCATTATTAGTGATATTCGTATGCCCGGCATCGATGGCTTAGAAATGCTTGCGAAAATTGTTGATAAACATCCTAAGCTGCCCGTAATTATTACTACCGCGCACTCTGACCTCGATAATGCTGTATCGTCTTATCAACGTGGCGCCTTCGAATATTTACCTAAACCTTTTGATATTGATGACGCAGTCGCCATGACGCGTCGCGCACTCGACTTTGTTGATGAAAATGATAGCAGTGCAATTGATAACGCAGTCAACGAGCCGACCGAAATGATTGGTCAAGCGCCGGCGATGCAAGAAGTGTTTCGCGCCATTGGTCGTTTATCACAATCGAATATTAATGTATTAATTAATGGCGAATCAGGCACGGGTAAAGAGTTGGTGGCCAAAGCTTTACACCAGCACAGTCCGCGTCGTGAAAATGCCTTTATCGCATTAAACATGGCAGCCATTCCTAAAGACCTCGTTGAATCAGAATTATTTGGCCACGAAAAAGGTGCGTTTACTGGTGCATCACAGCAACGTGTTGGCCGCTTTGAACAAGCTAGTGGCGGTACTTTATTTTTAGATGAAATAGGCGACATGCCAGCCGATATTCAAACGCGCTTATTACGCGTACTTGCCGATGGCGAATTTTATCGTGTCGGCGGTCATACGCCCATAAGAGTAGATGTTAGAGTTATTGCTGCTACGCATCAAAACCTTGAAGAGCTTGTTGAACAAAAATTATTTCGTAACGATTTATTCCATCGTCTTAATGTTATTCGTATGCATCTGCCTCGCTTAGCCGACCGCAGTGAAGATATTCCTCAACTGGCCAGACACTTTTTACAAGTCAGTAGCAAAGACCTTGGCGTAGATCCTAAAATTTTGAGTGACGAAACCGCTAAATTATTTACCGCCTTACCTTGGCAAGGGAATGTAAGACAGTTAGAGAATACTTGTCGCTGGTTAACCGTTATGGCTGCGGGCAATGAAATTCAACCGTCTGACTTGCCCGCCGATTTATTAAACCCGCAGCAAAGTGTTAGCGAACAAAGCTCAACATGGGAAGAACAATTACGTAACTGGGCTAATATTGAATTAAGTGCCGGCAAAAATCGTATACTGGATTCAGCAACACCTACTTTTGAAAAAACGATGATAGAAATTGCACTCAAGCACAGTCATGGACGAAAACGTGATGCAGCCATTTTATTAGGCTGGGGCCGCAATACGCTAACTCGTAAAATGCAAGAGTTGGATATGAGCCCAAGTAGGCAACAAGCTTAAACAACATTACTCACCGCGCGCTTTACTCATTGTTAAGGCGCGCGATACAGGCTGCACTTCTGCTCTCTGTTACTACTGCGCAAATTATAATAATTTTTTAACGGTCATTTTTTTATTTCACTTAACATCAATCACTCAAAGCCTAAAATCCTTCAAACAGAATATCTAACAGTGTGAGTCATTTTTCAACGACAAAATAAGTAGCAAGCATCGCTAATTTATGTAACTCTATATCGTACCAGCCGATTTTTTTCATACAGCTAACGACTAATAACTGATAGTTAATGCTTAAATAATCAATCGAGAAATAAGCGAGCATAATTTAACTCCATAGAAAAAATAGAGAAACATCCATCCAACAATGCCATTAAATATTATTTTATTTGAACCTGAGATAGCCCCTAATACAGGCAACATTATTCGTCTGTGTGCGAATACCGGCTGCCATTTACATTTAATTAAGCCTTATGGGTTTAATTGGGACGATAAAAAACTGCGGCGTGCTGGCCTAGATTATGCGGAATGGGCAGACATTAAACATTGGGAGTGTTTTGCTGATTATACTGCAGAGCTTGCAGACCCGACGCGGATTTTTGCATTAACGACTAAGGGCACGCTAGGGCATCATGAGATTCAATTTCAAGAAAATGACAGCTTATTATTTGGGCCTGAAACCCGCGGTTTACCCGATAGTTTGCTAAACACACTCGCACAGGAACAAAAAGTTCGGCTGCCGATGGTGGCAAATAGTCGAAGTCTTAATTTATCGAATAGCGTAGCAGTAGCTACTTATGAAGCTTGGCGGCAATTGGGCTTTATAGGTAGTTGATTTCCCGCGACAGAGGTATGAGGCATGTCGACATCGGTGTTTTAACAGCCCTTTAAATACTGCTACAAGAGTATCTAATCAAACGATTTAACCAAATTCCCCAAGGTCTCTTTAGCATCACCAAATAACATTCGTGTATTTTCTTTAAAGAATAATGGGTTATCAATACCAGCAAAGCCGGTTGCCATAGAGCGCTTTAACACAAACACCGTGTTTGCCTGATCGGCATTAATCACCGGCATACCGTAAATAGGGCTGGATTCAACTTCTCGCGCTGCAGGGTTAACAACATCATTGGCACCAATAACAATAGCCACATCAAAGCTGTCCATACGTGGGTTTACTTGATCCATTTCTAATAATAAATCATAGGGAACATCGGCTTCGGCAAGTAAAACATTCATATGCCCTGGCATACGCCCGGCAACTGGATGAATGGCATAAACCACTTCAGCACCATTTTTTTCAAGAATTTCTTGTAGCTCTTTCACCGCATGCTGTGCTTGAGCCACTGCCATACCATAGCCAGGAATAACAACAACGCTTACAGCTGCCTCAAGTACATAATAAGCATCTTCGGCAGACATTGGCTTAACTTCGCCCTGCTCTATAACGGGGCCGCTGCTAACCTTCACTGTACCAAAGCCTGAAAATAGAACATTCGTTAGCGAACGGTTCATTGCCTTACACATAATACCAGTAAGGATAATGCCGCTGGCACCCACTAACGAGCCAGCAACAATTAAGAGAATATTGCCAATAGCAAAACCGGCCGCTGCTGCAGCAAGCCCCGAAAAGCTATTTAACAACGAAATGACTACCGGCATATCAGCACCACCAATAGGTAGCACAAACATTACGCCTAATACTAGCGATAAACCAACGGCTAAATAAAGCCAGTTGTCATTCGCCGAGTCTTGAAAAAAAAGTGCCGCACAAACGACTACTGCTATTAAAATAAAGCTGTTTACTACTCGCTGACCAACATAAACAAACGGTCGGCCCGAAATTCTTTCGCTGAGTTTGCCATAGGCTAATAGCGATCCGGTAAAAGTTAAACCGCCAATTAATATTGATAAGAAAATAGTTATTAAGCTAAAGCTGTCAACTGCAACACCATTATTAGCTGCTTTAATTAAAGCAACCGATAATGCCGCCCAGCCAACAAATAGACTAGCAAGCCCGCCAAAGCCATTAAACAGGGCAACCATTTCTGGCATTGAAGTCATTGCTACTTTACGCGAAACTACTGCACCTATTAATGCACCAACAGCAACACCTAAAGCAATTAAGTCAAAGCTAAGAATTTTTTGATTGCCTAGCGTCACGACTACAGCAATTAGCATACCTATAGCAGAAAGAAAATTGCCTTTTCTTGCTGATGCTGGCGAACCTAATAATTTTAAACCGACAATAAATAAAACGGCCGCAATAACATAAACTAAATTAATTAATGTGTTATCTATACTCATTTACCGTTTCCGCCTTCTTTCTTTTTAAACATGGCTAACATACGGTCTGTCACCATATAGCCACCCACAACATTAATCGTTGCAAAGGCAACAGCCAGTACACCTAAGACACTGGCGAATTCATTATTCGTCGCCCCCGCAGAAACTAATGCGCCAACTAAAGTAATACCTGAAATAGCATTCGACCCTGACATTAATGGCGTGTGTAATGTTGATGGCACTTTATTGATTAATTCCACGCCTAAGAAAATGGCGAGGATAAATACAAATGTTAGAAATATAATTTCCATGCTTACTTGTCTCCAGAGCGAATATTGGCAATGGTTTCGTTCACAATTTTATTGTTATGCGTAATAACACAAGCAATTAAATCGTTATCAAAATCTAATACAAGCTGTTTAGCTTCGGCGTCCCAAAACTCGCTGACCAAACTAAGCAAGTTGCTGGAATACATTTGCGATGCGTCCCGCGGAACTGAATTAGGCCAGTTACCGGTACCCACAATTTTTACACCGTTCAGCTCAACTATTTTCCCTGGTTCGGAACCTTCGACATTACCACCAGTTTCCGCGGCCATATCGATCACAACACTACCTTGCTTCATCCCTTCTACAAATTCACGCGGCACGATGACGGGTGGCTTTCGACCAAAAACTTGCGCGGTGGTTATAACAACATCGGAGGCAGCGATAACATCTTTTTGAGCATCACGTTGTATTTGTAATTGCTCTGCTGTTAATGCTTTTGCATAACCATCTTTAGTTGAACCGGTTTCGCCGAGCTCAATTTCAAGAAACTTTGCGCCAACGGAACGTACTTGCTCAGCAACTTCTGAACGGGTATCGAAAGCAGTAACTTGCGCACCCAGACGTTTAGCCGTGGCAATGGCTTGCAAGCCAGCGACACCTGCACCAATAACAAAGACTTTTGCTGGCTTGAGTGTGCCCGCAGGTGTCATCATCATGGGTAAAATAGAGGGCAAATAATTCGCAGCTTGCATCACCATAACGTAACCGGCTAAGTTTGCTTGAGAACTTAAAGCATCCATTTTTTGTGAGCGTGTACTACGAGGAATCATTTCCATACTGATGGCGCTAATATTTTTAGCTTTTAACGCATCAATTAAATGGTGTTCGTTAAAGGGGTCAAGAAAGCTCACATGAATACTGCCCGACTTGAGTAATTCAACCTCGGCCAAATCAGGTTTGCGTACCCTTAATACTAAATCGGCAGCACCCATTAATGCGCCTCTATCGGTAGAAAGGCTGGCACCCGCAGCTTGGTAATCACTGTCAGTAAACCCCGCCCCCATTCCAGCTCCCGCTTCAACGGTTACTTGAGCGCCCATGTTGATGAGTTTCTTGACCGAGTCTGGCACTAACGCTGCGCGCTGTTCACCTTCGGCTGTTTCTTTAGGAATAGCTATAAGCATAAAATTATCGGTTCTTTTGTTGGCAGAATGATGCTGGAAAAACGAATAGTGATAATGAATTGCTCATTAACTGACAAAGCACTGTTCACCGTTCGAATTAACCGTTAGTAACATAGTCTTATATAAGGTGATTTTGCTTCTTATCATTGATTCATTGCTTGCTCAGTGACCATTGCTTATTCAGTGGCTTACTCTATGAAAGGATCAAAACAACGAAGTGATTACATCTTATATGGCGATTGATGCCATGACTATGCCGTGTTAAGTCGTGACCATCGTCGAATGCGCGAACAATCGAACCAATTTGATCAAAATCAATTACTTATGCTTAGATATAAAATGACGCTATAGTTCCTATAGCCATCAATGATATGTTCAGATAGTGGTTAAAATGTTTAAAAAGAGGGGCACCTCATTACTCGGCATTAACTGAATGAGGTAAAGATAAAAGGGGCGGTGAACGGCGCTTTTTTATTTGTCTATTGCCCGCCTATTAATTGCTAGCCTATTGATTTCTCGGCTATTGATTGCTCGGCTATTGATCGTCAATTAAGCGTCGATCACCTTTGCGGCGGTCCTCACCTATTGAATCATCGGCACCGATATTTTTCTTTCTACGATCACTGCCGCCAGCTCGCTCTTCAAGGGCTTCATCTAGCTGCTCAAAAAGACTTAAATCCAATTCTTTTTCATCGCCCATGGCATGACTCCTACATATGGTCTTGTATTTTCTGATTACTCATCAGTATTTGTCTATTTCACCAGTTAATGCCGTTTTTCTTGAACAATGGCCGCTGTATAACTGGTCGTTAATCGCCTATCAGTGTAGACCATATTCAACGACTTGCTATTGTCGAATTAAGAAAATATTGGCGGCGATTATTTAGCGTTTATTACTCTTTAATCGGTCTTTAACTATTCTTGTTGTTTAGCTGCCATCGGCAACATAGCAGCGGTCTCGGCCCTGCTGCTTGGCTTCATACATGGCTTTATCTGCGCGGGCAAAAAGTGTTCTGCCGTCATCACCTTCAGCCACCTGAGCAATCCCTAAAGAGATAGTGATGTTTAATGGTTCGGATTTAAAATGAAAGGGGCAGTCACGAATCTGCATGCAAATCTCATTCATTAAAACTAAGGCTGCTTTAGCATCGGTTTCTGGCAGTAAAATAACAAACTCTTCACCGCCGTAACGAGCTATAAAATCAGCCAGCCTCAATCGGCGACGCATGGTTTTAGCTAAAACTCTCAAGACTTTATCGCCGGCTAAATGTCCATAGGAATCATTAACCTGTTTAAAGTAATCGACATCGGCTACTACCAAGCAAAATTTAGAGCTGTAGCGTCTAACCCGCTCTAATTCAATGGCAATACGACGTTCATAAGCCTCTCTATTAGGCAGCTTAGTCAGTGCATCACGCTCACTGCGTCGCTGCTGCACTTCAACTTCGGCATGTGCCCGCGCCGCTTCGCGCTCTAAGGCTTGGACCTGACCTTTTAGACTATTCAGTTCGGTCTCGTAATCTAATTGCTGCTCAAGCCGCTCGAGCTTAAATTGGTCTAATTGACCAAACACAGAGGCAAGATGTGTTTTCACTGAGCCTTTTAAGGATGCCAGAGAACTCGCATTATCGATATCACCAGCAAATACTTGAATATCTTGTCGAACGGCCTTATCAAATGCTTCTCCGCCATTAAGTATGGATTTCGTCATGTCATCAATGCCACTGACGCCGTCGCATAAACTGGAAAGTTGATCGTTGAGGCTTTGTAAAAATAATTCGAATTCGTGTTGATCGTTATCGAGGGTTGCAATAACAACAATACTTAACTGTTCTAATAACTCGGCCAGCACCTGCCAATCTAACCCAGCGTTGAGTATATGTTGCGCTTTTTCCAAAGCGTCTTCTGTTGCTGCAAGCGGCCTTATCTGCACTAATATATCGGCTAAGATCCCTTCTATTGCCTCTACAACAGCAGGGTCTGGCGACATTTCATTTGCAGTATCGAGTGTATTTGCGGCATGAGTATCTAATTCGCTCAGCACTTGGCCTTGTAGCTGAGAAAACTTAATCGGGAGCAACTCTTGCTGCGTTGGGTTATTAATACTTTGGCGCGTATCGCGGACAAACCCAGCGAGCTGCTTTCGAATTTCAGTGGGAGGATTAAGCAATAGTAATTGGGCAATGCCATCACTAAAACCCTGTAACTGCTTTTCTGCACGCTGCCGTCTAAGTGCTACCATACCATTAGCAGAGCTCTCTAGCTGAGCAACTAGCTCGGCACTAATCGCTCCATTACTCCCTTGCATTTGGGTGCGCAGTTCATGAATGATTAGGTCCAAGCTCTCGTCTTGGCCTTCGGCTGCAACCGATAAATGGTTGAGAGAATCGTCTAAGGATTGACGTAAACGCCCAAAAACCTGTTCTTTTTTATTTAATACCGACTGTAACGTCTTTATTTTTTCTGTAGGGTTTCCTTTGAGAAAGTTCATAAAAACCTTGTCATTGATTTAGCTGACTATTATTAACGTTATTAATGAGCGATAAGTTATCATCACTTCATTCGCTGACTTGCTATAAACAGTATAGAAGGCTTTTCAAAATCTAAAAGCCAAAAAAAACCGCTGAATTCAGCGGTTTTTTTTGGCCGACGAGTTTCTGGATTATGAGTTTCGCTCAAGCTCAATAAGGTAGTTAACCACTTTGAGCATTTCTGCTTGGCTACCAGCCATTCGCGCACTAATTCGGTACTTACCATTAACAATCATTTCTGGCGTGCCTTGTATAAGATAATGCTTACGCGCGCGCTTTTCGCCCTGTGAAACCTTGCTCATAATGCCAAAAGCATTCACTTTTTTACTGAAAGCTTCTTTGCTGACGCCATATTTAGCAAATACTTCGGCAAACCTGTCTTGATTAGCCAGTTTTGGGCTTTTTGCTAATAACGCAAAAATTTCATTGTGAAATTCACGGGGTAAATTAAACGCTTCAGCCGTGTAATAGACATTGGCATGAAGACGCATAAAGTCGCGCCAAACGGCAGGGGTTTTAGCAAAGATAACATCGTCGGCAATGGTCTCTTTCCACTTTGCTAACAAGGGTTCAATCGCATAGCAATGTGAGCAGCCGTACCAAAAAACTTCCATGACTTCTATTTTATTAGCGTCTAATGTTCTCGCTGGGTTTGGCAGCACCTGGTAGTGGGTACCAGCTTGGTATTGTGCTGCTAAAGCAGTATCTTCAGCGCAGGCTGATTGAGTCAAAATTAACGTTGGTAGTAATAATAAAAGCGCTGCCATGCGGCGTACTATTTTCATTGCTTGCTATCCTTTTTTACTGTTGAACTCTGGCCCAATCGGTCTACGTGGTTTTACGTGGTTGAAGGGCCTGGTTTATTGTCTAAGCCCTGCAATGTAGCTAGAAACGGCTTGGATTTCGTTCTCATTCATTCGTTCCGCTATGCCGCGCATGACCTTGCCTTCGCCATCATTATGACGGTTGCCAACTGAAAAATGACGTAATTGAATAGCAATATACTCAGCATGCTGGCCAGCAATCATTGGGAATCCTGCGGGTGCATTACCTGCGCCTGCCGGGCCATGACAGCCAGTGCAAGAAGGTATGCCACGCTCATGATTACCATTTCGGTAAATCTCTTCACCTAACTCAACCCATTTCGCCTCAGATGCGCCTTGCGTTTGTGTTTGGCTGGCATAATATGCGGCGATATCAGCCAAATCTTGATCATTTAAATTGTTTAGCAGCCCAGTCATCATAGCAATTTCTCTATCGCCTCGCTGAACATCTTTTAATTGCTTAAGAAGATATTTTTCGCCCTGCCCGGCTAGTTTAGGGTTAGACGGTATTAAGCTGTTGCCATCGTTACCATGACAAGCGCCACAGGTAGCAACTTTGTTCTTACCCGCACTAGCATTACCTGCCGCCTGCGTCATAGCTGCCAATGAAAGGCCTAGTAAGACCGCAATAAAAGCGTTAGAAAAGAGTTTCATTTTATCTTCCAAAATTTGATCTATTAATAAATTATCGTGAAATCGGTACTGCGAGCCGCCAAGACAATGCGACATATCGCTAAAACGGCCAGCATTTTACCATCGACATCGGTTTATGCGTCCAGATATTTTGCTGTGCATATTGCTAAACAATTGAGCAATCCACTCACTTAGCCTTCTTACAGGTATAATGGCTTGCTTTAAAATAGGCCATATCCAGAGTAATTCTCGGTTAGAAAGTCACCGATTTAACGACTATCGACTTGATGAGCACTATGACAACAGAAAAAGATAACACTCAGCTTTCAGATATTGATCTACAAAAGTACTTTCAAACGGCGGTTTTTACCCAAAGTGCGGCAAAACTCGCCCAATGCCCGCTCGATCATGGCTTTGAAGTCGCTTTTGCCGGTCGCTCTAACGCGGGTAAGTCGAGTGCTATTAACCGCATTACCGGACAGAAAAAACTCGCCCGTATCAGTAAAACCCCTGGGCGCACCCAGTTAATTAACTTTTTTGGCTTACGCGACGAGCAGCGCTTAGTCGATTTGCCTGGGTACGGCTATGCAAAGGTAGCTATTGCCAAAAAGCTAGAATGGCAAAAGCATTTAGAGCAGTATTTAGAAAAACGTGCATCCCTGACAGGGCTAGTCTTAGTTATGGATGTAAGGCATCCATTACAACCGTTTGATACCGTCATGCTTGACTGGGTTAAGCAATATCAAATTCAATGCCATATCTTAATTACAAAAGCCGACAAGCTAAAACGTGGGCCCGCCATGCAGGCCCTGTTTCAAGTGGAGAAAAGCGTTGCAGATTATCCGCATATTAGCGCTCAATTATTTTCTGCGACCAATGCCATGGGATTAGAGCAAGCGCGAGAAACGCTTTACGACTGGTTACATCAACCGCAGCCACAGTAGCTTAGCCGTTTGCTAATCTGCTGTCGGTGTCACAAACACTTCTACACGACGATTTAACGCACGGCCTGCTTCTATGGCATTGGATTCACGCGGTTCATATTCACCACGACCCGATGAACTCAAACTCGCCGCTGAAACGCCGCTTCGCGTTAAATATGAAACCACTGATGCTGCTCGTCGCTCCGATAATGCTTGATTGTAGCTTTCAGAACCGGTGGAATCAGTATGCCCAACCACTTCACCTCTTGACTGATATTTTTGCATCACCTCAGCCACTTTATTCAAGCTAGTAGAGAACGACGGTTTAATATCGGCACGGTTTAAATCAAATGTCACTTCATTATCAAAGGTCAATTTAAGCAAATCTTCACGCACTCGCTCAATTTCTATTTCTGAACGACGCTGCTCGGCAGCAAGGGCATCACGAAACGCTTGCTCTTGTTTATCCATATAATTGCCAATACCCGCCCCTGTTGCCGCCCCCGCAATGGCCCCTAAAATCATTCCTTTATCACGGTTACCATCATCATCGAGTTGGCCACCAACAATCGCACCGGCTACAGCACCAACAATGGCGCCAATTTTTGCTTTATTCCTATCGGCTGTGGCTGAATTATCGCCAGAGCCGGCTGGTTGAGTCGCACAGCCCAATAAAGCGGTGCTTAAGATAATGGGCGAAATGAGTTTCATGTTATCTCCTAGAGCAAGGGAAAGTTTGTATTTATTCGTTAATGAATAAACGCCATAAGCATAATAGACATTCAATATGCCGAACTACGCCGTTAATGTACCGTAACTTTTTGCACAAAATAATCTACCCCGCGCACAAAAAATAAAAAAAGTCTGTTATGTAAAACAATGAGTTAGCACCCAAAGACATTATTAGGGTGAAAATTTTTCGGTGATTTCTTGCAAAACTACTGTATGGGTATACACTGTTTAAGTATACAGTGAATGTGCAGAGCTAATATCAGCACTAGATCAATTTAAGCGAATCCAATTTAGGTAATTAACGATGCTAACAACTCTTATGCAAACCCTCATCAATAATATTCATCATCGTGGTTTAAATCATGGGTTAAATCGTAGTTTAAAAAACGGCTTGCGTTCAAGAAAACCCCAAACACAAAGTCGACAACAGCAATCACTAGCTGCACATGGCCTTATTGGCGGAAAATGCCAATCGGTAAGCTATAAGACCTTCAGACAGCATATTAGCGACTCGACAACACCTTTAGTCTGCAGCAAAAAGGGAACAACCTTTATCTTTAATCAACACCAGAAAGTCTGCGCCTTAATTAAGTCGCCCTACTTTGATTCACGCGGCCGCTGGCAACCCGTTCGTTACTTTGTCACTGACGGCGTAAAACTGTCTAATTTTTCGTCACTTCGCTGCATTGAATTACCACTATTACTCTGCCAGGCAAAAACTCAAAGAATGATACAACGGCTTTTAAAAGGCTTAAAACAGTTACCGCTTTTATCGGGCTCAAAAGTGCGACCTGCCAGCAAGCGAAAAACAACACCGGTCTGGACAACCATGCGCTTAACGGCCTAGTTTTGTATTTAACAACCTAGCCCTACAACCTAGCCTTTTCTCATTTTTACCCACAGTTAACGTCCACTGTGGTTATAATTTCCCCTCAGCTGCGCAAGGATGCGCGCCCTAAACTAAAATTCTGTAACATCCTCACACTTTATAGCTGTCATATCTGCGAAACATTTAGACCTCTACTAGTCTCTAACTAAGACAAGCGAAAAGCACATTAACAAACAGGTGCTTTTGCTAAGCCATTTTTAAATACAGTCACTAATAGATAGAGGTTATTCACACTGCTATGAGCATTAAGCCGTTGCCCAAAACAGAACAAAACGAGTCGCCAAAAAAATCGAGTCGCCAACATTTAAAAAAGTGCTTTTCTATTAAGAATGGCCTTTGGTTTGTCACCAATACCAAGAATGAGCAAGCAGGTCCGTTTAGCAATAAGGCCGATGCACAAATGGCGTTACTTTATTATGTCGGCCGCACTTGTTGGCCGAGTGCTAAACAATTAAGAGAGTTTTCGCGCTTAGGCCGTTAAACTCTCTTATAGACTACTGATAAAATTTAAGCCCCCTCTCCTATCTACTTTGCTCGTTATTTTATTTAGACGCCTTTCCCCTCTAAGCGTCGCAGGGATTAATCCTGTGACGCAATGATCTTAACGCCTTACAATATGCGTATAATCACTACTAAAACTAAACAATAAAATAGTCGATAAACCAGCATAAGGTTAAAGCGCACATAGCATGGGTAATTCGCACAACATAGATTGGCACAGCATTGATACCGTGTTATTCGATATGGACGGCACGCTGTTGGATCTACACTATGATAATTATTTTTGGTTACACCATTTGCCCAGACAATATGCAGCGATAAAACAATGGCATGAAAACGAAGCTCGAGAATTCTTAGAAGATAAAATTCGCAATCAGCTCGGCACGCTTAATTTTTATTGTATTGACTATTGGAGCGATCAGCTAGGGGTTGATATTGTTGCATTAAAATATGAGGTACAAAATCGGATTCAATTTTTACCTTATGCAGAAGCATTGCTAACCGCTGTAAATACGCTGCCCGTAAAATCTTTAATTGTGACCAATGCGCATCGCAAAACACTTGCGGTAAAAGACGCCAGCATCAATATTTCTAGCTATGTTGATGAAGTGCATGCCTCTCATGACTTTGGTATACCTAAAGAAAATCCTGCGTTTTGGGAACAATTCGCCGAAAAATTTTCTTTTAATCCAGCTCGTACCGTTTTTGTTGATGATAATGAACAGGTGCTTGCATCAGCGGCCCAGTATGGCATTCGACATTTAATTATGCCGTTGAATCCTGACAGCCAGCGCCCAGCTCAAACCATGCGAGAGCCTGAATGCTATACTGGCATTCAATCGCTGTCGGAATTAATGCCTTAATTATTTCTATAACTACAATATCTATAACTACAACAACTACAACAACTACAGCCAAAGCTACAACTTCGCTGAGCGCGATACAATGAATACAACCAACACAACTGATACCGTACGAATTGATAAATGGCTCTGGGCCGCGCGTTTTTTTAAAACTCGTAGCCTTGCCAAACAAGCGATTGAAGGTGGCAAGGTTCACTATAATGGCCAGCGAGTTAAAACCAGTAAAAACACTGAGGTAGGCGCTATGTTAACCATTCGCTGTGGTTGGGATGAAAAAGTCGTGGTGGTTAAAATGCTATCTGACCGACGCCGCAATGCAACAGAAGCAAGCAAACTATTTGACGAAACCGAAGCAAGTATAGCCTTACGTGAAAAACGAGCAGCAGAAAGAAAGGTGGCTAATTTAACCATGCCCAACCATGCGGAGCGACCCAATAAAAAACAGCGTCGACAAATTCACCGCTTTAAAAAAGGCACAGAATCCGATTAACTTTTTTGCACCTAATGCTATTCGTATGACGGTGTGTTGCTTTGTTTTTCTAGTAGCTACTCATTAATCACTTTTTTATCATTCTTTGAATAAGTCTTTAAATATGTCTAATACTGATTTAATACAACGCTTTTATTTTGCTGGCCAGCCATTTCGTGGGGCAATTGTAAAACTTCAAAACAGTTTTATTGAAGCCTTAAACGGCCATAATTACCCGCCGGCAATAAACGCATTATTGGGTGAAAGCATTACAGCCTGCGTGTTAATGGGTATTCACCTTAAGCACAATGCCCGTTTGTCATTACAAGCAAGAGGTGATGGTGCTGTTAAGCTATTAATGGCCGAGGCTATTATCAACCAAGCTGCAAATGAACTAGCGGTGCCGACGGCTCATAAAATTCGTGCTGTTGCACGGCTCTCTGAAGAAACGCCTCTGGTCTGTGATTCTGATACGCAAGGTTTCCAACAATTATTGGGGCCTGGGCAACTCGCCATTACTATAGAGCCAGAAGAAGGCGAACGTTATCAAGGTATTGTAGCTGCCGATCAAGACACGCTTACACTTTGCTTGCAGGCTTATTTTAATCAATCCGAGCAACTACCAACACTGTTCCAGTTAGCCACATCCGATACCGCAGCTGCCGGTATTTTACTGCAACGTATGCCACATGAAGATCAACGCGCCAGTAACGATAATTTTATTGGTGATAATGGTGCAGAGAATAGCAATGATGTCTGGGAAGAACTAATGGCACTGGCCTCCACATTAACCGATAAAGAGCTGCTCGAAGCGTCTGTAGAAAAGCTATTGTTTAATTTATTCCATGAGCATCAAGTGAAACTTTCCCCACCAGATACTATTGATTTTGAATGCAGCTGCTCGTACCAGCGAACAGGGGCGGCGCTTATGCAAATTAACCCTTTAGAAATAGCATCTATACTGCAAGCCGATAAAGAAATTGTGATGGACTGTGAATTTTGTAGCGCCAGATATCGCTTTAGTAAAAAGGATATAGAGCAGTTGGGGATCGACCTAACCCAGACTCGTCATTAAAATTAAGAACCTCTTATTTATTACATGTTAATAAAACGTTCTCGTTTACAATGCCTTGTTATTCATAAAATTAATAATGGCTATTAAGGATGTAAAATTACGTCCCGCTTAACGCTATCTGCATACCACTCACCGCTTACTTCTGTCATACTCTCTCGCTCTCCAAAAGTGACCAACCCATCAGTTGGAGATACAAAAACGGGTGAAAATATAACTCGTACACACTAAATACTTGCCTTTCAACGCCACCAAAAAACGAAACAGGAAAATATCCACGCATGAATGCAGTTAGCGAACAGCCCATTATTCATCACAACCTTGATGCAGAAAGCTTAATTAAATTAGCTTTATCCCGTAAGGAAGGCGTACTTGCCGATAATGGCGCGCTACTCATTACTACCGGTCATCGTACCGGTCGTTCACCCGCCGATCGCTTTATTGTGCAAGAGCCTTCATCACAAGAAGCAATAGATTGGGGTAAAGTTAATCGTCCGTTTAATGCGAATAAATTCGATGCGCTTTGGGAGCGCGTTAGCGACTATCTAGCTGAGCGTGATCAATTTCAAGCAAAACTGCATGTCGGCGCCGATGATGAACACTACCTACCGGTTAACATGCACACTGAAACGGCTTGGCAAAATTTGTTTGGTCGCAATATGTTTGTCCGTGTTGATACTGAAGATTTTAATCCTAAAAATAAACAAGAGTGGTCAATTCTAAATGTTGCGAGCTTTTGTTGCGACCCAGAGCGCGACGGTACCCACAGTGATGGTGTCGTTATTATTAATTTTGCTCAACGCAAAGTGTTATTGGCAGGCATGCGCTACGCCGGCGAAATGAAAAAAGCTATGTTCTCGGTACAAAATTTTCTACTGCCTGAAAAAGATGTATTGCCCATGCATTGCTCAGCAAATGTTGGAGAAAATGGCGACACCGCATTATTTTTTGGCTTATCAGGTACCGGTAAAACCACTTTATCTGCCGATCCAGCACGCTACTTAATTGGCGACGATGAACATGGCTGGGGGCGCGGTACGGTATTTAATATTGAAGGTGGCTGCTATGCAAAAACCATTAATCTAAGCCAAAAAAACGAGCCCGTTATTTGGAATGCCATTCGTAACGGTGCCATTCTCGAGAATGTCGTTTTAAACGAAACCGACACCCCCAATTATGATGATACTAGCCTCACTGAAAATGGGCGTTGCTGTTATCCGCTTGAGCATGTGAATAAGCGTGTAGTAGAAAACAAAGCCGGCGAACCTAAAGTGGTTATCTTTTTAACCTGTGATGTATCGGGCGTACTACCGCCGGTTTCTATTTTATCGAAACAAGCTGCGGCCTACCATTTTTTAAGTGGTTATACTGCCCGCGTTGGTTCAACTGAGCTTGGTGGTGAAGCAGGGATTCAACCCGCTTTTTCAACCTGCTTTGGAGCCCCTTTTATGCCCCGCCCTGCAGGTGATTATGCCGAGTTATTAATGAAGCGAGTCGAAGAGTTTGGCAGTCGTGTGTATTTGGTAAATACGGGCTGGACTGGTGGCTCGGGCGGGCCTGGCGGTGAAGGTAAACGCTTTAATATTCCAACGACTCGTGCGGTCATTAGCGCAATCCAAAACGGCGAGTTACTCAATGTTGAAACGCAGCATTTAGATGTTTTAAATCTCGATATACCGCTTGCAGTACCCGGCGTGGATACGCAACTGCTTAATCCCCGCGATACATGGTCGGATCCAGCCGCCTATGACATGCAAGCTAAAACGCTCGCAGCACAATTTGTTGCTAACTTTAAAAAATACGCTGTTGCAGATGATATTGTGATGGCAGGGCCTTCAGCCTAGAGTTAATTATTTTCTAGTTGGGTTCGAAAAATTTATCGGCTTTTCTCTTTGTATTAAACGATGAGGTTATCTTTAACAATAACGACAACATTAAGGACAATAATACCGACAATAATAAAAAGAAAAGCAAAAAAAACGCCTTACATAGCAATGCAAGGCGTTTTTTTAAACACTCAACAACCGCTTAGTTGAGCGACTGTCCCGAATCTGCAGCAGTAGCCTGCGACTGACGGAAAATAGCATCAAAATCAATTGGCGCTAATGATAACGGTGGGAAACCACCCTTAACCGCCATGCTATCAATTGCTTCGCGCGCATATGGGAACAAAAAGTTAGGGCAAACAGCGCCTAATACATGCTGAAGCTGCTCAGCAGCAAAACCCGAAATGGCAAAAATACCCGCTTGTTGTAACTCAATTAAATACGCCGTCTCATCTTCAACTTGCGCAGTAATCGTAATGGTTAATACAATTTCGTGGATATCATCGGCAACTTTATTACCACGTGTATTCACATCCATTTTTACTTTAGGCTGAAAAGCCTTTGTAAAAACTTTAACACCCATAGGCGTTTCAAAAGAAAAGTCTTTAATAAAAGTACGTTGAACCGCAAATTGTGGAGCAGCATCTGCTGATGCTTCGTTTTCATTCTCTGACATTGTTAACCTCGTCATTACGCGCTTGGCGATTAAATTATAAGTAGGTTGTTACGCCTAAACTGTTGCACGTCCATACGTCTATATTACTAAGCCGCATCCTGCCGCTCTATTTAAAATTGTTTTTTGCCTGACTTTTTTACTTCGCTTGTTTTACTAAGCCTGTTTTGCTTAATTAGCCTAGCCCATGCTAGCCCAGAAGCAAATCTAGCTGGCCGCTGCGCTCTAGGGCAGCAAGCTCGGTATAGCCACCAACATGACTATCATTAATCCATATTTGTGGGACCGTGCGAGCACCACTTATCCGTGACATCTCTGCCCGCAATGCTGGATTGCCTTCTACGGAAATATCTGTGTACTCAACCACTTTTGCATCGAGTAAATCACGCGCTGCCATACAGTAAGGGCAATACAGCGTGCTATACATCAGCACCTTGTGTTGTGGCGATTCAGATGTTGGTGACGTTGATAATTCTGTCATGCTATTTAACCAGCGGCATCTGAGCACCTTGCCATTCTGTTAAGCCACCGGCTAAACGATAAACGGCTGGGCCACCTTCGGTTTGAATACGCTTAGCAACATAAGACGATTGCTGACCCAATTTACAAACTAACACTAGCGGTTTATTTCCGTATTGCTGTAAATCGGTCTTGCCACCGGCATTATGCTGCGACTGCCATTTAGTGAACGGTACATTGACCGCATCGACGATATGACCATTATCAAAATCGGCTTTATCACGTAAATCAATAACAACCGCTTCATCACGATTAACTAATGCGGTTAATGCATGAGTCGATAGGCTTTTACCCGCCCGTCGATTCTCTAACCAAGCTAACGAGGCAACCGCCGCCGCGAGCATTGTGATTAACAACCATTGTTCAGAAACAAATATAAGAAACTTTTGCATACGACTGCGCTTTTTACCTGTCTGTTTTTTTCGGGCGCCAAGTATACACTGCCTGTTTGCCTTATCCACTACCTAAAACTTACCACTTTATGTAGCTGCCATATATCCTATATGATGGGTCGTATAAAGCCATCTATACGATATCGTCAGCAATAACAGCTACATAGCTCGCTAGTTAGGTGTATATAATGGTTCTTTTGGCGCTATGATATATACCGGCTAATGCAGACAAATAGAGATATATGGACAAAATAAGCCAAATACCCTCATCACAAAGCCCCATAATTTGTCAGACACTGCGCTGGTTTGCCCTCTCGCTGGCTTTTTTTGTGGCTTTAAGCCTTGTAGCCAGTACCACCTTATTTATAGAAGCCGCCCATGCCAACGCCGCCCCGACGAAAAGAGCAGAACTCGCGGCTAATGAAGCAAAGCTCTCAAAATTGCTTAATGAGCTTAAAACCATTAAAAAACGTTTGTCGCGTGACCTCAATCGTCATAGCAGCATTAATAAGACTTTTAGCGATACCGAAATAAAAATTGGCAAACTTGCCGCCAAAAACCGCGAATTAACTCAAAAACAACAACAGCTTAACCAGCAACTATCCCAACTTCGCCAAGAACAAGTTTATTTGCAACGCCAACAGACACAGCAACAAGCACTTATTGGCGAGCATTTACGACAGGCCTACCAACTGGGTAAGCAAAGTGAGCTACAGGTATTCTTTGAACAAGAGAGCCCCGAGTCTATTGACCGACAACTCATGTATTTGGGTTATATTAATGAAGCGCGCAATAAAAAAATTCATGAGTATGCTGCAACAGTTAGGCAGAAGTTGCAGGTAAGCAATCAAATCCGGGAGCAACATGCCATCCTAGAAGCCAACCAACAATTGCTCATCGAGCAACAGCAATCACTTGCAACACTGCAGCGTGAACGTGCTCAACAACTGAAACAGTTAACCGCAGATATCAAAAACAACGAAAAACGTATAAAAGTACTGGATAACGATAGCGCCTCTCTTAAACAATTACTCAGCGATGTAGCAAAAGTCATGGCTAAACAAGCTAAACGTGAGGCTAAACAAAAAGAAAATAAAGTTTTTGCCGTCCCCGATGGCGACTTTGCCAAAGCAAAAGGGCGGCTGCCATGGCCTGTGGCTGGCCAGCAACAATTTCAATTTGGTAAAGCGCGCTCCGGCTCATCCATTAACTGGCAAGGCGTAACGCTAAAAGCTAATGCCGGTGAACCTATTAAAGCCATTTATGCTGGCCGTGTTGTATTTGCCGATTGGTTTCAGGGCCAGGGCTTATTAATGATTATTGACCATGGTAATGGCTACATGAGTTTATATGGCCATAACGAAAGCTTGCTACAAAATGCCGGTGCCTGGGTAGCCGGCGGTGAAACTATTGCAACCGTTGGTAATAGCGGCGGTCAATCTACAGCCGCTTTGTATTTTGAAATTCGCCACAATGGCCAACCTTACAACCCTAACCATTGGTGTAGCAAAAGCTAATATTGTAACCAGTCGTTCGCAAAACGGCGGTTTAACCGCTATGATTCACTACGAATCGCTTCAAGTGAGTACTCATTTATTGTTTGTTGCCAGCTTATTAAAAGGATCTCTTTGTGTTGTTAACTGTATTGAATTTGCCGTTTCGCCAGCGCCAATTATTCGCGCAATCAGTTTTTACGCTGTGTCTTTTAGCGCTAGCTTCTATTAGCTATGCAGAGGATGGCTTATCTTCTGAACTATCTACTGAACTACCTACTAAACTACCTGCTGAAGTAACCCCTGAAATAACGCCAGAACTTAATTCAGAACTTACCCCGGCATTAGAACCACTCCATCCTGAAAACGCACTAACACCTACCGATGATGCCGAAATTAAAGGCAAACTTGCCCTCGAAGATTTACGCTCGTTTGTCACTGCTTTTAATCATATTCGTAATGCTTACGTTGAAGAAGTTGACGATAAAACCTTATTGCAAAATGCTATTAAAGGCATGTTAACCGAGCTTGACCCCCACTCTAATTATCTTGAACCTGAAACCTTTGAAGACTTACAAGTTAATGCCACCGGCGAATTTGGCGGTTTGGGTTTAGAAGTAGGTATAGAAGATGGCTTTATTAAAGTTATTTCGCCGATCGATGATACGCCAGCAAAAAAAGCTGGCATGGAAAGCGGCGATCTAATTATTAAAATAGATAACAAGCCGGTTAAAGGGCTTGGTCTTGGCGAAGCCGTTAAAAAAATGCGCGGCCCTAAAGGCAGTTCAATTAACTTAACCGTTGTTAGACAAGGCGTACCGCAGCCAATTAATTTAACGTTAGTGCGCGATATTATTTCTGTCGTCAGTGTTCGCAGCCGTGTGCTCGAAGATAACTATGCCTATTTACGTATTGCGCAATTTCAGGGTAATACAGGCATTGATCTTAAAAAAGCGCTTATTAAATTAAATGAAGAGCAAACCATTAACGGCGTCATCCTCGATTTACGCAATAATCCTGGCGGCGTACTTCAAGCCGCGGTTGAAGTGGTTGATGCTTTTATAGAAGAAGGTCTCATTGTTTATACCGAAGGCCGTATCCGTGAATCTGCCTCACGCTTTGAAGCGCACTCTGGCGACGAAACATTTAACTGGCCATTAGTTGTATTAATTAATGGCGGCTCGGCATCGGCATCTGAAATTGTTGCTGGCGCATTACAAGATCATAAGCGCGCTATTATTTTAGGCACCAATAGCTTTGGTAAAGGTTCCGTTCAAACCGTTATACAATTGTCAGAAAAGCGCGGCATGAAACTCACAACTGCTCGCTACTTTACGCCTAAAGGCCGGTCCATTCAGGCGCAAGGCATTGTGCCCGACATCACGGTAGAACGAGCAAAGATCACTAAATTAAAATCCAACGGCCAAATATTTGAAGCCGACCTTCATGGGCACCTAGAAAACACCAATGATGAATCAAGTAAAACAGATGCCAGCGAAGCGCTTGATGCTGATAAAGAGCTTGTCAATAAAGATAATCAGTTGTATGAAGCACTTACCTTATTGAAAGGTTTGAATATTTTAAGTGCCAACAACTACTAAAGATTAAAAACACGCAATTTTGTATTCAAGACATTCATTGATAAGGCGCTTTCCAAAAAAATGCGTCCTAAGATAGACCTACAAGGTTTTTATGCTGAAACAAATCGCTAGCATTATTCTTATTGTTTTTACTGCGTTTAGTGCCAATTTCTTTGCCCTACAAGAAACCGCCCTTTCGGGACCAGCGCAACCTAATACAGTGCAAGAGAGCCTGAACATAAAACAGAAAAATGTTTCCATTTTATCAAGTCAACGGCCTTCGCTTACCATTATCATTGATGATCTCGGCAATAATTTAGCTAGCGGCCGCCGCGCGGTTAACTTACCCGGTGCTATCACTTATGCAATTTTGCCGCATGCGCCGCAAGCCCGTGAATTGGCTAATTATGTTAATAACGCTAACCATTCCAATAATATTAATGCTAATAAAGAAGTTATTATTCATATGCCTATGGAAGCCGTGGGTCACCATCACATTGGGCCCGGCGGGCTTAAAATGGATCACGATCAAAAAGATTTTATTAGCACCTTGCATGCGGCTATACAAGCCTTGCCGCAAGCAAAAGGGTTAAGCAATCATATGGGCAGCCAGCTAACCTCTCAGCCCGATCGCATGCATTGGCTAATGTCAGAATTAAGTAAAACGCAGTTTTATTTTATTGACAGTAAAACAACTGATAATAGTGCGGCCATGCATGCGGCTGACCAGCAGCAAATCCCCTATTTAGTTCGAGATGTGTTTCTTGACCATGACCCTTCGCCCTTAGCCATTGATAAAGCTTATAAAAAAGCACTGGCACTTGCCAACCGTCAAGGGTCTGCCGTAGTGATTGCTCACCCCTACGCGACTACCTTGGACTACCTAGAAAAAGAATTACCCAAACTCAGCAGTGCAGGTATAGTATTAGTGAATGCCAGCCAAGCCATTGCGCAAAAGCAGCAACAAAAAAACCAAAACTCACCATTTCCATTGTTAGTCAGTAACATCACGCTACAACCTGTCTCTACCCACAAAAATCTCCAAGCCATTAACTCTCAAGCTATAGCTGAAAAGTAAAATAATTTAATGGGTCTTGTGTCCAATATCCAATCGCTATAAGATTCTTTGCATTCAATCTAAATGCAAAGAGTATTAGGTGGAAAAAGGGTATGAGGCAACATCACCGGCAGGGCGAAACAGCTGCAATACCAAGCCGTAGCGACCGATTTTATTTATTAGAAAGTGTTTGGTTTTTTGCAACTCGTGAAGGTGCAGCAATAGGCCCTTTTGAAACGCATGAAGAAGCATTAAATGGCTTAACTGACTTTTTAGAATTTTTAGTATTAGCCGCGCCAAAAACTAAAAAACAATTGGTTAAAGCGATGGAAGATTAGCGAGTTTAAAAGAGCGCGCTTAAACTCTAACTTCAATACCGCGCTCTGCCATGTATTGTTTTGCATCACCAACCGTATACTCACCAAAGTGAAAAATACTAGCGGCTAAAACAGCATCGGCATGCCCGTCGGTAATACCTTCAACTAAGTGCTGTAAATTACCCACGCCGCCCGATGCAATAACTGGTACAGATACTGCCTCGCTAACCGCACGGGTTAAACCTACATCAAAACCTTTTTTAACGCCGTCTTGATCCATACTGGTTAATAGAATTTCGCCAGCACCAAAGGCTGTCATTTTTATTGCCCATTCAACGGCATCAATACCGGTGGGATTACGACCGCCATGGGTAAAAATTTCCCAACGCCCCGACTGGTCATTGGTAGCCGCTTGTACTTGCTTGGCGTCAATAGCCACAACAATACATTGTGAACCAAAACGCGCAGCTGCCTCTTGAACAAAATCAGGGTTGTGAATAGCAGCCGTGTTAATGCCAACTTTGTCCGCCCCCGCATTTAACATACGGCGAATGTCTTGGCACTCACGAATACCACCACCCACTGTCAGCGGAATAAAAACTTCGCTCGCCATTTTCTCAACTGTTTTAACCGTTGTATCGCGACCTTCGTGACTAGCGGTAATGTCTAAAAACGTAATTTCATCGGCGCCTTGCTCATTGTAACGTCGAGCAATTTCTACCGGATCACCCGCATCACGAATATCAACAAACTGCACGCCTTTTACAACGCGGCCGTTATCGACATCAAGACAAGGAATAATACGTTTAGCTAAGCTCATAAATAACGCTCTAACGAAATTACTGTGTTAATAATAAAATTAAGCTTTATAGCTATCGCTATAAGCTTGCGCTTCGGCAACATCTAACGTGCCTTCATAAATTGCGCGGCCTGTAATGGCACCGCAAATACCCTGGCTCGACACTGCGCGCAGTGCTTTAATATCATCAATATTAGTAATACCGCCCGAAGCTATCACCGGCGTAGATGAAGCTAACGCCATTGCTAAAGTGGCTTCTACATTGACACCTTGCATCATGCCATCACGTGCAATGTCGGTATAGACAATACTTGAAACACCGTCTTGCTCAAAGCGTTTGGCTAATTCAGTGGCTTGTAATGTCGACACTTCTGCCCAGCCATCGGTTGCCACTAAACCGTCTTTAGCATCTAGGCCAACAATTATATGATCTGGGAATTCGCGACACGCTTCGCTAACAAACTCAGGTTCTTTAACTGCCTTGGTACCAATAATTAAATAGTTAACGCCAGCATCAATATACGCTTCTATCGTGTTTAACGATCGAATACCGCCACCAATTTGAATAGGTAAATCAGGGTAGGTTTTAGCAATCGCGGTAACCACTTCACCATTTATCGGTTTACCATCGAAAGCACCGTTAAGATCGACCAAATGCAAACGACGCGCGCCAGCAGCAACCCACTTACCTGCCATGGCAACTGGATCATCAGAAAAAACGGTGGAGTCGTCCATAACACCTTGACGCAGGCGCACACACTCACCATCTTTTAAATCAATTGCTGGAATCACTAACATGTTTTATAAACCGTAATAAATTTTAATAAGAATAAATAAGATGGATTTTTTAGTTTTGGCGTTTAACTACTGCTTTCTAACTAGCGCCATCCCACTGCATAAAATTACTTAATAATTGCAAACCGTCTTTATGGCTTTTTTCTGGGTGAAACTGTACCGCAAAAATATTATCGTGCGCTAACATAGCGGTAATAGATAAGCCGTATTCCGTTACGCCTACTGCCGACGCACAATCATCGGCAGCAACAAAATAACTATGCACAAAATAAAACCGTGCGCCGTCTTCAATATTATTCCACAGCGGATGGTCTTGCACTTTCGCTACACGATTCCAACCCATATGCGGGACTTTTAGCTGAGCAGTTGCCGCAGCTAGCTCTTGAGTTTGTGCAAAAGCGTCAGCAAAAAATTCGACATTATCGGGAAACAAACCTAGGCCATTAACGCCGCCACTCTCTGCCGAATGAGTCATCATGCCTTGCATGCCAACACAAATACCCAGCAAGGGTTTTGTCTTAGCAACTTCAAGAATTACTTCATCAAGACCGCGCGCGCGCACCTCTCCCATACAATCACCAATAGCGCCCACGCCTGGGTAAACCACACGATCGGCATTTTTAATAATATCGGGATCATCACCTACCCAAACATTACTGCTAGGCGAAATATGTTGCAGAGCTTTAGATACAGAATGGAGGTTGCCCATTCCATAATCAATGACGGCTACATCGACAGATTTTGTCACTGTTGAATCTTATCCTGAAGTCAATAAAAACCTGAATTGCGTTAAGCGCCTAATTCGGCGCTTATAAACTACCCTTGGTCGAAGGCATGACACCCGCCATACGCGGATCAAACTCTAACGCCATACGTAAGGCGCGACCAAAGGCTTTGAACACGGTCTCAACCTGATGGTGACTATTCTCACCGCGCAGGCAATCGACATGCAGCGTTACATTGGCATGGTTAATAAAACCTTGGAAGAATTCATGGAATAAATCAACGTCAAAACCCCCAACCGAAGAACGTGTAAATGGCACATGAAACTCTAAACCAGGTCGGCCCGATAAATCGAGAACCACGCGAGATAACGCTTCGTCTAATGGTACATAGGCATGGCCATAACGACGTAAACCTTTCTTATCACCAACCGCTTGAGTAAATGCTTGGCCAAGTGTAATACCAATATCTTCTACCGTGTGGTGAGCATCAATATGTAAATCGCCGCTGGCTTTAATATCTAAATCAATAAGGCCATGACGCGCAATTTGGTCGAGCATGTGCTCAAGAAAAGGCACGCCTGTATCAAATTTTGATTCGCCAGTACCGTCAAGATTTAGCGATACGCTAATTTGCGTCTCTAAAGTATCTCGCGAAACGGAGGCGGTTCGTGCCGCAGTTGGGTTGGTCGACTGGCTCATGTCACTCTCAAATCGTTTTAAGTAAAGGGTACACCGATTAAGGTGTAGGTTTATCTTCATTATAGTTAAAAGCCCCCGCATGACGTAGCGTCAATAGAGGGCAATTTTGCCTACACACACTTAACAAACAAGCTCTAAAGACGTAGTAAGCGCTTACTTATATCATTCTGGCTGGTTAGCTTTTCGCTTTGCCCTGATTAGCTACCGAAGCCATCATCGCTTTAATTGCCTCTGGGTCGCCTAAGTATTCGCTGCTAATGGGCTTCAGGTCGGCATCAAGCTGATAAACCAGCGGCACGCCTGTTGGGATATTTACGCCAATAATATCCTCATCGCTTATGCCATCGAGGTACTTAACCAAAGAGCGCAAGCTATTACCGTGAGCGGCAATTAATACACGTTTACCCGATAATATGGTTGGGCTAATCACATCGTGCCAATACGGCAGAACGCGATCAATGGTCAATGCTAAGCTTTCACCGCGCGGTAATATCGCTGGGTCAATATCCGCATAGCGGTCATCGTTACCCGGAAAATGCTCACTATCAAGTTCAACCGGTGGCGGTGGAATATCAAAGCTTCGACGCCAAATTTTTACTTGATCTTCGCCATGAATTTTAGCTGTCTCGGCTTTATTTAAACCGGTAAGCGCGCCGTAATGTCGCTCATTTAAACGCCAGCTATTTTCCACGGGTAAATCTTCATGGCCCATTGACTCTAACGCTAGCGATAAAGTGCGAATAGCCCGCGTAAGGACGGAACAATAAGCAATATCAAAATCAATACCTTGTTCTTTTAATAGCTGGCCCGCGAGTTTTGCTTGTTCAACACCCTCGTCTGCAAGATCAATGTCATACCAGCCGGTAAAACGGTTTTCTTGATTCCAGATACTTTCTCCATGGCGGAGTAGCACCAGTTGATACATAATATTGTCCTCTTAAATAATTACAGTCTGCGAAAGGCTGGCGATTATACAGCACCGCATCGATTATCGCTGCTCGAATATCGCTTAAATTAAAGGCGGACTTGAAGGTTTATTTACATAATAATGCGCGCTTGTCATTTTTATCAAAACGGTATCGATACAACACGTGAGTAAAACCAGACCAGCTAATACATCAGCCAAGCCAAAAAAAGTCAGTCGCAGCCCTGCTTTTGCTTCGCGCGTGCTTAAATGGTTCGATCAGCATGGTCGTAAAGATTTACCTTGGCAGCAAAATATCAACGCCTATCGCGTTTGGGTATCGGAAATTATGCTGCAGCAAACCCAAGTTAAAACGGTTATTCCCTACTTTGAACAATTTATGCAGCGCTTTCCAACGCTTAAGTCGCTTGCTAACGCCAGCCAAGATGATGTACTGCATTACTGGAGCGGCCTGGGGTATTACTCACGAGCGCGTAACCTGCATAAAACCGCACAACAGGTTTGCGCAGTGCATAACGGTGACTTTCCGCAAGCCATTGAACAATTAATTGAATTACCCGGTATTGGTCGCTCTACCGCGGGAGCAATTGCCGCCATCGCCTTTGGCGAACACTGTTCCATTCTCGACGGTAATGTAAAACGTGTATTAGCTCGCCACTTTGCTGTGCCAGGCTGGCCGGGCAAATTAGCCGTGGCGGATGAGCTCTGGGACGTTGCAGAAGCCCACACTCCCAAAAACCGCGTTGCCGATTACACACAAGCTATGATGGATTTAGGTGCCACGCTGTGTACCCGCAGCAAACCCAACTGTTTGCAGTGTCCGCTGCAAAAATCCTGTGTTGCATTTGCTGACGACCAAATAGTCCTTTATCCAGGCAAAAAGCCAAAAAAGGTGATTCCTGTAAAAACCACCGAGATGCATATTGTGGTGAATAAAGACGGTCATGTATTACTACAAAAGCGCCCCCCCACAGGTATTTGGGCAAGCCTGTGGAGCCTGCCAGAAGGTGAGCTATCGCTAGAATCTTTGCAGCAATGGTTAACACTAAACAAAGAAAACACATGGCCAGAAATACGTCATACCTTTAGCCATTTTCATCTGGATATTACTCCCATACAATATCGCTCAAATAGCCATCAGGCCATAATGGAGCAAAACCAATGGCTGTGGTACAACCTTAACCAACCCGCCGAGGTAGGACTAGCAGCGCCAGTAAGCAAGCTACTCGCCAAGTTAAAGACCTTAGGGGAATGACGAGAACGCATAGTTAGGCTCACTGATATAAATACTTAGCTACCGAATATGCCCAAGGATTTAAAATGACCCGTACCGTTTTATGCCGCAAGTACCAACAAGAAATGACGGGGTTAGATACCCCGCCGTATCCTGGCCCTAAAGGCGAAGAAATTTTTAATCATGTATCGCGCCAAGCATGGGAAGAATGGCAAAAGCACCAGACTATGTTGATTAATGAAAAGCATTTAAATATGCGTGATATGGAAGCGCGGAAGTTTCTGCAAACCGAAATGGAAAAGTTTCTATCGGGCGAAGCCTTTGAACAAGCCGAGGGTTATGTTCCTCCCGAACAAGATAAATAGCAGATTTAATAAGAACTTAGCATTAAGCACCAGATTGGTGCTTAATTAAAATTGCTATTAATGACTCCTTGACTATGCTGAAGTCTGCGGGTTTAATACGCCCTCTTTTTTTGCCGCCCTCGGTTCACTTTAGAGCCAGCGTCAAGCTCAAGATACGCCCAGATAGCTCAGTTGGTAGAGCAGGGGATTGAAAATCCCCGTGTCCGTGGTTCGATCCCGCGTCTGGGCACCATACACTTAAGATTCCTTAAGCTAACCTACACACAAGCAATATCAATACTTTACCTTTCTCAAACTCCCCGTCAAGAGGCACAAAGTGTCTACGCTATTGTCTACTGGATGGTTTGAGATAGATGAAGAGGTCTATGGGGGAGTTTAACGATGGGTGGTTGTCTTATAGAGGTTTGAGATTTCTTTGAGTAAATGAGGATGGAACCTGTCATGGGTAATGAGGGAGGGTTTGAGAAAGCTTTAAGAAAACCAAGCGTGACGGCCAAATTGATTCGGCGAGACTTTCTGCCCCGTAGAGATATAAAAACCTAAGCCATTGAATAAAGCCTTAAGGTATTTAGTGAGCTGGGGTTTAACATAAAAGTAGAAGCTAAAAAAACGATACACACTATTATTCGGTAAGAACAAGGGCGTAAGTTTTATTTCTAATAATGGCTTATTTTTATGAAAGATAATGTTCCATTCAACATTTGTCTTAATATTCCCATGAGTAATGGTTAGGTCATATCCACAGTCGTGCCATCGAGTGATTTTACGAGTGAAGACTTTACCATTTAAATATGTCAGCTTATCAACTGCATTATCACCAGGCCATTCAATAGGAATATTCTCTTGACAGAAAGGGTGGAAGTTTTGGAGGTTGCCTGGCTCAGTAATTACTGAAAATAACTTTTCTTCAGAACAGTCAAATGACTGCCTATAGCTTGTTTTATAATTCATAATTGTTATTTACTTCTTCCTCAACCTAAGCTCAGCATCGACAGACCCAGCGCTAACAAGCCTATGCCGCCTATGGCTGGATAAATAGTTTCACCTTTTATTTTACATAAAGAGATAACAAGCCACTGCATTAACAGTGGCTTTTTCATTAAGGTAATTAATTATTCAGTTTCTTGCGGCCTATTAAACCTGCCAATGCTGAAGCAAACAACCAAGCAGCTGCGGGCACTGGAACCGCAGTAAGAGCATAAGCTGAAGTAGCTGTTTGCCATTCGTTAGAAACGTATAGAACAGCTTCAGTATCGCTTAAAATCTCTACAGATAGTCCCTCAGGGCTTGCGCCTGCTTCATACCCTGGATAAAGATTAACAGTGCTGATAATTTGAGCTAAGATTGGATTCTCGACATCCGACACTTCAAAAAACATTAGGTCGCTAGTCCTTTCATTACCAATAACAATATAGTCTTTACCGCCAAGTTCAAAAGCAACAACTGATTCTGGTTCTGGTCCTTTATCGTCACTCCTACCATCTTCCCAATTACCTAAAGCTAATGTAATTTTCTCAATCATACTCCCACTATCAAAAACCATTTCACCATCACCATCTAATATAGAAAATGATCTAGCACCGTAAGAGAATAATTGCGACACTTCCCCATTATTATCTTCATTAAAAGTAGTGGTCTTTAGCCTGCCGAGATTTTCATCATCCTGCCAATCTGGACCAAAATTGGCAACCAACGATGCCTCCAACTCAGATGTCGGGTTCAGATCACCCATTCGTACTTCCTCAGAATAACCATCGTAATCTCTGGCATCGCCTTCATTAACAATGACGAAATAATCTTCACCATCAACCTGAAAGCTATCTATGGCATCGGGTTGATACATGCCAAATGTTGGCCAATTTTGAAGATTACCATCAAGATCGTCTCGATTAGACGCGTCAAATTGATTGCCAGGCGTTGAATGATCTTTGAAGCCTAAGCCAACCACATCAACTACTGTTCCACTGTTAATATCAATAATGCCGATGGCATTGTTTTCTTGCAGGGTAACATAGGCTTTTGTCCCAGAACTGTTTATAGCAATATATTCAGGTTCCAAATCTTGCGCTACCGAGGCATTGGGGCCAAAAATACGAGTCGATGCGTCTGGTGTGACATTACCAAAATCAACGGATGTGTACGAAAGTGTACTGACATCGATAATTCCTACTGTCCCCTCTGGATCTATCGTGTAATCACTATTTGGTTCTCCCTCATTCGCAACAATGACTTTTGAACCATCAGGTGTAAACGTCAACATATCCGGCAGGGCACCAACCGTTACAATAGCAGTCGACACTGCTGAAGGACCTGATACATCATAAAACTCTACGTATCCATTATGCTGACGAGAAGCTCCCTCAACAGCTACAGCAATTGTGGATCCATATGCAGCTACACTATTTGGTGCGCCACCAAGATTAATGGTTTCAAGTAAATTACCAGTGGTTTTATTTAAGACAGCTAAGCTGCCGTTAGGGTTAGTGACATATAACTTATTTCCTGCAACGGCATTAATCTCAGAGTCAAAGGTATGAGCAGTTGTCCAAATTTTTTCGAAATTTATTGTTCCATTAAATGTATATGCATTAGCACCCACGGCAATAGCAAAGGAACAAGCAAATACTGATTGCGTTAAATAACGTAATTTCATAAAAAAACCTCATATAGAATAATAAAAAACCCGCCAGCTTGTTATAAAAAATTACTTTGCTGGGGATGAGCTCCAGTCAATTTGGGATTGATATATTATGAGGGCAGAGTATTACTACTTAAGTAATAAGAAATGAAACTTATATTTCAATTGATTGAAGTGTGAACAGAAATATTCCCATTAGAAGGCAAATTCATGACTGAGATATTTACTTTACTATTAACCAGACGATTTACTTGTGCCTCAAGGTTTCTAAATCTCGAGCGGGGTTATCCCATAAGTTTAACCACTGAAATACTTCTGGAATTCTAATTCGAGCTTCGTCCATAATTCCCGCACCTTAATGTTAATAATCACCAAAATTACAAAGCCCATTGAAATGTAAAAAAAATGAAATGATCACATCGTACTTTATGTTTTTTATTTATATATTGTTAAGAGGGCTTTGTTTATGAAGAATCTTGCGATGCCATGTATCAAATGCAAAACACTTTGGCTTTCAGATATCCATCTAGGCTCGAAGGATTCTCAGGTTGAGCACCTCATTAGTCTTCTAAATTCTATAGAATGCGAAAAGATATTTTTACTTGGTGACATCATAGACTTGTGGTCCATGAAGAGGAAGTTTTGGTGGCCATTAACTCATTATCAAGTTGTTCAAATGCTCTTTAATATGTCAGAGTCTGGAACGCGTGTAATCTATATTCCTGGCAACCATGATGCCACTATGCGGGAATATGTCTCAAGTTTAATTGGTGGTATTGAGATTATGGAAGAGGCAATACATACAACAGCTGCAGGAAAAAAAATGCTTCTTGTACATGGAGATTGTTTTGATGAGTACATACTTGTTGGCCGATTAGCTAAGTTTATTGGTAATTTTGGCTATCCTTTCTTGCTTTGGGTTAACCGAAATATTCTAAAATTTACCTCTTTTTTAGGCTATCGGCACTGGTCGTTAGCATCATATATAAAAAATCGTATAAAGGGCGCTCGTGAAGCCATTGAAACTTTTGAGAATGCGGCTGTATCAGAGGTCAAGCGCCGTAAACTGGACGGCATTATTTGTGGCCATATTCATCAGCCCGACTTAAAGCTTAAAGATGGTGTTATTTACTGCAACGATGGTGATTGGGTCGAGCATTGCACAGCCATAATAGAGGAGTCTAGTGGTAACTTAAAGTTACTAGATTGCACAAGCCTGTCTATGGGGTCTGATAGCAAACCATCGGCTGCTAATGATAGCCATTGCGAAGTCTATAGTAATGTGAAAAAGTAAATTTTTTAGCTGCTTTATATTAGATCAACTTAAAAAATTGATCATCAATAAAGCTAAAATATCAATGGTACGAGAGATGGAAGAAAAAAAATACGGATTAAAAAGTAATGTGAGCGTTTCGAGTCGCTTGATTAATGCAACTCGCTATTCGCTTCAAGGTTTAAAAACCACTTTTCATAAAGAGCAGGCTTTTCGGTTTCAATTTAGATGTCTTCTTGTGGGAATACCTTTGGCTTTTTTTGTGGCCAAAACGCCGCTAGGAATTTTTCTTCTTCTATCTTCAATCATCTTTGTAATGATTGTCGAATTACTTAACACGGGTATTGAAATGATTGTTGATCGAGTTGGCGTTGAACATAACAAGCTTTCTGGACAATCTAAAGATGCGGCATCTGCTGCCGTATTTCTCTCTATTCTTTGCGCAGGATCGTTCTGGATATTTATACTTTTTTCCAACACTTTGTAAATTTATTCGACAATCCTTTCTCTCATTAAACCTAAATCCACTATAACTCTTACTTCTTCCTCAACCTAACCGCGCCTAAGCCCAGCTTATAAGTATAAGGATTATGATTGCGACCAAATAATGTTAGAAATGGATTACATATCTGAAAGCACAGTTCGTCTTTATCAAAATTTACGTAAAGCACAGCAAAATGATCAGGCTCAAATGGGAATAGGATTATTACTTTTTTGGCCGGCCTTATTTATGCTTGAAGGAGGAGATGGTCCTGAGGCAGCCCAATATGCCGACCTAAAAGGTGAATACGAAGCTCTTAGAAAAGCATCTGTTAAAAGTAAATGTGAAATTGACCATGAAGCGCCTGAAGAAATTATTCAAGATCTTATAAAAAAAGATGATGAAAAAAACCAACGAAAAACTGGCCCTGCTTGGCGTCAATAATAAAAGAATATAGCCGTGGTTTTACCGCGGCTTTTTTTATTCTTTATAATCTCTCAATCCAAAGTCAAAAATAAAAAAGCTATGCGTTAGCATCCTTTACACATGCCAATAACTGCGCTTCCCACTGATCACACATTTCAGTGGCAATAACTTCAATACGACTTTCTATGCATTCATCTAACGCAATTTCAGTCAACGAATCTGCTGTAAGATTGTAACCATAGATACCACTGTCAGTAATAAAAACGGCTTTCATTCTTTCGGCAACAATACCGCTTAAAAATAAAAACAATGCTCGCTTATTAAAGACTTTAGATGCATCAAAACGCCAGCCTATACTATGGAACCCCTCGCCTTGATTGATAGCAGTTAAATAGCCTGACTCAGGCAAAGGCATATCCGCTAAACCTTTTTGCTCAACGCTTTCGTTATGGCTATGTTTATTTGCAATAACAGAAGCTGTTGTCGTTCCCTGTAAAGTCTCTAGCGCCAATTGACCCTGCTCGGTAAAGATAAGCTCTGCTTTTAACAGAGCCTTGTCTTTCATATAACGCTTAAGCCGAGCTTTATCTTCTGATTGATAAAGATCTTGTTTATTACCCACAATAACGTCGGCTATGGCTATTTGCTGATTAAATGTATCGTGTTCTGTATAACGCTTATCGGTAAGGTTTCGTGCATCGACTAAAGTAATAATTTTTTCAATTAATAAAACATCAAAATAATATTCGGTGGTTAATGCTTCTAACACTTCAATTGGGTGGCCAAGCCCTGTGGGCTCTATTAATAAGCGATCTGGTTTTGCGCGAGTGAGTAATTGGTTAAGCGCTATTTGCATGGGCAGGCCTGCAGCACAGCACATACACCCTCCCGGTACTTCACGAATAAACACACTACCTTCTTCAGTATGTTGGCCTTGAAATAAACTACCATCGACGCCGATTTCACCAAACTCATTCACTAAAACAGCCCAGCGCTCATTAGTGGGTTTTGATTTTAATAAATGTAAGATAGCCGATGTTTTACCCGCGCCTAAAAAGCCAGTCAGTATATTTGTCGGAACAGCCTTAATATTCGTAGTGGGTATTGTCATGGCACTAAACTTAAAACCGAAACCGGTTTGTGGATTAAATAAATTGAAGGTAGATGTTGTCGATAAAATTTGCTAAACCGTGACGTTATGAATGGCACTCACAAGATGAGCGCTTACACAGCTGATGATTTTTTAAATGGCCTAATGCAATAATAATAGCGCCTGAAACTAGCAACACTTGCTCACCGGTTTCACTCAAAATATCGTGGCCTAGTACTACTGCTGCAATTAAAACGGCTAAGCCAACTAATCCAAAAAACATAACTGCTATTTTTTTATGTTTTTTACAACCCATCGTCAGCGCAAATAAGCTGGTCGGCACTACTGCAGCTAGCATCCACAAGTGTGAAGCTTCGTCCTCTAAATTGAATACGGCTAATGCAGGCAGCAAAACCACTAGCAAAGGCAAGGCTAGACAGTGAACTGTACAAATAAACGATAGGCTAATGGCAGCTTTATCAACAATAGCTTGTAGGTTTTTCATTATGGCTTCATTCGTTTTGCGGCTATCATAGAGGCAGCTTATTTCTAAAAAGAACCTCCGTAGAAGAAATATATAACAACTTAACAAATGATACACTATATCATTTATTGAGCAAGTCCTTCTAGGTTCTAGAAAGACCATACATCTTTAGCAACACTCAAGCAGCCTTAATCAGTAGCGTAACTATTAAGCCCTACCACCAAACTCACCCGTCACCGTTGATACTTGAACCTTATCGCCATTTGCAATGTATTCAGGCACATTAATTTCTATCCCGGTACTAAGCTTTGCTGGCTTAGTCCGCTTAGTTGCTGATCCGCCTTTAAGTTCGGGTGGCGTATCGACCACTTCTAATATCACAGTGGCAGGCATTTGAATCGCAATAGGTGATTCATCGATTAACTGAACAAACACACCTTCAAGCCCTTCGGTGATGTAGTTAGCCATATCACCGACGACATTAGCATCCAATGTATACGAGGAGAAATCCTCAATATCTAAAAAGACAAAGGCATCACCGTCCATATATGAAAAGGTGCTTTCTCTGCGCATAAGATCTAGTTCTTTTAAATCATCATCGGCACGCATGGTTAAATCAACTTTATTGCCATTAGCCACCGAATAAATGGTAAAGCGATATGTCACATTGCCGCCTCGACCTTGTGCCGAAGATTTTTCAATATCACGCACCTGATATACGGCGTTATTATGTTCAATGACATTCCCTTTTTTTACATCACTTGCTTTCATATTAATGCTAATCCTCAAAAAATATTTTAATCAGTAATAAACAACCTTTCGGTACTTGCATGACTATATCGATTATTCATTCTTGCTTCTACTGCTGACATAGCTGCCGGCACAGAATCTCTTATTAACAATTCCATCGCAATTTCAAAGCACGACAAAATTACTACTGTTATTACCAGTGACATTACTTATTAAGACGCATGCATTGAGGGCAACGCCTATTAACTTCAAAATGGTAATGTAAATAAAAAATAGAGAAAAGCTATGATTTATAACCACTTACATAAAATAACCTGATAAAACCAGCAAGCCAAGCTAAAAAGAAGCTATTCAACAGGGTGTGTGTGTAATAATCTGCTAAAATAAAAAAAATGGACTAGTGGCCTCAATGACCCAGTGTGTTGATCGGCCTATAAAATAAAAGGGTATCTAAACAATGAATATACATCTCCTATCAAGCAAACAACTGGTTTTAAATTTAATATTCAAATCATTAATTCTGGCTATTGCTTTATGCGTTTCAATACTTAGCCACTCGGCAATTGTCACTTATACCTTTAGCGGTACCGTTGATGATATTGACGAAAAAAAATTAGATGACCCAGATAGCTTTGGTTTTTCTATTAATGACATTATCTATGGTAGTTTCTCGGTCGATAATGCTCTCGCCGCCTCAAGTACCCCTAGCAACAAATCGGAATATACCAATGGTATTAATTTTTCATTTACTGTTGCCTCATCTTCTGGAACAGAAATTTATAGCAGCGTAGATACAGCGTCTGATGCTAATGTTAGCAACGATATAAAACTCACCGTTGAAGATAATAAAGATAAATTTAAAATAGAAGATAAAGACGATAGTTTTCGCAGTGGCGTGACGGGTAGCCAAGGTAATGATAACGCCTTTGTATTAGACTTTGATAAATTCAAAATTGAAATTCAAGACAGCTCTAAATCGGTTTTTTCAAATTCCGATTTGCCCTTGGTTCTAGACCTGAATGATTTTGATACGGATCATCGTAAAATGGAACTCAAATTTACCGCATCAGGCGGCAAAGAGCTGAAAGTAAAAGGTTTCATTGATTTACTTAGCGCTTCAACACAAACACCTTCCTCTAGTGACACCGTTGTTCCTGTCCCTGCCGCAGCATGGTTATTCTTCACGGCAATTGGCTGTCTTGGTGCTCTTAAACAGCGACGTCAGAGTTAACGTCCTGGCAATCTACAATGTGTAATACAAAAAAGGGCTTTTAAATTATTTAAAAGCCCTTTTTATTCATTAAAGCTTAGCTTTTTTATTTCTCTCTTCTCATATTTAAAAACACCGCCGCTTAATAACAGTTGACCTTATTATTTTATTAATGATAATTGCGACTCTTAATTTTTATTAGCTGTTTTTAACCAATAGACATTAACTAGCGAGTAATAATGACCATTCAAGCCTTACGCGATCAAATAACAAACGCCTCAGAAACCATTAGCTTTGCAGATGTAATAGCACTTATTGCCGAACACTATGACTACGTGCCAACGCGCTTTACTAATGGTGGCGTAGTTAATGAAGCAGGAAGTAACGAAGGATCATGTAAGGTTTTTGCTTTTGCTCAGCTTAATGGCTTTAGCGAAATGGAGACGCTAGCACTGTTCGGGCAATATTATCGTGATGACGTACTAGGCAATCCTAGTGGCAATGACCACGCTAATATCCGTAATTTTATACTTGATGGCTGGCTAGGCATTCAATTCGACAGCGAGCCTTTAACGCCTAAGCGCTAAAGGCTTTGTAAACTAAATAACATCAAATGTTAGGCCGGCATCACTTATTAAACGCTCAATAAGTTTATCGCCCAATAATGTTGCTGGCGTCCAAAAACCGCCAGCCGTATTTTCATTAACATCAAACGCCAAACTGTAAGCCGCCTGCCCCAGCATTTTAGCCGTTGAACCATAGCCAGGATCGCGGTCACCGGTAACTTTAACTTCTATTCTTTCACCTTGCGGGCTTTTACCCAAAAAACGTAAATCATAGCTGCCATTTAATTGCTCTTCGGGGCTGGGACCCTCGCCCGGCTTGGGTAAAATAAACCGCTCTAACACCCAACGAGTAGGAGATAATGCAGCTAACATCATAAATTTACGCGCATCGGAATAAGCTTTTTTAGCGCGCTTTTCACCTTTTTCACCGTCGCCTTTTATAACCGCTTCTTCATACAAAAAATCACTACCGTAAGCATTGCCAGATAAAGCATTAGAGCGATGCACAATACGTGTATTAATTGCCGCCATAACAAACGGTGCAACCCAGTTATTATATTCAGTGTCATAACTAACACCTACCCTATGTTGCCTTGCTGTAAACCCATGATTAGGCGGACAGCATGAGTAGGGGTTAGCCATTTCCGCGCGAAGTTTTTTATCTTTTGAAGCCTGCTTAGTTAAATTAATAACACTCGCAATGGTGCCGCCCGATGCCGTACCCGTTAATTGCTTTACGCGCATAACAATATTATTGCAGTGGCTATTAAATTTAGCGTGCGCTTGACGCTGCAAAAAATGTACGCCAAGGTCAGAAGGAATAGAATCGAAACCGCAGGAGTGAATAATACGTGCACCCGAAACTTTTGCTTTATCTTCATAAGCATCTTGCATTTTTTTAATCCACTGCGGCTCACCCGTTAAGTCGCAGTAATCTGTGCCTGTATTGCAGCAAGCGCGAATCATTGGCTCACCGTATAAATCGTATGGGCCTACTGTCGATATCACTACCTTTGTCTGATGACATAACGCTACTAAAGCGTCGTCATCAGCGGCATCAGCAACAATGAGTGGTATGGCCTCAGCTTCTACACCGAGTTGAGATCTTACCTGCTCGAGCTTTTGTTGCGAACGGCCGGCCATTGCCCAACGTATTTTCGAAACGCCATATTGGTCGAATAAATACTGGCTTAGAATTTGACCAACAAAACTAGTGGCGCCAAAAACAACGATATCAAACGATGGATTACTCATAGGAAAAATCTTTTATAATTTTAATTAATAGGAAAGCACAATTGAGAGGATTGCTTGAGCTAAGTGATTAGTTTACTGAATAGTAGGTAACAGAACTAGTCAGCAAGGGCTTTATTAAACAAATGTTAGTTACAATGCGTTTAAATAGTTATTTGTAGCTAAAATAAGCAACGACAATACAACCATTGCACTCACTCGCTTACGCGCATGGTAGTAGTTATTGGCAATAAGCTGTTGCTGTAATAATTTTTTATCAATGACTAACAACCATAAAAAAGCAATGGCTGTGACTACTAAAAATATACTGCTATCCGGAAGCATTAAATAAATAATGCCTAACGCTAAAGTAATAACATTACTGATTATAAAATTTGTTTGGCTAAATGCCGTATTTGCTTTAACTGACAACGTAACACCCCAAAGCACGCCCGCCATAAAAACAACAATCACTAATGCATAAAGACTGACAATATGCATCACTGTATCTAGCTCTGACGGCATAACAATAGGTAAGGTATCGATAGGTAATGAATCAATAGACAGCAACGATAATAAAGCGCCAGCAATAAAAGGTAAGGCGCCAAAATACATAAGCCAGATAAAAACATTTTTATTGAGCATAGCCGCAACTAACCTCTAATGTGACGCACACGAAACGACCGGCCTTTTAACTTTTCGTGTGTTATTTTATTCAGTGCCAGCTGAGTGATTTCTCTTGCCACTGCAATATAAGCGCTATTATCAAATATTTGAATCTTCCCTACCTGCGCTGCGCTTATTTCACCTTTGGCTGTTAACGCGCCAACAATATCACCAGCTCTAACCTTTTGTTTTTTACCGCCATCAATTTGCAAGGTAGTCATTGCTGGGCGGCGTGGCGCTTGATTCAATAATTTATTCGAAGGTAATGGCAACACGGCAATTGTTTGGCCTATATGCGCCTCTAATAAATTTAATTTATATTGCTCTTTATTACTGACCAATGTGCATGCAACACCTTGGCTACCGGCACGTCCTGTTCGACCAATACGATGGACATGGACATCAAGGTCGCGCGCAATATGATAATTAACTACCATATCTAAGGCTTCAATATCTAAGCCTCTTGCAGCAACATCGGTAGCCACAATAATATTTATACTTTTATTATCAAAGCGCACTAACGCTTGGTCGCGCTGCTTTTGATCGAGATCACCATGTAACGACATAGCACTAAAACCACTTTCTTTTAGGCCGTCAGCTAACGCCTGTGTTTCGCGCTTGGTATTACAAAACACTACCGCTGATTCTGGATCTAAATCTAGTAATAATAATTGTAACGCTTGTAAGCGGTGCTCATCGTCACCCACTTCATATACGCGCTGCTCAATAATATGACTGGCATGCATTGACTCTACTTCAATACGCACAGGTTTGCGCATAATTTGTTGCGCTACTGATTCAATTTCATTGGGAAAAGTTGCACTAAAAAGCAATGTTTGACGGTTAGAAGGCATGCCTTCAATAATTTTATCCAATGCCGGCTGAAACCCCATTTCTAACATTCGGTCTGCCTCATCAAGCACCAAGGTTTTCAAAGCATTAAAAACTAAAGTGCCTTTGCGGACATGCTCCTCTATACGGCCTGGCGTACCGACAATAATATGAGCACCATGCTCTAACGATCCTATTTGCGGGCCAAACGGCATACCACCACAAAGTGTTAATACTTTTATATTATGTATTGACCGCGCTAAACGTCGTATCTCTTTAGCCACTTGATCGGCTAGTTCTCGTGTAGGGCAAAGCACTAAAGCTTGAATACGAAACTGCTTTACATTGAGTGATGCTAATAAACCTAAGCCAAAAGCAGCGGTTTTACCCGAACCGGTTTTGCCCTGTGCAATAACATCGTCACCAGCAATAATTGTCGGCAAGCTTTGCGCCTGTATAGGCGTCATTTCGTGATAACCTAATGATGACAAATTGCTGATTAACTCGGGGGCAAGCGCCAGCGAAGAAAAATCGGATAAACTCAAAATAAATAACCTGTGTTTTTGTAGCGGTAAAATGCAGTAAGAACTACCACATTAAATCATCGGGAATTTTAAAATCAGCATAGGGGTCATCCTCAATAACTTCATCTATCCCCGTGCTAGTGTTTTCGTTAAGCATGACAACAATGCTTTTGTCACGCTGCTTAATTTTTTCGGCGACAACAGCCGGCACTAACTCATAGCGATCACCTAACTTAACAATAGCTATTTGGCCTTTGCCTAACTGATTCTGGAGCAATTCAGAAATATGCATTTTTTTTATTTTTTTGCCATCAACAAATTGAAATGCAATATCACCCTTGCTTCGATCAAGCCGGTTCACTTCAATTAATTGTTTAATTTGCGCGGCTATGGCTTTAGCTTGTGCCGCCTCTTGATGTACACGATTAGTTTCTTTGTCTCGCAAGGCTTTTTCATTTAACGATTGCTGCGCTTGCTCGCGTATTTCGTTAGCTAACTTTTGCCCCTTAGGGAGCTGCTTAGCTTGCTTACGCTTTTCTTTTTCAATTTTTTTCGCCTTTTTTTTATCAACCATACCGGCGTTAAGTAGCTGATCTTGAAGTGAAGCCATTTGAACTGTTTCCACGGTAAATTACCCGCATAAGCGCTAGGTAATGAACGGATAATAACACTATCCGCCCAATCGCTGCTTACTGATTATGCACTCGTGCGCTGATGTTTATACATTTTATAGGCATAAGCATGACGCTCATCAATATCGTGCTCACCCAGTAGGCTCGTCTCCCAGCCACTTAAATCAAACGCTGGTAGCTTCGCTTCGCCTTCAATATTGGCTTGTATAACAGTCTCGTAAATACAGTCCGCTAGCGGCATGGCTGCAACAAAAAAATGCACGCCGCCAATCACAAAAATCTCATCGCTAGTCTCACCTGCCATAAAAATAGCGCTTTCTAATGAATCAGCTAATTCAATACCTTCTACGGCCGAGTAATCAGGCTGACGGCTTATGACAATATTACGCCGTCCAGGCAATACGGACTTGTGATCTTCATAGGTCTTGCGACCCATAATAATTGGCTTACCCAGCGTGGTTTTTTTAAAGTGACCAAACTCATCAGGTAAATGCCATGGGATACGACCATCCTTACCAATGCATCGGTTTAGTGATCGTGCGTAAATCAGTGATAGCTTCATTTTAATTTAACTAATCCTTTTCTTGAACTTACTGCGGCTTATTTAGCTGTCGGGCTGTGGACAATATTTTATCCTTGTATTTGCTTTCTATTATCTCACGTTCGCTATTAAAGCGCTTTTGTTCTTTGGATGATAAACGACCCCAATCAGCAAGTATTGGTATATGTGAAGTCGCCATGGCTAATTCGTCAAAGGGTAAATAAAACTGTTGCTCTACTTCACTTAACTTTAATGTTTTAGCTAAGCCAGATATTCGAATTGCTGCTTCAGTCAACGAAAGCTGATCTTGAAGCAAACAACGTAAGAGGATATCAATACTTTCTTGCGCCTCAATATTTTTTTCCTTAGCTACACTTTTTTGCTCTTTAATTTGCGCTTGTCTTTTCTCTGAAACTCGACGCTTTAATCGAAAAAGCTTAATGCACAAAGACAATGCGTAGGCAGCTAAAACGACCACAATAACACTCATTATTATTTGAATATATAAATACATAGCAACTCGTAAAAAAAATATCTTAATGATTAAAATTAAAACGAATGTTAAAAGGTTTGTAAAAAACTCTTAACAAATATAGCTAAATTCAATCTAACGTTTTACATTGTTTTTAACGTTGGCTTGATAGCTTACGCACAAAAACAACATTTTTAATCTTACCGATCAACAATCACTCACTTAGAGGCTGGTAAATGATCAGTACTGAAGGTATAAATAATAACCACCGGATACTATCTATACTAGATTGTAAAATACCGTTTAAATATTCTGTTTATCGCTCGCTTTTGTCATCTATCACTTAAACCCTACCGTATAGTAATGTAGGAGTTGCAAGAACTAACCATGGGAGGAAAAGTCTATAAGTTAACAATAACCGTAATGAAGCGCTTAAAAATTCTCATTAACGCTCTCATTACAATAATAAACAAACATACATTGAGGAATTCATATGGATCAATGTCTAACTCCAATTCAACAAGTCAATTTACTCGGCTCCTTTAATGACGAATCAATTTGTCTAGCAAGTGCAGCACTGGGTTTATCATCAATGGGCAAGCGACCCATGCATTTTTACACCAATCACCTCGCTGAGCTTTCTGACGCTGTATCAGCTTACTACGCAAGCATTGCTGGCGGAGATACTTATGCCGATGAAGCAGGCACTAAAAGCCAAGACGATATTAGGAAAAAACTACGCTCGATACAGGCCGTAATTTATGACCAGTATCAATACAAAGGCAATTACGATCACTACGAAGAATTAGAAAACGCTGACTTATGCTCTGTGATTGAGCGTAAAAAAGGTATGCCTATTGCGCTTGGTATTATCTGTATGCACGTTGCTAAAGCTCAAGGTTGGAATGCCGTTGGCATTGCATTGCCTGGGCACTTTGTTTGTCGGCTTGAAGCCAATGGCGAACGTATTATTTTTGACCCCTTTCACCATGCCAACACAGTTAATGCTGTCGATCTGCGACGCTTATTAAAACAGTCGCTTGGTTCTGATGCCGAACTGAAACCAGAACACTATAAGCCTATATCTAACCGTCGAACGCTGTTGCGGTTACAGAATAATATTAAGCTTAGGCAAGTCGAAAAGCACAACTATCTCGATGCCATTTCTACACTGGATTCAATGCGTAAAATTGACCCTAACGAAGCAAGCCTTCTTTTAGATGTAGGCCAACTCTACGCAAGGGTAAATCAACCACAAGAAGCCATTACTGCACTATCGAGCTACCTGACCCAATCAAACTCGCAATATGGCCGAACCAAAGCCAGTGTTCTAATACAAAAGATGAAGCAGCAGCTACATTAACGAATAATTTATATTCGACAAACCATAATCACGGTAAACTCTAGCTTAGTGCTGCTTGTTTACCGTGATTTTTTTATGGGCTTAATAAATCACTTAGCACTTAACTAAATAACTCAACAAGCCAACTAATGTCGCTAATTAATACACTTGAGAATCAATAATGACGGATATCTATCAATTCAATTTTAAACTTCCAAACGGTAATGATCAGCCAGTAGCCGATTACAAAGGCAAGGTACTGCTAATGGTTAACACCGCAAGCAAATGCGGCTTTACTCCACAATTTGAAGGACTAGAAGCTCTCAATAAACAATATGCCGACAAAGGCTTAGTTGTGCTTGGCTTTCCGTGTAACCAATTTGGCAAACAAGATCCTGGCTCAATCACTGAAATCACCGAGTTCTGCCAACTCAATTATGGGGTGAGCTTTACCATGGCAGAAAAAATTGAAGTGAATGGCGAGCAAGCACACCCACTCTTTGAGCACTTAAAATCTAATGCAAAAGGTCTATTGGGAACAAAGCGAATTAAATGGAATTTTACTAAGTTCTTAGTTAACCGAAATGGCAAGGTGGTTAAGCGGTTTGCGCCTACTGATAAGCCTGAAGCCATTGCTGCAGCAATTGAGGCGCTTATTTAATACAGCTCATGATTTATCGAAGCTCTGCACCACAAGCAACGCAATTTTTGGGTAAGTAAATTAAACCCTCTTTACCACGCGGTACCTGCCCACAAGCTGGGCAGCGGTAAAGTTTATCGATATTGAAAATCCATAATAAAAAAAGCGCAATAATCGGTATAAAGGCTTCTTTATAAATACCCATTGCTTTTGCTTGGTATAACGCAACACCAATAATGACAGCCATCGTTAAATTAACGATATAGAAACGAGTTGCTTTTTTAGCAAAACGTTTTTTTATTTCCTTCGGTTCCATGTGCTTTCCGCTTACTTTTTTATTTCGTTTTTTATTTCTTTTTTTAGTTATCGGTTAAATACTTCAGTATCAATTGCGCTTTCACTTTTTGCCACCACACAAGAGACTACTGAATCTCCTGTTACATTGAGCACGGTACGCATCATATCTAATAAGCGATCTACACCAATAATTAATGCAATACCTTCAACCGGCAAACCGACTTGCTGCAATACTAGCGCCAAAGTCACTAATCCCACCCCCGGCACACCAGCAGTGCCAATAGACGCTAATGTTGCAGTTAGAATAACCGTTAGGTAGCCCGCTAAACCAATATCAATTTGATAGGCCTGTGCAATAAATACCGTAGCAACACCCTGCATGATGGCGGTGCCGTCCATATTAATGGTGGCGCCTAAGGGTACGGTAAATGATGCAACGGAGTTATTGACTCCCATTTTTTCTTCAACAGTTTCTAAGGTAACTGGCATGGTGGCATTACTAGAAGCTGTGGAAAAACCAAACATCATTACCGGTCGCATATGCCTTAAAAACTGAATAGGATTTAAACCGGTTAATAATTTTAATAAGCCGGTATAAATAACCGCACCATGAAATAATAATGCCATAACAACGGTAATAAAATAAACGAATAGCTGCTGTATTAAATCAAAGCCTGTGGCATAAAATATTTTTGCTAGCAAACAAAAAATACCGTACGGCGCTAGGTGCATCAAAATCATTACCATTTGCATAATCACTTCATTTAATGATGCAAAACTTTTAGCTATCTTTGCGCCAAACTCACCAGAGCGCGATATTGCAATACCAAATAACAAGGCAAAGACAATAACCTGTAGCATGTTACCTTCGGCCATGGCTTTTATTGGGTTGCTAGGAACAATATTTATAAGCACGTCTTTTAATGGCGGCGCGTTATTGGCTTGATAACTTGCTTGTGTTTCTAATTGATCTTGAAACTGATCACCACTGCCCGGTTGAATAATAGAGGCCAACGTTAATGCAACGGTTATAGCAATAGCGGTTGTTAATAAATACATGCCGATTGTTTTGCCTGCCATAGCACCCATATTGCCATGGCCGCCCAAACTCGCGGTACCGCAGGTTAACGATACAAAAACCATTGGCACAACTAATAATTTTAATGAGGCAACAAAAATTTTACCGATAATATCGAAGGCACCAAAAAACAATAACTCTTCAAGTATACGAGTCATGCTTTCTGAAAATTGCAGATTATTAGCTATTGACCCAAAAGCTATGCCTGCGGCCATGGCAATAAAAATTTTATTAGTTAGCGTCATCAACGAGCCTCATTGATAGAATAAATAATTACAGTGGTTATTGAATAAAATGATGGCAAAAGGATGTTAGCAGAATGCTGATAAGAGTCGGGGCTAAAATACCCGTCACTTTTAGTGGTGTAATAGTTAGTGGTGTAATAATGCATTGATTATTACACCACTAAAAGTAACGGGTGGATCGATTAACTAAAAAAGTAACGTGTATTAGTTTACGGATGCCTTAAGTGCTTTACCCGCTTTAAAGCCAACTGAGTTGCTTGCTTTAATATCAATCTCTTCACCAGTTTGTGGGTTTTTGCCTTTGCGAGCCGCACGAGAACGACGGACAAAACTACCAAAACCAATTAAACTAACGCTATCTTCACGGGCAAGTGCCGCAGTAATTTCGTCAGTAATCGCAGTAACAACTTCATTAGCCTTTTCTTTTGAAATGTCGGCTTTATCAGCAACAATGGCGGCAAGCTCAGTCTTGTTCATATTACTTTCCTCGTCATTAATAAGCGCATATCTCATGCGCGTTAAACTGCTTACGAACAGCAGCTATTTTAAAATGCCAACTACACTTAACGCTAAGCTAAGATAGCCGGCAATTGTTTTTGTAGTGCTTGTTTCTCATTGGTACCCTGTCCAGTTAATGCAAAGCCAAGTAACTGGCCGTTTGCATCTTTAAACTGGGCGATAACATTTTTATTATCAGCACTATCAACTTGTATATCCCAACTGCCTTCAGCATGCTGGGCGGGCGCTGCAACTACAATGGGACAAGCCGGCGTCTTAATTGTTACCGGCATTGCTGGGTATTCTACCTCTGTCGGCGTTCCAGTTAAGGTTTTCGCCAAAGCCCTTGCAGCCGCCATTAATGGCGCTACGTAGTAAAGTACATTGCCTTCAACTTCAGCACAATCACCTAGAGTGTAAACATTCGCGGCGCTAGTTGCCAACAATCTATTAGCAATGATGCCTCGATTAACCGCAATTCCACTATGTTGTGCAAGTTTTATACGAGGACGGACACCAATAGCTGAAATAACATGGTCTGCCTCAAGCGCTAAGCCACTAGCAAGACCAACCAAAAGCCCTTTTCCACTTGGGTGCGTATTAACCGATTCTGCTACCGTGCCAAAATGAAATTTGGCGCCTTGCTCTTCTAATGCTAATTGTAGGGCCCGCCCCGCTGCTTCTGGTAATAAAGAGGCTAAATTATGTGCAAGAGGATCTACCGCCTCAACGTCAAAGCCGCCATTAAGAAGGTCGTTGGCAAACTCCGAGCCGATTAGCCCTGCGCCAATAATAAATATTCTTTTGCCTTCTTTACCTGCTTCTGTATTCGCCTCTATATCAGCCCCGGTATTGTTAACCGCGGCCCTAAACTGGCTGTAGTCTAATAAATTATTAATGGTATGAATTTTATCTAATGCATTACCCGTCATTGGCGGTTCTATAACATCGGCACCCCATGCCAATACTAAGGACTTATAGGCGGTAGACTTTGACGTGTTTACCAGCAGCGTTTGCTCTGCCGTATTAATACTTATAACTTCTGTAAAAGTCCAAATGCTCGCTTGCAATTGCTCTGCCATTTGCCCTGCATCAGCTTGTGCTAAATCATCCGCAGCCACTGCTCGGGTAAAACCCGTTGATAGCATGGGCTTTGAATAACAACGGCCATCATCAGTAGTAATTAATAAGAGGGGCGTTTTTTTATCGAGTTTGCGGAATTCGCGCGCTAAGTTGTAACCCGCCAAGCCCGTTCCAATAATGACTACCGGTAAATCGTCCGCCGCTTCTATAGCTGGTTGCTGGCTCTCTGTAACCTCAACCATTTCAAAATCTTGTTTGCCAACACCGCATTCAGGACAAAGCCAATCATCGGGTACATCTTCCCAGCGAGTTCCTGGTGCTATGCCATCTTCTGGCCAACCTTTGGCCTCATCATAAAACCATCCACAAACTAGGCATTCCCACACTTTCATTACTTAACCTCTAAATATGCTTCTCATCATTAACTTATTATTTAATGCGCTTTACTTGCAAGTTATGCCTCAATACCGCATATTCATCTGCAGCGTTTATTACCTTATTGCCAATAGAAAGAGCCACCTATTGTACGACCAACAACCTATACGATTCCACCTGCAGGGCCCAATCTGGCGTGACTTTCATACGCGCTTTGGCAGTGCGTTGCCGACAGCTAATCGCGAGTGGTTACTCGATAGCGGCTCTCTAACTCAGCGTTTAATTAAAAGCAGTCATCACCAATTTTCTGTACACATTCTTAGCCAGCAGTGGGGTAGCGCCCAATTATCTGAGTACAATTTATTGGGCGTTGCACCTCGACATTGCTGCCTTATTCGTGAGGTGTTACTGCTCTGCGATCAACAACCTTGGGTTTATGCCCGAAGCGTGTTGCCAGCAAGCTCACTCACCGGAGAGCTAAGGCACTTACGTCACTTTGATAACCGACCGCTTGGACAGTTACTTTTTAATACACCCGGCATGCATAGAAGCCCGTTTCAAATAGCTCAGCTGTCCATGTCCGACTTACCATTACAGGCAAAGCCATTGATAGACAATAATAATAAAGCCGCAAATCTTTGGGGGCGCCGGTCGCGATTTGTGATTTATAATAAACCTTTATTAGTCAGTGAAATTTTTCTTCCCGACTTTCATCCTTAACTAAAATTTTTAGCCCGCCAATATAGCTGAAAATTTATTGAATGCCATTTGGTTTTTTTATGCTTGCTTTAACCACTCGCCACCTCAATCACTACCTACAACTCATGCGCGTTGACCGCCCGATTGGTACTTATTTAGTCATCTGGCCTGCACTTTGGTCACTTTGGATTGCCGCTGAGGGGCTCCCTGAACCGCTATTAATTGTTGTTTTTATTACTGGTGCATTTCTTATGCGCTCAGCGGGCTGCGTGATTAACGATTTTGCCGACCGTAATATTGACGGCCATATTGAACGCACCAAAAAAAGACCGTTGGCTGCTGGGTTAATCTCAGCGACAGAAGCTATACAGCTTTTTATTCTTTTATGTATCTGTGCGGCTTTTTTATTATTGCTAACGAATTCTTTAACGGCTTTGTTAGCCTTTGCTGCATTATTACTTGCTGCACTTTATCCCTTCACCAAACGTTTTACGCATTTTCCACAAATAGTGTTGGGCATGGCGTTTAGCTGCTCCATTCCTATGGCCTTTGCTGCACAAACGCATTCCCTACCCGCTATTATTCTACCGCTCTATGCTGCAGTTATTATCTGGGTAGTAATTTACGACACATTTTATGCCATGGTTGACCGTGATGATGATTTAAAGATTGGGGTTAAATCTACCGCTGTGTTATTTGGTCGCTATGACAAATTAATTACCGCTTGTTTGCAAATGGTGTTTGTTGCCCTAATGATAAAAGTTGGGCTATTACTATCGCTTGGACGTATATATTTTGGTGCCATTGTGTTTACTGGCGTATTATTTATTCATCAGCAATTACTGATTAGTCAACGTGAAAAAAATAATTGTTTTAACGCTTTTTTAAATAATAATTATGTTGGTCTAGCCATTTTTGTTGGGCTTGCCGCCGACTATGCATTTTATATAGCCCTATAACTTTTTTATTTTTTGCCTTTATGGCATCGGCATAATGATAAACATCTTTTTTGGTTAACTTTAATGGAAGTCCATTTTTACAACGCTATTGAAGACATTGGCCATACACTATGGAATAGTTTATGTGGCACTGACTACCCTTTTATACGTTATGAATTTTTACATGCCCTAGAAACCGCGGGCCAAGATGACCCTGACATTGGCGCGGCTTGTACTAGAAAAAATGGTTGGCAGCCGCACCACGCTATTGTGTTTGATGGGGATACTGCTATTGCAGCCGCCCCGCTTTATATAAAGTATCACTCTTATGGCGAATATATTTTTGATTGGGCCTGGAGCGAAGCCTATCAACGTAACGGCTTAAACTATTTTCCTAAATTGTTAGGCGCTATTCCCTACTCACCTGTTACCGGTACTAGAATTGCCATTTCTGAAGCGCAGCTTAAAAATAGCAAAGCCATTTATCAAGCTTTGACTCAAGCCTGTATTCAAGCATGCGAAAAACTCAATTTATCGTCATTGCATTTTCTGTATGCAAAAAAATCGGTTTCTGACACTCTTTCACATTTACCACAATCACTCACACAAAGGCATAGCCATCAATACCATTGGTTTAATGAGAGCAAAGAACAGAAACCCTATATTGATTTTGATGATTTTTTAAGTGAATTTAAATCACGCAAACGCAAAGATTTAAAAAAAGAACGACAATGGGTTAAAGACCAAGACATCGAGCTTCTACGCCTAAACGGTACGGATATTAATGATGGCCTATGGGATACTTTTTTTGACTTCTACCAACGGACTTATGCTAAGCGCTCAGGTCATGGCGGTTATTTGCCAAAAGCTTTTTTTCTACAACTGGCTAAAACCATGCCAGAACAAATATTACTCGTCATTGCCTTACAAGACGGCATAGCCATCGCGGGTGCGCTTAATTTTTTTTCTTCTAGTACATTATTCGGCCGCTATTGGGGCTGTAACCAAGAAGCCGAATTTTTGCATTTTGAAGCTTGTTATTATCAAGGGATAGAGTTTTGTATTGAGCGAGGCCTATCAAAATTTGATGCCGGCGCTCAAGGGGAGCACAAATTGCAACGCGGGTTTAAACCAATAAATACATGGTCTAACCATTGGATTCAACATCCCGATTTTAGAGAGGCCATTAATAACTTTATTAAAAATGAAGCCAAGCAAGTGGCAAGTAATATTGCTACCACATCACAATGGCTGCCGTTTAATAAACGTTAACGTATAATGCTCACTGTTTTTTTGCAAGGAGTTAACTGATGCAAAACCAAAGACCTTTTGCTGTATTAGGGATTCAACAAGTTGCCATTGGCGGCCTTGATAAACATCAGCTACGTCAATTTTGGGTTGATACTTTAGGTTTGCGCTATACAGGAAGCTATGTAAGCGCCACTGAAAACGTCGACGAAGATATTTGCGAAGTTGGACATGGCCCTTTTAAAGTGGAGGTTGATTTAATGCAGCCGCTTGACGCTAACAATAATCCTAAGGTACATGAGCCGGCGTTAAATCATATTGGCTTATGGATAGATAACTTGCCTGCTGCAGTGCAATGGCTAACCGAACAGGGTGTGCGTTTTACGCCCGGCGGCGTTCGCAAAGGCGCAGCGGGTTACGATGTTTGCTTTATTCACCCTAAAGGTAATGATGTTTTTCCAATCGGCGCACAGGGCGTACTGGTAGAGCTGGTTCAAGCGCCAGACGATGTGATTAGGGCATTTGTCACTATTGCAGCGGCAAGCGAATAAATAAAACCTTAACCCCCGCCAATTGCTAAAAATATATTAGGCAAAATAATAGATCGCAGTACATGAATAACAAACATAGCAATCATTGGCGAAAAATCTAAGCCGCCCATTGGCGGAATAATTTTTCTAAACGGCGCCATAATAGGATCACTAATTTGGCGCAGTAAAGACACTGCAGGATTGTAAGATTGGGGGGCAACCCAGCTAACGACAATAACAATAATAATGGCAAAAAATGCAACCTTTAAACCAATATTAATAACACCGAACAAACCTAATAATAAATAAAGCATGGGGCTAGTACTGATACTGCCTTTAAGCACCATCATGACAAAAAGACCAACCATTTGGACTAATAACGCCAACACAACCGATGGCATATCAATACCCCATAAACCGGGAATAAAACGCCGTAACGGTTTTAGTAATGGGTCAGTTGCTTTAACAATGAATTGTGATAAAGGATTATAAAAATCAGCGCGTGCTAGCTGCATCATTAAACGAAGCAATACCACCATGGTATATAGTTCAATAATAGACGTAATTAATAATTCTAAAATTTGGCTTATCATTTAATGTATTTCTCTTTTCAATTAATTTAAAAAATAACGGCTAGTGCCTGCTAAAACTAACCTAATTCTTTTGCCAAGGCTTGCGAGCGTGTAAATGCAGCGTTTAATGCTTTTTCTACCATGCCATGAATGTCATTTGCTTGAAAGCTTTCTACGGCCGCCTGTGTTGTGCCGTTAGGTGAGGTCACTCGTTTACGTAACTCAGCAACATCGACATCACTTTCTAACGCCATACGCGCTGCACCTAATGCTGTTTGCTGTGTTAATTGTGCTGCCGCTTCGTCTGATAAACCTAATTGCTCACCTACTTGCTGCATGGCTTCCATTAATAAAAAGAAATAAGCAGGCCCGCTACCCGAAACAGCTGTCACTGCATCTAACTCGCTTTCTTCATTAGCCCAAACAACAATACCCACAGCTGACAAAATAGTTTCTGCCGTTTCACGTTGCGTTGAGGTTACGTCACTCGTTGCATATAAACCTGTCGCTCCCACCTGCAACAACGCTGGCGTGTTAGGCATGCAGCGGACAATTGGCACAGCTTCGCCAGCCCAATTTTGCAGGCTATTACTTTCAATACCTGCTGCGATTGATATCAATAACGGTTTTTTACTGGTCAGTAAATCTTTGAGCGGCGCTAATACGTCACGCATAACCTGAGGCTTAACCGCCAAGATAACAACATCTGCAGTGGCAATAATATCGGCGTTAATGGTGGATGTATTCACTGCGCCCATTTCTGCAATGGCCGCTAAACTTGCTTTCACTGGATCGCTGCAAGCAATATGATCGGCGGGATAACCCTGCTTTAATAAGCCACCAATTAAACTGCGGGCCATATTGCCGGCACCAATAAAAGCAATTTTTGCGATTTGTGTATCTGCACTTCTAGTAGGCAAATGATCTGTTAATTGGGTCAAAACAACTCCGGCTTGATAAGCGGCTTAAACATAAAATGATAGTGTGAGTAATAAGATGCCATTATGAACTGCGCGCACCAAAAATATCAGTCCCTACACGCAATAAAGTAGCACCCTCGGCAATGGCCGGCTCAATATCTGCGGACATTCCCATCGATAAGGTGTCAAAACTCGAGCTATCACCTAGTTGCTGCTTTTGCAGTTGCGCAACTTGCTCAAACAATTCACGCATTCGCGCAAAACTGGCTCGCGTAAGCTGAATATCGGTTGATTTGGCTGGAATGGCCATTAGCCCGCGAATGCACAAGTTAGGCAGGCTATTGATTTGTTTAACAACCTCAAGCACCTCTGAGGGTAGCAAACCAGACTTACTGTCTTCGGCGTCAATATTAATTTGCAGGCAAATATTAAGAGGCACTAAATCTTGGGAGCGCTGATTGCTTAAGCGTTGAGCAATACTGACTCGATCGACACTGTGTACCCAGTCAAATAGCGCTGCAATGGTACGAGTTTTATTTGACTGGATTGAGCCAATATAATGCCATTTTAGCGAAATTCCGCGAAGTTCGTGTATTTTAGTCTCAGCTTCTTGCAAATAATTTTCGCCAAAGTCATTAATACCTGCGGCAACTGCTGCTTGAATGGCACTGACGGGCTGTTTTTTACTCACGGCAAGGAGTGCGATAGTCGAGCTTTCACGCGAATAAAGTGTGGCAGCCTGCTTAATTCTTGCACGAACATCAGAAATATTTTGATCAATAGCTATCATTTGTTTATAGATTCACCAGCCCGAATATCGGCTTTAACTTAACAATACAAAGAGTGGATTTTAATCGGTTTGTCGCAAAAGTTCAGCAACTGTTCTAGCGCTACTGCAGGCCTCTTTTTCACGCGGCTTTTTAACTTGACCGCACAACCAATAAGACGGCTTTGAAGCATTTAACCAACAAGATAACTTTAAACCATTTAAACAACAGGGCACTTTATGGATATCACGGAATTATTGGCTTTTAGCGCAAAACAAAATGCCTCTGATTTACATTTATCGGCTGGCCTACCACCGATGATTCGCGTCGATGGCGATGTACGTCGTGTTAATTTACCGGCGCTGGAACAAAAAGCGGTGCATGACCTTATTTACGAAATTATGAACGATGGCCAACGTAAAGATTTTGAAGAATACCTAGAAACTGATTTTTCGTTTGAAGTGCCCGGCGTTGCCCGCTTTAGGGTTAATGCCTTTAATCAAAATCGTGGTGCGGGTGCGGTATTTAGAACCATCCCTTCCAAGGTGCTTTCTATGGAAGATTTGTCCATGGGACAAGTGTTTCGTGATATCGCAGCCATACCGCGTGGCTTAGTGCTAGTGACCGGCCCAACCGGTTCTGGTAAGTCGACCTCGTTAGCCGCTATGGTCGACTTTATTAATGAGCATCGCTACGACCATATCTTAACCATTGAAGACCCTATTGAATTTGTACATGAGAGTAAAAAATGCTTGGTTAACCAGCGAGAAGTCCACAGACATACGCACGGTTTTAACGAGGCACTGCGATCAGCTTTACGTGAAGATCCGGATATTATTTTAGTTGGTGAGCTTCGTGATTTAGAAACCATTCGCCTAGCGCTAACCGCTGCCGAAACTGGCCACTTAGTTTTTGGCACATTACACACCACCTCCGCCGCAAAAACCATTGACCGAATTGTGGATGTTTTTCCTGCTGCAGAAAAAGATATGGTGCGTTCAATGCTGTCAGAAAGTTTACAGGCCGTTATTTCACAAACATTAATTAAACGCAGCGGTGGTGGTCGAGTAGCTGCCCACGAAATTATGATTGGCACCCCCGCCATTCGAAATTTAATTCGCGAAGATAAAGTCGCGCAAATGTATTCTGCCATTCAAACAGGTGGAAACTTAGGCATGCAAACTATGGATCAGTGTCTTGCTGCATTAGTTGCTAACCGCACTATTTCACGCGATGCGGCAAAAGAAATTGCAAAAATGCCAGAGAGTTTTTAATTTTTTAACACCCAGTTAGAGATTTTTTAATGGATATATATTCACTACTAACCAGTATGGTAGAAAAAGGCGCCTCTGATCTTTTTATTACCGCCGGCGTACCGCCTAGCATTAAACTTAATGGCAAAGTTGTGCCGGTAAGTAATACGCCGCTTTCGCCGGAAGCAACACGCGAAGCCGTACTTAGCGTAATGAACGAAGATCAACGTAAAGAATTTGTTAAAACAAAAGAACTTAACTTTGCCGTTAGTGCACGTGGCGTTGGCCGCTTTCGCGCCAGTGCTTTTTACCAGCGTAATTTAACCGGTATTGTTATTCGACGTATAGAAACACATATCCCACAAATAGATGATTTAGGCTTGCCTGATATTGTGAAAGATTTGTCCATGACTAAGCGAGGCTTAGTTGTTTTTGTCGGCGCTACTGGAACCGGTAAATCGACATCGCTGGCGTCAATGATTGGGCATCGCAACCAAAATAGTCGCGGCCATATTATCAGCGTTGAAGACCCTATTGAATTTATTCACCAACACGACGGCTGTATTGTTACGCAGCGTGAAGTAGGCATAGATACGGAAAGCTTTGAAGTGGCATTAAAAAATATGTTACGACAAGCCCCAGATGTTATTATGATTGGCGAAATTCGTACCCGCGAAGCAATGGAACAAGCTATTACTTTTTCCGAGACTGGTCACTTATGTTTATGTACGTTACACGCTAATAATGCCAACCAAGCACTAGATCGTATATTGCATTTTTTTCCTGCCGAACGTCACCCACAGTTATGGATGGATTTATCGCTTAACTTACGCGGTATGATTGCGCAACAACTTGTGCCTACTCCTGATGGTAATAGCCGACGTGCTGTTGTAGAAGTATTATTAAATACTCCCCTTGCGGCCGACCTTATTAGTAAGGGCGATGTGAGAAAACTCAAAGATTTAATGAAACGCTCTAGCGAGCAAGGCATGCAGACTTTTGATCAAGCGCTTTATACGCTGTATACACGCGGCGAAATTACCTATGAAGACGCAATAGCACATGCTGATTCAGCAAATGATTTACGATTAATGATTAAACTTGAACGCGATGACAATGCTGAAGTGTTAGAAAAATCGACCCAAGGATTAACGTTAGAAAAAAGCGATGATTCTTCGAAGCGCTTCCTGCGTTAAGAAGATATTGCTGCTAGCGACATAGCCAGCTTTCAATAATTAACTGCGCGGCAATGGCATCAACGGTGCCGTCGCGCTTATTGCGACCCAGTGCATGTCCATGTTGCTCAATGTCTTCAGCACTTGTAGCATGGCGTAAGGCTTCTCTACCTTCCGCTAATTGCGATTTTGCTTCGGCACTCGACAATCTTTCATCACACAACTCTACGACACAACCAAAACGCCCATGCAAACGGTTAGCAAATTTTCTTGCCCTTGCCGACATTTCGCTTTCTGTGCCATCCATATTCAATGGTAAGCCAACCACTAAATAATCTGGTGTCCATTGCGCTATCTGGTCTTGAATTTCCTGCCACTGCGGCTTGCCATCTTTGGCCTTAAGTACAATTAATGGCCGAGCTGTCTTTGTTAGCGTTTGGCCAACAGCTAAGCCTATTTGCTTTAGGCCAAAATCAAAACCTAATATAATTTTATTGTTATCGGAGCTGTTTGTATCGGACATAAATAATTCACTTAACTGTTAGGCATTGCCAGGTTGTGTAGCAAGTGCACTTAAATCAACACCGAGTAGTTTTGCTGCGGCTTCCGCCCTTAAGTGGTAAGGCGTAGAAAACAAAATCTCTGGCGTTGCTGGTGATGTTAGCCATGAATTTTCCATCAGCTCTTGTTCTAATTGGCCTGCACCCCAACCAGCATAGCCAAGTATAAACAAAAATTTATCGGGGCCTTCGCCTTCACCTAATGCAGTTAAAATATCTTTAGAGCCGGTTAATGCAATGTCGTTTGTTATTTGTAGGGTCGATAACCACTCTATGGTATTCGCTGGTGTTTGATGTAAAACAAACCCTCGTTCTAAACCAATAGGGCCACCTACCATAACCGGCTGGGTATTCAGGCCTGACGCTTCTCTTGCATCAAACTCTTTTAGTAAATCATTAAATTTTATATCTGAGGGGCGATTAATAATAATGCCCATTGCACCTTGCTCATCATGCTCACAGATATAGGTCACGCTAGATTTAAAAATACCATCGTCTAATGATGGCGTCGCTATCAAAAATTGATTGCGGAGCGATTCGGATTTAATAAAACTCATGCGTAAAATCCTCAGTTAAACCAGCATTAAATTCAGCAATTATTTAACCTGTTCATCACGTAAAAATACCCACTGCTTAGCGTCGGATGACGCTTTATCAAAGCGATACCCAGCCACATTGAATTTTTTAAGTTTAGCTGGGTCTTCTATGCGGTGTTTAATAATATAAGCACTCATTAAGCCGCGCGCTTTTTTAGCATAAAAGCTTATTATTTTGTATTTGCCGTTTTTAAAATCTTTAAACACTGGCGTAATAATTTCAGCGTCTAATAGTTTTTTATCTACAACGTTAAAGTATTCGTTTGAGGCTAAATTAATAAGCACATTCGACTTTAAACTGGCTAATTGTTTTTTAAGTGCGCTGCTTGGCTTATTACCCCAAAACTCATAAAGGTTTTTACCTCTATCAGTTTGTAGTTTTATACCCATCTCTAAGCGATAGGCTTGAATTAAATCTAACGGTTTTAATACACCGTATAAACCGCTTAATATTCGTAAATGTGATTGAGCAAAATCAAAATCATCGTCGTCAAATGTTTCTGCATTTAAACCTGTGTAAACATCGCCCTTAAACGCTAATAGTGCTTGCTTAGCATTTTTTTTGGTAAAAGGAGTATGCCAGTTCATAAACCGCTCTGAATTCAACTCACCTATTTTTTGGCTTACACCCATTAAATTAACAATATCGTCTGGCGCGTATTCACGCATAAGCTCTACTAGCTCAGTAGAATCTTTTATCATTAATGGCTTGGTGGCCTTATTAGTAATCGCTGGCGTTTCAAAATCCAAGGTTTTTGCGGGAGAAATTACAACAAGCATAAATCGGTGCCTTTCTAGTCAGTTAACTAATTTGTATGTAAGCCGCTTAAATTACCACTCAAGTAAAATTTTGGCAAAATTTGTGCCTAACAACTTGCCATTTACCACGACAATCGCTGACACTATAGGGCAAACTATGACCCAGAATTAAGGTCTATTTTACAATCACTCGCTGCTTGAGTCGTATTACTTTTTTTACTTTAGCGAATAAATGTTAAGCCTCTGTAACGGACAGATTTATTATGCGCATTATGTCTACACGTCACCCGATATCAGCACTGGCCTTTATTGTTCTCAATGTAACGTTATTACTCTCGCTATTGTCTTGCTCTGTTAACCCAGTTACTGGCAAACAAGAGCTCGCTTGGGTCGATGAAAACTGGGAGCGTAATATTGGCGAGCAGCATTATAGCCATCAGCAACAAGCCGGTGGTGGCCCCTACACCATAGACCCGGACCTAACGCTTTATGTTCGCTCAGTTGGAAAAAAGCTAGCCCAGTATAGCAAACGCTCTCACCTTCCCTACGATTTTATTGTGCTAAACAATTCTACCCCTAATGCTTGGGCACTACCGGGTGGCAAAATAGCCATAAACCGCGGCTTGTTAGTTTCATTAAACAGCGAGGCTGAACTTGCTGCTGTCTTAGCCCATGAAATTGTCCATGCCGATGCTAGGCATTCGGCGCAAAGCCAAGAAGTCGGCTCACTCATTTCGGTCGGTCAGCTTGCCGCTAGCGTCTTATTATCTAACTCGGGTTACAACAATAAGGCACTGCAGCAAGGTATTGCCTATACCGGACTCTATGGACAAACGCGCTACAGTCGTAGTCGTGAACTAGAAGCCGATCTGTATGGCATGCAGTATATGAGTGCTGCCGGATATAACCCAGAAGCAGCCGTTAGCTTACAAAAAACGTTTGTCGAGCTTTCTAAAGATCGTCGTAGTGACGCATTTAGCTTGCTCTTTGCTTCTCACCCACCTTCGCAAGCGCGTGTTGCCGCTAATCAACAGACTGCATGGTCACTTGAGCGTGGTGGTGAGCGTGGTAAGCTTCGCTACCAACAAGAAATGAAAAAATTAATGGCTCGCAAGCCCGCCTATGATTTATCGGATAAAGCGAAAAAAGCCATTGGCGAAAAAAAGTATGCTGACGCAATTAAGCTTGCAAACCAAGCGATAAAAATTGAACCCTTAGAAAGCGAATTTTATGAGGTAAAGGGCGCTGCACAAACAAAACTCAACCGTTCAAGCGATGCCTTAAAGTCGTTCGATCAAGCGATAGCACTTAACGACCAGTATTATTCGCCGATTTTACGCCGCGGTATTTTACGCTATGAACTACGCTCATATCAGGCAGCCGAACGTGACTTACAAGCCAGCTTACTACTAGCACCGACCCAAATTGCTTATATTAAATTAGGTGAAATTGCTGAAGAACAAGACCTTTGCGCAGATGCGGCAAAATATTATCGACAAGCCGCTCAGGCTAGCCCACAAAACCAACAATCACTCCAGCAAAAATTATTGGCCTTGCAGGAAAGTTGTCGATAACCCAAAGCCGCTAGCAGCAACCACCGTAGATAACGCTAGCAAATATAATTGCCGGTTTTCTTTCCACGACGCTGACATTCTTTTTGATAGTTACCGCAGGCAACGGCCATGCCAGGCGTTAAATTGTCATTAGATAAGCATTCTTCAATATGGCCAATAAGCGCTTTATCGCTAATATTCATTGATTGTTCGCAGCCGCTTAAACCAAACATTAAGACTAAACACATAAACCTTTTGCCTTGCATGATAACTCTCTCGTAAACTTGTCGGCGAGCACCAACCGGCAGTAATTAAGTAAGAATATAATTGAACAATAAGCAACAGCCACATATCCACTTTATCATGGCTGCGGTTGCATGTGTATAATCAGCCTTATAATGGTTTTTAATAGCCGCTGAATGCTTTTTGCCAAAAACCCCTATGGGATACAATGTGAATAACCATAATCAACAACAATCACTTTTATTACCGACACAAGTGACACCATTAACAACCGCTATTACGTCTACAGTAACCATAATTGATAAATTGACATTACGTATAGGTCATGCGATTGCGTGGCTACTCGTGTTGATGGTGGTGGTGCAAAGCTTAATTGTTATATTACGTTACGGTTTTGATATCGGCTCCATTGCCTTGCAGGACTCTGTCAGCTACCTGCATGCAACATGCTTTATGTTAGGTGTTGCATATACGCTTAAAATTGATGGTCATGTCCGCGTCGATATATTTTATCGCCAATTTAGTCCTCAGAAAAAAGCCGCTATTAATTTATTGGGAGCCGTCATTTTTGTCATGCCTCTATGTGTGTTTATTTTTATCACTAGCTTTCATTATGTGCAGCAGGCATGGCAATTCAAAGAGCACTCTTCCGATACCGGCGGTCTGCCTTTTGTCTATTTACTCAAAACGCTCATTCCTCTCATGGCTGCTGGCTTATTACTGCAAAGCATTGCTGAAATTGGCCGATCTATTTTGACGCTGCTTAACCATAAACAGGACGCAGAGGTTTAACGTTACGATGATTGAATTTATTCCTCTGTTTATGTTTTTTATCGTTTGCTTGGTGCTTATGCTCGGTTACCCCGTTGCATTTTCACTCGCTGGCACCGCTCTTATTTTTGCCTTAGTCGGTGCTGCCGCTAATGTGTTTGATGCCGCTTTATTTGGTGCCTTTCCAAGCCGCATATTTGGCGTTATGACTAACGTTACTTTAATCGCCGTGCCCCTATTTGTGTTTATGGGCGTAATGCTTGAAAAGTCGCGACTAGCAGAGGACCTGCTTGATAATATGGCTGCGCTTTTTGGTCAGCGTCGTGGCGGCTTAGGTTATGCGGTTGTCATTGTAGGTATGTTACTTGCCGCTAGCACCGGTATTGTTGGTGCTACCGTTGTTACTATGGGTTTAATGTCTTTGCCCACCATGTTGAAACATAAATATAATCCTGCGCTTGCCACGGGGACTATTTGTGCAACGGGTACCTTAGGGCAGATTATTCCGCCTTCTATTGCGCTAGTATTACTGGGTGACATTCTTTCTACCGCTTACCAACAAGCTCAAATTAGCCAAGGTATTTTTAGTCCCAAAACTATTTCGGTAGGCGACTTATTTGTTGGCGCGCTTGTTCCAGGCATGCTCTTGGTTGGGCTGTATCTTGTTTATATTTTTATTTACTCTTCAATAAAGCCCAATGCTGCACCTTCTTTTGAAAACAGCAACAACACATCAGCATTACGAATTATTTCTCACCTACTGCCTCCCTTAGTACTTATTTTCTTAGTGTTAGGTTCAATACTGGCTGGCGCCGCTACACCAACCGAAGCAGCTGGTGTTGGTGCGCTGGGTGCAACGCTAATTGCGCTTTGCAAACGTCAATTAACATTTAATCGTTTACAACAAGTGGTTAGAGAGACGCTAAAAATTACCAGTATGGTATTTATGATTTTACTGGGCGCTACTTTGTTTTCGTTAGTGTTTAGGGCCTATGGTGGCGACGAGTTAGTGCAGTCATTGTTTGTCGATATGCCCGGTGGACGCATGGGTGCATTGCTGGTGGTTATGCTGGTTATTTTCCTGCTAGGCTTTATTTTAGACTTTATAGAAATTACTTTTGTTGTGGTGCCTATTGTTGGTCCTATTTTATTGGCTATGGGCTTTGACCCAATATGGCTTGGCATTATGATTGCGGTTAATTTACAAACGTCTTTCTTAACACCCCCTTTTGGATTTGCACTTTTTTACCTGCGAGGTGTGGCACCCAAAGAAATATCTACCGGTACTATTTATCGTGGCGTGGCGCCTTTTATTTTAATTCAGCTGTTACTGCTGTTATTAATGGTGCGTTGGCCAACAATTGTTACTTGGCTACCGGAACAAATTTACAATTAATACCATCTAGGTATTTGTAGTAATACTTTTTGTTGTTATCGCATGTACTATTGGTTGTAACAGCTATAAACGCACAAGCAATCTAAACCGCTGCTTTCTATTGGTTTTATTTATAAAGAGTTTTATTCTCATGAATGCTAATGACGACAACCCTACACCTAACGGCGAAATGTCGCTTCAGACTATCGCAATGCCAAAAGATACAAACGCCAATGGCGATATTTTTGGCGGCTGGCTCTTATCACAGATGGATATTGCCGCTGGCGTTGCTGCGGGTAAAGTCGCTGGTGGCCGTGTGGCCACGGTTGCCATAGATAATATGAATTTTTTGGTGCCTGTGCATGTTGGCGCTGTTGTTGGTTGCTATACCGAAGTTATTAGTGTTGGCCGAAGCTCAATTCAAGTGTTAGTAGAAGTATGGATTGATAACGGCATTGCCGGCGAAAAAATCAAAGTGACCGAAGGCTTATTTGTCTTTGTCTCTATTGATAATAACGGCCGAACTCGAGCAGTTAAATAGCTAACCCTTGAGCCAGAAGCTGTAAATATAGCTAGTCCCTAATATCGTAATAGGCGCGCTCGCTAATTTGATGATACGCCGTTGCGCTTTTACGGTATGCATCATAAGAGGCATACACCTTTTTAAACATTTCATCGTTATTGGCGTTTTCTTCCATTACTGCTTTTGCCGTTTCGCGTAACACTTGCAACACTTCGTCAGGATATCGACGTATCTCTACTCCTTTTTCTTGCAGCACGATAAGCGCTGCGTTATTGCGTGATGTGTACTCATCTAACATATCTTGATTAATGGTACGTGCTGCTGATTCTATAATTGCAACCAAATCATCAGGCAGTAATTGCAAAGCCTCTTTATTTACAATTAACTCAATGGTTGGGCCTGGCTCATGCCAGCCAGGATAATAATAGTATTTGGCGACATTATTAAAACCAAATGCTAAATCGTTATAGGGTGCAACCCACTCTGCCGCATCAATAACACCGGTTTGCAATGAGGTATAAATTTCGCCGCCCGGCATATTGACAGCCGTACCACCAGCTCGTGTAAACACTTCGCCCCCTAAACCTGGGATACGCATTTTTAAGCCTTTAAAATCTTCAATCGTATTTAATTCTTTATTAAACCAGCCGCCCATTTGTATGCCAGTATTACCGCCAGCCATGGGGACTAAGTTATATGGTGCGTAAAGCTCGCGCCATAATTCCATGCCACCACCGTGATACAGCCAGCCATTCATTTCTTGGGCGTTTAAACCAAAAGGTACAGAGGTGAACAAAGGTGCAGCGGGTATTTTGCCTTTCCAATAATACGCTGCGCCATGACCCATTTGTGCTGTACCGTTCGATACCGCACTAAACACTTCTAAAGCAGGCACAATTTCACCAGCGGCATAAACCTTTATACTCAAACGACCATTACTCATACGGTTAACGAGCTTGGCAAAGTTTTCTGGCGCCACACCTAAACCAGGAAAATTTTTCGGCCACGTTGTCACTAGCTTCCACTGATAGCTTTGCTGTTGAACATGATCAGCGGCCTCCGCGCCTTGATTGCTTTCACTGCTGCCGCCACAGGCTGCTAACAGAATTATCGTTGCACACAATAAAGCTGACTTAATAAACTTGCTCATAGGGTTATCTCTTTAAATACTATTAAGGTTGGCATAGGCAGCCACTAACCACTTACTGCCTTCTTGATCAAAATTGACTTGCACGCGAGCATTGCTACCCTGCCCCTCGATATTAAGTACAATACCTTCGCCAAACACACTGTGCATAACACGCTGGCCTAATAATAAACCCGTGTCATGATCGGAGGAGGCATAAGACATACCGGCACTTAATGGCTGACTAATATTGGCTTTAACACGAATTTCTTCAATACAAGTATCGGGAATTTCACGAACAAAGCGCGACACCGCATTATAAGATTCTTGACCATACCAACGACGTGTTTCTGCATAAGTTAAATACAGATACTTCATTGCTCGCGTAATACCCACATAGCAAAGTCGTCGCTCTTCTTCTAAGCGGCCCGGCTCTTCTACTGACATTTTATGCGGGAAAAGGTTTTCTTCAATGCCGGCAAGATAGACTACTGGAAATTCAAGGCCTTTGGCTGAGTGCAGGGTCATTAATTGCACGGCATCGGTATATTCATCCGCTTGCTGTTCGCCGGAATCGAGCGCTGCTGTATCAAGAAATTCTCGCAGCGCAGTACTGTCATCACCCTCTGGCTCAAACTGTCGCGTAGCATTAACTAATTCTTGTAAATTCTCAATGCGCGCTTGCCCTTTTTCGCCAGTCTCTTTGCCATGAAAAGCCATCAAGTCGCTGGCCTCTAGAATAAAAGAAGCCAAGTCTTCCAAACTAAGCGTTCTTGATGCTTCGCCACAATCATTAATTAGCGCCATAAAATTTTGCAGGGCGGTCATGGCTCGCTTGGTTAAACTGCCGTCGGCCAGCAATTGCTCGGCCGCGCGCCATAACGATATATTGGATTCGCGAGCACGAAGCCTTAAAGCCTCTACCGTCTTATTGCCAATGCCTCGCGTGGGCGTATTAACCACTCGCTCAAACGCGGCATCATCATCACGGCCATGTGCTAAACGCAAATACGCTACCGCATTTTTTATTTCTAAACGGTCATAGAATCGCTGGCCACCATAAATGCGATAAGGTATACCCGTGCGAATTAACTCTTCCTCTAATACCCGTGACTGGGCATTAGAACGGTATAATATTGCCTGCTCTGCTCGAAGTAAGTCATCACTAACATGCTCTTCTATCCGCTCAACAATAAAGCGTGCTTCGTCTTGTTCATTAAAAGCTGCGTATAACGAAATAGGATCGCCAGCCTCGCCATCAGTCCATAGCTCTTTACCTAAGCGGCTAGGGTTATTGGCAATGACGGCATTCGCGGCATCAAGAATACATGAAGTGGAGCGGTAGTTTTGCTCCAGCTTAACGGTCTCGGTGCCTGGAAAGTCTTCGCTAAACTGTTGGATATTTTCAATTTTTGCACCACGCCAACCATAAATAGATTGGTCGTCATCGCCTACTACGGTAATGGTGCTGTTATTGCCTGCAAGCACGCGTAACCATGCATATTGAATCGTGTTGGTATCTTGAAACTCATCAACTAATATGTATTGAAAGCGCTGCTGGTAGTGGTTTAACACCGACGGTTTATTCAACCAAAGCTCATGCGCACGCAATAATAGCTCACCAAAATCAACCTGCCCCGATCGTTCGCAGGCCGCTTCATAGGCCAAATAGACTTGAATCAGTGTTTTTTCATAAGGGTCATCATGGTGATCAATGTGTTTAGCGCGCCGTCCTTCGTCTTTATGACCATTGATATACCACTGTATAGATTTAGGTGAAAAGCGCGTTTCATCAAGCTCGTGTTCTTTTAATAAACGTTTAACCATGCGTAACTGGTCATCGCTATCTATAATTTGAAAATTTTCGGGTAAGCCCGCATCTTGCCAATGTGCTTTTAATAAACGGTGCGCGATACCATGAAAAGTCCCTACCCACATGCCTTGCGGGGTTATTTGCAGCAACTCACCAATACGTGAGCGCATTTCTTTAGCGGCTTTATTTGTAAAGGTTACTGACATAACCGACGAGGGTGATACACCTTGCACCTGTAATAACCAAGCAATACGGTGCACCAGCACTCTGGTTTTGCCGCTTCCAGCACCAGCGAGTACTAACACACTTTTTTTATCGCAAGAAACAGCGTCGCGTTGAGCGCTGTTTAAAGAATCAAGAATTCGTGAAACATCCATCGGCGTTTTTTGTTACGTCAAAGAGTTAAATAATGTTGAAAACCGCTTAATAAAAACCACGCGGAGCAATATACCGTGTGATTTATAGACATGCTAACTTTTTTAAGAAATAGTTGGTAATTATTGTTTTTTAACGAGTTATTCGCTTGCACAAGTGCGTAAGTGTCGCGTTTAATAGGCGCACTGTTGTAGAGGTTTCACCATGCAAGACCATTTAGCTTGAGTACTGATACTTTTTATGGTGCCACGGCTTTCGAAAATGCCAAACTATTGGCAGGCCGTATAGACATCAAACAGCGATTGCAGCTTGCCATCGCACGGGCACGGCTCCGTCAAAAATCGCTTGCGTTATTGTTTATTGATCTTGATCGCTTCAACACGATTACCTCAACGCTTGGCCCAGAAGTGGGACAGCAATTTCTTGATGTGACTACCGACCGACTAACGCATGCACTTAATGGCGATCACTTACTCATGCATTTGGGTTCGGATGAATACGCCGTGTTAAGCGAAGGTATTGATAACGCATCGCAACTGCGTCAGCTGGGCAACCGTTTATTAAACGTTATTCGTAAGCCAGTATTTATTGACCAGCAAGAATTAATGACTGCGGCCAGTATTGGCATTAGTCTTTACCCGAATAAAGCCGATAACGAGCAAACGTTATTGCACCAAGCGATTAGTGCATTACAAAATGCAAAAACGGTAGGTGGTGATAGTGTTAAGTTCTTTACGCGCAGCGCATCTAACGCGCCATCGCTTCGCCGTTTAAATTTAGAAATTGAATTACGTCATGCTATATCACGCAAAGATCTAACCGTTCACTATCAACCAAAAATGAATCTAGCCACCGGCCATATTACTTCGATTGAAGCATTGGTCCGCTGGAAGCATGATGATTTAGGTTGGGTTTCACCAAATGAGTTTATTCCTATTGCCGAAAGCGCAGGGTTAATTTCTGGCATTGGTGAAATGGTATTAGAGACCGCCTGTAGACATGGCGCCAAATGGATTGAAGAAGGCGTGCCGCATGCAAAGATCGCAGTAAACCTTTCTGCTAAACAGCTTATCCGTCAGGATATGTTGGTACAGATTAAGCGCATTTTAAAGCGTACTGGCTTTCCACCAGAGCAGTTAATTATTGAGCTGACCGAGTCATTAATTCTAGACACGCTAGGAAAGACTTCAGAAACCTTAACTGGTTTACGCGATATGGGTATTGAAATTGCGATTGATGATTTTGGTACTGGTTATTCAACGTTTAAATTGTTAAAAACATTGCCCGTCGATATTTTAAAAATTGACCAAATGTTTATTGCCAATTTACTGGATAACAAAGTTGATGTAGCAATTACTCAAGCCATTATTGATGTGGCTCATGCATTAGATATGCGTGTAGTGGCAGAAGGGGTTGAGAATGCGGAGCATGCCGACTTGTTACAACAGTTAGGCTGCGACACCATTCAAGGGTTCTATTTAAGTGAAGCCCTACCAAGAACAGAAATCACTAAACTATTGCGTGTTGGTATTCCTGGAATTACCAAGCAGCGCACTAACGCTGACATTGAAGAAACCCGCAAACAAATGGCAGAAAAGAAAAACGAAAAACTCGCCTTAGCTTAAAATTATTCGCTCTACCCGTTCGGCTCTTATTTTTTTATTCTACCGTAACCGACTTGGCTAAGTTTCTTGGCTGATCCACATCCGTGCCTTTGATAATCGCAACATGGTAAGACAGCAACTGTAACGGAATAGTATAGATAATGGGTGCAAGCAACGGGTCACAACTGGGCACATGTAATACCTTCATTGTATCGTCCGATTTAAATGCCGCTGCATTATCAGCAAACACATACATCAATCCGCCACGCGCGCGCACCTCTTCAACATTCGATTTTAGTTTTTCAACTAATTCATTATTCGGTGCAACCACAATAACCGGCATATCAGCATCAATTAACGCTAACGGTCCATGTTTTAATTCACCTGCAGCATAAGCTTCGGCATGAATATAAGAAATTTCTTTTAGCTTAAGCGCACCTTCCATTGCAATAGGGTATTGGTCGCCACGGCCTAAGAATAGGCTATGATGCTTATCAGCAAAATCTTCTGCTAATGCTTCAATGTCGCTATCCATCGATAACGCTTGTTCAATTTTTGTTGGTAAACTTTGTAGTGCTTGAACAATATTCGCTTCGGCTTCTGACGATAAACCTTTATGGTGACCAATGGCTGTCGCTAACATCATTAAACCTGTTAACTGCACAGTAAACGCTTTTGTTGATGCAACGCCAATTTCAACACCCGCTTCCATCATGTAAGCCATATCGGATTCGCGTACTAACGATGATCCTGGTGCATTACAAATCGTCAGGCTCGTCATGTAGTTCTGTTGCTGTGCTAAACGCAACGCCGCTAAAGTATCAGCCGTTTCACCCGACTGAGAAATGGTTACTAACAAACTGTTAGGACGAACAAAGGATTTTCTATAACGATACTCGGATGCAATTTCTACATTGCACGATACGCCAGCAAATTCTTCGAACCAGTAACGCGCTGTCATACCTGCATGGTAACTGGTACCGCAAGCAATAATTTGAACATGCTCAACACTGGGCAATAGCTTTTCTGCTGACTCACCAAAAGTGCGATCTAACACTTTACCCGCTTCTAAGCGGCCTTCTAGTGTTCGCTGAATAGCAATAGGTTGCTCGTAGGTTTCCTTGAGCATATAGTGACGGAAAGCTCCTTTGTCACCGGTATCATGGCTGACCGTTGATTCGGTTATTTCACGCTCAACAGGTATACCTTCGCAATCGAATATTTTTACTGCTTCACGAGTAACTTCTGCAACATCACCTTCTTCAAGAAAAGCAAAACGACGCGTTACCGGTAATAGGGCTAACTGATCAGATGCAACAAAATGCTCACCAATGCCGTAACCAATAACTAATGGGCTGCCCGATCTTGCTACCACTAAACGGTCAGGATCATTGTTGTCCATAACCACGGTGCCGTAAGCCCCATCAAGTTGAACAACCGCTTTTTGTACTGCCGCTACTAGCGAATCAGCACTTTTTAACTCTTCATTTATTAAATGGCAAATCACTTCACTATCGGTATCGGTAACAAAGGTATAACCTTTTGCCGTTAACGACACTCTCAATTCTTCATGGTTTTCTATAATGCCGTTGTGAACAATGGTGATACGGTCATTAGATAAATGTGGGTGAGCATTGTTTTCATTCGGTTCGCCATGCGTTGCCCAACGTGTATGTGCAATACCGGTGCCGCCTTTCGCGCCAGCATCAGCTACTGCATCTGCTAATGCTTGCACTTTACCTACGCGACGTATGCGCTGGTTAACACCCGCTTTATCAGTAACCGAGAGCCCAGCAGAATCATATCCGCGATACTCTAATCGCTTTAATCCTTCTAATAATATTGCTGCGATATCTCGCTGCGCTACTGCCCCTACAATTCCACACATAATTCCACTTTCCGTTGTTTAGTTTGTTGTTGATTGTGATAAAAACTTATCATTTTTTCTTAACCGGTTTTTTCCACCCAGTGATATTTCTTTGTCGTCCACGGCCTACCGCTAAATTATCAGCGGGTACCGCTTGCGTTACGGTTGATCCTGCTGCGACAAAACCACCATCGGCAATTTCTACTGGCGCAACTAATGTGCTATTTGAACCAATAAAAACATTATTGCCCATCACAGTTTTAAATTTATTTGCGCCATCATAGTTGCAAGTAATAGTGCCGGCACCAATATTGGTGTCTGTACCAATCGCTGCATCACCCACATAAGAGAGATGGTTTACTTTGCTGCCATCACCCAAATGGGCATTTTTAATTTCTACAAAGTTACCGACTTTGCTGCCATTGCCAAGGTTCGCACCTGGGCGTAGTCTTGCAAATGGGCCGATGTTGCAATCTTTGCCAATCACTGCATCTTCAATAATACTATTGGCTAAAATAGTGGTGCCTTCGGCAATGCTTGCATTAGTAATAACGCAGTTGGGGCCAATTCTGACATTGGCGCCAATAGCTACTTCACCTTGTAAAACCGCATTAATATCAATAAAGACATCTTGACCTACGGTTACGTCGCCACGAACGTCTATTCGTGCTGGGTCTGCTAAAGTAGCTCCTTCAACCATTAGTCGGTTCGCTTGCTCACGCTGAAATTCACGCTCTAATTCTGCAAGTTGTAGGCGGTTATTTACGCCCTGTATTTCAAACAGAGAAGCTGGGTTAGGAGCATTAATTGCTACCTTATCTGTTACCGACATTGCGATAACATCCGGCAGATAATATTCTTTTTGTGCGTTGTTGTTGCCAATATTAGGTAGCCATTGCGCTAAGCATTTTTGCGGAATACACATAATGCCGGTGTTAATCTCATTAATGCTTAGCTGCTCTTGGCTAGCGTCTTTATGCTCAACAATGGATACCACAGCACCGTCGTTATTGCGAACAATACGACCATACCCTGTTGCATCATCAAGTGTGGCGGTGAGCACAGCCATAGCACTGTCATTAACCGCCTCAAGCATAGCCTGTAACGTCGCTGTCTTTATTAACGGCACATCACCGTAAAGAATGAGCGTTTTTGAACCTGAAGATAATGAGGGTAAAGCTTGCAGTACCGCGTGAGCTGTTCCGAGCTGTTCATGCTGCTCTATGTAGTTACAGTCACTGTATCGTTCATGACTTGCCAAGCTTGCCTTAACTTGGTCGGCACCGTGGCCAACAACAATATGTACACCTATCTCGTACTTGTTCTCATCACCTAAGCCTTTAGCAGCATCAATAACATGCTGCAACATTGGCTTACCACCAATGGCATGCAAGACTTTAGGTTTTTGGGAACGCATACGACTGCCTTGTCCGGCAGCTAAAATAACAACATCTATATTCAACGGGTTTGCCTATATTTTTTTGATCAATTATTGCACATATTTATAACTTACTCATTAAAAAGGGTAGCAGCTGCTACCCTTTTTGGCCTTACATACGTGAAAAAGGCTGTTAATTACCTAACTTTTTCTTAATTTGCTGGATTGTTCTTAGCTGAGCGACAGCTGCGGCTAGTTCAGCGGCAGCACGAGAGTAATCTATTTCTCCACTCTGGTTAACAACATCTTGCTCTGCACGCTTCTGTGCTTCTAAAGCTGCTGCTTCATCTATATCTTCAGCACGCACCGCAGTATCAGCCAAAACGGTGATAGCGTTAGGTTGCACTTCAAGAAAACCGCCCGAAACGTAGAATACTTGCTCTTCTTTATCTTCACCGATCACTCGAACTGGCCCTGGTTTTAAACCGGTCAACAAGGGTGAGTGACCCGCCGAGATACCTAAGTCTCCCAGCAAGCCTGCAGCGATAATCATTTCGACAGAGCCAGAGAAAATCGATTCCTCAGCACTAACGATGTCACATTGAATACTTGCCATGTTTATCTATCCTGCTGATTTACAGAGATTTAGCTTTTTCGATGACTTCATCGATGCCGCCAACCATGTAAAACGCTTGCTCAGGTAGGTGATCGTATTCACCAGCCAAGATTGCTGTAAAGCTGCTAATGGTTTCTTTAAGAGAAACATATTTACCTGGCGAGCCAGTAAATACTTCAGCAACATGGAAAGGCTGTGATAAGAAACGTTCGATTTTACGCGCACGGTTTACTGTCTGTTTATCTTCTTCAGATAATTCGTCCATACCCAAGATGGCGATAATATCTTTTAATTCTTTATAACGCTGCAACACCGATTGCACGCCACGAGCAACATCATAATGTTCTTGACCAATAATTAATGGATCAAGCTGACGCGATGTTGAATCCAGTGGATCTACCGCAGGGTAAATACCTTTTGCTGCAATATCTCGACTCAATACAACGGTTGAATCAAGGTGAGCAAACGTGGTTGCTGGCGATGGATCCGTCAAATCATCCGCAGGTACGTATACCGCTTGGATAGATGTGATAGAACCCGTTTTAGTTGAAGTAATACGCTCTTGAAGTACGCCCATTTCTTCTGCAAGTGTTGGCTGGTAACCTACCGCAGAAGGCATACGACCTAGCAGTGCTGATACTTCTGTACCCGCAAGCGTGTAACGGTAAATGTTATCAACAAATAATAATACGTCACGACCTTCGTCACGGAATTTTTCGGCCATGGTTAAACCGGTTAACGCTACACGTAAACGGTTTCCTGGTGGCTCATTCATCTGGCCGTAGACCATCGCTACTTTAGACTTGGTAAAATCATCGACGTTAACGACGTTTGCTTCTTGCATTTCGTAGTAGAAATCGTTTCCTTCTCGAGTACGCTCACCAACACCCGCAAAAACCGATAAACCTGAATGCTCGGTTGCGATGTTGTTAATTAACTCCATCATGTTTACGGTTTTACCAACACCCGCACCACCAAATAAACCAACCTTACCGCCTTTCGCAAAAGGACAAACAAGGTCAATAACTTTAATGCCGGTTTCTAACAATTCGTCAGAAGCTGCTAGCTCATCATATTTTGGTGCATCACGGTGAATAGCTGCTGTGTCGTGCTCAGCTAATGGACCTTTTTCATCAATAGGGTTGCCTAACACATCCATAATGCGGCCTAATGTTGCTTGGCCAACAGGAACAGAAATAGGCTTGTTAGTGTTTTCTACCGCTAGACCACGGCTAACACCTTCGGAAGCACCCATGGCAATGGCGCGAACAATTCGATCACCTAATTGCTGTTGCACTTCTAATGTAAGGCCTTTTTCTGTGACCATTAATGCGTCATAAACCCGAGGGACCGCACCTTGTGGAAATTCCACATCGATAACTGCGCCAATGATTTGTACGATACGTCCTCTACTCATTCGGTGTTCCTCTATACTTTTACTATTTAATATATTGTAAATATCTTTAACTGTTTAATTAAAATTGCTTGATGCTGCGCTTAACTAATTGCTGCTGCACCACTAACAATTTCTGAAAGCTCTTGGGTAATTGCTGATTGACGTGCTTTGTTGTAAACCAACTGCAAGTCATCAATAAGGTCGCCAGCATTGTCGGTTGCGCTTTTCATTGCAATCATTCGTGCTGCTTGCTCACAAGCCCCGTTTTCTACTACTGCTTGATAAACTAATGATTCGATATAGCGAAGCAATAAGCCATCAAGTAAATCTTTTGCGTCGGGCTCATAAATATAATCCCAATGGTGTTTCATAGACTCATCATCTAAAGAAGCCAGCGGTAATAATTGCCCCACTTCTGGCTGCTGAGTCATGGTGTTTACAAATTCATTATTCACTAAGTATAAGCGATCGATCTTGCCTTCTTCATAGGCATCAAGCATTACTTTGATGCTACCAATTAAATCAACGACTGCTGGGTCTTCACCTAAATCACGAACAGAGGCAACTACGTTGCCGCCGTAAGAATTAAAAAAACTAGTTCCCTTAGCGCCAACCAAACATAAATCTACTTCAACATTGTTGTCAGAGTTGTTTTTCATGCTGGCAATAGCTTGTTTAAACAAGTTAATGTTTAAACCGCCACATAAACCACGGTCGGTTGATACAACAATATAACCAACACGCTTTACTTCACGCTCTTCCATGAACATATGGCGATATTCAGGTGTTGAATTGGCAAGGTGGCCGACAACCGCCTTAATTCTTTTTGAATAAGGCTTACCTTTTTGCATTCGCTCTTGCGCTTTGCGCATTTTGCTCGCAGCCACCATTTCCATTGCACTGGTAATTTTCTGAGTGCTTTTGATACTGGTGATCTGCGTCCGGATCTCTTTTCCGCTAGCCATGTTTTACTCTTATCGTTGAGTCGTTAACTACCAAGTCTGTGTAGACTTGAAGTTCTCGAGTAATGACTTAAATGAAGCTTCAGTATCTTTATCCCAACCACCGTTAGTCGCAACTTGCTCTAACAATGCGCCTTGCTCTGAATGGGCATAAGAAAGTAATGCATCTTCGAAGTCACCAATTTTTTCTACACTTACGTCGTTAAGAAAATCGTTATCGGCGGCAAAGATCAATAACGCCATTTCAGCAATTGATTGTGGCGCATACTGTTTCTGCTTCATTAATTCTGTAACACGCTCACCATGATCAAGCTGCGCTTTAGTCGCATCATCAAGGTCAGACGCAAACTGTGAAAACGCTGCAAGCTCACGATATTGCGCAAGTGCAGTACGAATACCACCTGATAGCTTTTTAATGATCTTAGTCTGTGCCGCACCACCTACTCGCGATACAGAAATACCCGCGTTCATCGCTGGACGTACGCCGGCGTTAAACAGATCGGTATCAAGGAAGATCTGACCATCGGTAATAGAGATAACGTTAGTCGGTACGAATGCCGATACATCACCCGCCTGTGTTTCGATAATGGGTAGGGCGGTTAGTGAACCAGTCTTACCCCTAACTTCACCGTTAGTAATATTTTCTACATGCTCGGCATTTACGCGCGCTGCACGCTCTAATAACCGTGAGTGTAAGTAGAAAACATCACCTGGGTAAGCTTCTCGGCCTGGTGGGCGACGGAGTAATAAAGAAATTTGTCGATAAGCCCATGCTTGCTTAGTTAAATCATCATAAATAATTAAGGCGTCTTCGCCGCGGTCACGGTAATACTCACCCATGGTGCAACCAGCAAACGGTGCTAAGAACTGCATTGCCGCTGGATCCGAAGCTGTTGCTGCAACAACAATGGTATGCTCCATTGCGCCGTGCTCTTCAAGTTTACGAACAACTGCGTTAACCGATGCTGCTTTTTGACCAATAGCTACATAGACACATTTTATGCCTTTGCCTTTTTGGTTAATAATGGCATCTACCGCAATCGCTGTTTTACCTACCTGACGATCACCGATAATCAACTCACGCTGACCACGACCAATCGGCACCATGGCATCAACTGCTTTTAAACCAATTTGTACCGGCTGATCAACCGATTGTCTGGCGATAACACCTGGCGCAACTTTTTCAATTGCGTCGGTTTCTTTCGCTTCAATAGGACCTTTGCCGTCAATAGGATTACCGAGTGCATCGACAACGCGACCTTGTAATTCTGGACCAACAGGCACTTCAAGGATACGACCTGTACAGCGACAAGATTGACCTTCCGCAATACTTTTATAGTCGCCAAGAATTACCGCGCCAACAGAGTCACGCTCAAGGTTAAGCGCTAAACCGTATACGCCACCTTCAAATTCAATCATCTCGCCGTACATAGCATCGGCTAAACCGTGAATTCGAATGATGCCGTCAGTAACGGAAACCACTGTGCCTTCGTTGCGCGCCTCACTGGAGATGTCCAGTTGATCGATACGCTGTTTGATAATCTCGCTAATCTCAGATGGATTCAGCTGTTGCATTGTCTATTCCTCAAACCTACAAATTCATTACTTAATAAACGGTTTAGTTAAAAGCCGCTCTATAACCCAGAGTAAAAAGGTGCCACTTAAACCGACATGGCTTCAGCTAACTTTGCTAGCCGCCCCTTCACGGAACCATCAATAACGATGTCTCCTGCACGAACCACAACACCACCTAACAACGATTTATCGACGTCAGTGTGTACTTGTATGTCACGCTGTAACTTATCTTTTAATGCTTGTGTTAATTTTGTTTCTGTTGCGTCATCTAATGCAAACGCTGTACTAATATTAACTTCAACAGAGCGCTCTAAGTTTGCTTTCAGCTCTACAAACAATTCGGCAATGGATGGCAACAATAACAAGCGCTTGTTTTCTGCGAGTATATGCAAAAAATTGTTAACCGCTGCATTGAGGTCTTCTCCTATCAACCCAGTTATTGTCGCAACTTGCGAAGCGGCATCAACCGTTGAAGAGCTTATTGCATCTGCTACTTTTGGCTCAGCAGAAATCGATCCAAGCAGTGCAAGTTGATCTGCCCAAAGCTGTAATGTGCCCGACTCGCTAGCAGCTTGAAAAGCGGCTTTTGCGTAAGGTCGCGCTAATGTTCTTAATTCAGCCATTACCGATTCCTGATTTATAGATTGGCTGCAAGCTTATTGACGATATCGCTATGCGCGTTTTCATCAATAGACGCTTCCAGAATTTTTTCTGCGCCAACCAATGCCAAAGAAGCAACTTGTGAACGAAGCTGCTCTTTAGCACGATTAACTTCCTGCTCAATATCAGCTTGCGCAGCACCTTTTAAGCGCTGACCTTCCAAAACGGCTTGCTCTTTTGCTTCATCAACAATTTGAGCAGCACGCTTATTTGCTTGGTCAAGTATGCCTGCAGCTTGCGCTTTAGCCTCAACCAACTGTGCTTCAACTTGTTTATGCGCTTCTTCAAGATCTTGGCCTGCTTTTTCTGCAGCATTTAATCCATCAGCAATTTTCTTTTCACGCTCTTCCATGGCAGCAACAATAGGCGGCCAAACATAGTTTTTGCAGAACCATACAAAGATTGCAAAACTTATTAATTGCGCAAACAAAGTGAGATTAATATTCACTGTATTACCCTTTTCTCAATTTATGAACAGCTGGTGTGTGGTTAATAATAAACATCACCAAACCTGAACTAAGCCGACTGTATAGCTGTTTTTGTCTATGACAAAAATTAGCCGGCAAAAATAATGTAAAAACCAATACCTACGGCGATCATTGGTACCGCATCAACTAGGCCAACAGTAATGAAAAACTGTGTGCGCAGAAGTGGCACAAGCTCTGGCTGACGCGCTGCGCCTTCAATAAACTTGCTGCCTAGAACACCTACACCAATCGCTGCGCCAATTGCGGCTAAGCCCATGATAAGTGCACCTGCTAAAGTAATAATTGCTGCTTCCATCATTTTCTCCGGTCAAAAATTTAAATGTTTAAAAATAAAAACTGTTTAAAAAACTTCTTTTTCTCACCAACCAACTAAGTGATTTAGTGGTGATCGTAGGCCATTGCTAAATATACAACGGTCAACGTACTGAATATAAATGCCTGTAAGGTAATAACCAATATATGGAAAATCGCCCAGGGTACCGATAGCGTCCACTGCAAATAAAATGGCAGTAGACTAATAATAATAAACACCATTTCACCAGCATACATATTACCGAATAAACGCAACGCTAAAGAAATAGGTTTAGCGATTAAACCAACCACTTCTAAAAATAAATTAAAGGGTAAAGCCCATTTTGGTAAGGGTTGAAGAGCTAATTCTGCAGCAAAACCACCTACACCTTTTTGCTTAATGCTGTAATAGAGGATCATTAAGAACACGCCCAAGGACATTCCTAACGTGGCGTTAACATCAGTTGATGGAACAACCCGCATATATTCAACACCTAACTGCATTGAAAGCCACGGAATCCAATCAACAGGCACAAGATCCATTAGGTTTTGCAAAAAGATCCAAACAAAAATGGTTAAGCCAATTGGCGCAATCCAAGGATTTTTATGGTGGAAAATACCTTTTACGTTGTCATCAATAAAGTCGACAATCATTTCTACAAAGTTTTGAAACCCGGTTGGCACACCAGAAGTTACTGATTTAGCAACTCGACCAAAGGACCAACAAAATAAAACACCTAAAAATAACGACCAACCAATAGTGTCTAGGTGAATAGCCATAAAGCCCATGTCTGCGGCTTCTGCGGCTGAGTGAGCAATAGTCCACTCGGCATTTTCTAACACATGACTGTGGCCATCATAGCCAACACGCTCGTAGCCAGCGGGTAACTTGCCATAAGTTAAATTTAAAAGATGGTGGGAAATATATTCCCCAGATGTCATTGATTCGCTGGCCATGCTGGTATCGTTTCTCTAATGTCTCTGATTTTACAATCTTTGGTTTTTCAGTCTTTGGTGTTCAGATTCAGTTACTGCTTTTAGATAAAACTTCACGCACTTACCGTTGGCTAACGTTATAACCTTGGTAAAGGGCTGAAAGATATAAATCAACACCCGCTCTTTATTGCATTACTGCGGTTGCGTGTCTCGCGAAAAGATCGCATTACAAACCGCTACAAAAACACTAATAACAACAAACCCAAGCAGTAAAAAGGGTTTATCTAGTTGATCGCCGTATTTAAAGGCTAGCGCCAGTAACACACCCGCCACCATTGTTTTCGCTATTGATGCCCGATAGATATCAGCCAGAACGCGATGGGCGTTTACTTCATTTTCTTTGCTTAAATCGCTTCGAAACGACCGCCAATTAAAGTAAAGCCCTGTGCTTGTTGCTATAAAACCACCAATTATCGTGGCAGCCAACGTTGACCACGCCCAATCTTGATACCAACCAAAGGCTAGTGACAGTAGCGCTGTTGCGAGCAACTGCAATAATACCTGCTGAAGAAGAGGGGGGTTGCTACTTATACTTATATTCACCATAAACAGATTGCGTAACGCTGAAAGTTACTTTAAAACAAAGCTTTATGGTTGTCTCGCTGCTCATTTGGCAACTCAACACCTGCTTTGTATGTAAATTTTAACCAACTACATATCAGCTACGTACCGTTATCGACTACCAAACTGCTAGGTGAATAGATAGCACCGATCCAAGCGGCGCGGATTATAAATAATCGATTCATGGTAAGCAACCAACAATGGTTGCGTTTGTTGTTTTTTCGCCCTTTTGAGCCGGCTAATTAGCGGTAATCTTAACGTTTACTTAATATGATCTAAAATACCATCTAACTCATCGAGGCTATTGTATTTAATCGTTAATTTACCACGGCCATTTGTCGAATGATTAAATGCCACGGGTACACCTAACGTTTCAGATAAGTCGTTCTGCAAGCGAGAGATGTTAGGGTCTTGAGCGTTATTTTGATTACCTTTTGATGACTTAGGTGATTGCACACCTTTAACCAGCGCTTCTGTTTGACGAACACTTAAACCGCGGTTAACCACTTCTTTTGCTGCAGCTACTTGAGATGCTCCTTCTAAAACAAGTAACGCTCTTGCGTGACCCATCTCTAAATCGCCATTTTCTAGCAGTAACTTAACGTCTTTGTGCAAACTCATTAAGCGCAATGTGTTCGAGACCGCCGCCCTAGATTTACCAACAATATCAGCAACCTGTTGATGAGTTAGGTCAAATTCTTGGTTCAGTCTTGAAAGCGCATAAGCCTCTTCCATAACATTGAGGTCTTCACGTTGTAGGTTTTCAACCAACGCCATTGCCATTGCGGCTTCATCGGGTACTTCTTTAACAACCGCTGGAACCGTTGTTAAGCCCGCTAGTTGCGCTGCTCGCCAGCGGCGCTCACCAGCAATAATTTCATAACTGGCCTCTGCTGCAGAATCGCTAGCAATAGCCCTTAGGATTATTGGCTGCATAACGCCTTGGTTTCGAATAGAAGCCGCTAACTCTTCTAATGAGGTTGGGTCAATATCACGCCTTGGTTGGTATTTACCTCGCTGACACATCTCAACCGGTACTTCTAACAAGGTATTAATTTTAAGCACTGGCTGCTCAGCCGAAAGGTCTTCTGCCTGTTCTTGAGTATCAGCAATATCAGGGTTTTGTTGTGCTCGGTTTGATAACTGGTTTAAATCAGATGCAAGGCCACGTGCTGGCTGGCTGGCTGCCGAGGTGTTAACACTTTGCTGTTGAGAGGCAGCACCAAAAGCATCGCCGAGCAATGCATCTAACCCTTTACCTAAACCCTTCTTTTTTGTTGCCATTATTACTGCCTAAATTATTTGCTGTTGTTATTTATATTCTAAGGTCGATGGTTATGTTCTGGTGCCGAGCTGGATAAAGGCGCTTTTGCCTCCTCGCGTCGTAGCAGTTCGCCTGCTAGTGCTAAATAAGCTTCTGCACCTTTCGATTGACGATCGTAAGCCAGTACTGGCTCACCATGACTGGGGGCCTCTGCTAGCCTAACGTTTCGCGGAATAACGGTTCTGTATACACGCTCACCAAAGTGCTGCATTAATTGATCAGAGACATCATTGGTCAAACTATTGCGGGGGTCGTACATAGTTCTTAATAACCCCTCGATGGTAATGTTGGGGTTTATCGTGTCAGCGACTCTTGCAATAGTGTTCATAAGCGCGGACAAACCTTCTAACGCATAATACTCGCACTGAATTGGAATAATGACACCATCAGCCGCAGCCATAGCATTGACCGTCAACATGCTAAGTGATGGTGGACAATCAATTAAAATAAAATCGTATTCTGAGCGAACACTATTCAGTATCTTGGCAAGAACAAACTCTTTATTCGGTACAGCTAAAAGCTCAACCTCGGCAGCTGTTAAATCTCCATTTGATGGCAGAACATCGAAGTGGCCTGATTCACTGTGACAAATAACCTGATCAACCGAAGAGTTGTTTAACAGCAAATCATACAAGGTTAGCTCTCGGGCATTTTTTTCAATACCACACCCCATTGTGGCGTTTCCTTGCGGATCGAGATCAACTAATAATGTGCGTCTTTTTGTTGCTGCAAGAGAGGCAGCAAGATTCACTGTCGTTGTTGTTTTACCAACACCACCTTTCTGATTGCTTATTGCGAAAATTCTAGCCAAAACTGTGTCCGATTTTTTTGCTCAACGGTATTGATATCTCAGCTGCCATTATCAATGGTTTGGGGGAAAAAACACCAGCCGTAATTTTGTTTTTATCGATTAGCGCCTGTTTATTTTTTTACTCTGCACGGCCTATTTGAATAATATGCCGCTCAGCATCCAAACCTGGAACCGATAGTTTGGTTGTTTTTTGTACTTTAAAATCACAACCAATCTCTTTTATTTCCTCGATTGGGTAAGCGCCTTTCATAGCAAACCAGCAACCAGCATTAGTTAATAAATGTTTGGTTTGGTGCAACATATTGTGCAACGAACTAAACGCTCGGCTCGTAATAACATCAAATAAACCGCTTTCAAAGTCTTCAACACGACTATGAACAGCTTTGACGTTTGTGAGCGCTAACTCTCGCTTAACCTCTCTTATAAAAGCTATTCTTTTAAGGCTACTATCAACAAGGGTAAAGTTTTGCTGCTGCTTAACAATGGCTAGTGGTATGCCTGGCAAGCCTGCTCCACTACCCACATCTAAAGCTCTGCCTTCCGGAAAAGCCGAGCAAACACTTAAGCTGTCGAGTAAGTGTTTACTTACTATCTGATCAGGGTCGGTTATTGCTGTAAGGTTATGTGTTTTGTTCCATTTAAGAATTAAGGTGGCAAAACGAAGCAGTTGATCGATTTGTGTATCACTGATTTGAAGGGATAATTGCTCCGCTCCTTGTTTCAATAAATCGTAGTGGTGCCTATTCAATGGGAAGGTTTCCAGTAACTGACGGCAACTTAGAGAGCCTGCTGATTATTGCTGTTTTGACCTTCTGAATGATCAAGATTCTCGAGTTGACCCATTTTCTTAAGGTGGATAAGCAGTAAAGAAATAGCTGCCGGTGTAACGCCAGGCACTCGACTCGCCCTACCTAAACTTTCTGGTTTGGCTTCGTTTAGTTTTTGCTTCACTTCATTACTTAAACCTGACACTGAATCATAGTCAAAACTACTTGGTATTTTAGTTTGCTCGCTACGGCGTAGCTTATCGATATCACCTTGTTGACGGTCAATATAACCGGCATATTTTGCTGCAATCTCAATTTGTTCTTTAGCTTGTTGGTTGTTAATTTCAACACCAACCTCCAACGCTGTCGCTGCATAAATATCGTCGAGGTTAAGCTCTGGACGCTTTAATAAATCAGCTAGACTGTATTCTCTACTGAGCGTCTTTTTCAATTTAGGGTTTAATTTTTCTGCTGCACTAGAATCTGGCTGTACCCATGTTGACTTTAATCGTTGCTGCTCACGTTCAATAGTTTCTCGCTTTTCGCTATAGGCACGCCAGCGTTTTTCATCAATTAAACCCAGCGAACGACCAACTTCAGTAAGTCGAGTGTCGGCATTATCCTCGCGCAAAGTGAGTCGGTATTCAGCACGGCTAGTAAACATACGGTAGGGCTCTTGAGTACCCAACGTAATGAGATCATCAACCATTACCCCCATGTAAGCTAAATCTCTGCCTGGGTGCCAAGCCTCTTTATTCTGGACCTGCAGTGCCGCATTGGTTCCAGCAAGTAAACCTTGTGCACCAGCTTCTTCGTAACCTGTTGTGCCGTTTATCTGACCACAAAAAAACAAACCATTAATAAATCGTGTTTCTAAACTGGGCTTTAAATCACGAGGATCAAAGAAATCATACTCGATGGCATAGCCGGCTCGCGTCATATGAGCGTTTTCGAAGCCTTTGATACTGCGAACCATACGGATTTGGATATCGAAAGGGAGGCTAGTTGATATTCCATTCGGGTAGAGCTCGTGAGTATTTAAACCCTCGGGCTCAATAAATATTTGATGCGAAGACTTATCGGCAAAACGATGAATCTTATCTTCAACCGACGGGCAATAACGCGGCCCTGTTCCTTCAATAACGCCGGTGTACATGGGCGATCTATCAAGGCCTTCACGGATAATATCGTGGGTTTTCTCGTTTGTGTGAGTAATATAACAACTCACTTGTCTAGGGTGGTCTTCGACACTTCCCAAAAACGACATAACAGGCAGCGGAGTATCGCCTTTCTGCTCCTGTAACTCAGAAAAATCGACGGTTTTTGCATCAATTCTAGGTGGGGTACCGGTTTTTAAGCGGCCAACTCGAAAAGGGAGTTGTCGTAAACGATGAGCTAAAGCAATTGAAGGAGGGTCGCCTGCGCGCCCGCCCGCGTGATTATCTAGCCCAATATGAATCTTACCGCCCAGGAATGTTCCCGCAGACAAAATCACGGACTTTGCGTGAAATTTCAAACCGATATTGGTTACAACACCAGTAACAACGGGGGTTGCTAAGCTCTCATTGATAATTAAATCATCAACGGCAGCCTGAAAAATAGTGAGGTTCGGCTGATTTTCCAGTATTGATCGAACGGCTGCTTTGTATAAAACACGGTCGGCTTGTGCTCGTGTCGCTCTAACAGCGGGCCCTTTACGCGCATTTAAAATACGAAATTGAATACCTCCGTGATCGGCCGCAATCGCCATTGCGCCACCCAAAGCATCAATCTCTTTAACCAAATGGCTTTTACCGATACCGCCAATAGCAGGGTTGCATGACAATTGGCCCAAAGTTTCGATATTGTGCGTCAACAGCAGTGTCTGACTGCCCATTCGGGCCGCCGCAAGTGCTGCTTCGGTACCGGCATGGCCGCCACCAATAACAATGACATCAAAATTATCTGGGTATTGCATTAGGTTTACGCTGGATCCTTTTTGCTGATTTCTAGTTAAATTTTAACTGACTTATAAGAGACAGGCCGCGCAATATAACACTAATTTTGAGACTGAACAGCCCTGATTAACAGCCCTTAAACGGGGCACTAACGTGAAGTTATTCTTTTAGGGTTATTATGTATATCTCTTTGTTTATATATAGATATTTATTTAATATAGTTATTATTAGCATTGCTTGTTGCAGTGGAAAACCCATTTTTACCTATAAATTACAGATGCTTAGCCAATGTACAACCGCAGAGATAAAGCTTGGTTAAGCTGCTGTAAAGCTGCTGGTTAAAAACCTAAACTTTTAACCAAAATGCCCCTAGAGGTTTTAACTGTTGATAACCCTGTCTGTTACGCACAGGCACTTCAGTGCTTACACACAGCGCTTGAGGTAGAAAATAATTGCGCTTATGATAAAAAAAACAGATATTTAATGGGTTAAAAACGATTTATTTCAGGTGACTTGTGAAGATATTGCGTCTAAATAAAGCGGGTTTGCCGGTTTGCTGGGTTTCTCAACAAGAGGCTGCAACGCTTTGCGTGAAGCAGAAGGTGGTCTGGAGTTTAGGTGATCAACCTGTCGTTCTTCGTGGTGGGTATAACCAGCAGGGTTGTCGATCACTGTTGTCTGTGCCCCCCATTATTGCTTGTGACGGCGAAACAGCAAGGCATTCTTTAACGCCGACTTTATCTAATAGAACGCTTTTCCGTCGTGATGATCATTTCTGTCTTTATTGCGGCAAACAGTTCACTGATAACCATTTAACTCGCGACCATATTATCCCCATATCTCAAGGGGGTGAAAATCATTGGCAAAATCTTGTGGCTGCCTGCCAGCGCTGTAATAACTTTAAAGGAGGCAGGACGCCAGAGCAGGCGGGTATGGCGTTGTTAGCGGTGCCGTTTACCCCAAATATTTTTGAGTTTATGTATTTGAGTAACCGACAGATTGTTGGCGACCAAATGGAGTATTTACGAGCCCGTTTTAGAATGAATACCCGAAAATGGCAGGCTGCTTAGTATTACTTTAGCTTAGTATTACTTTAAATAAACGTCTAAATTGGCTGCAATAAAAAAATTGCTTATTTTCCAATACAAAAACTAGAAAATATTTCACCCAACAAATCATCAGAAGAAACAGCACCAGTAATTAATCCTAGATAGTGCTGTGCCTGCCTTAAATCGTCAGCTAGTAACTCACCTGCTTGATTGAGTATTAATTGCTGTTTACCTTGCAGGATATAATCGCGCGCATTATCTAGCGCTTCAATATGACGACCTCTCGCCACAAAGTTATTTTCGCTCTCGCTATAACCACATAGTTCTTTTAGGCTGTTTACAAATAAATTAAACCCTTCGCCTGATTTTGCTGATAGGTGCACTTCGGTAAAATGGGTGTTTGTGTTTATAGCAGCAGGGGTTTTATTAATATCAATTTTATTATTAATAACAATAAAGTCAGTGGTTTCTGATGGTGTTATTTCAAAATTAGATAGCTCTTTATAAATAGTATCCAATGTTTGGCTATTATCTTTATAAAGTTTTTTTTCTTCGGCTGCATCACGCACAAACAAAACAATATCAGCTTTTTCTATTTCTTTTTTAGCGCGCCGTATGCCTTCTTGTTCTATCTCATCATCGGACTCACGCAAACCGGCGGTGTCAATTATTCTTAAGGGTAGACCGTCTATTTGTATATCTTCGCGCAAAATGTCACGCGTTGTTCCAGCCCGTTGGTTGACGATAGCTAAATCATCACCTGCTAGTAAATTAAGTAAGCTTGATTTGCCTGCGTTGGGTTTTCCGATAATAACCACCGAAATACCATCACGGAGTAAACTACCTTGTTTCGCTTGTTGCCAAATAGCTTCTATAGAATTATTCAACTCATTTAAAGCGTTAAGTACATAGCCATCAGAAACAAAATCTACCTCTTCTTCAGGAAAGTCGATAGCTGCTTCAACATAAACTCTTAATTGCGTTACATCGTTTATAAGTGTGCTTATTTTTTTAGAGAATTCTCCGCTAAGCGATCGCATTGCTGATCTAGCCGCTGTCTCGGAGCGGCTTTCAATAATATCTGCTATCGCCTCTGCTTGAATAAGGTCGATTTTATCATTAAGAAATGCGCGTTCAGAAAACTCACCAGGTCTAGCTATTCTTGCGCCTAATTTTACTGCTTCGGCAAGAAGCAGGTTAAGAATAACAGAGCCACCGTGGGCCTGAAGCTCTACAACATCTTCACCCGTAAAAGAGTTGGGTTTAGGAAAGTATAGCGCTATACCTTCATCAATTTTCTTTAGTTGTTTATCAACAAAAGAAGTAAACAACGCATAGCGTGGCTTTAGATCTGCTTGTATTAATACTTTAGCAATTGGGAGTGCATTCGGACCTGAAAGTCGAATAATGCCAATACCGCCTTTACCTGTGGCCGTAGCAATGGCGGCAATAGTGTCGCTATCTATATTATTATTGCCGCTCATCTTATTTATTTGTTGTTAGCTACAAGTTAGCTATTGGCTTTTTCGATTTGTCGAGTGATATACCACTGCTGAGATATCGATAAAATATTATTCGATACCCAGTAAACAACGAGGCCAGCAGGGAAGAACACAAAGAATAATGTAAACACTACGGGCATCCATTGCATGATTTTTGCTTGCATAGGATCTGGCGGTGGCGGGTTCATTTTTTGTTGCAAGAACATGGTGGTGCCCATGATTAATGGCAATACAAAATAAGGATCCATAACAGAGAGGTCGGTGATCCAACCAATAAAGGGTGCGTGTCGGAGCTCAACACTTTCCATTAGCGCCCAATACAAAGCAATAAACACCGGCATTTGTACAAGAATGGGAAGACAGCCACCCAAAGGGTTGATTTTTTCTTTTTGGTAAAGCTCCATCATTGCTTTTGATTGCGCTTGTTTATCGTTGGCGTGTCGCTCACGAACAGCTAACAATTTAGGTTGTACGCGACGCATATTCGCCATAGAGCGATAACTTGTTGCTGATAAGCGGAAGAATAACGCTTTAATAACAACGGTAAGCATAATAATTGAAAAGCCCCAGTTACCAAAACCAGGAAATACATCATAAACTTCGCCAAACATGTGGGCTTCACCCGTAGCGAAAAAATACAGCAAGGTGTAAAGGGGTTGAGCTATCCACCATAACCAACCGTAATCAACGGTTAAGTCTAAATGCGGTGCAATTTCTTGTAGGCGATATTGATACTTAGGTCCAACATAAAATTGTGCGCCGATGCTTGCGGTATCGCCGGCTTCAACTTGAAACTGTTTATGAAAACCAATAATGTTTAAACCCGATTTACTTGCTTTGGTGTAGTAGTTATAAGTTGCATTAGGCTCTGGAACCCAAGCGCTTACAAAATAATGTTGGATCATTGCTACCCAACCACCAGCATATTGGTTACGGAAATCTTCTTTTTTAATATCTTTGAAGTCTATTTTTTTATAAGGGTCGTCAGCGGTTGTTGTTGCTGCCCCTAAATAAGACTGCATACCAAAACCAGCGGTATCAGCGCCAGGGTCTGCTGACTGATCACGACTTATTTGTGAATAAAAAGTTGTTTGCCAATCGGCACCAGAATTATTTCTAACAATGTAGTTAACATCAATTAAATAATCGTTGCTTCGAAAGTTATATCGCTTAGTGAGCTCAACACCGCTTGGATCGTTAAAGATTAAATCAACCTCTAAATCTTCATCGCCTTCCATTTTGTAGGTTGATTGTGCACTGTAAAAACGAGCGCGTGTAGATTTAACATCGGTCCCGCTTGGACCGGTTAAGCCCGACTGTGCTGTATAGGTTCGTCTTCCTGATTTTTCTAATAACAACATAGGTTCTGCATTTTCTTCTAAGCTATCTAGGTGCTTGAGTAATGCAACTTCAATAATGTCACCGCCCTGAGAATCAATAGTGACTTTTAGCGTGTCGGTAACAACAACAATTTCTCTCGCTGAACGTATAACAGGAGCAGCTTCAACACTATTGGTGCTACCAGTAACTACGCTGGCGGGAATTTCAAACGAAGGTTCTTCGTCATCTTGTATGTCAATATTTGTGACGGGTACTGCCCGGTCATTAGTATTGTAGCTATCAGCGCTTTTTTCGTTGATCGTTATTTGTCGATCAACAACCGCTTGATCATAACGAGGAGAGAACACCGTCCACTGCTTTAAAAGAGCCAGAACAATACCAGCAATAACGGCAAAGAGTGCGAAGCGAGGTAAACTTTTAATAACATTCATTCTTAATCCGTAACCTTTAATTAATGAGGGTGAGTGCAGCGTGCTGGTTTGTTATCAACAGGCAGCTCATCTATACCACCTTGATTAAACGGGTGGCATTTCGATAATCGAATTAGGGTAAGTTTAAAGCCACGCCAAAAGCCATACTGGCTAATTGCTTGTTTAGCATAATTAGAGCAGCTTGGGTAAAACCGACAGCGAGGACCTAGCAGAGGACTTAATAAACGTTGATAAGCCGCTAATAAAACAAGAGCACACCTACTCATCAACGTTGATAACGGAGCCTTGTTATTAGTGCTTAAATTTTCTGACGCTTTGCTATTAGACGGAGCCATTGTTTTGTTAGCTCCTCGTTGAGCTGTGCATTATCCAATTGACGAGCTGAGGATTTTGCAAGAACAATAACATCAAAAGATGTCATTTTGCTATTCACCAAATTTTGATTAAGTTGCTGTCGAAAACTTTCACGAATAATTCGCTTAATCTTATTTCTATTTACAGACAGAGGGATATGTTTTTTAGCGATAATCAAACCAAGCCGATGCTTGGCTTGTGGGCTTGAGGTGCTGAGAAAAGTAAAGTACTTACCGCTCTGTTTGCAGTTTACATGGTCAAAGACGTTCTTAAACTGTCCGGCATTTAATAAGCGCCTGTCTTTTTGAAAGCGACAGTTTGTATTCAATATATTCACCGTACTGGTTAGTGCTTTCATGTAGAGTGAATGGCATTGGTCTTTGACGATTTTAACATTCGTTGTTTGCTAATTAATTAGCTAAACCGCTTAACAAGCCGACCGAATTATTATATTCGTGAATGACCAAACATAGACCTTATGCGCTCAAACGCTTTCTGCCTTTTGCGCGACGACGGTTAATAAGCTGACGTCCGTTTTTAGTTGCCATACGTGCACGGAAACCGTGGCTACGCTTGCGCTTAAGAGTACTGGGTTGAAAAGTTCTTTTCATTGTTCATTACCAAATTGTTTTCGTATTCATTTTCGTATTCAAGGTGCTTGTAATGCGTGCAGTTAAACACAACATACAAAGACCCCTAAAAGGGCGCAGGATTCTACGCATAAAAGCCCTTAGGATCAATCCCGAACAGCAATTAATTATAAGCCATTGTAATTGAGTAGCGCTGATTGGTGATAATAAGAATTACCTATAAATAGAAGCATGACTTTTGTAGCTAAGAGCGCTTAATGTGGTTTAGCTCAAGCCAGTAGCTAGCAGGGGTTTTTGTGGCTCTGGATAGTTATAGCGCTGTATCCTCGACTTTATTTATGCCCCTCATAAATTAGTGTTTTTGTTGATAGTGAGCCCAAACTCTCACTACTTACATACAACATATCCACAGCTTGCTAATATGTTAATAACTTTTTTCTAAAAACAATTTTCTTGTGGTTTTATTTTAGGCGGTTTTCGCTATTTTTTTATAAATAGTTGATATTTAATAGGTTATTTGTTTTCCCCCACCGGTATGTTTTTTCAAAAATAAGCGCGATAGTTGTGGATAAGTTGGTTAATTGCCGCTACAATTGCGCCCTCGTTCAAGTCTTTAAGGGTTGTGTTGTTGATTGTCCATTTTTGGCCCATATCACCTCTTTTATTGCTTAATAACTATTAAAACAAGAAATATAGACATATTCCCGCTTTACACCGTAAGCGTTTAGCGGGTGTTCTGAATATGGCTTTTTTGGAGGGGCATCGTTTGTCGCAGGCTACTTGGCACCTAATGTGGAATAGGTGTGTAGATTATTTACAAGATGAGTTGCCGGCACAGCAATTCAATACTTGGATCCGGCCTTTAAAGGTGGTGCAAGCCGATGGTGGTATTTGCCTGTTGGCGCCTAACCGTTTTATTCGTGATTGGGTGTCAGATAAATTCATGGCTAGAATTCTAGAGCTTACAAAAATGCTCTCTGAAGGCGAAGCGGTTTCTGTTGCGATCGTCGTGCAGGAGCGAAGCGCTGACTCCGCTACTTCTGGTTTTGCACCTTCATCATTAACAAGCACGGTTTCTGTGGAGGTGCCTGTTCAGGCGCATCCATCGATTGATCGTCGATCTCTTGTCGTTAATGTTGCTGATAAGCCCAATCATGTTATGGCTTTTGCTTCACCTCCTTCGCCGCCAACCCAGGCTCAGTCCGAAACAGCACCTGTAACTGATTCTCCGCAGGATTTCTTAGCTCCAAACCCTTCACCACAAACAGCTAATTCCGTTTTGGTTAAAGGTAGTCCGGAAGGTGTAGAGCGTCGAGGGCGGCCTAGAGATGGTGCATCCTCATCTGAGAATTTACTTCCCAGCAGTCGTAATACGGCAACTCGTTCGCGCCGAAGTCGATCCAGTGATGCGGGCAATGATACACCAAGCCACCAAAATAACCTGATTCCTGCCTATCGCTTTGATAATTTTGTTGAAGGTAAATCAAACCAGTTAGCTCGCGCAGCAGCTATGCAAGTTGTCGAAAACCCCGGCGGCTCTTACAACCCGCTATTCCTATATGGTGGTGTGGGTTTGGGTAAGACGCATTTGATGCACGCCGTTGGTAATGCGCTTCAAGCGGTTAAGCCGAATGCGAAGGTGGTTTACCTTCACTCTGAGCGTTTCGTGGCGGATATGGTAAAGGCGCTACAACTGAATGCGATTAATGATTTCAAACGTTACTATCGATCCGTTGATGCTTTGTTGATCGATGATATTCAGTTTTTTGCTAATAAAGAGCGCTCTCAGGAAGAGTTTTTTCACACCTTTAACGCTTTGTTGGAGGGTGGGCAGCAAATGATTCTTACTTGTGATCGCTACCCAAAAGAGATTCGTGGCGTTGAAGAGCGACTGAAATCTCGTTTTGGCTGGGGCTTAACGGTATCGGTAGAGCCGCCAGAACTCGAAACGCGAGTGGCTATTTTAATGGCTAAGGCTGAGCAGGCAAAAATGGAAATGCCCCATGACGCAGCCTTCTTTTTAGCGCAAAGAGTTCGCTCTAATGTTAGGGAGCTAGAGGGCGCGCTTAAGAGGGTGATAGCGAGCGCTCACTTCACAAAAAGTCCAGTTGATGTTCCGTTAATTAAAGAGTCTTTAAAGGATTTGTTGGCGCTGCAAGATAAACAGGTAAGTATCGACAATATTCAGCGAACTACTGCGGAGTATTACAAGATTAAGGTTGCGGACTTAATGTCTAAGCGAAGAAGCCGTTCGGTGGCGAGGCCGCGTCAGGTTGCTATGGCTCTTGCTAAAGAATTAACTAATCACAGCTTGCCAGAAATTGGCGATGCTTTTGGTGGTCGTGACCACACTACGGTATTGCATGCATGCCGAAAAATTAAAGAGCTACGTGAAACCAGTTCTGATATTCGTGAAGATTATCAGAACCTGCTTCGCACGCTGGCGACTTAAGCGCTTGAATGGTTAAATAAGGCTATAGAAAGCTAGCCGTTTATATTAAAGATTGGCGCTCATCGAAAGATTACAGCATCGAGAGCGGCCCAACGGGAGATCCAAAAAAAGATGAAATTTTCAGTTAATCGCGAGGCACTTCTTCGTCCACTGACAATTGTTGCTGGTGCTGTTGAGCGCCGTCAGACAATGCCTATTCTATCTAATTTACTTATTAAGGTTAACGGTAAAGAGCTTGTCATTACCGGAACGGACCTCGAAGTAGAGCTAAGCGCAACGATTGCGCTAGAAGCGCCAACTGATGAGGCGGGCGATATTACGGTTCCTGCGCGTAAATTAGTGGATATTTGTAAGTCTTTACCCGATTCGTGCGACATATCTTTTACGTTAGATGAAGGGAAGGCGGTGGTTAAGAGTGGTCGAAGCCGCTATACGCTGGCAACACTTCCAGCCGCTGATTTTCCATCAGTTCAAAAAGATGACAGCAGCTTTTCTGCTACAGTGAATCAGGGTGATTTTGCTCAGTTAATTGATCGCACAGCCTTTTCTATGGCGCAACAGGATGTTAGATACTATTTAAATGGTATGTTGTGGGAATTGTCAGGTAAAAAATTAAAAGCGGTTTCTACTGATGGCCACCGTTTAGCGATTGCGCATATTGATTTGGTCGACAAAATTGAGGGTGATAAGCAGCAGTTTATTATTCCTCGTAAGGGAATAGTTGAGTTAACCCGTTTATTGTCTGATGAGTCGGCAACAATCACTATTGAGTTTGGCGTTAATCATATTCGAGCGACAACTAATGGCATGGTGTTTGTTTCTAAGTTGGTCGACGGCAAATTCCCAGATTATGAGCGTGTACTGCCTAAAGGTGGTAATAAAGTGGTGGTCGCCGAAAGAGGAGAGCTTAAAGCGGCTTTATCCCGCTCGGCAATTTTATCGAACGAGAAGTTTCGCGGTATCCGCTTTACTTTAAGTGATGGAATGGTTGGTATTCAAGCGAACAACCCAGAACAAGAAGAGGCCCATGAAGAAGTTTCTGTTAATTATCAAGGGGATAGCGTTGAAATGGGCTTTAATGTCAGCTATCTAATTGATGTTTTAGGTGCTTTACGTAGCGATCAGGTCACCATGACTTTGTCAGATTCTAATAGCAGTGCATTAGTCCAGGATGGCGATACAGACAACAACGCCTTGTATGTTGTTATGCCGATGCGATTATAAGAATAGAACTGGGCGGTTTAGCTTTTATGGACTATATCCGCCCCACTTTTCTTCAAGCACACCTTTCCGTTAATTTTCTCCTTAAAAGGCTGCCTTTGTTGTCTCTATTGCTAAGATCTAACCGTGAGCATTGTTTCACGTGAAACTCTCAGATCTTGAAATTTCTGGTGTTCGCAATCTAACATCGGTTTCAATTAAAGACTTAGCGCAGATCAATATTTTTTCTGGTCCTAACGGGGCTGGTAAAACATCTATTTTGGAGGCGATACACGTCCTTGGTCTTGCGCGCTCCTTTCGTGGCACGCAACTTCAACCTGTTATTCAATACCATCAAAATACTTGCACTGTTTTTGGTAAGGTTCTTCATAATGATGAGGCGCCTCTGTCTGTTGGCGTAAAGCGTGCCAAGAGAGGTGGTTTTCGTATTCGTATTGCGGGGCAGGATGAAAAAAGTCTTGTTCGTTTGGCAGAAATACTGCCTATCCAATTAATTAATTCTGTTGCCTATTCATTATTAGAGGGGGGCCCCAAGCAGCGTCGTCAATTTATTGATTGGGGGGTGTTTCACGTGGAACATACTTTTTACGATGCTTGGCGGCGAATGCAGCGATGTTTAAAGCAGAGGAATGCAGTGTTGCGTTCCGGGCGAGCGGATAAGCGTGCGTTATCCGCATGGGATCAAGAGTTAATAGAAGCATCTAAGCAGGTAGATAAGGCGAGACAGGCTTATTTTGAGTCTTTTTATCCTGTTTTCACAGATTTTCTTCAGCGCTTAGTGGCGCTTCCGGATTTATCGGTAAGTTACAGTCGTGGCTGGGATGCCGATACATCGTTGGCTGAGGTGTTGGATGCGAGTTTACAGCGGGATCTTCGCCGAGGGTTAACTCATTTTGGACCCCACCGTGCAGACTTAAAATTACAGATTAATGGCTTGAATGCGGGGCAGGTGCTTTCTCGCGGCCAGCAAAAGCTGGTTGTTTGTGCGTTAAGGCTCGCGCAGTGCGAACTAATGGTAAGGACCACTGAAAAAAAGTGTGTATTACTTATTGATGACCTGCCAGCAGAGATTGATGCCTCTCATCAAAGAAAGCTCTGCACGTTACTTGATAGTCTAGGTATTCAATTATTTATGACCTGTGTTGAGGCTGATGATTTAGTTAATCAGCCTTGGGAAAAATTAAGATCCTTGAAGGTTTTTCAGGTGAAACAAGGTGAAACTAAAGAGACAATTAGCCAAGTTTAGGGGTTAATTTACTGAGCACATAAAAAGGTAAATGTTGTTGATTTGAGGGCTGAAACTACCCGTTTATTAGGTTGACTCGAGCCCAATATCGTCACACAATAACACGTCAAATTTAACGCTAAGCATTTGATTTTTATTGTTTTAGTGCAATCGGTAAAGCCAGAGCAAAGCTGTAAAAAGCTTAGCTGATCAAATAGTAACCAACATACGGCCTTGGAGCCAAACTATGAGTGAAATGGGTGGCGGAGAATACGATTCTTCGAGTATAAAAGTCCTTAAAGGTCTCGATGCAGTAAGAAAACGACCGGGGATGTATATTGGCGATACTGATGATGGCACCGGCTTGCATCACATGGTGTTTGAGCTGGTTGATAACTCGATTGACGAAGCCCTAGCGGGTCATTGCTCGCAAATCACGGTCACCATTCATCCTGATGAATCAATAACGACAGCTGATAATGGTCGCGGCATTCCAACGGATATTCATGAGGAAGGCGTCTCGGCTGCCGAGGTCATAATGACCGTGCTTCATGCTGGCGGTAAGTTTGATGATAATACTTATAAGGTTTCCGGTGGTTTGCACGGTGTAGGTGTGTCGGTGGTTAACGCGCTGTCGTCAGAGCTGACATTAACCGTTCGTCGCAAGGGACAAATCCATGAGCAGGTTTACCGTCATGGTGTACCTGATGCGCCATTAACTGTTATTGGTGATACAACTGAATCGGGCACATCGGTTCACTTCCGCCCCTCCACAGAAACGTTTAATAATATTGAATATCACTATGAAATTCTAGCCAAGCGGTTACGCGAATTATCGTTTTTGAATTCGGGAGTCAATGTATTACTTAAAGATGAGCGCACAGGTAAAACAGATACTTTCTGTTATGAGGGTGGTTTAAGAGCGTTTGTTGAGTTTTTGAATGTCAATAAGACACCGATAAATACGGGCTTATACTTTACCACTGACTTTGAAGATATTGGTGTTGAAGTCGCGCTGCAATGGAACGACGGCTTTCAAGAAAATATTTATTGTTATACCAACAATATTCCTCAGCGCGATGGTGGAACGCATTTAGCCGGTTTTCGTTCGGCGTTAACTCGTGGTTTGAATACTTATATTGAAAAAGAAGGTCTAGGTAAGGGCGCTAAAGTGTCAACTACGGGTGATGATGCGCGCGAAGGGTTAACAGCAATTGTTTCGGTGAAGGTTCCCGATCCGAAATTCTCATCGCAGACAAAAGATAAACTGGTTTCGTCAGAAGTTAAGTCCGCGGTAGAACAAGCAATGGGCGAGAAGCTCGCCGAATATTTATTAGAAAACCCGCAAGAAGCAAAAGCCGTTGTCGGTAAAATGATTGATGCCGCGCGTGCGCGTGAAGCTGCACGCAAAGCGCGAGAGATGACACGCCGTAAAGGCGCGCTTGATATAGCGGGCTTGCCGGGCAAACTAGCAGACTGCCAAGAAAAAGATCCAGCGCTTTCTGAAATTTATATAGTGGAGGGTGATTCTGCGGGTGGTTCGGCGAAACAAGGCCGTGCTCGAAAAACGCAAGCTATTTTACCGCTTAAAGGTAAGATTCTTAACGTTGAAAAAGCGCGCTTTGATAAAATGCTAACCTCAGCTGAAGTTGGCAACTTAGTAACTGCGTTAGGTTGTGGTATTGGCTCATCCGAATTCGACGCTGATAAACTTCGCTATCATTCTATTATTATCATGACCGATGCCGATGTTGATGGCTCGCACATACGAACATTAATTCTTACTTTCTTCTTTAGGCATATGCGCGAATTAATTGAACGTGGTCATGTCTTTATTGCGCAACCACCGCTGTATAAAATTAGTAAGGGCAAGCAGCAGAGCTACTTAAAAGATGAAGCTGAGCTCGATAGTTTTTTTATGCAGGTTGCACTTGAAAATGCTGAGCTGCATATTAATGATCAAGCGCCTGCTATTGCTGCCGAGCCATTAGGGCAAATGGTTAGCGAATATAAATCAGTCATGGCAATGATTGATCGTCTGTCAAAGTTATATCCGCCCATTGTCTTACAACGTTTAATTGATGAGCCCGCCATAACAGAGCAAATGTTAACGGATGAATCTGCGATAGCTGAATGGTGTAAAAACTTACAAGCGTTTTTTACCAGCGAGCATAAGGCTGGCGCTGAAGAGTATAAAATTGTTGTTAGAAAAGACACAGAGCGCAATTTGTTTTTACCAAGCGTCGAGATTATTTCTCATGGCATAACTCACGAGCATCGCTTTAATCATGATTTTTTCCAATCGTCTGAGTATCGAGCGGTTACCCAGTTGGGAGAAAAAATAAGCGGCCTTATGGAAGCCTCGGGTTATGTGAAGCGTGGCGATAAGCAGCAACCAGTGACATCGTTTCCTGAAGCGTTAGATTGGTTAACAAACGAAGCAAAACGTGGTTTTATGATTCAACGTTACAAAGGTTTGGGTGAAATGAATCCTGAGCAATTGTGGGAAACAACAATGGATCCCGATGTTCGCCGCATGCTAGTTGTGACCATTGAAGACGCGATTGCTGCAGATCAAATTTTTACAACATTAATGGGCGATCAAGTTGAGCCGCGTCGCGACTTTATTGAGAAGAATGCGTTGGCTGTGGCTAACCTCGATATTTAAACGATTTTTTGAGAATGTTTAGGTAAAAGTTTAAGAAAGAGAGCGTTGAATAACAGCTGTGAATAACAATTAATTCACAGCCGTTAACAAACTTTCCGATTGTTGTTCTATCCAACTTTCCACTTCATCAGTGAGCTGTTTAGCGGTTTTATTTTTTGTGCTAATCGGTGATCCAATTACAAATGTAATCGTGCCCGCTGTTTTCTTTTGTTTGCTCTGCCAATGCAGCCCTGCATTGTGTGCAATGGGTAAAATAAGAGACTCACTCGCAATGGCAAGGTTAGCGCCACTACGAGCATAGCGACCACGCGCGCCCGGTTTTACACGAGTACCTTCGGGAAAAATTAAAACCGAGCGCCCCTGCTCTAATCTTTTTAAACCCATGGTTTGAACTTTGCGCAGAGCTTCTTTGGGTGCTGAGCGATTAATAGCAATAGGCTCCATTTGCTTTAATGCCCAACCAAAAAATGGGATGCGAAGTAATTCTTGTTTAAGGATGGTGCATAACGAGGGGAAGATGGTTTGTAGATAAAAAGTTTCCCACTCGGATTGGTGTTTACACATAATAACGCTAGGTGTATTTGGAATATTTTCGCGGCCGATTAAATGGACGTTAATACCAAGAAACACATAAGCTAGCGCAACAATTATTCGATTCCAGAACGATATATACGCAACGCGATAACGGTAAGGCAGCCAAAAAATTAAGCAGGCTGTAAAACCAAACCAAAAAACCGACAGAAAATAAAAAAGATAAAAAAGCTTATCTCTTAACAATGAGATCACGACCAGGTGTCCTTACAAACCCCGTAATGGGTTTAGCGTTTTTGCGGTGCCAATACAGAAATGTCCGCAACATGTAAAAATAAAGCCCGCAAGCGAGAAAGTAATGCCAGACGATTATTTTTTAACAATGGATCTTCGGCATTCACCATAACACCATCAAAAAATGCATCAATGCTTTGTTTGAGCTCAGTGAGCTTGAGTAAACCGTCTTTGTAATTACCTTGTGCAAACAGCGGTTGAACTTGCGACTCTTTTTCTTCAATAGCTTTGGCAAGCACTTTCTCCGCAGGTTCAATTAATAGCGCGGTATTAAAGTCTGCAGAGTTAACTGACGTCTCAGATTTTTCAAGAATGTTGCTTACTCGTTTGTTGGCGCTAGCAAGACTTTCGCTTTCGCTGGTTTTAATAAAAGCAGCAACCGCTTGTACACGAGCATTAAAATCTAATGGGCTACTAATACGGTTAGCTTTAACGGCAGTAAATACTTCTACGGGTAAGCCTTGGTCTTGGTAAAGTGCAGCAAAACGATCAAATAAGTAATCAGCCACGCGTGCTGTTGTTGCGTCCGGGTCTTTAATTGCTGCATGCTGTGCAACAGCTCGTGCTATCCATTCATTAATGTTCAGTGTTAATTCATTTTGCAAAATAATTTGCAAAATGCCGATGGATGCACGGCGAAGAGCAAAGGGATCTTTAGAGCCGGAAGGTTCTTGGCCAATACCAAAAATACCCGTGAGTGTGTCTAGCCGGTCGGCTAATGCTACTGCGCAAGCGGCATTACCTTGCGGTACTTTGTCACCGGCAAACTTTGGCAGGTAATGCGATTTAATCGCGCTAGCGATAGCGTTAGATAAACCTTCGTTTGTAGCATAGTAGCCGCCAGCGGTACCTTGCATTTTGTCGAACTCTAAAACCATGTCGGATGCGAGGTCGGCTTTACATAATTGTCCTGCTACTTTTGCCGCTTCTGCATCAGCAGGATTTTGGGCTGCCGCTAGCCCTTCGGCTAAGTTACCAATACGTTCGGTTTTTTCAAACACCGTACCAAGCTGCTTTTGAAAGACGATGTTTTTTAAACGCTCTCTTAAAGCGGTCATTGATAGCTTTTTATCAGTTTCGAAAAAGAAAGCGGCATCGGCAAGTCGGGGTCGAATAACACGTTCGTTGCCACTAACAACTTTTTCTGGGTCGGTGCTATTAATATTGCTGACAGTAATAAAGTTAGGTAGTAAGTTGCCCGTACTATCAACAATATGAAAATATTTTTGATGCTCACTCATTGAGTAGATTAAGGCTTCTTGCGGCACAGAGAGAAATTCGCTGTCGAATTTTCCGATTAACGCAAAGGGTTGTTCAACAAGGGCAGTCACCTCATCCAGTAAGTCATCTTCAATCACTGCTTGCCCATTCACTTGCTCGGCAAGTGTAGCTACTTGCTTGGCAATAGCATTGCGACGCTGATTAAAGTTGGCAACAATATGGCCTTCTTCGAGTAGTAAGCGTTCGTAGTTTAATGCGTTATCAATAATAATAGGCGCGGGCGCATGAAAGCGGTGACCAAAACTTTGCTGGCTCGACTGCACGCCCAATACACTGCAATTAACAAGCTCCGAATCGAGAAGCGCTAGCAACCAATGAACGGGGCGAACGAATTCTGCACGAGAAGCGCCCCAACGCATACGTTTAGGAATAGGTAGGCTATCTAGGGAAGCAGAGATAAACCCTTCTAATAATTCTGCAGTCGATTTGCCTTTGGCAACGCTTTTAAAACCGAGGCGTTCGCCTTTATCAGTATCAATTCTAACAAGGTCATTAAAAGCAACGCCATTACTGCGAGCAAAACCTTCGGCGGCTTTACTTGGTTTGCCTTCTTTGTCATAGGCTGCCGCAACGGCGGGGCCTAGTTTTTCAATATTCTTATCGGCCTGCTGTGTTTGCAAGTCGGGAATTAAAACGGCAAGACGGCGTGGCGTGGCAAAACTTTTTACGCCATCGGCATTAAATTGTAAATCCGCTGCGCGGATGCCAGCAAGTAAGCCTTTTTCAAAGGCGACTGATAATGCTTTTAATGCTGTCGGTGGTAACTCTTCGGTACCCAGCTCTATTAAACAGTTAGCGGTTGTATTCATTGCCCCGCCTCCTGGTTATTTTTTTCAAATTTCGCAAGTGCATCCAATCGTAATGATTCCTCTGCCAGTGGAAAGCCGAGCTCGGCGCGTTTTTGATAATACGCTTCGGCAACTGCACGAGCGAGTGTTCTTACACGTAAAATAAAGCGCTGTCTTTCTGTCACAGAAATAGCATGCCGTGCATCGAGTAAGTTAAATGCATGTGAGGCCTTCATAACTTGTTCATAAGCCGGCAGTGGTAAACCTGCTGCAATTAAGTTTTGGCTTTGTGTTTCGCATTCGTCAAACTGTTTGAATAGAAAATCGACATTGGCATGCTCAAAATTATAAGCTGACATTTCAACTTCATTTTGGTGGAACACATCGCCGTAGCTAACGCTGCCATGTTCGTTTCTGCTCCAAACTAAATCATAAATACTATCGACGCCCTGCAAGTACATTGCAATACGTTCAAGGCCGTAGGTGATCTCTCCGGTAACGGGATAACATTCAAGGCCACCAACTTGTTGAAAGTAAGTGAACTGTGTAACTTCCATGCCGTTTAGCCAAACTTCCCAGCCAAGACCCCAAGCACCTAGCGTTGGAGACTCCCAGTTGTCTTCAACAAATCGAATATCATGTACTTTAGGATCAATACCTATTTGGTAAAGCGAATCCAAATACAATTGTTGAATATTGTCGGGTGAGGGTTTTAGCGCAACTTGAAATTGATAGTAGTGTTGCAGTCTATTTGGGTTGTCACCGTAGCGGCCATCAGTCGGTCGGCGGCAAGGCTGAACATAAGCGGTGTTCCATGTTTCAGGGCCAATAGCGCGCAAGAATGTAGCTGGATGAAAAGTGCCGGCGCCGACTTCCATATCTAGCGGTTGTAATACCACGCAGCCATGTTTAGCCCAATAATTCTGTAGGGTTAGGATTAATTCTTGAAAAGTCAGGGCGCTGCCTGCTGCATTGTCTATGCTGTTATTCGAATCGGACACTGCTAAAAATCACTCATGCTAAGAAAATAAGAATAAGGCTACGGCTATCAATACGTTAAAGCCAATTAAGTCGCCATTAAAAAAGCGCGATTATACCTTAAAGGATGTTTTTTTCTGCCTTTTTGGGCATCTTATAAATTATTTGCGCCAAAATGCGGGGGTAAATAACACTAACAAGGTAAAGACCTCTAGCCGCCCAAGCAGCATGGCCAGACATAACACCCACTTTGCAGTTGCTGGAATGTCGCCATAATGGGCAGCAACGTCGCCAAGCCCGGGCCCAAGATTATTAATGCTGGCGCCTACGGCCGAAAAAGCAGTTAAAAAATCTAAACCAGTAGCAAGAATTAATAGCATCATAAATATATAGATCAATATATAAATGGCAAAGAAACTCCAAACCGCGCCAATAACCCGTTCGGAAACCGGTCGGTTACCTATTTTAATTGGCATAACAGCATTGGGGTGAACGAGCCTGACTAATTCTCTATAACCTTGTTTAACTATAAGCAGTACGCGAATGGCTTTCATGCCGCCGCCGGTTGAACCTGCTGACGCCCCCATAAAAGCAAGCAAGAACATAAAGACCGGAATAAATGTAGGCCACTGTGTGTAATCGCTAGAGGTAAAGCCGGTTGTTGTTGCTAGCGAAACAACTTGAAAAACACCATGTATGATTTTTTCTTGCCAGCTAAAATTAAGTGAACCATGACTAAGCAGCAGCAAACCGCCTACAACAACGACCATAGCTAATACGTTAATAAATAGATAAAAGCGAAATTCGGAGTCTTGACTATAAACGTTGAGTGAGCGGTTGTGATAAGAGTAGTAATGCAGAGCAAAGTTAACCCCGGCTAATAACATATAAACAACAGCTACTGATAAGATAATGGGGTTATCAAAGTAGCCGAGGCTTGCGTCATGTGTACTAAAGCCACCAATCGCTACGGTAGAAAAGCTATGTGCTAGCGCATCAAAAGCTGACATGCCAGCAATCCAATAAGTAACACCACAACCTAGCGTCATTAATACATAAATGGTAAATAGGGCTTTAGCTGTGCTGGTTATACGCGGTGTTAGTTTATTGTCTTTCATCGGCCCAGGTGTCTCTGCCCGATAAAGCTGCATGCCGCCTACGCCAAGCATTGGCAAAATGGCTATAGCAATAACGATAATACCTATACCACCTAACCATTGGAGTTGTTGGCGATAATAAAGAATCGACTTAGGTAAGTCATCAAGGCCAGTAATAACGGTTGCGCCGGTAGTGGTTAAACCAGAAATAGATTCAAAAATTGCGTCGGTTATAGAAAGGTTGGGTGCTTCGGATAAAAATAAAGGTAGTGCACCAAAGGCGCCAAGTACCAACCAAAATAAAGCGGTAATTAAAAAGCCATCGCGCGTTCTTAGTGCATGTTTAATTCTTCTGTTAGGTAGCCAAAGAGCTGCCCCAGTTGCAGCGGTAATTGCAAATGCGGATAAGAAAACATGAATGGTGTCATCGCCAAACCATAACGCAAAGGGTATGGGGAGAAGCATGGTTAAGCTGAAAATTAATAACAGCAAACCCAGTAGCGCACCTATTATTGAAAAATGCATAAACTAGACAACCTCAATATGACGAACAATACAAAACAGTAGCTTTATTAAAGAGAAGCAGAGTATAAAAGGCTAGAAAAAACCTAGCCCTACTTGAAATAACGCTTCTACCGCTGGTATTTGTGTTTTGTCCGCCAAAAAGACAATAACGTGATCATCGGTTTCAATCACGACATCGCGATGTGCAATTAATACTTTGCCGTCTCTGACAATGGCGCCAATTCTAACGCCTTTGGGTGTTTCTATATTTGCTAAGCTTTTGCCAACGACTTTAGAATTTTTACTATCACCATGGGCAATAATTTCTAACGCTTCTGCTGCACCGCGACGAAGCGAGTGAACCGCGGCCATGTCGCCACGTCGAACGTGAGTTAATAAACTGCCCAGCGTAATAAGTTGAGGCGCAAAAGCAATATCAATATCTTCACCTTGAACGAGGTCAACATAGGCAGGGTTGGTAATTAAGGTAATAACTTTTCTGGCGCCTAATTTTTTGGCCAGCAATGACGACATAATATTGGCTTCGTCGTCGTTCGTTAATGCAATAAAGACATCAACGCTATCAATATTTTCGCCGTGCAATAATTCTGTGTCTGATGAGCTGCCGTGTAACACAATGGCTTTGTTTAATTGCTCAGACAGTGCTTTAGCACGAGTACCATTTTGTTCAATAATTTTTACGGAGTATTGGTTTTCTATGGTTTGTGCTAAACGTAAACCAATATTACCGCCGCCAGCAATCATAATACGATTATAGGGTCGGCTTAGTTGACCGAGCTCACGCATAACTGGCCGAATATTTTCTTTAGCAGCAACGTAAAATACTTCGTCGAGTGGTTCTATTTCGGTAGTGCGTTCAGGTTTAATTGCTCTATCGCCACGAAAGAGTGCTGCGACACGAGCGTCTTGTTTGGGTGTCATTTTTTGAATGTTATATAAGGTTTCGCCAACATATTTATCACCCGCTTGTGCACGAATGGCAACTAGCTGTACTGCGCAATTGGCAAAGTTTATAACCTGTAATGCACCCGGGTATTCAAGCAGACCGATAATATGTTCGGTGACTAATTTTTCTGGCGAAATAATAACGTCAATGGGAATAGCATCATTAGCAAATAATGCTTTTTGCTCAACGTAGCTGTTAGAGCGAATACGGCATATTTTGGTGGGCGTGCGATAAATAGAATGTGCGATTTGGCAGGCAAGCATATTGATTTCGTCCGAGCCTGTAACCGCAACCAGCATATCGGCATCTTCTATACCTGCGCTGTGTAAAATGTCTGGGTGAGCTGCGTGGCCATTAATGACGCCAATATCCAGCTTGTCTTGTAATTCACGCAGCCGTGAACCATCGCTGTCGACAATGGTGATATCCATTTTTTCGTTGGCTAAACTTTCTGCTAATGTGCCGCCGACTTGCCCTGCACCTAAAATCACAATTTTCATGTTGTCTGCTTTGTCTTATTTGCTGGTTGGCATGGTCGCCAACACCGTCATTAAATTGCTCGATATCACTGCTCGTTGAACCCTGTATGTTTAAGCGTACTAAAGCGTGGCAGACTTGCTAAGTCTTGCGTAGAAAAAACCGCCGTTTTTGCCCTTATTTGGTAGTAGTTGGCGTCCTGATCCACTAATAACACCCCATTGAGATTCAATAGGCACTGCTTTGGCACTGGGCGTTTGGTTTAGGAACCAATCAATAACGGCAGCATTTTCTTCTGGCATTATTGAGCAGGTGCAATACAGCAGTTGGCCGCCCTCTTTTAGCAATGACCAAAGCTGAGTGAGCAGTGTTTTTTGTTGTTCTGCAAACTGCGCTAAATCACCTGAGCGACGCAGTAACTTAATATCGGGATGATGGCTGATAATGCCGGTACCTGAACAGGGCGCATCCAATAAAATGCGGTCAAATTGTTGCCCATCCCACCAGCTGTCTGTCGCCCCCGCATCGGCGGTGATGCAATTGGCGGTAAAGCCGTAACGAGCAAGATTCTCTTTGACCCTAAGTAGGCGCTCACTACTGCTATCGACAGCTGTTAAAGTGCATTTATCAACCGTCTCTAGCGTGTGAATGGTTTTACCGCCAGGCGCTGCGCAAGCATCAAGGACATGCATGGCGTCTTGTACATTGAGCAAAGGCGCGGCGAGCTGAGCACCTGGGTCTTGGATGCTAATAGCGCCATGTTCAAAGTTTGGCAGTTCGTTGATCGCGACTGCCTGCCTAAGTCGCAAGCCGGTAATGCTATTAGGGTCTAGCTCGGTTTCAATACCGACGCTGCTTAATTGTTGTTGATAATCGGCACGGCTATTTTTGGCCAGATGGACTCGCAGCGACATGGGTGGCGTACTGTTGTTGTAGTCAATAACTTGTTGCCACTGGTCGGGCCAGTCTTTTTGTACTTTATTGAACAGCCATTTAGGGTGGCTAACTTCGGCGGATGGACTTAATGAGATGACTTTGCTGGGGTCGGCTTGTTGGCGTAAAAAATTTCTTAATACCGCATTTACAAGCCCGCTTGCCCATGGTTTTTTGAGTTTTTTCGCAGCGTCGACGCTAGCGCTAATAGCGGCATGATCCGGTGTGCGAAGATACAGTAATTGGTATAAGCCAATAAGAAGCAAGGCGTGGATATCGGCATCTTTGTTTGAAAAAGGCTTTTTTAGCAGCGGCTTTAATTGCCCATCTAAACGATGAAAGTGTCGTAAGGTACCAAAACAAAGTTCACGGTAAAAAGCGCGATCTTTGTTTTCTACATTATCATTGGTTTGTGTTTTACTTGCTGCAGCTTTGCTCTTAGTGAGCGCATCAATTTCGGCAGAAAAAGATTCACCTTGGCTAAGTACTCGAGCAATGGCTTTTGCGGCTAGCGCGCGCACATCTTTCATTGCGTTATTATTCGTTATCTATCGATGAAGAAAAGCAATCGCCGACATTAAAGAAGTCAGGGCGACCATTGACAAGTGCGGCAATGTCCATGGCTTTTGCGCCAGGAATTTGCACGATGGAAATTTCAAGACAGCTATTATGACATTGCACAGTAATCGTTTTTTTATTAGTAGTAAGAATAGTGCCTGCATTAACTTCTTTGCTACTGCTAAGCGGCGTGGTTTTTACAATTCGAATGCGCTGCCCGTTTAAAAAAGTATGGCAGCCCATAGCTGAGGTAAAGGCCCGAATTTTACGATCAATGATTTCCGCTGATTCATGCCAGTTAATTAAGGCTTCTTTTTTATCGAGTTTTACAGCGTAATTGCTGTCGGCATCGTTTTGCTTTTCTGGGGCTAACTGATTAGCTTCAATGGCTGACAGTGTTTTAAATAAAAGCGGCACACCTAACGCCGTCATTTTATCGCGTAAGCTATCACCTGTTTCGTCGGTATTAATATCACAGTTTAATTTAAATAACATGTCGCCAGTGTCTAAACCAATGGCCATTTGCATAATAGTAATGCCAGTGATTTTATCGCCAGCAATAATTGCTCTTTCAATAGGTGCTGCGCCGCGCCAGCGGGGTAGAAGCGAGGCGTGAATGTTTATACAGCCAAATTTAGGTGTATCCAATGCCGCTTGTGGTAAAAGTAATCCGTAAGCAGCCACAACCATTACGTCGGCGTTAAATTCTGCGAGTGTTTGCAGTGCTTCTTCGGTTTTTAAAGTTTGAGGTTGCAGTACTGGAATATTGGCGTGTTCGGCAATTTGCTTAACCGGCGAGGCATGGTGTTTTTTGCCTCGGCCAGAGCGCCGATCAGGTTGCGTGTATACAGCAACAACTTGATGCTCAGCTTTATCTAATAAAGCCTGTAAGTGATCTGCAGAAAACTGCGGAGTGCCAGCAAAAATAATGCGCAAGAGTTTTCCTGTTAGATATTCAGTGAGTGTTTAATTAAGCGCGTAATTAATTAACGGCGCTCTTTTTGTAGTTTTTGTTTAATGCGATTGCGCTTGAGTGCCGATATGTAATCGACAAACAACTTGCCATTAAGATGATCTATTTCGTGTTGTATGCAAACGGCTAATATTCCTTCGGCGGTTATCTCAAAGGCTTCGCCTTGTTCGTTTAAAGCGCTGACTTTAACCCCTGTCGGCCTTGATACTTCTTCGTAGTATCCGGGCACGGATAAACAGCCTTCTTGATAATTGTGGAGCTCAGGGTCAAGCACTTCAATGCTAGGATTAATAAAGACAAGCGGTGTGTCGCGTTCTTCGGAAACATCGATAACCACAACTTGTCGATGCACATTCACTTGCGTAGCGGCAAGACCAATTCCTTCTGCGTCATACATTGTTTCAGTCATGTCACTGACTAATTGCTGAATGCGCTCATCAACCACTTTGACAGGACGAGCAATCGTTCTGAGCTGAGGGTCTGGAAATTCTAAGATGTCGAGTATGGCCATGGCTATGCTTTTCTATTTATACCTTCAAAAGCTGTTTATTCAAATAGCTTCGGGTTTGTGATGTGTTTCAAGCTTTATCGAGATGGCGATCACGTTGCTGTGCGGCCAGCCGACAAAAATTTATAACGACCGCCGTTTCTGCGGGGTATACACCGCGTGGGCTAGTCTTGACTGCTATATTATACAGATCGTGGCAATAAGATTGCACCGGAAGTTTGTCGCTGTTAAGCGAATAATAAGTGGTTTTTTTGCAACGATTGCTGCTCTTTTTTGTCGCAGTTACTTCAATAACACAATGAGCAACGATCACTTAGACGGTCACTTAGATAAACATAGGCTTGTAAAGGACATTTAGATGAAAAAATTTTGGCTTGGCTTGGTGTTATGCGCAGCCTTTATCGTCGGGCAGTTTGCTGCCGCAGAGCTTGAGTTGCGGGATAATCATCTGGGGACTTATACCGTCAAAACCGGCGATACGCTCTGGGACATCTCGGAAATGTATCTTAAGACGCCGTGGTTATGGCCAGAAATATGGCAGGCAAATCCGCAAGTCAGCAACCCTCACCTTATTTATCCGGGTGATATTTTGTCGCTTATCTATTTGGATGGTAAACCTCGTTTAGTGGTTAACCGAGGCTCGGTTAAGCTGTCACCACAAATGCGTACATCCCCATTGGGCGCTGCGATTCCGGCGATTCCATTGGATGCTATTAGTTCTTTTCTATCTCGCAGCCGAGTTGTCGATAAAGAGGCCTTAAGCGGCGCACCTTATGTATTAGCTGTTTCTGGTAATCGCATAATAAGTGCTGCTGGCGATAAGATTTATGCGCGAGGTGACTTTAATCCGTCTACCAAGTTTTATGGCATTTATCGTGAGGGCGAAACTTTTATTGATCCTGAAACACGCGAAAAGCTGGGTATTCAAGCATTAGAAATTGGTACAGGGCGTATTGTTGCTAAGGACGAAGAGGAAGGCGTAACCAGCATTTTGTTGAACAGCAGTAATGAAGAAGTGCGTATTGGCGACCGATTTTTGGCTTTTGCCGATGAAGAAGTGAATTCAATTTTTTATCCCAAGGCACCTGATGACGAAGTAGAGGGTGTCATTATTGCCGTGGAAGGCGGTGTGGCGAGCATTGGCCGCTATGATGTGGTGGCGATTAACCGTGGTGAGCGAGAAGGTCTAGCTACTGGCGATGTATTAGCCGTTAATCAGGCTGGCAAAACTATTCGTGACAGCGTAGGTGAAGGTCGGGTTAAATTACCGAGCGAGCGAGCAGGCTTACTGATTGTTTTCAAGGTATTCGAAAAGCTCAGTTATGGCCTAATTCTTGAGGCTGAACGCCCCTTATCTGTCTTTGATGAGGTGACTAATCCTTAAGCATCTGCCAAGTGTTTGCGCTTAGCTTTTAAACCAAATTAGCGTTAGATTATCAATTCTGCGCTAGTTATCACGCCACAATAAACTCATTAATTGATCAAGGATGATCCTATGAATGATGCTGTTCCCGATAAATCTCCTCATAACATTTGGTTGCCTCGGTGCAATACTCCGGCTAAAAATGATGATGGCTGCCCCTACTCTCGAGAACAATTAACCGCGCTAATTGCTTTACAGCATATTGATCAATTAGGGCCTTTAAACTTGTCGTTATTGCTAGAAAAAGCAGGCTCTATTGAAGCGTTAATTGGCGGCGCAATTGATCCGATGGAAGTACGCGGTTTGCGTGCGGCAAGTCGTCGAGACCTGCAAAATTTTTTGCGTAATCCTCGTGGCGTTCACCAATGGCAGTTGGCTGAAAAAAGCTTAGATTGGCTAGCCGAAACCGGTACGCATGTGCTGGTTCGCGACGATCCTCGCTTCCCGACACTATTAAAACAGCTGCATGACTGTCCGCAGTTGATTTATCTAGCTGGAAACATTAACACTTTTAAATCAGTATCTTTATCGGTAGTTGGTACTCGCAAACCAAGCCGGGGTGCGTGGCAATTTACCGAAAAATTGGTTGCCAATTTGTCAGATGCTGGCTTATTGATTACCAGTGGTATGGCACAGGGGATCGATGCTGCTGCGCATGAAGGGGCGATTAAAGCTGGCGCTAAAACAGCGGCGGTGTGGGCCACGGGCTTAGATATTATCTACCCAAAAAATCATCGATCACTGGCCAAACGTATTATAGAAAATGGCTGTGTTGTTACCGAAATGCCATTAGGTACACCGTCAATACCAGAGTATTTTCCACGTCGTAATCGCTTGGTTTCTGGCATCAGTTTGGGGGTGGTTGTGGTGCAAGCGGCACTGCCCAGCGGCTCTTTAATTACTGCCAATTATGCTGCCGAACAGAACCGAGAAGTTTTCGCGGTACCCGGGTCTATTTACAACCCTCTAAGTGCAGGCTGCCATCAATTGATAAAAGACGGCGCTACATTAGTAGAAAATGCTGATGATATATTGGCTGTGATTCGGGATTTACAGCTCGCCCAAGGCTTGTCGGCTATTGATGCAAAAACAACCAATAATGTCGCCAATAAGACAGGGGGAGCGAGTTCAGATTCAATGCAGCTAGAAGCCGAATTACTGAGTACTTTATCTGCCGAGATGCGTGCAGTTGTGGATGCGATTGGCTATGATCCAGTCCCTTATGAGTTGATCGAGCGACGCTTGGCTTCGGGTGTTGATAATTTGAGCGCCGTCTTGGTAGATTTAGAGTTACAGGGCATAGTTACCGTGGTTGGCGGCCTATATAGTAGAGAATATGCTTAGCTCGACTTTCTAGGCTTGAAACCTGCCTCGCTTTTCTGTAATTTGCGCCGCTTCGTTAGTCTAATTGTTAAATTTTTATAAATAATAGATAGAGAGTTATGTCATGAGTGATACCTTCGTTGCCATTTTAATGGGTTCAGATAGTGATTTGCCGCAAATGCAGCCGGCTATTGATACCTTGGCTAAATTTGCGATTCGTACAGAGGTGAAAGTGTCTTCAGCGCATCGTACGCCACAGGCAACCCATGAGTATGTTAATGGTGCCGACCAGCGTGGTTGCGGTGTCTTTATTGCTGCTGCTGGAATGGCTGCTCATTTGGCCGGTGCTGTAGCGGCGAATACAACAAAGCCTGTTATTGGCGTGCCTATTAATGCCTCGCTTGAAGGTATGGATGCATTATTGTCGACGGTTCAAATGCCAGGTGGCATTCCCGTAGCAACGGTTGCTATTGGTAAGGCTGGTGCAAAAAATGCAGCGTACTTGGCGGCACAAATTCTTGCCACTGCTGACGCTGACCTTGCGGCTCGTGTAAAAGCTGAACGCGCAGAATGTGCCGAAGCAGTTAAAGCGAAAGATGCTGCTTTACAGGCCAAGCTCGCTAAGTAGTATTTGATGACTTCGCCAGGCCGGTGGCAACTCACTAAGGCGTTATCTGCACTCAACAATGGTGAAGTCATTGCTTATCCAACGGAAGGGGTCTGGGGCTTAGGCTGTGACCCTTTTAATGCCGATGCCGTTGATCGTTTATTGGCACTTAAAAACCGGCCAATGGATAAAGGCCTTATTTTAGTGGCTGCCAATCTTACGCAAGTCTCACCTTTACTGCAGTCATTATCGGACGCTCAGCTCGCTCGCCTAAAAGAATCTGTTATAGCTAATCGCACGGGTAGGCCAACAACCTGGTTAATGCCGTCACAGGGGCTTATTCCTTATTGGATAACCGGCGCTCACGATACGGTTGCCGTTCGTATTTCGCAGCACCCAACCGTTGCAGCGCTTTGTTTGGCATTTGGTGGCATGCTGGTGTCGACATCGGCCAACCCTGCCAAAAAGGCGCCGGCATTAACGCAATTAGCCGCGCGGCATTACTTTGATACACGCATAAATGTTTACTTAAATGGCAAGACGACTAGCCGCGGTGAAGCCTCGCAAATTCGTGATTTAGTGACCAATGAGATTTTGCGTTAAACTAAACCGAATCAGAAATAGTATTGGGGATAAGTATTGAGCGCAATTGATAAACAAGCGGTTCAAACATTTTTATTAGATTTACAAAATCGCATTTGTACACGCTTTGAAGCGCTGGATGATAGTGCATCATTTGTAGAAGACGCTTGGGATAGACCGCAAGGCGGTGGAGGTAAAACGCGAGTATTAAACAGTGGTTCTATTTTTGAGAAAGGCGGAGCCAATTATTCGCACGTGTTTGGCGATCAATTACCCCCCTCTGCATCGGCAGGACGCCCCGAATTAGCGGGCCGGTCATTTGAAGCCTTTGGCGTTTCGGTGGTTATGCATCCGGATAACCCTTTTATTCCTACCTCACATGCCAATGTACGTTTTTTTATTGCCGAAAAAGAAGGCGAAGATCCGGTCTGGTGGTTTGGGGGCGGTTTTGATTTAACACCGTATTATGGTTTTACTGAAGATTGCATTAGCTGGCATCAACATGCCAAGCAAGCTTGTGATCCTTATGGCGAAGACGTTTATCACGATTATAAAAAGTGGTGCGATGAATATTTTTATTTAAAACATCGTAATGAGCCTAGAGGTGTTGGTGGTTTATTTTTTGATGATTTAAATCAGTGGGGTTTTGAAAAATCGTTTGCGTTTACGCAAGCTGTCGGCAATGCTTATATAGAAGCATACAGTGATGTTGTGAATCGTAGAAAGTCAACGGCATTTACAGCGGCGCATAAAGACTTCCAAAAATACCGTCGTGGCCGTTATGTTGAATTTAATTTAGTTTATGATCGCGGCACTTTATTTGGTTTGCAATCGGGTGGTCGAACCGAATCGATTTTAATGTCGCTGCCACCAGAAGTGAACTGGCATTATGATTATCAAGCGCAAAAAAATTCTGTTGAGAGTCATTTGTATACGGATTTTTTAAAGCCGAGAGATTGGCTCAATGCAACAGCCCCATCGGTTACTAATAAACAGGCGTCACAATCATGAATGATGTGGACGATATAAATGTGTCGCACTATGCCGTGTTTGGTAATCCCATTGAGCACAGTCGCTCGCCGGATATTCATCAGCAGTTTGCATTGCAGTTAGCACAAGCAATGACTTACCAGCGACAATTAGTTGAGCTTGGTGCTTTTGAATCGAGCGCGACTCGTTTTTTTGCTAACGGCGGTGCAGGTTTAAATATTACCGTGCCGTTTAAATTAGATGCTTATCAATTTGCTGAGCAATTAAGTGAACGCGCAAAACGTGCAGGTGCAGTCAATACGTTAATTGCAAAAGAAGGCGTGGTGATTGGCGATAATACGGATGGTTGTGGATTGTTGGCCGATTTGCAAAATAATTTACAGTGGCCTATTGAGGACGCTAACATTTTGGTCTTGGGTGCAGGTGGCGCCGTTCGCGGTATTCTCGAGCCGTTATTATTAGCCAAGCCAGCATCAATTATTATTGCTAACCGTACAATTGAAAAAGCACAGCATGTAAGCGAAAGCTTTGCGCAATTAGCTAATGAAGTTGGTTGTGAGTTATCTGCTAAGCAATATTCTGATATTGATAAACCTTTTACTATTATTATTAATGGTACTAGCGCCAGTCTCGAAGGCGGTACATTGCCGTTAGCTAACGAATGTTTTAATGGCGTCTATTGTTACGATATGATGTACGCAAAAACGCCAACAGCTTTTTTGCAGTTAGCGGCTAAGCAAGGTGCAAGAGGCATTGCCGATGGTCTTGGTATGCTTGTTGAACAGGCGGCAGAATCTTTTCGACTTTGGCGTGACGTAAAACCGGATACTCGTCCAGTGATTCAGTCTATTCGCAGTGATTTATAAAAAATGAATAGTAGCTTATAAATAGTGAATCGATTTTCTTTGACGTTTCTTTTAATTGTAATTGCCTGTTTGACGTGTTCAAAACTGATGGCTGCTGCTGGCCCTTTTATTGAGTTGCCAAAGACAGGGTTAAAGCCTTCTGAGTTAGCAGTCGTTTATTTAAAAGGCGATAAAAAAAGCGAGGCTATTGCTTATTATTATCAACAGCATCGTAACGTACCCTTTGAAAATATAATCGGACTTACGTTAGATGCCGATAAAACCGTTATAGGTCCTGGTGAGTTTGCTGTTCAAAAAAAATTATTGGATGCGCAGTTAAGCGATAATGTTCAGGCTTTAGCATTAGCTTGGGATAAACCTTATCGCGTGGGCTGTATGAGTGTATCGGCCGCGTTTACTTTTGGTTATAACGTTGCGTATTGTTCAAGCTCATGTACCAAAACGCGCACCTCGCCTTATTATAATTCTACCAGTGTCGCCCCCTATCGCGATTTTAACATGCGACCTGCAATGATGCTGGCTACACAAAATGTCAGTGATGGATTGCAGCTTATTAAGCGCGGTATTGCTGCCGATGATACGCAGCCCTTTGCGAGTGCTTTTTTATTAACAACGTCCGATAAAACACGCTCGGTGCGTAATGTTTTTTTTGATGAAATAAGAAAAAATTTCAGTCGCGTTTATGATCTTCATATTTTAAATTCTAACGGCATAAAAAACCGTTCGGACATCTTATTTTATTTTACTGGTACAGTAGCAGTGCCGTATTTAGACACGTTAAGTTTTGTTCCGGGCGCAATGGCCGATCATTTAACCTCGGCAGGTGGTCAGTTAACAGACTCTAACCAAATGAGTGCAATGCGATGGTTAGAGGCGGGTGCAACAGGCAGCTATGGCTCAGCGATAGAACCATGCAATTTTGTGCAAAAATTTCCTAACCCGCTACTCGCTATGTGGCACTATCGTTTTGGTGCAACAATGATTGAGGCTTATTGGAAAAGCGTGCATATGCCAGGACAGGGAAATTTTATTGGTGAGCCTTTGGCCGCACCCTTTAATGGTTATCGGTTGTTAAGAAAGAAGGATCGAATAGAAATCCACTCGCCGATTTTTCGTGATGGTCGTTATCGAATAACCGCGGACGAGGTTAATTTAGCGGGATTAAATGCGCCTAGTTATTTGCAGTCTATGCATTATGCCTCAACACAAACGATTACGGCTTATCGTCGGCATCTTGAGCTTAGGCCGCCTTACCGTGTGCACTATAAAATTGAACGCCTTTCTTCAGTGCGCTAGCCGCTAAGTTTGGCGGTATTGGTTTTTTAGTTTGACATAGTTTGCAGCAGTATAAAGAAAAAAACTTTTTTCTTTATCGCTTAATGGTCGCGCAGGCTTACAAGGTGAGCCAACATAAAGAAAGCCGCTTTCAAGATGTTTGCCTGGAGACACTAAAGCGTTAGCGCCAATAATAACCTCGTCTTCAATGACTGCACCATCCATCACAATGGCTCCATTACCAATTAATACGCGATTGCCAATGGTGCAGCCATGTAATACGGTACGATGGCCAATAGTGACATCGTTGCCGATCGTCAGCGGCCAGCCTGCTTCGTTATAACTGCTGGCATGTGTAATATGTAGTACGGAGCCATCTTGTATGCTGGTGCGTTCGCCAATACGAATGCGGTGCATATCACCACGAATAACGGCTTGGGGCCAGACAGAGCAGTCATCACCTAAGACGACATCACCAATAATAACGGCGCTATCATCAATATAAACATTGCTTGCTAATGTTGGTGTGATGTTTTGAAAAGAACGAATATTCATGGTGTTATCTCAGAGCTTGTCGCAGCGTTTGTGTTTGACGTTTTGATATAAGTGGTTTGATTATATCCAATAATAGTTACCACTGTTATCATGATAAATATTATTTTAAAAAAGAGTAAGTGGTATGCGTAACAAACGATTTATTGCAGGTGCCGTTTGCCCGCAGTGTAAGCAGGCCGATAAAATTTTTGTGTATCTTAATGATGATGATAAAAAATGGCGCGCTTGTATTAGCTGTGGTTTTGAAGAATCATTAGAGCAAGCAACTGCGCCGCCACAAGAAGAAATAGCAACAAGAGTGAATCAAAACCGTTTAGGCGAGCAGCCGCTTGCTCATGAAGTGGCTGTCGAGGCAGTAAAATTGATTGACCCCAAGTAAATTTATATTCTTTTTAGCAATCTAGGATAACAAGCCGCTAAGCTAAAACCGCGTGCTAAGCTAAAGCAGATAAAGGCAAACCATAATCCATGGTTTTGCCAAACTTGTGTTAACCACCAAGTGGGTAAAAATATAATGACCACGGCAAACCACATGCTTAAGTGCATTTGTCGTGTTTGTCCTGCGCCAACAAAAACGCCATCAAGCAAATAGGCCAGCATGCCGGCTATTGGCATTAGTATTAGCCAAGCCATATATTGGTTTGCTAGCTGCATAACGGCCGGCATATCGCTTAATAGGCTAATAATGGTATCGCCTAATATCCAGAAACCCGCGCTAAATAGTAAAGCCGTTATTGCAATCCATAAGGCGCAAGCATTTACGCTAGTAATAAAGAGTTGTCGTTGTTTGCTGCCAGTTGCTTCGCCACAGAGCACTTCGGCGGCATAACTAAAGCCATCCATGACATAGGCAGAAAAAAACACTAACTGCAATAAAATGGCGTTGGCGGCTAATATATTGTCACTCAAGCTAGCGCCTTGAGCGGTAAAAAAATTAAACGTGAAAAACAGCAGTAAGGTTCTAATAAATAAATGTGCATTCAAACTGAAAATTTGTTGGTAGGCTTTCACTGAAAGCCAGTTTTGCCAGCGCTTTAAATACATTAGCTGACTATGTTGAGCAACAAAGGTTAAGCCAAGTGCTAGGCCTACGTATTCGGCAATAACTGATGCGATAGCGGCCCCAGTGCTGTTCATATCTAAGACCACAATAAACACGGTATCTAAAACAATATTCGTGAGGTTGCTTAATAGCACTAGCGCTAATGCTGCCTTGGTTCTTTTGAGTCCAATAAGCCAGCCAGCAATGGCAAATGTCATCATTGCTGCAGGTGCCGAGTAAAGACGAATGCGAATATATTCAGCCGCTAAGCTGGCGATATTATTGCTGGCATTCATCAGTACTATAATGGGGTCGATTAGCCAAGGGATGATAAGGGTTAGCAACAATCCGAATATCGCTGCCATTAATAGGGTGCGATAAATAATACTGTCGGTGTCGGCATTGTTGTTTATATGAGTATTGGCGGTAGTGCTGTTTCGACCCATGCTTTGTGACACGAGGCTGGTGGTGCCCATTCTCAAAAAACTAAAGCTCCAATAGAGAATTGCAATTACATGAGCGCCTATGGCCACGGCGGCTAGATAGCGGGCGCTATCTAAATGCCCGAGTAAGGCTGTATCTACCAGACCAAGCATAGGTACAGAGATGCCACTCAGTATCATTGGCCAAGCAATGGCCCAGATTTTGTGGTGGATTTTAGCTGTGTGAGGCTTGTTATTACCCATTTCGGTATTATTCAAAGTCACCATTAATTGTGAACGAGAAGGCCGGATTTGACGTATATGTAACCAGTGTTAGAAGCTTGCATGCCATTTACAACCAAAAAAAGAGGACAAAGTAGCGGATTTCTATCAGTTTGGTCAGTTTAATCAAAAACAATGCTTGAGCTGCTTAATATTTGCCATTTGATAACGGTATTTCTACGGACATCTGGGTGTGATGGTGATTATATTGTTCGCAGGATAGTGCGATATTTGTATCGTTTGTTATAATCGCGGCGTTTTGTCGCACACCCGTTGTGCAACTGCTTATTTCCAGCATCGCGCTAGATATTGGCGCAGTCTAAATTAAGGCGTATCGAATTGAGGCAAATAGAGTTATCTATCGGTGGAACAGCCGGTCGTTATTGCTTTGTCTAAGCAATTCATACCCTTAGATGAGGTTGGAAGGCAGAGTTTTTAGGTGTTAGCCTGTTTATTGGTGCTGTCATCAGATTGATTTAAGGTCAGTCGATATTTATCAGTGATATATGTGTGTTTTAGGAGATTGTGGATTATGCGTTTAATAGGCAAACAGCTTGCAAGCAAGCTTTTGTGGGTGTTGGGACAGGTGTTATTACTGCCAACCCTACTAATGACTAGCGTTCAAGCTTTTGGCGCCAGCGATGCAGTGGTTGATGAAGCCCAGCGTTGGGGTCTAAATATGACTGAAGGTGTTACTGCCGTCAGTCGTGAGATATACGACCTTCATATGTTGATCTTCTGGATCTGTGTTTGGATTGGTGTTGTCGTGTTTGGCATCATGTTTTATTCCATGATTATGCACCGTAAATCTTCAGGCGCTGTTGCTTCTAAGTTTCATGAAAGCACGGCTATTGAGCTTGCTTGGACATTAATCCCTGCGCTTATCTTAGTGTTAATGGCGATTCCAGCAACATCTTCGCTGATTAAGATTTACGATTCATCTGAAGCTGACATTAATATTAAAATTGTTGGTCATCAGTGGAAGTGGCAATACGAGTATCTTGGTGATGACGTTAGCTTTTTTAGTAACCTTACTACGCCACAAGATGAAATTTATGGCCGTGCTCCCAAGGGCGAGCACTATTTGCTTGAGGTTGATGAGCCATTAGTTATTCCTATTAATAAGAAGGTGCGTTTCTTAATTACTGCCAACGACGTGCTGCATGCGTGGTGGGTACCTGCTTTAGCGGTTAAGCGCGATGCGATTCCAGGTTTTGTTAATGATGCATGGACGATTGTCGAAGAGCCTGGCATTTACCGAGGTCAGTGTGCTGAGCTTTGTGGTAAAGCGCATGGCTTTATGCCAATTGTGGTTCACGCCATGGAAGAAGCCGATTATCAAAACTGGTTAGCGGGTAAAAAACAAGAAGCTGCAGAGCTTAGAGCGGCAATGTCGCAAACATTCACGATGGATGAATTGTATGCTCGCGGCGAAAAAGTTTACCAAGCAAACTGTGTAGCTTGTCATGGTGCCAATGGTCAGGGTGGTCTTGGGCCATCACTGGTTGGCACTAATATTACTACTGGACCGATTGACGCTCATATTGATGTCATGGTCAATGGTGTTGCTGGAAATGCGGTTATGCCCGTATTTGGTAATCAACTTAATAATATCGACTTAGCGTCTGTTATTACTTTTAAGCGTAATGCTTGGGGTAACAATATGGGCGATCAGCTACAACCAGTCGACATTTTAACTTTCAAGAAAAATCAATAAGGAGCACCGACGATGGGTGATCACGGTCCTGCAAAAGGTTTTGGGCGCTGGTTATATACCACTAACCACAAAGATATTGGCTCAATGTACCTATGGTTTAGTTTTGCCATGTTTCTTTTGGGTGGCGTATTCGCGCTAGTTATCCGCGCTGAATTATTTCAGCCGGGTTTACAATTAGTTGAGCCTGAATTTTTTAACCAAATGACAACCATGCATGGTCTGGTCATGGTGTTTGGTGCTGTTATGCCGGCATTTGTTGGTTTAGCCAACTGGTTAATTCCAATGATGGTTGGCGCGCCAGATATGGCCTTGCCGCGCATGAACAACTGGAGCTTCTGGATTCTTCCGTTTGCTTTCACCTTGTTAGCATCAACATTATTTATGGAAGGCGGCGGGCCTAACTTTGGTTGGACTTTCTACGCACCTTTATCAACAACCTACGCGCCACCAAGCGTAACCTACTTTATCTTTGCCGTTCATATTATGGGTGCGTCATCGATAATGGGTTCTATCAATATTATTGCAACAATATTGAATATGCGTGCGCCGGGTATGACATTAATGAAAATGCCATTGTTCGTATGGACATGGTTAATCACAGCTTACTTACTGATTGCGGTAATGCCAGTATTGGCCGGTTGTGTCACCATGATGTTAATGGATATTCACTTTGGCACTAGTTTCTTTAGCGCGGCAGGTGGTGGTGATCCCGTATTGTTCCAGCACGTGTTCTGGTTCTTCGGCCACCCTGAAGTGTACATTATGATTTTGCCAGCGTTTGGTATTGCTTCGGCGATTATCCCAACGTTTGCGCGTAAGCCTCTGTTTGGTTATGCCTCTATGGTTTACGCTACAGCGTCGATTGCGTTCTTATCGTTTATCGTATGGGCTCACCATATGTTTACGGTAGGTATGCCAATTGCCGGCGAACTATTCTTTATGTACGCAACCATGTTAATTGCGGTGCCTACAGGCGTTAAAGTATTTAACTGGGTAACAACCATGTTCCGCGGTTCAATGACATTTGAAACGCCAATGCTGTTTGCTATTGCTTTTGTTATCTTGTTTACCATTGGTGGGTTCTCTGGTTTGATGCTGTCAATTGCGCCAGCGGATTTCCAATACCATGATACCTACTTTGTTGTTGCTCACTTCCACTACGTATTAGTGCCGGGTGCGATCTTCTCGATCTTCGCTGCGGTTTACTACTGGTTACCCAAGTGGTGTGGCAATATGTATGACGAGCGTTTAGGTAAAGCGCATTTCTGGTTATCGTTTGTTGGTTTAAACATCACTTTCTTCCCAATGCACTTTGTCGGTTTAGCGGGTATGCCTCGTCGTATTCCTGACTATGCATTACAGTTTGCTGACTTTAACCAAATTGCCAGTATGGGTGCGTTCTTATTCGGCTTTAGCCAGGTATTCTTCTTGTTTATCGTCATTAAAACGATTCGTGGCGGTCAAAAAGCCACTGCGGAAGTTTGGGATAATCCAGAAGGTTTAGAGTGGACAATTGCGTCTCCAGCGCCATACCACACATTTATTACACCTCCAGCAGTTAAATAATATTGCTGCGGGTTTAGTTAATTAGATAGTTAATTTGAAAGGTAACAACATTGACAGAGCAACTTAACAAAAGTCTACCCGTGCGCAAAATAGTTGCGCGCTTGTTGATGGTTACTGTTGCAATGTTCGGCTTTGGTTTTGCTCTAGTGCCACTTTACGATTTATTTTGTGACGTCACTGGTTTAAACGGCAAGACCAATACCGAAGCCTTTGTTCCGGTTGCAGAATTAATTGATACCAGTCGCGAAGTGACGGTGCAATTTATTGCAACCAATAATGAAAGTATGCCGTGGGAGTTTCGGCCAGAAGTATTCGATATTAAAGTCCATCCGGGCCAAGAGATTGAAACCACTTTTTATGCAAGAAACCCAACCTCTGGTGAAATGACTGCTCAGGCAATACCGAGTGTGTCTCCGGGTAGAGCGGCAACTTACTTTCATAAAACTGAATGTTTTTGTTTTAACCAGCAGTTATTAAGTGGCGGTAGCGATGTTGATATGCCACTTAAATTTATTGTTGATAGAGATTTGCCGGACGATGTAAAGACCATTACCTTGTCCTATACCTTATTTGATGTGACTGAAACCGGCGCTATTCAAGTGGATAGTTTGACAGCGCTATAAATTATTTTTAAATAGTAATGCAGTGAGCTATGCAAAAATCAGCAAGCAAAACTGTTAGAACGGAGAGATACAATGTCTACAGACACCAATAACGTCGATGGCTACGAACATTATTATGTGCCGGAGCAGTCTGCATTTCCGATATTGGCAAGCATAGGCCTTTTTGCTTTAATTTTTGGTTTGGCGACATTTTTTAATGAACTACAGGCCGAGGCGACAGGTGCTGGCCGCTATATTGCCATTGCAGGTTTTGCGATGTTAAGCGCCACATTGTTCGCTTGGTTCCGCCAGACCGTGATTGAAAATATGGCAGGCATGAACAGCGTGCAACTTAAACGCAGTTACGTTTGGGGCATGGGCTGGTTTATTTTCTCTGAAGTTATGTTTTTTGCTGCATTCTTTGGTGCGCTTTATTACGTGCGTAACCTTGCCGGCCCATGGTTGGGTGGTGAAGGTGATAAAGGCCAGTATATGGAGCTCGCAAAAATGTGGGTAGCTTCAGGTTATGAGTATGCTTGGCCGCCAATGACAACACCAGATGAAGCAGTGAACGGTGCAAAAGCACTTATCCAAGGTGCGGGTGAAGGCAACAGCATGTATCCTCGAGATGCACATAACGGTTTAGCACTGTGGTTGCCTATGTGGAACACCATTTTGCTTTTATCATCTTCAGTAACTGTTCATATTGCTCACAACGGTTTAAAAGACGATAACCGCGCTAAATTCCAAGGCTGGTTATTTGCTACGGTTGTATTGGCTATCGCCTTTTTGTACCTACAGTACATGGAGTACCATGAAGCTTATGTTGATCTAGGTTTAACATTAGAAAGTGGCATTTACGGTACGACCTTCTTTATGCTTACCGGCTTCCATGGTTTCCACGTTTTCTTGGGAATGACCATGTTGTTGATCATGTTACTGCGATCACTTAAAGGTCACTTCTCACATGACGACTGCTTTGGCTTTGAAGCAGCATCATGGTACTGGCACTTTGTTGATGTTGTGTGGGTATGCTTATTCTTCTTTGTTTATATCATTTGATATTTGGGGCTCAACAACTTGTTGCTGGGGTGTGTCGAATTTGCGCGCATCCCACGGCGCCCCTACTCCTAGCTGTCCCGAAAAAAATCCATAAACCGTCGTGCCCATTAACGCAACGGCGAGTGCTACCCTAATGCCTAACGAGTTAAGTGTGCGGCGTGTCGAGCCAACATCCTTAAATAGAAATACCAGCCCACTGGCTAAACTAATAATTAGCCCGATGAGTAAGATCACAATAATGACTTTTAATAACATAGCGGTTTTATCCAAGTGGTTGATCGCAATACGCTTTAAGTTACTGCCATGATTACAGCTTATCGCTGGGATTCCAACTGGAAAATTTTTATGACTGTAGTAGTGGCATTGCCATTGCTGTTGCGGTTGGGTTTTTGGCAGTTAGAGCGAGGCGAAGAAAAGCAGCAATTACAGCAACAATATGCTGCCCAAGAGCAAATGCTGCCCGTTGAGCTGTCGCCCTTAGAAGCAGGCGCTCAAGTCGCCTACCAGCGTGTTTATATTAATGGCCAGTTTGATAATCAGCATACGGTCCTGCTTGATAACCGTATTTATGCTGGGGTCGTTGGCTATGAAGTGTTGTCGCCATTTACCACCGATAGCGGTATGACAGTGTTAGTTAATCGTGGATGGATTGCCGGTTTTCCTGATCGACAGCAATTGCCAATGATACCGGTCATTGATTCTAGGGTGCGTTTACTGGGCAAAATTCATGTGCCCTTGGGTGAACCAATAACATTAGCCGCTGATGAGTGGTCTGAGCAATGGCCTTTGGTCGTACAATGGGAGGACATTCCAAGAATTGCTTCTGCATTACAGACTGAGCTTTACCCTTATTCAGTACGCTTAGCGCCGACAGCTATTGGTGCATTGACCGTCGACTGGCCTGCGGTTAACACTCAGCCCGAAAAACATTGGGGCTATGCGCTGCAATGGTTTTTAATGGCCGCCGCGCTATTTGCCTTTTGGTTGTATTCATCGATTCGCCCAAGACAACAAGATGTGGCTGATCCTTAATTCGTTGAAATTCATTATTTAAAACAGAGTTTACCTTATGACAGCATCATTTAGCCCTCAGCAGATTAAAGCGAACCGCATTAAGTTGGCACTGCTATGGTCTGTCCCGTTTGGTTTAATGGCTATTGCCGGCATTGTTTATGCCTTAGTACAAGCAGGCTATATTAATGTGGGCAGTAAGAACGAAGGCGTGTTAATTCAGCCGCCCATTCAATTAAGTCAGTTAGCGCTCACTACTGATATAGATTATAATAAATCTAATTTATGGCAGGATAAGTGGTCTATTGTTGTTCGTGGTGGTGCTGATTGTGATGCGGCATGTTTAGACACTTTACTGCTAACACGCCAAATTCATATTCGGTTAAACAAAGAGGCGAACCGAGTACAGCGTGTTTACTTAGCGGCTGCGCCTAGCTCTACGACTGTTGCGTCTGCACTGAGTGATGAATTATCAGCTCATCTTGCAACCGACAATCATTATATGAAGGTAGCGATAGCGAACGCGGCACAATTAACCGTGCTGGATAATGCATTAATGGCGGGTGATCAAACGGCAAGATTTTTTGTGGTTGACCCCGATGGTTGGGCAATGATGTACTATCTCGAAGAGCATGAGGGTGGGGCCATATTAAAAGACCTCAAGTATTTACTTAAATATTCAAAAGAGCGCTAAATCGTGTTGATCAATACTGCTGAAAAACGAAAGCCCGGTTTTAGATTTGCGGCTGGCGCAACATTATTTGCTGTCATTGTTATTATATTAGGCGCCTTTACGCGTTTGGCGGATGCTGGCCTTGGCTGTCCCGATTGGCCAGGTTGTTATGGTCATATTCTTTGGCCAATGGATTCTGAAGAGGTTGCCGTAGCCAATGCAGCCTTTCCCGACACCCCAGTTGAGCATGATAAAACTTGGCCAGAGCAGGTGCACCGCTTATTGGCAACCAGTTTAGGTGTGTTCTGTATTGTATTAGTCGGCATTGCTTGGCGCGACCGAGTTAAAAACCACGATTCGCTATCACCGTTTAAATTACCCTTATGCCTATTAGCGATGGTGATTTTACAGGGCATGTTTGGTCGCTGGACGGTGACATTAAATTTATGGCCACAAGTCGTCACTGCACACTTGATGGGTGGCTTCACCACTCTATCACTTTTATGGTTGCTGACATTACGGCTTAACAATTACCAATGGACGGTGTCGCCATCTATGATGCGTTCATTGCAATCCATTTGGCCAGTATTGGTTACCGTGTTTATTCTCGTCGTTCTGCAAATTATGTTAGGCGGCTGGACCTCATCGAATTACGCTGCGCTTGCCTGTCCAGATTTGCCCACGTGCCAAACCGTATGGTGGCCAACAATGGATTTTGCCACTGGGTTCAATTTTGCCCAAGATATTGGCCCCAATTATTTGGGCGGCATCATGGACAGTGCAGCTAGAACAGCTATTCATTTTAGTCATCGTATTGGTGCTATTGTGGTAACAATAGCGGTGCTTTATTTAGTTTGGCGTTTACTAAAGACTGAATTACCTTCTGCAAAAAAATGGGCTACTGCCTTAGTGATTGTCCTGTTTGTGCAGGTGAGCCTTGGTCTTAGTAATATCATTTGGTCCTTGCCGTTACCCGTTGCTGTAGCGCACAATGCCGTCGGCGCCCTGTTGCTATTAACCTTTGTTGGATTGAGTCATCGATTCTATACGGCTAAAGTTCAGGCTTAAGTATTTATAGCTATAAACTTCCCGCGAACGTTGAGCTTGACGGGATTGGAAATAATTTAAAATGACAAACCCCGAAGCATTAAATGAACCCGCTATTAAGCCTTTATGGCGTGATTACTTAGAGCTCTGCAAGCCGAATGTTGTTGCGTTAATGATTTTAACTGCCGTCGTAGGTATGTTTTTAGCGGTGCCAGGCATGGTGCCTTTAGATATTCTTATTATCGGCAATGTGGGTATTGGTTTGTGCGCCGCTTCGTCAGCCGTTATCAATCATGTGGTGGATAAAAAAATTGATATATTAATGGCGCGCACTAAAAATCGACCGGTTGCTCAAGGCCGTTTAAGTGATGCGCATGCATTAATTTTTAGTGCGGTAATGGGGATTGGCGGTTTTTGGATGCTAATGGTGTTTGTTAATCCGCTAACCGCTTGGTTAACCTTAGGCTCTTCTATTGGCTATGCACTTATTTATACCTGTTTTTTAAAACGTGCCACACCACAAAATATTGTTATTGGTGGTTTGGCGGGTGCAGCGCCGCCGCTATTAGGTTGGACAGCAGTAACCAATGAGGTGCATGGCTATGCACTGTTATTGGTTTTAATTATTTTTGCTTGGACGCCTCCACATTTTTGGGCACTAGCAATTCATCGCAAAGAGGATTATGCGAAAGTCGGTATTCCTATGCTGCCGGTGACCCATGGTGACAAATATACGCGGCTGCATATTTTGCTTTATACCATCATTATGTTTGTTGTCACTTTATTGCCGTTTGTAACTAAAATGTTTGGGCTTTTATATTTATTGGGGGCCGTCATATTAGGTATTGGCTTTTTATATTGGGCCATTGTCATGGTGATTAATAAAAATCCTGACGCACCCATGGAAACCTTTAAATACTCGATTATTTATTTAATGGCGTTGTTTGTTATTATGATAGCCGACCACTATGTTTATCCATTAGATACGCGCATAGCACCCGAACAAGCCGCGATGGAATTACAGGTTGTGCCAGAGCCTCTTACTGCTGCTGAATAAATGCGTATACGTTTTGTTGCTTTATCCTAGCGTAATCGTTAGTTCGTTATGGCGACATTTAACGCCTATTTTGCACTTAACTGCTATTATTTTTTAAATGGAGCTTTACCGTGAGCGATAACATTAGCCATAGCGATCGTCAAAACGGCATCCGCAATACGATTGCAGGCATTATCATTTTTATTGTGGTGGTGTTGGCTTTATTTGTAAATCGTATATCGCAAGAGCGTATTCTTAGCCCAAAAGAAATGGTCGCCAACGGCGCGGTTATGTTTTCGGTGCCAAGAGAAATAAGCCCCCTCTCCTTAATTGATCAAAACCAACAGCCTTTTACCAAAACGCGTTTTGCTGATAAATGGACGTTAGTGTTTTTTGGTTTTACTCATTGCCCTGACATCTGCCCCACTACGCTGGCGCAGTTTAATCAGGTTTCAGAAATATTAGCCGATACCGAATATGCTGCTGATACACAATTTTTATTAGTAAGCTTAGATCCGGTCCGCGATACGCCAGAAAAATTGAAGCCTTATGTTGAATATTTTAATAGTGATTTTATTGGTGTAACAGGCGATTTTTTATCGATTCATCGTTTGGCTAAGCAACTGAATGTTGCCTTTCAAAAAGTGGTAACCGATGCTGAGACTGGCGAGTACACTGTTGATCATGGCGGAAATGTTGCGTTGATTAATCCGCAAGGCCACTACCATGGCTTTTACAAACCACCATTAGATGTCGATCGAATGGTGCTCACCTATAAATCGGTCCGTGCCGACAATCGATAAAAGATGCCCTCTTCTTTTATTCGCATAACTTTTTTACTTCAGCTATTTATATTTTTTTCAGTCTTTTTATTTCCCGCTGCTTTCTTATATGCCAATAAAGCTGCCGAGCAGAAAAAAATATCAGCCCCGGCCTTTAAAGCAGAAACACATACCGCATTGGTTCGTCATGTTATTGATGGCGATAGCTTGTATTTGCTCGGCACTCAACGGCAAATAAGATTGTGGGGTGTTGATGCGCCGGAGCGTGGTGAAGACGGCTACCATGCGGCACGCAAGGCGCTTACAAAAAAAGTAAAAGGTAAACGACTTCGCTGTGTTACTAAAGATAATGATCGATACGGGCGCATTGTGGGTCACTGTTTTCTAGCGGCGAATAAAAATGCGCCTGCAGTGGATATTAATGAGTGGATGATAAAAGGCGGAACCGCGAAAGAGTATTGTTACTTTACTAAGGGCTTTTTTGGTTATTGCCGCTAGTGAGAAGTGACGGGAGTAAGGAGCTAATGTGTTGAGTGATAAGCTTAGGACAAAAAAAACAGGCTCCGAGGAGCCTGTACGAGGAGGATATAAAAATA
>JBELIP010000001.1:220022-260323 GCA_042090785.1 Cellvibrionales bacterium | reverse complement strand
AATAACAACTAACAATAAAAAACAACTTACTGGGTGAAAATTTCTTGCGAATCAATGATGGAATCTAGTTGATCGCGTAACTCTTTTTGCAGGCCATCAATATAAGCCTCGCTTTGTCTGTTTTGTACAGCCGCTCCCGACAATAACTGTTCGGGTGCCATTGGCGGTAATGCGACCGGGTAACGATTCAGTGCCAAATAAAAGCTATGTTTCGCTTCATCGTGATATGCACTTGCATCAGTGTTGGTTGCTCCACTCAAGTCGGCTGGGCTGGCGAATACCTGTCCTGATAGGAGCAGGGCTGCCGCTACATACGAAATGGCGGAGTAAGCTAGGTTTTTCATACTGTTTACTCCTTTCGTTGTGTGCGTTTTGTAGGCTTTTGGCTTTAAAACGCGGTGATTAATTTGTTGGGTTTACATGTTTTTTTCTATGTTACATAGAGTAACACCTGTGGATAAAATTGCCAGTTCAGAATCAAAAAACAGCTCAATTATTGTGTGAATAATTGCATATTTAATGAGATACAGCTTCGGTTCTTTCTTTAAATGCGCGCATAGGTTGTTGAAACAACTTTATTTAATACGCTGAGGATAACTTTATACGGGAAGTGTTACCAAAAGGTTCACATTGTGTGACAAATTGATTAAACAGACGAATAATTAATGATCAAGCCGGCAGCGCATTATGATGAGATGATTTAAACGATGTTAAAGGGCAATGGTGGTTAATGGTTGTTCGACGCAAAGTATTTAATTCAGTGCGCATTAAGCCCCGCGTCTAGCTGTGATAAGCTGCTCGCCCGCAGGTTAGCGCTATTGACTCGTGCTAATGGCCACACATATCAAGCTTAATACAATTAAACAGGTGCAATACATCTCATGGCTGCAAATCAACCACTTGTACTGGTCGACGGCTCTTCTTACCTTTATCGCGCATTTCATGCGTTACCGCCGCTAATGACCTCTAAAGGCCAGCCAACAGGCGCCATTAAAGGCGTTATTAACATGCTTAAGCGGTTGCAAAAAGTTTATCCTAGCAGCGTTATAACGGTGATATTTGACGCTAAAGGCAAAACCTTTAGAGATGACATTTTTGCCGAATATAAAGCGAACAGAGCAGCGATGCCTGATGACCTTCGACCACAAGTAACACCTATTCATCAAATTGTTGAAGCCATGGGTTTACCGTTGCTGGTTGTTGAAGGCGTAGAAGCCGACGATGTTATTGGTACGCTTGCCGAGCAGGCAACGCAAAAATCGATACCAGTGGTCATTTCCACCGGCGACAAAGATATGGCCCAGCTGGTTAATGAGCATGTCTCATTGGTCAATACCATGACAGAAGTATCGATGGACGCTCAAGGTGTTATCGATAAATTTGGTATCCCCGCCGAGTATATTATTGATTACCTCGCCCTAATGGGTGATAAAGTTGACAACATTCCCGGCGTACCAGGGGTTGGCGAAAAAACCGCATTAGGCTTAATTCAAACGCTGGGTAGTATTAATGATATCTATAATAAATTAGAGCAGGTTGCCGATGTGCCCGTGCGCGGCGCAAAAAAAATGGCCGAAAAATTAGCTGCCCATGAGGCAGAAGCGCGACTGTCTTATACATTAGCAACAATAAAATTAGATGTTGAGTTAGCGGTTAGCGCCGAGGCGCTTTATAACGGCGAGTTAAGTTCCGCGCCCGATGTTGAAACATTGAATACCTTATTCAATGAATATGAATTTAAATCTTGGGCTGCACAAACCGCCGGTGGAAATGCACCATCGCAAGCCGTTGCAGATTTAGGCGAAAGTGGTTCGGTACCTAAAACAACCGATACATCGAAGCCGGCCGTGGCTCGCCACTATGAAACAGTGTTAGATAAAAAGCGTTTAGGTATATGGATAAAAACGCTTGCAGCCAGTGATTGTTTTGCCTTTGATACCGAGACAACCAGTTTAAATTATATGGATGCGCGCGTAGTGGGGGTGTCAGTCAGTGTAGCGGCAGGCTCGGCTGCTTATATTCCGTTTGCACATAATTACGAAAACGCGCCCGAGCAATTAAGTGAAGAAGAAGTATTAGGTGCGTTAAAACCGTTATTAGAAAATCCTGCTGTAAAAAAAGTGGGTCAAAACCTTAAATACGACCGACACGTTATGACTAATCATGGCATTGATTTACAAGGCATAGCGGATGACACCATGTTGATGTCTTACGTGCTGAATTCCACTCGTTCGCGACATGATATGGATACATTAGCGAGCAACTATTTAGACGAAAGTACAACTAAGTACGAAGAGGTTGCAGGCAAGGGCGCTAAACAAATTACTTTTGACCAAGTAGATTTAGACATAGCAGGTCCGTACGCAGCCGAAGATGCCGATATTACCTTGCGCTTGCACGAAGTATTAAGCAAAGAGTTAGCGGCCATTGCGCCATTAGAAAAACTTTACCGCGATATTGAATTACCCCTACTCGATGTGATTTGTGATATTGAGCAGAACGGCGCATTAATTGAAGGTGATTTATTATTAAAGCAAAGTAATGAAATTGGACTTCGTTTAGAGGCGCTTGCCCAAGAGGCCTATGCCTTAGCCGAAGAAGAATTTAATTTAGGCTCGCCAAAACAACTGCAAACTATTTTGTTTGAGAAATTAAAACTACCGGTTATAAAGAAAACGCCAAAAGGACAGCCATCAACTGCTGAGCCTATTTTGCAAGAGCTAGCGTTAAATTACCCGCTGCCAAAAGTCATTATGGAATATCGCGGTTTAAGTAAATTAAAATCTACTTACACTGATCGTTTGCCTGAGCAGATAAATGCAAAGACGGGTAGGGTGCATACTTCTTATCATCAGGCGGTAACAGCAACCGGCCGACTATCATCATCAGATCCTAACTTACAAAATATTCCTATTCGTACTGCCGAAGGTCGACGGGTCAGACAGGCATTTATTGCATCGCCAGGCTGTTCGGTGCTGGCCGCCGATTACTCGCAAATTGAATTGCGTATTATGGCGCATTTGTCTGGCGATAAAGGATTGCTTGACGCTTTTAATGAAGGCTTAGATGTTCACAAAGCTACGGCAGCAGAAGTATTTTCGGTAAACCTTGCAGAAGTGAGTCAAGAGCAGCGCCGAAAAGCTAAGGCAATTAACTTTGGATTAATTTATGGCATGTCGGCATTCGGCTTAGCTAAGCAGTTAGATATTGGGCGGCATGATGCGCAAAATTATATTGAAAGATATTTTGAGCGCTACCCAGGCGTTTTATCTTATATGGACAATACGCGAGCATCGGCGTATGAAATGGGATATGTAGAAACCCTATTTGGTCGTCGGTTACATTTGCCAGAAATTAATAGCAGTAATGGTATGCGTCGCCAAGCGGCAGAGCGCACGGCAATTAACGCGCCAATGCAGGGAACGGCTGCTGATATTATTAAAATTGCCATGTTAAATGTAAATACATGGTTAAAAGAACATTCATCAATAAAAATGATTATGCAAGTGCACGATGAATTAGTCTTTGAGGTGCCAACAAAAGATCTTGATTACGCTAAAGAAAATATTAATCGCTTAATGGAAAATGCCGCTGAGCTGGCCATACCATTAGTGGTTGATATTGGAGTAGGGGATAATTGGGATGAGGCACATTAGGCAGTAAGTGGCTTAAACATCAATATAGTTTACAGCCAACGGACACCAACGTTTTATTAATCCATCGGCAACATCGGGGCTGCTATTACAGAGTGAATTAGACGCTTGGACGACAGCGTCAATCATATCGGCATCGCGTTCTAAGTCGGCGATGCGAAAAACAGCGGCGCCAGATTGTTGCGTTCCGAGTACCTGACCAGGGCCGCGCATTTGCAAATCTTTTTCTGCTAATTTGAATCCGTCATTCGTCATGCGCATAATTTCAATACGCTGCTTACCGTTTTTCGACAGTGGTTTTTGATACATTAAAACGCAATGGCTTTTAATGCTGCCGCGCCCAACACGGCCACGTAATTGATGGAGCTGCGACAAACCTAATCGTTCAGGGTTTTCAATAATCATTAAGCTTGCGTTAGGCACATTAACACCAACCTCAACAACCGTTGTGGCAACTAAAAGCTGAATGTCACCACTATTAAAATGCGACATAACGGTTTGCTTTTCTGGGCTCTTTAAGCGGCCATGCACCAAGCCAACATTTACGTTAGGCAACAGCGCTGCAAGTTCTGATGCTGTGGTTTCGGCGGCTTGGCATTGTAGGGTTTCAGAATCTTCAATTAAGGTGCAAATCCAATAAACTTGTCGGCCTTGTTGGCAAGCGTTGCTAACGCTTTCAATTACGTCTAAGCGTTTGTCGTTACTCAGTGCAACAGTTTCTATTGGGGTGCGCCCTGGTGGTAGCTCATCAATAACAGAATAATCGAGGTCGGCGTAAAACGTCATGGCTAAGGTTCTAGGAATGGGTGTAGCTGTCATAACGAGTTGATGCACGCTATGTAAATCGTTGCGTTTATTTTTAAGTGCGCGGCGCTGATCGACACCAAAGCGATGTTGTTCATCAATAATAATAAAGCCGAGGTCTTGATAGGCTACTTTATCTTGAATAAGCGCATGCGTGCCAATGACCAGCTGGGTTACACCAGAAGCAATGTCAGCTAGCCGTTGACGCTTTTCGGCAGCAGGCAATTTGCTTACCAATAAGTTAACCGAAATAGAAAGTTCGCTAAACCATTCTTGAAAAGTATACAGATGTTGTTCGGCAAGTATTTCGGTTGGCGCCATTAATACGACTTGCTGACCTTGTTGAATAAATTGCAAAGCAGCAAGTGCGGCAACGATTGTTTTTCCCGACCCTACATCACCTTGTAATAAGCGTAACATTGGGCAGGGGCGAGAAATATCACCTTTTATTTCCGTTAATACTTTTTCTTGTGCCGCCGTTAAATTGAAGGGTAATTGATTTAAAAATTGCTGCTCTAACCGAGAATCTTCGCTGACTGCAATAGCACTTTCTTGCAGGCTATTTTTTCTTAAAATTAAATGAGAAATACGTTGAGCCACTAATTCTTCAAATGCTAAGCGTCTTTGCAGCGGATGCATGCCTTCGGAGAAAAGAGCAAGGTCAATTGTTGGCGGTGGAAAGTGCAGTAGTTTTAAGGTGGAATATAAATCGGTAAAACTCTTATTATCAAAGAGTGCTAGATGTTTGCTGCTGAGTAAATTAGGAATGCTGGTTTCGTCCAGCACCTCAAATGCAGCTTTAATATAATTGCGCCAACGTACTTGGCTAATACCATCGGTGCTTGGGTAAACGGCGGTTAAATACTCAGCGGTTGGTAAAGGCTGGTTGGGCAATATTAATTGATATTCTGGATGAATTAATTCTATGCCGCCGCGCACTAAGCTCGCTTCGCCAAAGCAGCGAATCATCTGGCCAACAACTAACCCTTTTTTTTGCGCGGCAGAAAAATGGAAAAAACGCAGCGTCATAACGCCAGTGCCATCTTGAATTTTGCATAGCAAGCTACGACGCTTACCAAAGACAATATCGCAGGCACGTATTTCGCCTTCAACCACTGCCGAGTAACCACTACGGATACTACCAATAGCTTGCACCTTGGTACGATCTTGGTAGCGCAGTGGCAAATGAAACAGCAAGTCCATGGCCGAGCTAATACCAATAGCATTTAATTTATTGGCCATGGCAGGGCCAATGCCTTTTAATGTTGAGAGGCTCACCGGTTCTGGATTAGAGAGGCTCACCGGTTTTGGATTAGAGAGACTCACCGGTTCTGGATTAGAGTGGCTCACCGGTTTTTGGCTAACGTGTGCTGGAGGTTTATTGGAATGCATAGGCTTATTCAACTCAACAGGCACATGCAGTTGAAAAGCGCGACGTATTCGCCTCAACTAAGAGCAAGCTACACGACAGAGTGATGATGTGCTTAAATTCAGTCAGCGTCATTTATAAGCCGGTGTGTTAAATTGTCTATTGGGTTAAACCATTAAACTTAAGATTTCATATTATGACCTATTTATGATCAGCGATGTTAAAACGGTGAAAGCTTTTATGCTTAAGGCAATAAAATGAGCAGCAATAAAATTTTAATGGTGGGTTGTGGTGATCTAGGTATAGCCACGGCAAAGCGCTTGCAGGCTTGCGGCTATGACGTGGTGGGCGCACGTCGCTCAATTGATAAGCTGCCTGCCGATTTGCCCGGCATTGCTGTTGATATTACTCGACCAGCCACCTTGGCAGCGCTCACACAGCATAACTGGCATGCGGTTATCATTACTTTAACGGCCGATAACTTTACTCATGAGGCCTATCAAGCAACCTACGTCGATGGCTTAAAAAACGTTTTAACTTGCCTAGAATGTTTAGAAAATAACCCGCTAGTGTTATTTGCCTCTTCAACCAGTATTTATCACCAAAATGATGGTTCAGTCGTTGATGAAGGCAGTGAAACCCAGCCTACTAGCTTCTCTGGACAAGCTATGTTGCGGGCCGAACAACTGCTAGCCGATTACCCTGCTGAGAGTTGTGCGCTGCGCTTTGGTGGTATTTATGGTCGTGGGCTTGGTCGGTTAGCCGAGCGCTTAACCGAGGGTTATATTTGTCCACGTGAGCCGGTGTTATATAGCAATAGAATTCATTTTGAAGATTGCAGTCGCGCCTTTGTTCATCTGGTAGATTTATATCAACGAGAGGGAGCGCTTGCGCCAAACTATTTAGCCGTTGACAGCCAGCCTACGCTATTACGTGAAGTCATGGAGTGGTTAGCGGTTAAGCAGGGCTTAAAGGTCGAAGATTTACATGACAGTGAAGCGCCTGTTCGGGGTGGCAATAAACAATGCAATAATGCAGCGTTACTCAACACGGGTTTTGAATTACAGTATCCAGATTATCGCAGCGGTTTTATAGCGCTACTCAATAAGGCATAAATCAGTAATGAAAGCTCCTATAATATAAGTCCTTATAGTGTAAGTTCCTATAGTCTAAGTTCCTATAGTGTAAGAGGTTATTTCAAGACAATGGTGTCCAGAGCAATTATATCAAGAGCAATTAGTCAGCGGCTTGCAGGTGCGCTGTTATTAGGCAGTGTCCTTCTAATGACGCTTTTAGCGTTAAAGCCCATGCATTTTGATGGTGATATAAGTCATGTCGATAAAATACTGCATTTTATTGCCTACGTGGAGTTGGCGGGTTTAGCTTTTTTATTGGTTAGGCATTTCAAGCCTTTTCTTAAATGGTGTATTGCGCTTATGATTTATGGCGGCATTATCGAGATACTGCAATCATTTATGCCGGACCGATATATGTCGTTCGCTGATTTTATTGCTAATGTCTGTGGCATTGCATTTACTGTCGTTTTGGTCAAAATTTACCTTACCCGACAAGCCGCAAGCCTCGCACAGCAATAAAGGCATAAACGTTTGTCATACGAGCATGTTATTTGTCAGTCGCAGGGTCGCAGGCTTTTCTATACAATTGCGGCTGCAAAGCACTATAAGAATGAAAGAGATTGCTTAATAAAAGTTGATTAACCGACATGATTAATACTCAAAAAAAACGACGGCAGACAAATTAGCTATGACTTCAGCGTCTAACTCTGTTGGCATTGTGACGCCTCAAACGGTTCATTTTGAGCAGCCGTTTAAAGTGTCTTGTGGGCGCGAATTGCCTAGTCTCGATATTGTTTACGAAACCTATGGTGAATTAAATGCACAATGCTCTAATGCGGTCTTAATCTGCCATGCGTTATCGGGCGATCATCACGCAGCGGGTTATCACTCAGACAATGATAAAAAGCCAGGCTGGTGGGATAACTATATTGGTCCTGGTAAAGCGATAGACACTAATCATTTTTATGTCGTTAGTCTTAATAATATTGGTGGCTGTGCAGGCAGCACAGGCCCCTCTTCAATTAATCCTGAAACCAATGAACCATGGGGCCCAGATTTCCCAACCTTGCGAGTGCGCGATTGGGTAGAAACGCAAAGAATGCTAGCGGATTACTTAGCGGTTGAGCAGTGGGCCGCCGTCATTGGCGGCAGCCTTGGCGGCATGCAAGCTATGCGTTGGGCGTTAGAGTATCCCGAGCGTTTACGCCACTGTGTTGTTATTGCCTCGGCGCTTAAGTTAACTGCACAGAATATTGCGTTTAATAAAACGTCTCGCACAGCCATTAGTTCCGACCCTGATTTTCACAACGGTCGATATTATCAACACAATACTCTACCGCGACGCGGTTTAGCTATTGCGCGTATGATTGGTCACATTACTTATTTATCCGATGGTGTAATGGGCGAAAAATTCGGCCGCGATTTACGCTCAGGTACCTTTGAGCAAGGTGTCGAATCAGAATTAGAATTTCAAGTAGAAAGTTATTTACGCCATCAAGGTGATGTTTTTTCAGAAAGCTTTGATGCCAATACCTATATGTTAATGACTAAAGCATTAGATCTTTTTGATTTGGCGCGGGAGTATGATGATGATGCGGTTAAAGCATTTTCTGCCGCTCAGTGTCGGTTTTTAGTCGTATCCTTTACAAGCGATTGGCGCTTTTCTCCCGAGCGATCTCATGAAATTGTTAATGCTTTAATTGGGGCAGAAAAATCTGTTAGCTATGCCGAGGTCGATGCACCACTTGGGCATGATTCATTTCTTTTGCCAGTAGAGCGTTATAACAAACTATTTACTGCTTATATGCAAAGAGTTACGCAAGAAAGCACATTAGTGACGCAAGGAGACAACCATGCGGCATGATTTAATAACGTTAAATCAGTGGATTGATGCCGACTCTCGCGTGCTTGATTTAGGTTGCGGCGAAGGTATATTGTTAGAGCATTTGGTAAATAAAAAAAACGTACGTGGCTTAGGTGTAGAAATTGATGCGAATAATATTACCCGATGCATTGCAAAGGGGTTAAATGTTATTGAGCAAGATATTGATAAAGGCCTGAATAATTTTGCCGACAATAGCTTTGATACCGTTTTGCTGACACAGACATTACAAGCCGTGCATAGGCCAGACTATGTCTTGCAAGAAATGCTACGCGTAGGCAAAGAGTGTATTATTACATTTCCCAATTTCGGTCATTGGCAGGCGCGTTTATATTTAATGTTGCGTGGTAAAATGCCGGTAAGTAAAATGATGCCTTATCATTGGTACGATACGCCAAATATCCATTTTTGTACGGTTAAAGACTTTGAGGCTTTGTGTAAAGATCAGCAGATAAAAATTTTGCACAGAACCGTGCAGACAGTGCAAGGTGCGGATTCTAAAATAAGAACGCCGCATTGGTATAACAAACTTTGGCCCAATTTTTTAGGTGCGCATGCCATTTATCATGTCACACGTTAATTATAGAACCCACAATTGTATGAATAAAATGACAACTGCGCTCTTTGCATTATTGTTTTCTAGCGCGTTGATCGCGCAAGACGTTACTTCTGTACGCAAAGGTGCATACGAAGTTTATTACAGTGTTTTTAATAGTAGTTTTTTACAGCCAGAAACGGCAGTTGCTATTGGCGTTAAGCGGGCCAAGAATATTGCACTCATTAATTTATCAATGCTTGAACATCTGCCCGATGGCACAACAACCGCGCGCAAAGCAAATAAGATTAAAGGCACTAGCTTTAATTTAATTCATAAGAATAATTTAGATTTTCAAGAAATTGTAGAGCCAGGTGCCGTCTACTACTTAGCGAAGTTCAAAATTAGCAATGATAACGAAATGATAGTGATTAAAGCATCGCTAAGCCCAGAAAACAGTAACGAAGTAATTGATGTTGAATTTGAACATCATTTCTATTTAAACTAATCCATTCTAAATATCCACGATACAGCATACATCTATGACTCGCCCTGAACATATAGCTCGCCCTGAATTTGTCATTGCTAGCGGTAACGCTGGTAAGCTAAAAGAATTTCAACAACTGTTTTCTGCAGCAGATATTCGTATTTGTCCGCAAAGTGAATTCGATGTGCCCGAGGCGATTGAAGACGGTTTAAGTTTTATAGAAAACGCCATTATTAAGGCCCGTAATGCAGCGCATTATACAGGCTTAGCTGCTATTGCCGATGACTCTGGTTTAGAAGTTGATGCTTTAAATGGCGCGCCAGGGATTTACTCTGCACGCTTTAATGAAGACGCTAATGGCATTAGAACCAGTGACGAAGCCAATAATGAAAAACTTTTATCGTTATTAAAGGGCAAGCCAGAAAGTGAGCGTAAGGCTAGTTTTGTTTGCGCGCTGGCTTTTATGCGTCATGAAAAAGACCCGTCGCCGGTGGTTTGTGTTGCAAGATGGGACGGTGTTATTTTACCAGAACCGCAAGGAAGTAACGGTTTTGGTTATGATCCATTGTTCTATCTCCCTGAATATTCTTGTGCAAGTGCCGAGCTTGATCGTGATGTCAAAAACCGCATCAGTCATCGTGGTCAGGCGTTACAGCTTTTATTAGCGCAATTAAATAAGCTAGGGTTAATGAGTTGATTCAGCTACCACCATTAGGTTTATATATTCATATTCCTTGGTGTGTAAAAAAATGTCCTTACTGCGATTTTAATTCACACGAACATCATTCCTCTGATTTGCCAGAAAAAAATTATCTTAATGCATTGCTTGATGATCTCGACAATGAATTGAGTCTTCTTGATGAGCAAAGAGTTATTCACTCGGTTTTTATTGGTGGTGGTACGCCCAGTTTACTATCGGGTGAATTTTACATTCAGCTTTTTTCGGCATTAAATCAGCGACTAAATTTTGCCGGTCATGCAGAAATTACAATAGAGGCTAACCCCGGTGCTGTTGACGAAGCTAACTTTAAAGGCTTTATTGATGCCGGTATTAATCGGCTATCATTAGGCGCGCAAAGTTTTTCTGATGCAGCGTTAATGCGGCTAGGTCGCATTCATGATAAACGTAGTATTTATCATGCATTTGATACCGCGCGCCAATGTGGGTTCGATAATATTAATATTGATCTTATGCATGGTTTGCCGGAGCAATCTTTAGCTGAGGGTTTAGATGATCTGCAAGCAGCGTTCGACCTTTCCGCAGAACATATTTCTTGGTACCAATTAACTATAGAAAAAAATACTGTTTTTTATAATCGACCACCCACTTTGCCTGTTGAAAATATTTTAGATAATTTATTTATGACAGGCCTTGATGCTTTAGCTGCTGCGAATTATCAGCAATATGAAGTGTCGGCTTTTGCAAAAGGTTCTTTGCAGGCTACAAACGATTTATACGCTGCAGATGATTTACACGCCGCAAGCGCTAATCAAAGCAGGCACAATAAAAATTACTGGCAGTTCGGCGATTATATTGGCATCGGTGCCGGTGCGCATGGAAAAATTTCAAGTTGCAATGGTTCGGTTGTTCGACGCTGGAAGACCAGAGCGCCTAGTGACTACCTAAGCACAAAAAATAAAGTGGCTGGATCAACGGTGATCACACAAGAAGACCTACCCATTGAATTTATGATGAACGCTTTACGTTTAAACCAAGGTTTTTCTGCACAGTTATTCGAACAGCACACAGGCCTTGATTTTTCTATAGTGCACAATTCAATAACGCAACTACAAGCACAAGGTTTAATGGAGGAAAGGGGTAAGTATTATAAGACAACAAAAAAAGGACGATTATTTTTGAATGATGTCATCGCCCATTTTTCTGAATAATATCACCTAATTAATTAACGCTTTTAGTATATCCTGCCTAGAAATAATCCCTACTAATATGCCAGCTTCCACAACAGGCATCATGCGACGATTATTCTTAAGAAACATATCTGACACAGAGCTGAGTTCTTCGTCTGGCGATACAGTGTCCAGCCCTGCGGACATTTGATCTTTAACCAAAGCAACACCTTCATTGAAGTAACCTTCGAGTAAAGTGGCGCGCATACAATCGGCTTCGGATAACACGCCCACTAACTGCTGCTGTGCATCGACAACCGGCGCGGCAGATTGATGATACTCAAGAATAGTGCGAACCGCTGCCGCAAGTGATTGGTCTGGGTTAACCGTTGCATAGTGCTCGGCCATAAAATCACGAACGCGTTTTGTTTTCATAAAAAATTCCTGCTCTCAGCTATTGCGTTAATTACCGATTAATTTTTATCGTCTTATTTTTTATTATTTTGAGGAATGGCGCGGAACACCATATCCCAAACACCATGTCCTAAGAGTTGACCTCGACGTTCAAATTTTGTTTCTGGACGGTCATAGTCTGCAGGCGACACATATAAATCATCACCAGCAACATTTTCAAACAGCGTTTGTTCAGCCATTAATTTTACTACATATTCGGCATAGGGCTGCCAATCGGTGGCAAAGTGAAATAAGCCGCCGTCTTTTAATCGTGAGTGAATTAACTCTAGAAAGGGCAGCTGCACCAATCGGCGTTTATGGTGCTTAGTTTTATGCCACGGGTCAGGAAAGTAAAGGTTAAGCCGCGATAAGCTTTTTTTTGCCGTGCATTGCTTAAGTACTTTGATCGCATCATCATTAAACACACGAATATTGTGCAAATTTTTGTTATCGACCAAAGACAACAGACGACCGATACCGGGTGAATGAACTTCTACACCAATAAAATTATCTTCTGGCTTCTGCTCGGCCATGATAGCGAGTGAGTCACCCATGCCAAAACCAATTTCCATGACTAATGGGTTTTGATTACCAAAGGCGTTGGCGTAATCAATAATGTCCTTGCTAAGCGTGAGCCCCCATTGCTTTAGATGAGAGTCCAAGCCTGTGCGTTGGGCGTCAGTCATTCTACCGCTGCGAATGACAAAGCTGCGAATAGGAAGCTTGGATTTATCTTGAGTGTCTTCTTCGTTCATAATCATTATTTGATTAAATATTAAAGCTGCTAAATAGTAATAATAACCAACCGATTATAAAGCTCATACCGCCAAAAGGCGTTATTAATCCAACTGGCATAAAACCAATATGACGAATCTCGGTACTGGCTAACAGATAGAGTGAGCCGCTAAATAAAATAATGCCCACTAAAAATGCAATGCCACTCGCGATTAAGGTTCGGCTATCGGGTAATTGATAAGCCAGTATACCTATAGCCAGCAAGGCCAGTGCATGCCAAAAATGGTATTGTACGCCGGTTTCATACACGCTTAATAATTCTGGCGTTAAACGCGCTTTAAGTGCATGCGCACCAAAGGCGCCAATAATAACAGCGAGCGCGCCATTCAATGCAGCGAGTTGGATAAATACTTTAGCCATGGTTGGGTAGAGTCTCTTATTAAAAGTGGTTTATCTATTTAATGATTTTGAGGTATTGAAGGGTATAAAAAAACCGCCACAGTGGTGACGGTTTTTTGGGTATCTACACTGGCAATAGCAAATAGGCCTGTATTCGAGTGCTTATATTCTAGCGCTCTTTTTATAAATCTATAAAGTATTAACCGGCTGCCATTGCTGTTTTTAGTTTTTTCATTGCATTTTTTTCTAGCTGACGAATACGCTCGGCAGATACTTCATACTTAGCGGCTAAGTCATGCAATGTGGCTTTGTTTTCTTCATTTAACCAGCGCGCTTGAAGAATATCGAGGCTTCGCTCGTCTAATACACTCATTGCGGATTGTAAATTGCTGGCTTGTTGGCCTGCCCATTGATTTTCTTCAACCGCTAATGATGGGTCTGCACTATGGTCTTCTAAAAAATAGGCTGGCGCTTGGCTGGCTTTTTCTTCATCGGCATCGGCCGGCGCATCAAAACCTAAGTCGTAAGAGGATAAGCGACCTTCCATTTGTTGAACGTCTTTAACACTTACACCAAGGTCTTCGGCAATGGCATGGACTTCGTCATTGCTTAACCAAGATAGGCGCTTTTTGGCTCCGCGAAGGTTAAAAAATAATTTGCGTTGTGCTTTGGTGGTCGCAATTTTAACAATGCGCCAGTTACGAAGAATGTATTCGTGAATTTCGGCTTTAATCCAGTGCACAGCAAAAGAAACTAGACGTACGCCTTTATCGGGATCGAAGCGTTTAACGGCCTTCATTAAGCCGACATTGCCTTCTTGAATAAGATCGGCAAGACCCAGGCCATAACCGTTATAGGATTTAGCGATATGAACAACAAAGCGCAAATGCGCCATAACTAATTCGCGTGCCGCGTCTAAATCATCATCAAACGCTAAACGTCTACCTAGTTCCTGCTCTCGCTCAAGCGTGAGTATGTCAAAGCCGCTAACGGTTTGCATATACGCATTGACGTTGCCGCCGGGCGTAAGAATAGGAATGGTTTGAAGTTGCGTGTTCATAATAGTGTTTTAACGTTACCTGTTGTTTGCCAGTATAAAATGAGACATCGCTATTTATTCTGCGCCGCGTATTATTCTCAAAATGATATGGAGGCGCTTTTAGGTTTTTAAAGTGGTTAATTTAAATACCATTTTATTAAAATGGTTTAACCGCTTAAAACGGCCACCAATTTTAGCACTCTTGAAGTTAGAGTGCTAATACTGCAAAAGTTCATATAAGACGTTGATTTATAGGGGTATACGCTGATTTTGGCTATTTGGCGCATCGAGAACGCAAATAATTATAGAAAATTGTGCGCTAACGCGGCTCAAGAGCACGAATATGTTGGCTAGCAGCCAACCAAGCGCCTAGCCAACCAAGCATAGCGCCCATGAGCAGCAGAGTAAGGCTATTGGTGAATCCAAGGCCAGTTAACTCAATATTACCGCCATAAACAAGGGATAAAGAGTCTATGGCGCTAGTTAGTGCATACTTACATGCGTTGATGAGTATGAGTGCGATAAGTGCGCCGCTGGCACCAAACCACAGTCCCATGTAGAGAAAGGGCCGCCTGACAAAGGCGTTGGTGGCACCCACTAGCTTAGTGACAATAATCTCTTCGCGGCGGGTATCTATAGAGAGTTTTATCGTATTTCCGACCACGAGCACAACGCCAATGGCTAATAAAACGCTAAGCACAGCGGCTATTTGCTGAGCGAGCCCGACAATAGCATGTACTTTTTGCAGCCACTCAAGATCAATTTTAGCACTGGCAACATCTCTTAATGCTAACGCCTGCTGACGTAATGCCTCTGCTTGATGCACGTTAAGAGATTGATCACTCAAGATAAGCACGATGACGCCGGGTAAAGGGTTTTCGGGCAGGCTATCAATGATTTCTACAAAGCCCTCCATGGTTCTAAAGCTATCTTTTGCTTGTTGCGGTGAAACATAGCTAGCACTGCTAACACCGTCCCAGTTAGCCATTTGTTTGGCCAGTTTGCGGCCGCTGGTGTCACTAGTGGCTTTTTCTAAATAAACACTCATTTGCACGTTGTCGCTAGCTTGGCCAGTAAGTTTTGCGACATTAGTAATGGCGACATTGAGCGCAGCAGGCAGAGTAATGGCAATGGCCAGCACCAAAATAGTCATGACACTTGAAACGGGGGTGGCAATTAAGCGCTGGATACTTTGTGCGGCAACAAGGCGATGATGGTTACGCCACGAATGTATTCGGCTAGTAAAGGTATGTTGCGAAGCGCTAATACCTTGCCCAGAACGGGTCCGGCTTTCGCCAATGCGGCGATTGGTTTTGGTGGTTTTAAACATGGCTTAGGTCTCGTCCATGTCAGTTTGTGCAATGGTTTTAGTCGCGCCGTTACCCACTAGAGAGCCTTCACGCAAAATTAAAGAACGATGATGCATTCGAGCAATTAAGGCTAAATCGTGAGTAGCAACTAAAACAGTAACACCGACTTGGTTAAACTCTTTAAACAGCTGCATGATTTCGGCACTGAGTGCGGGATCTAAATTACCTGTTGGCTCATCTGCCAGCAAAAAAGGCGGTTTATTAACCACAGCGCGAGCAATGCCAACACGCTGTTGTTCGCCGCCCGATAAACTTTGCGGATGCATTTTTTCTTTATGCAGCAAGTTAACTTTATCGAGCGCGCCACGAACGCGACGGCCAATATCTCTGGGGTGATAACCGGCAACAATTAAAGGCAATGCAACGTTGTCATAAACCGAACGGTCGAATAACAGCTGGTGATTTTGATGGACAACGCCCATTTTACGGCGCAGTAATGGCACATGGCGTTTAGAGAGCGTGGCAAGGTTTTGGTTATCTATCCAGACTTCGCCTTGAGTAGCACGCTCCATTAACATAATTAATTTAAGCAAGGTGCTTTTGCCGGCGCCAGAATGTCCGGTTAAAAAGGCCATTTCGCCTGAGTCTAACTCGAAGCTAATATCTGACAACGCTTCTTGACCGGAGTCATAGCGTTTAGTGACGCCTTCAAAACGTATCAATGGGCTTCCGTATCGCTAAAAATAGCGTTAACAAATTCATTGGCATTAAAGGGTCGCAAGTCATCAACTTGCTCGCCAACACCAATAAAACGAATGGGTAATTGCAGTTTTTCACTGATGGCAAATAGCACGCCGCCTTTAGCGGTGCCATCCAGTTTAGTAATAGCTAAACCAGTAACGCCAATAATCGATTTAAATTTTTCGGCTTGAGCTACTGCATTTTGGCCTGTCGTAGCATCTAGCACCAGTAAAATTTCTTGTGGTGCGGCACCATCAATTTTACCCATAACGCGGACAACTTTTTTTAGCTCTTCCATTAGGTTGTCTTTATTGTGTAAGCGTCCAGCTGTGTCGGCAATAAGAACGTCTGCGCTCTTAGATTTTGCTGATTGTAGCGCATCAAAAATCACCGAGGCACTGTCTGCGCCCGTATGTTGAGCAACAACGGGAACCTCATTGCGCTCGCCCCACACTTGCAGCTGTTCAACGGCTGCCGCTCTATAGGTGTCGCCGGCGGCTAACATGACAGATAAGCCTTCATGCTGAAAGCGTTTAGCCAGCTTGCCAATGGTTGTGGTTTTTCCGGCACCGTTAACGCCGACCACTAAAATGACAAACGGTGACTGTGTGCAATCAATAACAAAAGGTTTGTCACTGGGGTTTAACGTGGCTGCTAGTTCAACTTTCAGCTGCTCGTAAAGGGCATCAGAATTTAATAGTGCATCGCGTGCAATACCTTCGGCAAGTTTTGCCATAATACGGGTCGTGGTATCCATGCCTACATCCGACATTAGCAGCTGGGTTTCAATTTCTTCTAAAAGCTCATCATCGATTTCTTTTTTGCCGAGTAATAAGCGGCCTAGGCCATCTCCTAATGAGCTACTGGTTTTACTGAGTTTGCCTGATAGTCGTTGCAAAAAGCTGTTGGGCTTTTCTTTGGCTGCTTGTGCCGCGTCTTGTTGAGTATCAGTAGCTTGTTCGGGTGTATTCTTATTCCCGCGTTTGAGAAAGCGCAGCATAAATTATCTCGTCAGTTTGGTATGGGGCTCGCGTATAATCCGCTTAATCAATTTATCGATAAAGCCATGTTAGCCGAGCAGTGGATATCCTATCATTTATCTTTTGTATCCATTGCTGTATCTCAGACATTTTATGATGTAATTTAAACGATATGAAACGCAAACCGCCTAAAAAATCCGCTCTCAGCACAATTCGCATTATTGCGGGACAGTGGCGTGGTCGAAAATTACCCGTTGTGGCGCTTGATGGCTTAAGGCCAACCGCTGACCGAATTAGAGAAACGCTATTTAATTGGTTGGGTGATGATATTGCCGGCGCACGCTGCTTGGATTTATTTGCCGGTAGTGGTGTATTGGGTTTAGAGGCATTATCTCGCGGTGCGGCACAGGTGGTGGCACTGGATGCTAGCCGCCTCGCTGTGAACACGTTGGTCGAAGCCTGTCAGACATTAGCTACAACTAAAATGCAGGCTATGCAGGTGGATGCCATGCAATGGTTAAGATCAAAGCCCGCGGCATCATTTGATGTAGTTTTTATTGACCCGCCGTTTCAAGCGGGTCTGCTTAATGAGACGCTGGCCTTATTAGATGCCTCAGGCTGTCTGCGCGCAGGGGCGCTTATTTACATTGAAAGAGATCGTGGTCATGATTCGCCGGTATTACCTGCATGCTGGCTGCCTTACAAAGAAAAAGCAGCAGGTAATGTGAGTTACGGGTTGTATATCTATGAGGCTTAATTTAAGTGATTGAGCCAAAATCCATTAGCGTTTAAAATTTCTCCCTTCAAATGCCACTTTTAAAGCAATAGGAATATTATTCATATGAGCCGTGTTGTTTATCCAGGGACTTTCGACCCGATTACTAATGGTCATATCGATCTTGTTGAGCGCGCATCAAAATTATTTGATGGCGTTGTTGTTTGCGTGGCGGCTAGTAGTAAAAAGCGGCCCATGTTCACAACCGACGAGCGTGTTGAAATGGCTAAGCTCGCTACCGCTCATATCCCCAATGTTACCGTGACGGGATTTAATAAGTTATTAACCCACTTTCTTGAAGAAATTAACGAAACCGTTGTGTTGCGTGGTCTTAGGGCGGTATCCGATTTTGAATATGAATTTCAATTGGCGAATATGAATCGGGCGATTAAACATGATTTTGAAACCGTGTTTCTAACACCGGCCGACAACCTTACTTATATTTCTTCGACGCTGGTAAGGGAAATTGCAACTTTAGGCGGAGATGTATCAAAGTTTGTTCCAGTGCCAGTGTTAGATGCTATTCATAAAAAAATTAACGCTTAATGTTTAAATTACTCACTTATCGAAATGCCGCCGTATTATTTACTGCGGCATTTTTGTTTTCAGGCTGCAGTAAAGCACCGCCAGAAAAAAATGCCACTGTTAACGATTTTAATCGTAGTGCCGGTGCTCAAGCGAGTCGGGCGCATGAAAGTCGAGTTAAAGATTTAGCACCAGAGCCAGAAAGTAACATTGTTAGCTTGCAAGCTGGCGATGATTTTTCTGTTAATAAAATAGCAGTTGGCAAAAAAATTATGGCAGTGACAGCTAATCCGCATGCAACACAAGCGGCCTATAGCATTTTAGAACAAGGCGGCTCTGCCATTGATGCAGCCATTGCTGCGCAAATGGTGCTGGGTTTAGTTGAGCCTCAATCGTCAGGCATCGGTGGCGGCGGCTTTATGTTGTACTGGGATCAACAGACGAAAAAATTAATGACCTATGATGGTCGTGAAGCTGCCCCCATGGCGGCAGATGAAAATTTATTTATTGGTTCAAGTGGGAAGCCGGTAAATTTTTTTAATGCTGTCATTGGCGGTAAAAGTGTTGGCGTTCCCGGTCTAGTTAAAATGTTAGAGGATGCGCATCAGCAATACGGTGTGATGCCATGGTCTTCGTTGTTTGAAGAGGCTATTCAATTATCGACCGATGGCTTTGCTGTATCGGAGCGATTAAATACATTAATTAAAGTTGTACCGAAGGTGGGTGACCGTGAACATATTGCTCAATATTTATTTGATGGTCATGGTGAGGCATTATCTATTGGCCGTCATTTAAAAAATCCAGACTATGCGCATACTTTAAAAATATTGGCTCAAAATGGTAGTGATACATTTTATCGAGGCCAGCTTGCCCAGCAAATGGTAGAGGCAACACAGCGTGATAAAAATCCAGGGCAGTTATCGCTAACGGATTTTTTTAGCTATGAAGCTAAGCAGCGACCGCCGCTATGTAAAATAATATTGAGTTATAAGGTTTGTGGCATGGGGCCTCCATCATCGGGGGCGAGTACGACATTGGCTATATTGGGTCTGCTAGAAAAGCTTGTTAAGGATAAAAATTTCCAACTTGGTAGCTATGAAGGCATGGAGAAAAACCCTTTAAGCGCACATTACTTTACGGAAGCATCGCGCTTAGCTTTTGCAGATCGTAATACTTATATTGCCGATCCTGATTTTGTTGATATACCGATTGCTCAGCTATTGGATGATGATTATTTGCAGGCGCGAAGCCAATTGATAATGGATGATCGTCCGATGACTGAAGTGCAAGCAGGCAGGTTTGTGATACCAGGTGTTGGACAATATTTAATGCAGCCCAGCCCCGAGTTAGTATCAACAACACATTTAAGTATTGCGGATCAATATGGAAACGTTGTAAGTATGACCAGCAGTATTGAAACCGCTTTTGGTTCACGATTAATGGTTGGTGGGTTTATTTTAAATAATCAATTAACCGATTTTTCTTTTGTACCACGTACCAGTGACAAAGCATTAGTTGCCAATCGCGTGCAAGGGGGAAAGCGCCCCCGAAGTTCTATGTCACCCATGATGGTGTTTCATGCTGACGCTGAAAGTCATAGTCAGCCACTATTAATTATTGGCTCGCCAGGGGGTAAAAAAATTATTCCTTATGTTGCACGCGTTTTATATGAAGTATTGTTTTTTGATAGTGCGTTAGCCAAAGCGATTGAGCGGCCGCATATATTAAATACGGGTCGGCAGTTAGAAATTGAAAAAGGCGCAAACAAAAAAGTGTTCGCCGCTTTAAAAGCACTTGGTCATCAGCCCGTAGTTAAGCCTCAGACCAGTGGCTTGCATGCTATAAGCCGACGTAATGGAGAGTGGTTAGGTGTGGCTGACCCGCGCCGCGAAGGTGTCGCGTTAGGAAAATAGCCAAAGCTAACGTTAGCTTTGGCATTGAGGGCAGTAAAAAGTGCTGCGTTGCCCTAGGCGAATTAATTTAATGGATGCTTTACATTGCGTGCAGGGTTGGTCGTTGCGGCCATAGACGCGAAGTGTTTGTTGAAAGTAACCTGGTTTGCCGTCACCGCCAACAAAGTCTCGCAATGTTGTGCCGCCCATTTCAATCGATGCGTTTAGCACGTCAATGATATTGCTGGCGAGTAACTCACACTCTTTTTTCGTTAATCGACCTGCTGCTCTGCCGGGACGAATGCCGCTCATGAATAAGGCTTCGTTGGCATAAATATTACCGGCGCCAACCACAATGTGGTTATCCATAATAAAGTTTTTTACTGGCCCCTTTTTCTTGCGCGAGGTTTTAAAAAGGTGATCGCCATTAAAGCACTCTTCAAAAGGTTCTGGTCCCAGTTTATTCAGTAGTGCATGTTCGAGTGGCTTTTTACCTAGCCAAAGTACCGAACCAAAACGACGAGGGTCATTAAAGCGTAAGCACCATTTGTTGGGCAGCTGAAAATCAACATGATCATGTTTTTCTACAGGTGTTTTTTGCTTAACGATGCGCAGGCTGCCTGACATGCCTAGGTGAATCATAAAGTAGCCATGATCCAATTCAAATAATAAATACTTTGCGCGGCGAGAAATGGAGCGAACAATATGGCCGTTGACCTTTTTTTCAAAGTCGTTGGGTATAGGCCAGCGAAAGCGTCGTTCACGAATAGTGACTTGCGCGATTTTTTTGTTGGCAACATAGGGGTCAATGCCGCGTCGGGTGGTTTCTACTTCGGGTAGCTCTGGCATAATGTATTCATTCGGCTATGCAGGTTGTAATGAGTAAGTGCAAAGGACAAAGGATAAGTGTACCGAGCAAGTTTTAATAGGCAATAAAAAACCCGCAAGCATGGCGGGTTTTTTTAGGCGCTAATAAAAATTACTTTATTTTAGCTTCTTTGTACATGACGTGTTTGCGCGCAACGGGGTCATATTTTTTGACTTCCATTTTTTCTGGCATGGTGCGCTTGTTTTTATCAGTCGTGTAAAAGTGGCCAGTGCCTGCTGATGAATTTAAACGAATCTTCTCTCTCATAACTACAATCTCTATTCTTTAAATAAGTTTAAACGGTTTCGCCGCGACCACGAAGCTCAGCAACAATTACATCGATACCTTTTTTGTCGATAATGCGCATACCTTTTGATGATACACGTAAGCTAACAAAACGCTTTTCGCTTTCTAACCAAAAGCGATGGCGGTGTAAGTTAGGCAAAAAACGACGCTTAGTACGGTTTTTTGCATGCGATACATTGTTACCCGTAATGGGTCGCTTGCCTGTTACTTGACAAACTTTGGACATCTTCATTCTCCGGAGTATGGGTTCGTTGCAGCCTAGGTAGCTGTGTTGGTTGCTAGCCTAGTAGTCAACGACATACGCGATTATGTGTTTCTGGTATGTGTTTCAGGCGGACGATGTTTTGACCACGCTATAAAAAGAGCGCGACTTTATATCAGAACAAGACCGTCAAAACAAGGATTATGTCTTTAGCAGCGCATATTCGAGGTTAAATCATACCAAGTTCGGCCATCGACACCGTGGATGAGCCTGCAACAATAATATGATCGAGCATTCGAATATCGACTAAAGCCAATGCTTCATGCAGCCTATGGGTCATTTTTTTATCCGCCTGACTCGGTTCGGTGGAGCCAGAGGGGTGATTATGGGCAAAGATGACTGCAGCGGCATTGTGGCGTAGACAAGCTTTTATGACTTCGCGAGGATAGACGTTGGCTTGGTCAATAGTGCCATAGAATAGGGCTTCACTGGCGATAATGCGATGTTGATTATCTAAAAATAGACACCAAAAAACCTCGCGCTGTTCATTGCCGAGTAGGTGCAGTAGGTAATTTTGGGTCTCTTTGGGGCTGGTTAATGCTGAGTCGCGTTGCAGTGATTCCATCATTGCTCGGCGCGATAATTCAAAAACGGCTTGTAAGGACGCATATTTGGCGTCTCCCATGCCTAGTGTGGCGGTGAATTCATGTCTTGAGGCATTAAGTAAGCCTTTAATGCCAGCAAATTGCTCGATTAACTCTCGGCCAAGATCGACAGCGGTTTTGCCGCGTATGCCGGTTCTTAGAAATACGGCGAGTAATTCGGCGTCAGATAGCGCTATTGCCCCTTTGTTGAGGAGTTTTTCGCGGGGTCTTTCGGTGATTGGCCAATCGATAATAGTCATAATATCTTCCTTGATGATGGGTGTTTGATAACCGCTGCGTAGCTGTATCTGTGGGTCTATTGCTGGCCCATACTCGCAATCGCAGCCGCGCTAATGTAAGGTTGCGGATCATTTGCTGTTGCTGCACCAAGCTATATCTAATAGAGATAACGTTAAAGCAATAGCGATAAACAGCGTCCAATGCTGTAGCTTATTTATACAGTATGCCGGGCTTCTAGTTCATTAGTTGTCGATATATCGATTAAAAACCTATGCAATCACTTCAAAATAAACGTTTGTTGTTAGGCATTACCGGCGGCATTGCTGCCTATAAAAGCCCTGATTTAGTCCGTCGTCTTCGTGATGCCGGCGCTGAAGTGCGTGTCGTAATGACACAAGGTGCTTGTGAGTTTATTACGCCATTAACTTTACAGGCGGTATCGGGTAACCGTGTGCATAATAGTTTGTTAGATGCAGATGCCGAAGCGGCCATGGGTCATATTGAGTTAGCGCGCTGGGCGGATGCCATTATTATTGCGCCAGCGACAGCCGATTCGCTGGCTCGCTTTTCGGTGGGTCGTGCCGATGATTTATTAACAACGTTACTGCGTGCGAGTGATGCGCCGGTGTTAGTGGCGCCCGCAATGAATCAAGCTATGTGGCGTGACGAGGCAACACAGCAGCATTATCAAGCATTGTTAGCGCGTGGCTATCACTTTGTGGGTCCCGCCGAAGGGGCGCAAGCATGTGGTGATACAGGCGCGGGCAGAATGAGCGAACCGTTGGATATCGCTCAGCAGACTGCCGCTTTATTCGAAACGCAATCATTGTCGGGTCAGCATGTTGTGATTACCGCCGGTCCTACGCGAGAAGTGATAGATCCAGTAAGGTATTTGAGTAACTTCTCAACCGGTAAAATGGGCTTTGCATTGGCGCAGGCGGCGGTTGAAGCCGGCGCTAAAGTCACGTTAATAGCCGGTCCAGTTAGTTTGCCAACGCCAGAGCGTGTTAACCGTATTGATGTTGTCTCTGCGAATGACATGCTTCAGGCCGTAGAGCATGTTGTGTCTAGCGCGAGTTTATTTATTGCTTCTGCGGCAGTTGCTGACTTTCGCCCAGCGACTGTTGCCGAGCAGAAAATAAAGAAAGACCGTGACATTGATACGATGACGGTTGCAATGGTTAAGAACCCTGACATTCTAGCTACGGTTGCTGGCACTGATTCAGCGCCGTTTACTGTTGGCTTTGCGGCTGAGACAGAAAATTTAATTGATCATGCTAGGGATAAATTAGCGCGTAAAGGTATCAATATGGTTGTCGTCAACGATGTCTCGCGTGAAGATGTTGGTTTTGCTTCGGATGCTAATGAGGTAACCGTTATCTCGAATAGCGATGCGATTCAAATTGATAAATGCGATAAACAGCATTTAGCGCGTCGTTTGATTGAGCTGATTGCGGCTCAACTGACAGGTTAGTTTATTTATCCGGCTTAGCTAAACCGCATAAGGAAGAGCAAGGCGCTACCAACACAGGACTCAGATAATTTTAGTCTGAAGCGGTACTGCTATCTGAACTGCTTACTGTAGTCGTTGCGCTCTATCATTGCATGCAAAAATTATTAGGAGTGCATCCCATCTCTATTCATCACGTCCTAACTACTGATATCCTAACTACAGATAGTGCAGCTTGTTATGAATAAGCAATTTAAGCACCCACAGCATTCCACTCACTGGCCCAGTGTTCTGTTGGTCGTTCTGCCAAGTCTTGCCGCTATTGCCTTGTATTTTTTTGTTTACCTGCCGTTAACGGCAAGCCAAACAGCATTGCAGCGAGCTAATGATTTAGCGCAAGCAAAAGTGTTAGCGCTAGACAGCAATCTTAAACAGCTGGCAAACCATGTTGATGGTTTGGCGCGCTTGCCCGAAGTACACACAGCGATACAAGCAGGAGATTTAGCCGTCTTAGAACGTTTAGCTGAGCAACTGTCGTTAGGCTTTAGCGATATAAACCGTTTAGTCATTCTGCCTATAGGTGAATTAGGCGTTGCGAATTTGGGCATTCATAAAGCGCAAGTACAAAATAATATTGAAAAAGATTTAGTACGTCGCGCCATGAAAGGTGAAGGCGTGGTGGTTGACACCTATTTAATGCAGGACCAACAAGTATTAAGTTTGGCACGACCCATTAAAACTGCAGACCAAGATATCGGTGCGCTTTTACTGACTTTAAATGCACGCTGGCTAGCGTCACAATTCGTAGGCTCGTCTAAGCCTGATCAGCGCTCAGATGAAATGGCTTTGATTTATAAAATGAATGCCAAGACAACAATTTCATTAGCCGCTACAGGCGCTCTACCTTCATTAGAACATGCGGTAATGGGTGAAGCGGGGCTTAGCGCTAATGACAACATTAAAGTTAATTATTATGTATTTAAACAGGCGACCATTTTTGGGATGGAATCAATACTGTTATTGACGGCGTTACTTTCGGCAATGATTTTATCCCTAACGGCATTATTATTTCTCTTTCGCTCAATGCGCTCTCATGCCGTTACTGAAAAAAACGGTGAGAGTCATCATGAACCTCGAAGTCGCGACTTGGCTGATGATGGACCTAAAGAGCGAGTGCCTAAACGAAAAGATGCAGCAAAAACGTCTCAATGGGCTAACCCTCAGGTTGCAGAGGGCATGGTCGTTAAAGGCGATGACGAAGGTCTTAATTTATCATCAATGCCCGCGCATATTTTTAGAGCGTATGATATTCGCGGTAATGCAGATACAGAGCTGAGTGATGAGGCCGTTCGCAGTATAGGTCTTGCCATCGGTACCACTGCCATTAACGGCGGACAAAGCCGCCTAGTTATTGGGCGCGATGGGCGACTCTCTTCTGAGCGCATTTATGATGCGTTGGCGAATGGATTACTTGCCGCGGGCTGTGATGTTGTTGGTATTGGTTTGGTGGCAACGCCAATGCTTTATTTTGCCGCTGAGTGTTTGGGGACAAAAGCCGGCATTATGGTTACGGGCAGTCACAATGCCCCAGCGGTTAATGGCTTAAAAGTAGTGCTCCATGGGCAGTCGCTAGCCGAGTTGCAAATTAAAGCACTCGCCGAACTTATTGCGAGTAGCGATTTTGAACTGGGACAGTTCGAGCAACCTCAAGGTGTTTTGTCTGAGCAGACGATTACCGACCAATATATTGCACACATTACAGAAGATGTCGTTGTCGCGTCGTCAATTAAAATAGTGATTGATTGCTGTAACGGCGCGGCAAGTAATATTGCCCCGGCACTCTTTAGCGCACTAGGCTGCGAGGTAGTGCCGCTGTTTGCTGAAATTGATGGTAACTTTCCTAATCATGCCCCCGACCCATCGGCAGCCGGGAGCTTAGATGCGCTTATAGAAGAGGTAAAAAATCAGCAGGCAGATCTTGGCCTAGCCTTTGATGGTGATGCCGATCGCATGGTGGCGGTAACTGCAGCGGGTAAAGTGGTTAGCGCCGACCAAATGTTAATGCTCTTTGCTCAAGATGTTTTAACCCGTAACCCAGGTGCTGATGTTGTTTACGACATTAAATGTTCGCGGCACTTGAATCAGCTAATTGCGAGTTATGGTGGTCGTCCGGTCATGTCGAAATGTGGCCATTCACTCATAAAACAAAAAATGCTGGAGACAGGCGCCCTATTAGGCGGAGAGTTTACCGGTCACTATTGTTTTAAAGAGCGTTGGTTCGGTTTTGATGATGGCTTGTACAGCGGCGCACGCTTAATAGAATTTTTAACCATGGAAGCTACGACATTAGATGCTGTGCTTGCAGACCTTCCTGTCAGTGAAAACACAATAGAAATTCATTTGCCGGTTGATGAGGCGCGTAAATTTGAGATTATTGATAGCTTACAGCTGTCTTTAGCCGAAGATTGTGCCGCCGATGATGGCGAATTAACGACATTAGATGGGGTAAGAGTCGATTATGCTGCTGGTTGGGGGCTTATTCGGGCTTCCAATACTTCAGCAAGTTTGAATCTGCGTTTTGAGGCCGATAGTGAAGAGGCGCTTAATCATATTCAAGCCCGTTTCCGCCAAGCACTTACCGCTATCGCGCCTGAGTTGAAGTGGTAGGTGATAAAACGATCAATATTGAATGCTTTATTCAGTTAAATACCGCTTAAGCTTACGCAATAAGTATTGCTAAAACGCACACTATCAAGCGACGCTTTTTATGTCTTTGATGCGTTATACTGCGGGTTAAAGTATTTCTCTCATTTAAGCGAATTCAAGTTTAATTGAGCCCAGTTAATAAACGAAACATTTACTTATGTCGCTAAATCACCAAACAGCTAGCCAAATAGCCGCGGTCCTAACCGAATCTTTGCCTTATATTACGCGTTTTACGGGTAAGACGATGGTGATTAAGTACGGTGGCAACGCAATGGTCGAAGATTCGCTTAAAAAGAACTTTGCCCGAGATATCGTTTTAATGAAGCTCGTCGGCATGAACCCCATTGTTGTGCATGGTGGCGGCCCGCAAATAGGCGATTTGCTTGAGCGATTAAATATTGAATCTCGTTTTGTAAACGGTATGCGTGTTACAGACAACGATACGATGGATGTTGTCGAAATGGTGCTTGGTGGTCAGGTTAATAAAGAAATTGTCAGCTTAATTAACCAGCAAGGGGGTCAGGCGTTGGGCTTGAGTGGCAAAGACGGTAACTTAATTAGAGCAAGCAAGCTTGAAGTGACGGCGCCTACGCCCGACATGAGTACGCCGGAAATCATTGACATTGGCCATGTTGGTAAGGTTGACTCGATTAACGTCGATTTACTCAATGCCTTGACGGCTAATCATTTAATACCGGTTATTGCGCCCATTGGCGTTGATAGCAACGGCGTTACCTACAATATTAATGCTGATTTAGTGGCGGGTAAGGTTGCGGCGGTGATGAACGCCGAAAAGCTAATGTTACTGACTAATGTGCCAGGCTTACTCGATAAAGAAGGCAAGGTGCTTACAGGGCTTTCTACCTCGCGAGTAGACGCGTTGATTAAAGATGGGACGATTACAGGTGGTATGCTGCCTAAAATCGCTTGTGCGCTTGATGCGGTGCAGGGTGGCGCGACAAGTGCCCATATTATTGATGGCACAGTGCCGCACTCGGTAATGCTAGAAATCTTCACTGATTCTGGCGTAGGTACTTTGATAACTAACGATAAGTAGCCGCGAGTTTTGCTTGCAGCTTAGCATTATCGTTTTTTAATTTAGCCTATTTTAAGGCCTATATTTTTTTATTTGTCATTACTATTTTTCCCCTCTGGTTCATTGCGGCCAATAATGTTTATGTACAAACAATAATTTTGAGTGATTGAATAAATTTTTTTTCTTTTATCGCACGAAAACACTTCAATTAAAAAAGAATTAGGAGTATCTTTGCACCCGTAAGCAAAGGTGAGTGCAAACCAACTAATTCATGATCAAAATATAATTAAAAATCGAAGCGGTTGGTATTCACTATCTAATGTGAATTTTTTAGGTCATAAGTTGACGATTATTGAACCTATTAAGAGTTAGTTTTACTCAATAAAACTTAAGTATTTACTATTTTAGTCGTATAGAGATTAGCGTTAATCTTCGCGTCAAAGCCCCTGAGGCTAAAAAGGCGAATACTTTAACGGACAGTGACGGTAAGGAAGACCGGCGCGAAAGGCTCAGGCTCATTAAAGTAAATAGATAGATTTCGTGCTACAAGTTGAAGATTCTTAGGGTCGATAGCTTGTGGCTTATGCTAAAACGAACAATATAAGCTGGAATAGCGATGCCTAAAATTGCACAGAAGTACTCTCGCCGCCAACAAATTCTTGAAGCCTTAGCGCATATGCTGGAAGTTGCTCCAGGTGAGCGCATTACCACAGCGGGCCTTGCTAAAGAAGTTGGCGTGTCTGAAGCCGCGTTGTATAGGCATTTTCCGAGTAAAGCGAAGATGTTTGAGGGCTTAATTGAGTTTGTAGAGGAGGCTATTTTTTCTCGTGTTAATGTCATTATTAGCGAAGAGAGCTCGGCTATTCCTCGCTTGGAAAGAACTTTGTTGTTGCTTTTAGGCTTTGCCGAAAAAAATCCCGGTATTTCACGTATTTTAAATGGTGATGCATTAGCGGGTGAAACCGAGCGCTTGCGTACTCGTGTTGCACAGTTTTATGATCGTCTCGAGACGCAATTGAAGCAAATTGTTCGCGATGCAGAAATTAATGAAGGTATTCGTCCAACGTTGCCAGCGGTAAGCGCTGTGAACGTTATATTGGCTGCAGCAGAAGGGCGTATTGGTCAATATGTCCGCAGTGAGTTTAAACGCCCGCCCACCCAAAACTGGCAAGAGCAGTGGCAACTGTTAATGGCCGGTTTTTTCCGTGAAAGTGTTGCGCAAAAACCGCAGCATTCTTTAGCTAGGCAGAATGCGCCAGCGGCACAAAACGTAGGTTAAGCCATTTAATATTAGTGTTCGCTATGCTGTGCTTAGTTTTTGATACGGGTGTGTTTTTCAACTAGCTGGCTGAAACGGGCAATATCTGACGCGTAACGTTGATTGACACTCTCTTTTTCATTTTGCATCGCTTTTAACGATGCATCTGCCTCATTGAGTTTCTGCTCTAATTCTAGAATGTTATTTTGAATAACAACGGGCACTTCTCTGCCGGTTCTCTCTATATTGGCTGCGCGGCTTTGTTGGCGTTCAACCTGATCTTTTAAGCTAATCATATTGCTGCGCAAAATACTGATACGCACATCGAATTCAGTGAGCTTACGTTGACGCTCTGCGTTTAAGTCGTCGACGGTGCTGTAGCGTAACAGAAGCGATTCATTGTACTCATGTGCTTTTTTTTCTTGCTGCGCTTTTTTTTCTTGCGCTTTTCGTTCATCACTTAGCAGCGCATAATCTTCGTCGCTAAGTTCTGCAGGTACTTCTTTAATAATGTGACCGCCAAGCGTAACAATGGCATAGCCGCGTTTTGCCTCGGCGGGGGTGATGGAGGATTTAAGTTCAATAGCTCCTGTGTCGCTTACTACTCGATAATATTCAAGCGCCTGTCCATTGCTCACATGGGTAAACACTACGCTACAAAATAATGTAATTAACCCAGCCCATTTAACCGGTTTTACCGAATGCCTTTTAGCTATGCGTGACTGTTTGCGCGCCATATTTTTGCCAGTAAGTTTTTATTGCTTCAAGTTGCTCGTTGTTAACCGGGCTTTTTTTATCGCCTTGTGGCTTAGACAGAAAGTCGAGCAAGTGTTCAATGGTAACAATGCTCAGCACCGGAAGATTAAAGTCTTGCTCAAATGCTTGGGTGGCGGATAAATTGTTTGAACCTTTTTCGCATCTATCGAGTCCAATTATTACGCCTGCTGGCTGAGCCCGAGCATGCTCGGCTAATAAGGCTAAAACTTCACGAATAGCTGTGCCAGCTGTGATGACATCATCAATAATGAGTACTTTACCTTGCAGAGGCGCGCCGACAATTGAGCCGCCTTCACCGTGATCCTTTTTCTCTTTACGATTAAAGGCATAGGGAACATCGCGGTTATGATAGCTTGCGAGTGCGGCAGCGGTAACAGCAACAAGAGGAATGCCCTTATAAGCGGGGCCAAATAACATATCGAAATCAACGCCTGAGGCGATAATTTTTGCGGCATAGCATTGGCCTAATATAGCGAGTGCTTGACCATGGTCGAATTTACCCGCATTGAAGAAGTAAGGACTGCATCGCCCAGACTTTAAAGTATATTCGCCAAAGCAAAGCGCATTGGCGTTAAGTGCGAGTTCAATAAATTCATGTTGAAATTTTTTCATAAGTGGTCTTTACCGAATTGTATAAATATGTGTGTCTGCTAATTGCGGGAATGTTTCGGATTATATGAATATTCTCACTTTGTGTTATTTAAGAATCTGCAATTAGTCATCTTATTTTGCTGTACATCATATTATAAACCTATTTAAACTGCGCGGCTTATGATGAGGTCGCAAAAATTGTGTCAATGCTAGCCAGATGGCCAGTTTTTAACTAAAATCATCGCTTTAAAGACATTGTTTATTTCTACCAATAATAACTATAGAGATAGCCGGCTGTGTTCCATGTAGAAGTTCAATGCAGCGTTCATTGCAACCGTTCTATGTAAAAACAGTTAGATGCTGGTTTGAGTGTATTATGTTTTATCTATTGGGTGAGGAAATCGAATGCGGGTAATCAGCTTTTGCGCTGAAGGGATTGAGCAGGCAGCAGGACGCGGCTTTTATGAGTGGATGGAGCGTCAGGATGCAGATGTGATCTGTATTCAGGATATTCGCACCCAAGAACATTTGTTGCGCGACGATATTTATTTTCCGTCATCATATAATGCCTACTTTTTTGATAACTCCGAGAGCACTAATGGTGTTGCGGTATATTGTCGTGATTTACCGAAGGCAATTATGACCGGTATGGGCTTTAACGACTTTGATATGGAAGCACGTTATATTCAGGCCGACTTTGAACAAATTAGTTTTGGCTCATTGTTAGCGCCCGAAGCCACGGCCGATGATGAGGCCAGCATTGCTCGTAAAGCACAGTTTTTCGAACAGCTGCATGATCACTTAGCAAAAATTAAAAACAAGCGTCGTGAGTTTGTTATTTGTGGCAACTTTCGCATTGCGCATCAGCCTAGGGATGTTCAGCTTTCCGATGAGTATCGCGATACCATCGGCTTTACTGATGCCGAGCGTGGCTGGCTAGACCAAATGTTAATTGACCTTGGTTATGTCGATGCATTTAGAGCAGCAATTAGCGATGATGATGAATTCACTTGGTGGCCATCAGGCACTATCGATGACAATGGCTGGCGTGTCGATTATCAAATAGTCTCTGAAGGATTAAGAAAAACGATTGAATACGGCGGAATTTTAAAGAGTAAATCGTTTTCGGCGCATGGACCTTTAACGGTCGACTATGATTACGAAATTTGTCCTGAAGATAATATGCCGCGTTATTAATGACTGTGAGTAATAACGCGACATAGAAACAATGAGCTCAACCTTATACTAACAACGCCTTTTTCTGCGCTGCAATTAAATCAGCAATACCCGTTTCTGCCAGTGCTAGCATTGATGATAATTCCTGCTGCGAAAAGGGAGCCTCTTCAGCAGTGCCTTGAATTTCAATAAACTTGCCATGTTCCGTCATAACAACATTCATATCCGTCTCGGCATTTGAATCTTCGGGGTAGTCTAAGTCTAAAATGGCTTCGCCTTGATAAACGCCAACAGAAATAGCTGCTACCATAGCCCGCAACGGTGATTGTTCTATCCAGCCTTTGGATTGCATAAAACTAAAAGCATCAACTAATGCAACGCAGGCACCTGAAATAGAAGCTGTTCGCGTACCACCATCGGCTTGCAGTACATCGCAATCAAGGGTAATGGTGTATTCGCCCATGGCTTCTAGGTCTACAGCGGATCGCAGCGAACGGCCAATTAAACGTTGAATTTCAAGCGTGCGCCCCCCTTGTTTGCCGCGTGCTGCTTCGCGACTCATACGGTCATTCGTTGACCGAGGCAGCATGCCATACTCTGCCGTAATCCAGCCGCGCCCTTCGCCTTTCATAAATCTTGGCACGCCTTGTGACACTGATGCTGTGCACAACACGCGTGTATCACCAAACTCGGCAATCACTGACCCTTCGGCGTGTTTGGTGGCGCCACGAGAAAAGTTGACTGAACGTAATTGATTATTGCTACGGCCGCTAGGTCGATCCATAAGATAATATCCTGATAAAAGATGTAAGGGTTAGTGATGTGATTTATAGCGGCTGTTAATAGCAGCTAGGATCTAATTTTTTTGCATTATACACTGGCGATAACTTTGCACCATCGTCTAAATGTTTAGATACAGGTACAATGTGGTTGATAGATAGCACGGCACTTTTTTCAGTGCAATTGCTTTTAAGTACAATGATAATCGTTAGAGCTGTTAGTACACGGGCGTTTCTATAAAGCAAAATGTATCCACCTAAATTCACTACACCGGTTACACCGTTATGACAAAAAAACCAACATCATCTGTTAATAGTATGACTGCATTTGCGCGCGTTCAAGGTGATAATTCACTTGGCACTTATGCATGGGAATTACGTAGCGTTAATCATCGTTATCTTGAAACGCAATTTAAGTTGCCAGACAAGTTAAAAGTGTTAGAGCCATTGCTAAGAGAGCGAGTGCGTAGTGCGCTTGCACGTGGAAAGGTTGAGTGTAATTTGTTTTTTAAGGCTAATGAATCGGAACAAGCCTTTATTGTTAACCAAGATAAAATTTCAGCGTTACTGCTTGCCGCGGAGCAGTTGAACGAAAAAAAATCGAATATTGCACCGCTGAGCAGTTATGAAATACTGCAATGGCCGGGCGTGTTACAAGCCGCAGAATTGAATATTGAGGCTATTACCGAAAGTTTGCTAGCAAGCTTTAATGAGGCTTTGTCGACATTAGCTGAGGCGCGAATCACTGAAGGGGGGCGGATGGCCGATGTGATTTATGAAAAGCTGGATCAAGTTGACAGCCTAACGAATCAAATAAAGCTGAATATGCCGCAAATATTAGCCGAGCATCAACAGCGTATAGAAGAAAAGCTCGCACGGTTAAGTGTTGATATTGATCACGATCGGCTTGCGCAAGAGATTGTTATGCTGGCGCAAAAAGTAGACGTTGCCGAAGAATTAGACCGTTTGGTTGCTCATACTGCCGAGGTAAGAGACACTTTAGTTAAAAATGAGCCTTGTGGTCGACGGCTTGATTTTCTTATGCAAGAATTAAATCGAGAAGCGAATACGCTGGGTTCTAAATCGATTGCTACCGATAGCAGTCAAGGCGCAATAAATCTTAAAGTATTAATTGAGCAAATGCGTGAGCAAGTACAAAATATCGAATAATGGTTTTATCGTTTTATAATAGTACTTCAACGGCTAATTATTCAGGTTTATAAAGTATGAGTCCTGTTAGGGGTAATTTATTTACAGTGTCGGCGCCGTCTGGCGCAGGTAAGACGAGTCTTGTTAAAGCCTTAGTGGCTGCTGATGCACGCTTGCATGTATCAGTATCTCACACGACGCGTGCTATTCGTCCCGGCGAAGTGAATGGGGTTAACTACCATTTCACTGAGACTGCTACCTTTAAGCAAATGATTGATGATGGCAGCTTTCTTGAATATGCGACTGTTTTTGGCAATTCATATGGCACGTCAAAGATCTGGGTTAATGAGCAATTAGACAACGGTTTTGATGTCATTCTTGAAATTGACTGGCAGGGCGCGCTGCAGGCGCATGAATGGCTAAAGGCGGAGCAGGGCAGTTCGGGCGTGAGTATCTTTATTTTACCGCCGTCATTAGAGGCATTGCGGTCGCGATTAGAAGGCCGAGGCCAAGATGGTAATGACGTGATTGATGGCCGAATGGCCGCAGCGGTTGACGAAATGTCCCATTTTGAGCAAGCTGACTACTTAATTATTAATGATGATTTTAATGTTGCGCTAGCTGACTTAGAGGCGGTTATTTTGGCCACGCGGTTGCGTTTAAACCAGCAACAACAGCAATATCGGCCCTTATTAGCCTCATTATTAGACAATTAGGCCCTTAAAGCGGGCTTTTCGGCACTCGCAAACTGAGGCAAACTTGCTTATACTGCGCGGCCTTTAGCGGTAGCGGTCTCATTTAAGCGGCCGCGCGGTTGCTAGAACGCTGAGTTTTCGCCACAATCGCTTAAACTCAACCCAGATATTCATTTATCCTAGATATTAATTGATATAGGCATATAGGCAAAATACATTATGGCCAGAATTACAGTAGAAGATTGTTTAGATCACGTAGACAACCGTTTTGAACTCGTTATGGTTGCCAGCAAGCGCGCACGTCAAATTGCGACGCAAGGCAAAGACCCAATGGTTGATGTTTCTGACGATAAACCACCGGTTATTGCACTGCGTGAAATCGAAAAAGGCTTAATCGATCCCAAAAATATGGATGTCGAAGAAGAAGTTGATGACCTAACAGAAGAGCTTGCCGCTGAATTCGGTATTTAAATAATTGCTTAAACGGTAACAGTTCCTCTACCAAAAGCGCCGGCCACAGATTATATTGTGGTCATGGCGGCTACGATAAAAGACCTCACCCAAAAGCTTGATGCTTACCTTGATGATGACCAAATAGATTTGGTGTATCGCGCTTACTTGTGCGCAGAAAAAGCCCACAGTGGGCAAACTCGGCGTTCGGGTGAGCCTTATGTCACCCACCCATTAGCGGTGACTCATATTCTTGCTGATATGCACATGGATCATCAAAGCTTGGCCGCGGCTATGCTGCATGATGTTATAGAAGATACCGAGGTCGATAAGCTTGAGTTAAGAGAGCAATTTGGCTCTACCGTTGCCGAGCTGGTTGATGGCGTGAGTAAGCTAACGCAGTTCGAATTTCAAACTCAGGCCGAAAAACAGGCCGAGAATTTTCAAAAAATGGCTATGGCCATGGCGCGTGATTTACGCGTTATTTTGGTTAAGTTAGCCGACCGTCTGCATAATATGCGCACCTTAGATGTACTGGGTGCAGAAAAGCGCCGTCGCATCGCAGTAGAAACGTTAGAAATTTACGCACCCATAGCCAACCGATTAGGCATGAATGAAGTGCGTATAGAGTTCGAAGACTTGGGTTTTAGCACTTTATACCCCATGCGAGCCAAGCGAATTCAAGCGGCTATTGAAGCGACACGAGGTCATCGAAAAGAGCTTGTGGCCAATATTGAAGCGCAAATTAGCGAGCAGCTTATAAAAGATGGTCTGTCAGCGCGAGTGATTGGCCGTGAAAAACATCTTTATAGCATTTACCAAAAGATGCGCAGTAAGAGTCGTTCGTTTACTGAAATTATGGATGTATTTGCGTTTAGGATTATCGTTAACTCTCCAGACGATTGTTATCGCACGCTTGGCTCCATTCACAGTTTATATAAACCTCGCCCCGGCCACTTTAAAGATTATATTGCTATCCCTAAGGCCAATGGTTATCAATCATTGCATACCGTGTTGTTTGGTATGCATGGTGTTCCCATTGAGATACAAATTCGTACCGAAGAAATGGAGCAAATGGCCAACAATGGCATTGCGGCACATTGGTTATATAAAGCCAACAATCAAGATGCATCGGTAGGCAGTCATGCGCGTGCTCGCCAGTGGGTGCAAGGGTTACTTGAGTTACAACAAAACGCAGGTAATTCACTAGAATTTATTGAAAATGTAAAAATCGATTTATTTCCCGAAGAAGTTTATGTCTTTACGCCTAAGGGAAAAATTATGGAGTTACCGCTGGGCTCAACCGCCGTTGATTTTGCTTATGCAGTACATACTGATATAGGCAATAGCTGCGTCGGCGGTCGAATTAATCGACGTCTTGCTGCATTGTCACAGCCGCTGCAAAGTGGTCAGACTATTGAAATTATTACCGCGCCAGGTGCTAACCCTAACCCAAGTTGGCTGGATATGGTTGTGACCAGTCGTGCGCGTAGCCAAATTCGTCACTACTTAAAAAATCTTAAGAGCGGCGAATCGATAGAGCTAGGTGAACGTTTATTAAATAAATCATTAATGACATTTAATTCAAGTCTTGATGTAGTAACCAGCGAACAAAAAGCTGCGTTAGTTAAAAATTCTGGCGTTTCGAATTTTAAAGAAATACTTGAAGAAGTCGGTTTAGGCAATCGCGTCGCCTATTTAACCGCACGTCAGTTACTGGATATTCATGAAGATGAAGCCGGTGGCAATATGGTGATTGGTAATCGTGAAAAGCCATTAGTTATTGCCGGCACTGAAGGCATGATGATTAATTTTGCCAAGTGTTGTAACCCAATACCGGGTGATGATATTGGTGGTCATATTACAGCGGGGCGGGGTGTTGTAGTACATATCGCCGATTGTCGTAATTACCACGAAATACAAGAGAAAGATAAAGAAGGTCGCAGTGTTGCACTGCGCTGGCATGACAGCGCCGAAGGTGAGTACCGTGTTGAATTGAAAGTTGAAGTTGAACAACAGCGCGGCATAATTGCATCGTTAGCAAATAAAGTGAATAGCCTTGATGGCAGTATCGAATCCATCAAAGTTGAAGAGCGCGATTCCAAATCCAGTATTATTCATATTTTTCTTGCTGTAAGTAACCGTGTTCATCTTGCTAGAATTATTCGACGCATACGCGTGCTTAAATCGGTGGTTAGAGTGGTTCGCGTTAAGCGTTAGTTTTGTAGGAAAAAAGTATGAGCAGTAAAGAAATTGTTAGTACTACTCACGCTCCCGAAGCTATTGGTCCCTATTCACAGGCTGTGCGAGTGGGTAATACGGTTTATCTGTCAGGGCAAATTCCATTAGTGCCATCAACTATGCTGTTATGTGAAGGTGGCATTATTGAACAGGCAACGCAGGTATTTACTAATCTTACGGCCGTTGCATCTGCAGCGGGTGGCTCATTAAACGATAGCGTTAAATTAAATATTTCTATGACTGATCTATCTGGCTTTGATAGCGTAAATAACATTATGCAGCAGTTTTTAAAGCCACCCTTTCCAGCACGAGCTTGCGTGCAGGTTGCGGCGCTTCCTAAAGGTGCTTTAATAGAAGTAGAAACCATTCTACAGATCCCAGAATAAATTTTTATTCAATCAATCGCAAAGCAGTTATTCAAATAACATATGGCATTTTTAGAAGAGCGCACTATCGGCTGCCCTTATTGCGGAGAATCCATTGATATTCTTATCGATCCCATTGAAGAAATTCAAGATGAGGATGCTGCACAATATATTGAAGACTGTCAGGTCTGTTGTCGGCCGATACAAATTAGAGTTACCACCGATTTTAGTGGCGCAACGTGTGTTGATGTATCACATGAAAATGAGTAGCGCTAATCCGGTATTTTATTAACCACTTTAGCCAGCTTTGGCTGTTAATTTGTTTTTTCTAAATTGCCATGTGCGAATAACATCAATGCGATCATATTTCTGCGCTAGGGATGCTGGAAAGGGTTCAAAAGGTGATGCAAGACGAATGCTTTCAATGGCAGCGCGATCTAATACCTCTGATCCGGACGACGCTAAAATAGAAATTTCTTCAACGACGCCATTAGCTAGCAACTTTACTAGTAATCGCACATCACCGTATAAGCTGTTATCTCTAGCAAGCTGGGGGTAATGACGATTGCCAATATTTTCTACTCGGTCGCGCCATTGATGAACGTAGTTGGCATCAGCGGCTGCAATTGTAGATGCTGAGCTTAAGGTTAATACGCGTGGCTTTTTGGTGAGCAATTGTTGCTTATCTGCCAAGCGTGCTTCGAGGCTGGCAATTTCTTGGCTCAATTCCATTAATGTTTTTTTCGTGTGATTACTATTAATATCGGTGGGTTCTTTTTCTGTAAGCAATGATTTGTTAGTAGGCGCCAAGTTTCGCTCTGCATGACCTTGCGTTGTAATAATACGTGGTTCGGTTACAGGCTGTTGGCGCTGTTGTATTTCGGGAATAAAGATAGGGCTGGTTGGGTTAATGTTTGAATCATTAAAAGGTGATAGATGCTGTATACTTAACTCATCACTCGTCTCTATTTGTCCACTACCTTGCTGGTTGTTCTGCGCAATAAAATTGGCATCTTCAGGTTTTTCATCGCTGCTATGATAGGCAAGAGTGACTTCCATTTGCGGCGCTGGGTTTGCTTTGCTTTCGGCATTAAATGCCAGCCAAAATATAATGACCGTATGGGCAGCTAATGCTATGGCAACGGTGTAGCTCAGTCGATAATTTTGGCCGGGACTATAACTCATTGTTTCATTGTTTTTAAGCAGTGTTAGATGTGTAACTTTTCTTTAATGCTTGCTATTAATTGCCCCGCAATATTTAAATCACATTGCGTATCTAATTCACGAATACAGGTTGGGCTAGTAACATTAATTTCGGTTAGGTAGTCACCTATGACATCAATACCGACGAAAAGTAAGCCTTTTTCACGCAACATGGGAGCGACTTGTTCGCAAATCCAATAGTCACGCTCGGTAAGTGGCTGTGCTTCACCGCGACCACCAGCAGCTAGATTGCCTCTCGTTTCGCCGGCAGCGGGGATTCTGGCCAAGGCAAAAGGTACGGGAACGCCGTCTATGAGTAAAATACGTTTGTCGCCATTAACAATTTCAGGGATATAACGCTGCGCCATAATGCTATGGCTTTGATGCTGTGTCAGCGTTTCTATAATGACACTAAGATTGGGGTCATTCGGCTTAACGCGGAAAATTGATGCGCCGCCCATACCATCAAGTGGTTTTAAAATAATATCGTTATGCTCTTGGTAAAAGCCTCGAAGCCGTTCTGCATTAGCCGTAATTAATACAGGAGGACAGCATTGTGGAAAATCGGTTGCGAATACTTTCTCATTGCAGTCCCGCAAACTTTGCGGTTTGTTAACGATTAGCGTGCCCTGTTTTTCCGCTGATTCTAGGATAAAGGTGGTATAGAGAAATTGGCTATCAAAAGGGGGATCTTTACGCATGAGGATGACGTCTAAATCACCCAGCGGCATTAATGTCGACTGCGCTAAAGAAAACCAGTTATCAGCATTATCTTCAACGCTGAGGCGTTGGCCATAACCGTGCGCTATGCCGTTGTCTATTAACAGGTTTTCTTGCAAAAAATAGTGAAGTTCCCAGCCTTGTTGCTGCGCGGCTAACAGCATAGCCAGCGAGCTGTCTTTGTGCGGTTTAATTGACTCGATGGGATCCATCACGATGCCCAATTTAATACTCATAATGTTACCTGCCTCTATATTTTGTTAATTGCCTCTCGTGCAGAGCCCGCAATTAATGTCGTCCACTTTCTTTATGCAAAACATTGGTCTATAGCTTTAAAAGTGAACAATTTATTGGTGTCTGTAAATGGACGGCAATAGTCAATTTATTTCAGAACAATGCCGTATTCAATCGGCAATCCAGAGTTGTTCATCTTAACGTTATTTATTGTCATATATTGTAACCCGGAGGTCGAATCGTTATGGATTCGCAAAACAAAAGTTTAAAAATAATGGTTGTTGATGATAGCAAGACTATCCGTCGAACAGCAGAGACATTATTGCAAAGAGAAGGATTTCATGTCATCACCGCCGAAGATGGTTTTGAGGCGCTCGCCAAAATTGCTGATCAAAAACCAGATTTAATCTTCGTCGATATCATGATGCCACGATTAGATGGATATCAGACTTGTGCATTGATTAAGAATAACGTCCAGTTTAAATCGACACCCGTCATTATGCTATCGAGTAAAGATGGCTTATTTGATAAGGCAAAAGGGCGAATCGTTGGTTCAGACCAGTATGTGACAAAGCCATTTAGTAAGGTTGAATTACTCGGAGCTGTTGATAATCACTGCCATAGAGATGAGTCATCAGACAGTAACTCAGCTCAGGCGTCTTAAATAATGATCAAAGATAGGGAGAGCGATATGAAGCGGGTATTAGT
>JBELIP010000001.1:181108-219922 GCA_042090785.1 Cellvibrionales bacterium | reverse complement strand
TTAGTACTAATGGATATTGTCATGCCGGGTATTAATGGGTTTCAGGCAACACGACAGTTAACGCGAAACCCAAAAACGAGTGAGATTCCCGTCATTATGGTGACAACTAAAAACCAACCTTCTGATCGTGAATGGTCGCGCAAACAAGGTGCGCGGGGCTATTTAGTAAAACCGGTGCCGGAAAAAGATTTAATAGACACTTTTATTTCTTCTATGCGGTTAGCGCTAGCACTTAGGCTTTCATAGCTTGCCATCATAGAGGAATCAATCGTGGGATGCTGGCCAAGTATGGATGATTTAAATGTCGATGATGGAGGTCGAGAACCAATCCAAGTGTTTAGAAATAGCGTGAAAAAATCGTGGCTTTCGGTTTCCATTAAAGTAATACCGTTGACACTTATCGACGTACCACTGTCGATATCCTTCGCAATAACAATACGATCACCGCGAATAAGATAATCTTTTATCAAGGTGTTAAAGGTGGCTATGTCTTTAGCGTTGTGCTCTTGATTATCGGCAGTGTTATTAATGGCAATAGCTTGTCCTAGATGTTGCGTAAACCGTCGTTTTGACCACTCTTCAACGAGTATTGTCATTTCCATACGTTGGTTTTCTTGCCAGAGAAGTGTCTGTGGGTCGTTAGAAGGCAGCTCGCTAAACAGTGCGGCATAATAGTAATCAAGTTGTAAGCTTGTATGGATAGCGGTACCGTTAAGCACCAGTTGATCTGAAGCGCGTGATGGCGATGCAACAGTCATTATAGAGAAGTAAGCAATAAAAGTGAAAACACATAGGTTTCTTAATGACATCCGTATACCTCTGACGAACAGTTAACAATTAAAATGTAACATCCATTGTTGACATTCTCATGATGGAGATACGCTAGGTATATCCTCGTATCAGATTAGACGGAGGGAATGTTTCTTGCCAGCAATAGCAAGATGAGGAAAGCATGGAGGGTTATTTTTGTGATACGGGTAACATAATAATTTGTTGATATCGATTAATTGTTTTTTTACTAGGTATAAGAAATTAAAAATCGCCCCATTTTTCTTGTAGCAGTGATAGCGCAACAATAGGTGCTGTTTCTGTCCGCAATATGCGAGGGCCAAAGCCAGCCGCTAAACAATTAGCATTTTGGGCAAGCGTCAACTCATTTTCATCGAGACCGCCTTCGGGACCAATTAATATGCTGACTCTTTCAGGCTTCTGTGTGATGTTATCAGCTATGGAAGCGAGCCGATCACCTTGTGCGCGGAGTACTAATTTAAAATCACTCGTGTCATCGTTTAGCCAAGCAGCAATCGTTTTAGTGGGTAGCAATTCGGGCAGTGAACAGCGTCCAGATTGTTCACATGCGCCAATAATAATGCCACGCCAGTGTTCCATTTTTTTTAGCAATCTTTCAGGTTTAAGCTTAACGTCAACTCTTTGAGTAATAAGCGGCTGTATTTGACTAACCCCTAACTCCGTAGCTTTTTGCATTACCCAATCCATTCGCTCGCCTTTCGATATAGCAATGGCTAGGGTGATTTTAAGCGGAGATTCGCTGACGATATCAGCGGCTGGCGTTTCTTCATGAATAAAAACGCTAACCGCTTTTCGCGACACCTCATTAATGGTTGCTAGGTACTCTTTGCCATAGCCATCAAACAAAACTAATGTTTGGCCAATTTTAACGCGCAAGACATGCAGTAAATAATGACTGTTGCGTGTATCGAGCAACATGGATTGACCAACGGTAAGGGCTTGCTCTGAAAAAATTCTTGATCGTCGCATGATGGACCTTATGCCTATTTTGAGGCCTGACTAACAATGCCAAGGTTATGACAAATGGCTTGGGTGGGCTCGGCTTGATTCATTGTATAAAAGTGCAAACCAGGTGCGCCATAAGCTAAAAGCTTTTCACATAAGTTGCTAATAAATTCAGTACAAAATGTATTTAAGTCATCTGGCGAATGTTTCAATGACTCAATACGGTAACTTAGCCAGCGTGGAATTTCTGCACCACAGCTTTGCGAAAAGCGCTTTAAATTATCAAAATTTGTTATAGGCATAATACCGGGGTAAATAGGTTGATCAATACCTACTTTTTGGCAACGCTCAATAAAATAGGCATAGGAGTCGGCGTTAAAAAAATACTGAGTAATGGCACTATTTGCACCGGCATCAAATTTTTGTTTCAAAAAACCGATGTCGGTTTCATAAGATTCAGCTTCAGGATGAATTTCTGGATAGGCTGCTACCGCCAAATGAAAATGATCACCTGTATGTTGACGAATAAAACTGACTAACTCATTAGCATGCACTAGGCGAGAACCGGCACCAAAGCCCGAGGGTAAATCGCCACGTAAAGCAACAATCCGTGATACACCGCTAGCGCGGTAATCTTCTAACAAATTTAATATGGCTTCTTTTTCGTCGCCGCCAAAGGATAAATGGGGAGCGGTATCAAAACCAGCATTAAGGCCATCCAGTACAATCTGTTTAGTGTTATCTCTGGTTGATCCACCTGCGCCATATGTAACCGAAAAATATTCTGGATTTAAAGCGCCCAGTGTTCGTCGAGTTTCTTCCAGCTTATTAATGCCTGCTGCCGTCTTAGGTGGGAAGAATTCGAAACTCACTCGATGTTGATTAGTGCCTGTCATGATCAATCCTGAAATGTATTATTAAAATAAAGGAAGCTAATGTTAAAAAAGCTGGCTTATTGGAATATTCAACAAGCCAGCTATTAAAGCTAGTACTTATAAGATTCAACTTTATAAGGACCATCAACAGCTACATTAATATAGCTAGCTTGTTCTTCGGTTAGTTTTGTTATTACACCACCAAAGCCGCCTACCATATGTGCTGCAACTTCTTCATCCAACTTTTTAGGTAACACTTCTAAAGTAATGCTACGATTTTCTTGGTCAGCCGATTTTTCGCTGTACATATGAATCTGCGCTAATACTTGGTTAGCAAAAGAACCGTCCATAATTCTTGATGGGTGGCCTGTTGCATTACCTAAATTCACAAGACGGCCTTCTGATAATAAAATTAAATGGTCGTTGCTTGCCCGGTCGCGATACACTTTATGAACCTGAGGTTTAATTTCTTCCCAATCCCAGTTTTTACGCATGTAAGCGGTATCAATTTCATTATCAAAGTGACCGATGTTACAAACCACAGCATTGCTTTTTAGGCCCTGTAAAATAGCTGAATCACAAACATTAAAGTTACCTGTTGTCGTAACAACCAAGTCAGTATTTTGTAATAAGAGTGTATTCGTATCTTCAAGTTTGCCAGTGTTGATGCCATCGTTATAGGGCGATACCACTTCGAAGCCATCCATGCACGCCTGCATAGCGCAAATAGGGTCAATTTCAGTAACTTTAACAATCATGCCTTCTTGGCGGAGTGATTGTGCAGAACCTTTACCCACATCACCATAGCCAATGACTAATGCTTTTTTACCTGACATTAAATGATCGGTTGCACGTTTAATCGCATCATTAAGCGAATGTCGACAGCCATACTTATTATCATTTTTTGATTTTGTCACAGCATCGTTGACATTAATTGCAGGAATTTTCAAAGTGCCATTTTCTAACATTTCTTGTAAGCGGTGAACGCCAGTTGTGGTTTCTTCGGTTACGCCGTGAATACTATCGAGCATGGCTGGGTACTTATCATGTAACAGTAGAGTTAAGTCACCGCCATCATCTAAAACCATGTTGGCATCCCAAGGGCGACCCTCTTTTAATACCGTTTGCTCAAGACACCATTCGTATTCTTCTTCTGTTTCGCCTTTCCATGCAAACACCGGCACGCCGGCAGCGGCTACTGCAGCAGCGGCATGATCTTGTGTAGAAAAAATATTACAGGATGACCAGCGTACTTCTGCACCAAGAGCAACTAACGTTTCAATTAATACGCCCGTCTGTATGGTCATATGAATACAGCCGAGTATTTTTGCTCCGGCTAAAGGTTGTTCAGCAGAAAGTTTATTACGTAGCGCCATTAATGCTGGCATTTCTGTTTCTGCAATTTCAAGTTCTTTGCGGCCCCATTCTGCTAAAGCAATATCCGCGACTTTATAATCTGTTGTCATTTTTTTATTCCTAACATAATAAGTATTAATAAAAAGGGTTAATAAAATTTATTTTTTCAATTAAGCATTAGCTAAGGCAGCTTTTAAAGCGTCGACTTTATCGGTGCGCTCCCATGTGAACGCAGTAAAAGTACTCGATTTTTCTTGGCCATCTTCTGTCCAGTGATAAGTGTGTTCAAATGGCTCGCGGCCAAAGTGGCCATAAGCCGCCGTTAATTGATACATTGGGTGCTGTAATTCTAAGACGCTGGTTATAGCATAAGGCCGTAGGTCAAAAGTTTTACGAATAGCAGCAATCAATTTTTCGTCATCAACTTTGCCAGTGCCAAATGTATTAACAGAAATAGAAGTAGGTTCTGCTACACCAATTGCATAAGACACTTGTAGTTCGCAGCGATCAGCTAAACCTGCGGCAACAACATTTTTAGCAACATAACGTCCAGCATAAGCGGCAGAGCGGTCGACTTTTGACGGGTCTTTACCTGAAAATGCGCCACCACCATGACGAGCCATGCCGCCATAAGTATCCACAATAATTTTACGCCCTGTTAAACCGCAGTCACCAACTGGGCCGCCAATAACAAAGTTACCGGTTGGGTTAATATGATACTCGGTACCCTCATGCAGCCATTCCTCTGGCAACACGGGTAAAATAATATTTTCTTTAACAGCAATTCGTAGGTCATTTAATGAAATATCTGGGTCATGTTGCGTTGACAAAACAACGGCTTCAATAGCAACAGGCTTACCGTTTTCATAACGCAGCGTTACCTGACTCTTTGCATCTGGACGCAGCCACGGTAGTACACCATCTTTGCGTAATTGTGCTTGTCGCTCAACCAGTCGATGAGAGTAATAAACAGCAGCTGGCATTAGGCTATCGGTTTCGTTGGTTGCATAACCAAACATTAAGCCTTGGTCACCCGCACCTTGATCTTCGGGCTTAGCGCGATCAACACCTTGGTTAATATCAATAGATTGTTTACCAATAGCATTTAACACCGCACAGCTTGCGCCATCAAAACCAACATCTGAACAGTCATAACCAATGCCGGTAATTACCTTACGAATAATATCTTCAAGGTCGACATAACAAGAGGTGGTAACCTCACCCGCTACCACAGCCATGCCGGTTTTAACTAAGGTTTCTACTGCAACGCGCGCATCTTGATCGCGCACAATAATGGCATCAAGTACAGCATCTGAAATTTGATCAGCCAGTTTATCTGGGTGGCCCTCAGAGACTGATTCCGAGGTAAAAATATTGTATTCACTCATTGTCTGTTCCTTTAATGTTTGCCGATTAGTCATTAACGGCAGATAGTCTTTAAAAATAGTTAATGGCATAAGCCAAATTTATAAAATGGCTTACTGTCTTTTAGCCACTCTTTTTTATATAGCTAAGAATTTGAATGCGAAAACCGTTTCTTAATGCAGTGTAACTGCTAGGGCCTTTTTCTAAGCCGCTATTGCTTGCCCAGTTATCCAGTAGTGTTTCGTTAAAGCCTAACCAAACATCGCCTGCTGCATCACGCACCCAATCTTGATCATGTTGGCAGAGCTCGGAAATAACAAAAACGCCATTGGGCGCTAATAATTTTCCTACATCGTTAATAATGTTCTGTGGTTTGGCGTTGTGATGTAACACCATATTGGCAACTACACAGTCAGCTTTACGAGCGCCAGATTGCGATGAGGGCGATAGCTTGGCTATTTCGCTATCGAGCTGAATAAACGTTGAGGTATCGCCAAGAATAAACCCTACTTTATTTAAACCTTGTTGTTCAGCGGTGAGTCGACACTGCTGCAACATGGGTTCAGCATTATCGAGTGCAATCACATGGTTAAAACGACGGGAAAGATTACTTAAGTAAGAGCCGTCGCCTGGGCCAATTTCAATGGCTTGTTTTGTGTCGCGTGGTACAAGCAGTGCGGGTGTTGTTTCTGCCGCCGGTTGTGTAAACGTGGGCTGTATAAATAAAGTATCAAGAATCTCATCAACGGTATCGCGGTAGTCGGCAATATCGACAATGAGATCTTGCTGCGCTTTGAAGCGCTCACTATTTTCAGAAAAAAACTGCAGTGAAAGTTCGCTTCGCGTTTTCTGAGCTCTATCGATAGCCTGCTGTAAATCACTGGACAGTATTTCGGCATCAATAGAGGTGAATAGCTGGCTAACTAAAAGACTGTTTTCGCCAGAACCGGGCAGGGCACGACGATAAAAAATGGCATTACCTTCGCGGCGAGTGGTGACTAAATCAGCATTAGATAGCACTTTTAAATGGTGGCTCATGGCCGACTGCTTAATCGCAAATAGATTACAGAGCTCCAAAACGCCAAAGGAGTCATGTTGCAGTACTTGAAGGATCTCTAAGCGGAGTTGGTCCGCACTGGCTTTTAACAGGCGCTCAACCGCCGCCAAGCCGGTGACGCTGGAGGTTTTGCTAGTGGAAGCACTAGGCGCATCTGTCATGCTCAAATTTTGTTGGGTCGTTTTTGCCATGACCTATGCCAGTCTCGAACAATTAGTTAAGCAATATCAATTATTTTTGATATTGGCTGAGTCGGCATTCTAAAATGAAACGCAATATATATCAAATATTCTTGATGTTAGAAGAGAAAAAATGCGATGGAATAAAAAAAGCTATATTGATTTAAATTGATATAGGTTACGTTTTATTTTTAAGTTATTGATTTATTATCACTATTTTTATTTAAATTACGGAAATTTTCTAGTTTTAAGCCATAAGTTCCGTCGGGATGTAGGGCTCGAATCATAAAAGGTTTACCGTTATCTGCTTGCTTTTGAGTATTCGTATCAATAATTTTGGCATCACAAGGGGCTTTATTGGAGTCTCGAGTGACTAAAACTAAAGGGCGCAGGCCGTTATTTTCATCGGTAGGCAGCACAATACCGGCTTCGCCACTATTCAATTCAGCGATGCTACCAATAGGGTAAACGCCAATGGATTCAATAAACTTGTTTAAAAGCAATGCATCGAAATGCGTATCTTTTGCATCCAGAAGGCGTTTTAAGGCTTAGGCGGCAGGTTTGGCATCGCAATATACTCGGCCGCTGGTCATAGCATCATAAGCGTCGGCAATGGCAACAATACGAACCAAATAGGGAATTTCGTCGGCAGTAAGCCCAACGGGGTAGCCGGAGCCATCCATTCGTTCGTGGTGGGATAAAGCAACATCGACAGCGGCGTCGGGGATATCTGGCTGCCTGATCAATAATTTTTTGCCATGAATGGTATGCATTTTCATGACTTCGAAATCGTGTTCGTCGAGGCTGCCTTCACGATTGAGTATGTCGTTGGGAATTTTTGTTTTTCCTACATCATGCAACATAGCGCAAATGCCAAGGTCTTCAAGGTCGCTTTGCGCTAAGCCTTCGGCTCGACCTAAGGCAATGCTGAGTATTGCAACATTGAGGCTGTGCTCTGAGGTGTACTCATCTTTATTTTTAATCATGCTTAGCCACAGCATAGAGTGCGGATTAACAATGATATTGTTAACGCATTCTTCGACACTTTGACGAACTTGATTAAGGTGAAATAATCCGCCGGACCTCACCGCATTAAACATATTGTCTACAACGGTTTTGGCTTTGCTGTGAATAGCAAGCGCTGCCTCAAGATTTTCATTAAATGGCAGGCTGTTGGTGTACTGCTGTTTTTCAACGGGCTTAGCACCATTGTCTTTATCTGAGCTAGCACTGCCACGAGTAATGTCGATATAGACAAACTGACAGAGCTGTTGAATTTCTGTTAATTGAGATGAGCTGCGAATGGTAAAGCCATGAATTAAAAACGGGCTATTAATCCAAGGACAGTCAAGCTCAGAAATATACATGCCAAGTTTTAAATCAGCGGCACGGATGCGGGTTTTTTCAACGCCAGCAGTTGCAGCTTCAGTCAGTTTATGGAGCATGTAACGTCCTAGTGAGTTTAAGTGTTTAAGTTGATATTAAGGTTTAATCCACTTATTAAGTGAATACAAGCATAGTCTAAAAAAACAATAGAAGAGAGTGGTGACGTGATACAAAGTCATTTAGACATATGAATTTTACAATTAGAGAAGGTGTCAGTAGAGTAAAGAATAAAAAGTAAAGAATAAAAAGTGAGGAAAAAATAGGAGAGAAATAGGGAAGGCATAGGAAATAAATAGCATAGCGGCAAATCAGCGAAGAGAAATATTAGCCGTATGATTGAGTAAAAAAAACGCCCTACGTGAAACGTAAGACGCTTAATTACACGTCCGCTAAATTAAAAACCTAATCGAAAGCCAATCTCAAAGGTTCTAGCAGGAGCAGGTGCTAAGTCTTTAATAAAAGACGTATGCACGCGCTGTTCATCGTTGGTTAAATTCTTACCGCGTAAAAAGCCTGTAAACAAAACGTTTTCAGATAATGGGTGTTTGACTTCAGCATAGACGCTCAAATCATTATAAGCATCCGATGCGAGCTCAAAGTCAGCGATATCAAGTTGCTCATCAACACGTAAGTAATCGATTGAACCTCTAAAGATTCCCCACTGCGTTTCAAGGCCTAAACCATAGCGCATAGGTGGTATTCTTGGCAGATGCTGGTTACCACTAACGTCAACTTCTGCATTAACAAAATCAAATAAAGCTTTTAGGCGAACCGTGTTATCTGCTTGTCGAATAACCAATGTTGATAGCTCAAGGTCAACGCCAAAAAACGAAGCATCATTTTGTTGGTAGGCAACAACAGGCAAGTCATCTAATTCTGCGCCTGTTGTTTGCTGATAAATAAAATTAAAGAAATACGTTTGGTATGCCGTAATAGATGCGGACCAGTTTTCATCTTGATACTGCAATGTTGCAGAAGTATTGAACGCTCTTTCGCTATCCAGTGCGTCATTACCTTGTTCATAACTATTGGTGGTTAAATGAGGGCCGTCAGTATAAAGCTCTTCAGCAACGGGTGCGCGTGATGAGTAGTCGGCAAACATGTTGAGTTGCCATAAATCAGACAGCGGAATGATGGCGCCCAATGATGCGCTATAGTTTGAAAAGTCCTTATTCGCTGCTGCGCTTGGTTTATGTTGAGTTTGACCTACGCGAAATCCTGCTTCTAAATCGAATTTGGCTAGTGAACGTTCGGCTAACCAAAACAAGCCGCTCTCAGTGGTATCCACAGGCTGAATAAAGGCTTCTTCACCGAGTGCAGAAAAATCGCGCTGGCTGTATTGAACACCAATAGCATTAGTCCATTCGCTAGCATCAAATATTAATTCTGCACGTGATTCCCAGGCTTGATTTGCAAAGCGAGTAGCCACTTCACCATTGGGTTCAATCTCTTGGTGTTCGTAATCGTTAACGCCAATTCTTAAGTTAATGCTGCTAACCGCGTTAAAAGGATCTTTGAGACCTAATTCAAAATCGCTTCGTGTTTGTTTTAAAATTAACGTCGCGGTTTCGTCATGGTCTTCATGATGCTCCTCTTCAGTTTCCTCTTCTTCTTCATCATGGTGTTCGGCATGACCAGGCAGCCCGTAAGTAGCATCGGTGTCACTTATCGATAAACCAACAAAGCCCCAGTCTGCTATATAAGAGCCACCCAATGCGGCAGATTCAAAAGTAAAAGCACTGCCCGATAAAATATCACGTGCATGTTCTTCCTCTTCACCGTCAGTGCCCGTTTCGGCTGCTTCAAGTGCGCGTAGGCGCGATGATTCAGCAAAGCCAGGAATTTTATAGTTGTCGCTATCTTTACGAGTAGCGTCAAGATGCCAAGCAAAAGAACCTATACCACCATTGAGTTTAACGGAGCTTGTGTTCGCATCATTATTATTGTTGTAGCGTGTTTCTAGACCACCTGATATCGATGCTTCTGGCAGTTGATGTGGAATACGTCCAGTGTGTATATCAACGACACCCCCAATGGCGCCGGAGCCATAAAGTAATGCGCCTGCGCCTTTGAGTATTTCAATGCGCTCAGCAATAAAAGGTTCAATACTTACGGCATGATCGCCGCTCGTTACAGAAACATCTAAAGTATCTATACGATCTTCCATAATTTTTACGCGTGTGCCACCTAGGCCGTGAATAATGGGTCGGCCTACTGCATTACCAAAAGGTGCCGAGTGAATGCCCGGCTGTTTAGATAAAGTGTCACCAATACTGGTTGAGACTTTGCGATCTAATTCAAAGCCGTCTAAGACATCAATCGATTGAGATAAACCTTCACCGGATAGTGGGTGAGCAGCAATAATAATATCTTCAATAATCTCTTCGGCACTGGCAGTTGTTGGTATAAAGGTTGATGCAGTCAGTGTGGCTGCAGTAAAGAAAAGGCCGGAACTATAAAGACGTTTAAATAGTAAAGTAGACATAAAATTCTCCTAACAAAAAAAAGAAAATGCTTGAGTCAACAAACATTAAAAAAATATTCTTTGGGTCGTTAGGATTGAGGTGGAGCGCGGCTTAGATATGGTGAAACTATACAGTTAGGTAAGCAAGATGTTTGGCGTGTGACAGAAAATGGATAAGTAACATTACAGGTAAACGCGGTAACGGTATTGTTTGTTGCAGTGGGTTGATCTTGTCCCTGAATACAAACAACACAAGGCTCATCTGCATGGCTATCAATATGAAGGTGACTAGATGCCTGTACTTGGCCACAGACAAAAATAAGCATCCAAGCCATAAGGCCTAGGCGCAGCGTTTTTTGCCTTAGGATTTTTTTTGAAAAATTAAACACACAGCGCCTCAAATTAGTACGTTTATCATAAAGCTAAGAAAATCTAAGCTCAATAGCTTGAGCGTTATTTTAAATGCCAAAAATTCAATGATTGCGCAATATTCGATGAATCTGTAGGCTCATTGTCATGAAATCCATCTCCCCCCGATTAATTATTATTGCGTTAGTTTCTGTATCGACAATGGCTTTAGTGCCGGTGTTGGTGAGTTCTGTTACGGCCAACGAAGTAACCATTGGTCTAGTAAGAGTGTTTATTGCCTGTTTAGTATTAACACCTTTATTGCTGTGGCATAAAAGTTTTACCGGCTTAAAACAAAAAGACTGGTTGGCAATGCTCGCTATCGGCATGATTTTTGGCTTACATTGGTGGACGTATTTTTATGCGATAAAAAACTCCACGCCATCACTGGGCGCATTATCGCTGACAACTTATGGTATCCATTTGGTTTGGATTAATTGGTTGGTCAGTAAGCAGAAGCCAAAACTCACCGATGTCATGGCGATTTTACTTTGTTTCTGTGGCTGTATTATTGTTGTTCCCTCTGCTGATATAGCTAATCATGTGACGCAGGCTTTTCTTGTTGGCGTGTTTAGTGGTTTTCTTTATGCGTTGCTACCCTTTTTTCATCAAAGAGTTGGCCACCTTCCAACCACTGTTCGTAGTTGGGGGCAGTTTAGTTTTGCCGGCCTGTTCTTTTTATTTTTTTGGCCGCAAACACATTGGCAATTGAGTATTACTGATTGGCAGTTGTTAATCGTTTTAGGTGTGGTGTCAACATTGGTAGCGCATACGCTTTGGGTCAAGGCTTCAACCGAATTACCCGCTATGCTGGTGAGTGCGTTTTATTATCTTTATATCCCTATTGCAATGGCCTTGAGTTATTTTTTTCTTAATGAGGTGATGACAGCAACAAAATTATTGGGTGCCATTTTAATTGTGGCCTCATGTTTATTAGGCATTATTTTGCCGGCACTACGAAAACGTAAAAACTAATAGCTAAAAGTAACTATTGGCTGAGTTTTAGAAATATTGTGAGCAATGCTATTTGACATCAACATAGACTATGCGTAAATTGCCCGCACTTGCTTCGGCAATAGGTTCTTTTTTAATTCAATTTATACCAACTTAAAAAAGATGAAATGGGAAGTCGGTGCGTTTCGCCAAAATTGGTAATGAAGCTATCCCGACACTGCCCCCGCAACGGTAAATAAGAATGTTTGGCAGGAATGACCACTGTGCAGTTAGTGCATGGGAAGGTAGTCAAGCAGCGCAGCTGTAAAGTATCCACTGCGCACTTATGAGTCCGGAGACCAGCCTATCGCTATGCAGACAAACCACGGGGTGTGGTTTTGCGCTGATCGGTGGTTGATTGTTTTCACAATCAATACTTCCTGTCTATTTGCTCTTTCGTGCCCCGTTATATTCACTTTATACGCTCGGGTGTGAGTGTAAGAGAGCCCAAATGAAACCTTTTAATGTTACAGCAGCATTGCTGTTATCTGCTATTCCCTTTAATTTACAGGCACAATCGAATCCCCTTATGGAAGAAGTTGTTATCGGCGCTTCACATATTCCTATTGCTATTTCTCAGTCAGCCAATGCGGTGACGGTCATTAACAGCGAGCAAATAAAAAATCGTGCAGCTTTATCGGTGAGTGATTTACTGCGTGATGTCCCAGGCCTTGCGGTGAGTCGTAGTGGTGTATTGGGTTCGGCAACTCAAATTCGTGTGCGCGGTTCTGAGGCTAACCATTTATTAGTGCTTATTGACGGCGTTGAAGCCAATGACCCATCACAAAGCGACGAGCTTAACTGGGGCACGTTAGCGGCCAGTGACATTGAGCGCGTTGAAGTTATACGCGGGCCACAAAGTGCCATGTATGGTAGTGACGCCGTTGCAGGTGTAGTGAATATTATTACTCATCGTGCCGATAAACCCTTAGGCGTGAATGTTTATTCCGAAGCCGGTAGTTGGGCAACACGTAAGAGTGGTTTTTCTATTGGGCACAGTAATGGGCAATTTGATGTGCGTTTAGGTGCATCTCATTTAGAGTCTGATGGCGAAAATATTTCTCGCGCTGGCGATGAAAAAGATGGCCATACAAATACCAGTGTGAATTTAACGGCGGGCTGGAAAGTCGATGATCAAATGCGATTGTCATTTGTTGCTCGTCAAAATGATGGCATGAGTGCATTTGATAGCGATGCTGATTTTGATGGTTTTATTGAAGATCAAGATAGGGTTTCTGAGTTTCGTAATTCCACAGTAGGTTTCCAAGGTAATTACGATGCTACCGATGGTCGCTCAAAACATAAAATTGTTATCGCGCAGTCAGAAAATAACAACGATAACTTTGCCAACGATTTGTTAGGAAATAGTTCGTCATCAACCAAGGATCAATTTAAATATGTCGGCTCTTTATTTTGGGATGACAGTGCGCAGCGTGCATCATTGTTACTTGAGCATGAAAATGAGCGCTTTAACCAAACCGGCCCATTTTTTAGTGGTGAAAATGCCGGAGAGAATTTAAAACGAACAACGGATAGTGTGGCATTAGAATATCGTGTTGATGTAACCGATAGTTTGACACTGGCTGCCAGTGGACGTTATGACGATAACTCAGAATTTGATAGTGCTGAAACACTTCGTTTTGAAGCAAGCTATCAAGTCGATAATGACACACGTTTGCGTGGCGCATGGGGTACGGCAGTTAAAAATCCTACCTTCACCGAACGTTTTGCTATTTTTGGTTTCTTTGTAGGTAACCCCGATTTAATTCCTGAAGAGTCAACGAGTTGGGAGTTAGGTATTGATCATGCGTTATTCGATGGTGCGGTTAATCTGGGCGCGACGGTTTTTAATGCAGCGCTAAAAAATGAGATTAATGGTTTTGCACCGGCTCCCGGTGGAAATTCTACTGCAGCCAATAAAGAAGGTGAGAGTCAGCGGCAAGGCGTTGAACTAACCGTTTTATCAACACTGAGTGATAACTTGTCTGTTGATGTGGCTTATACGTATGTTGATGCAGTAGAGTTTGATAGTAACAGCGGTCAAGATATCGATGAGACAAGACGTCCTCGTCACAGTGCAAGTTTAAATGTAGCTTGGCAGGCAGCTAATAAATTGCAGCTTAACGCTAACGTTCAATACAGCGGTGGCCAAACGGATGTGTTTTTCCCGCCTTTCCCCAATCCATCTCAAACCGTTAGTCTCGATAAGTACACCTTGTTGAATTTAAACGCTAATTATCATGTCACTGAACAGTTAGATGTTTATGCTCGCATAGATAACGCGTTAGATGACCAGTATGAAGAAGTGTTTAGTTATCAGGCTTTAGGTGTTGGTGGCAGTGTAGGTTTTCGCTTAAAACTCCACTAGTTAATTAATGTTTTGTGTTAGCCTAGGCTTTTACCATTAGAATTTACTTTTAATAAAATTCTAGGCTAATTGTTAATTAACTTTTTAGTATTCCCATGCGTATTTTTTTAGCTCCTATGGAAGGCGTGATCGATCACCACTTCCGCACTATTTATGGCGATATTGGCGGTGTCGATATTTGTGTCAGCGAATTTCTACGGGTTAATGATTTACCGATATCCGAAAAAACCTTATTACGCGACTGTCCCGAACTTAACCGTACTGGCTTAAGTGCTACGCCTAATGGAACGCCCGTGCGTGTTCAACTGCTAGGCAGCAACCCTGAAACCTTGGCCGAGAGCGCAGCAATGGCTGCAGCTTTAGGCGCTTCTGCTATTGATTTAAATTTTGGTTGCCCTGCTAAAACAGTAAACAACAGCAAAGGTGGCGCCGTCTTATTAAAAGATCCAACACACATTAATAATATTGTTAGCTGTGTTCGCCAAGCGGTTCCCAGCCAAACACCGGTCACTGCAAAAATTCGTTTAGGCTTTGAAGAAAGAAACCTGTATTTAGAAAATGCCACGGCCATTGCTGATGCAGGTGCCAACGAGCTCTGTGTGCATGCGCGTTCAAAAGCCGACGGTTATAAGCCTCCGGCGTACTGGCAATGTATCGCCGAAATTGTAGAGGCCATTAATATTCCGGTTGTTGCTAACGGCGAAATTTGGAATATAAAAGACTGGCAGCAATGTAAGGCAGAAAGTGCCTGTCATGATTTTATGTTGGGTCGGGGGTTAGTGGCTTGTCCTGATTTGGCGCTGCAAATCAAAGCACATAACGAGCAAAGTGATTATCTGCCCTTGGTCTGGAGTGACATTCTGAATTTATTGAATCGTTTTTATTACGATACCAAAGATGCTTATCCGGTTCGATTTTTGGGTAATCGAGTTAAGCAATGGTTGTTTTACTTGAAAATGCATTACCCCGAAGCAACGCCTTTTTTTGAGCAGATTAAACGCTATAAACAGCCGCATGAGTTTGAATCCATTTTGGGTGTCGACTTAAATCCTAGCGTTTAAGTCCAGCGTGTAACGTTTACCACTCAACGGCTTATTACTAGCTTTCAACAAAGGCGCGTTCAATAACATAGTGGCCTTGTTTGCCATTACGCACTTCAGAAAAACCACGCTCGTCTAAAATTGCACACATATCTTTAAGCATGCTTGGACTGCCGCAAAGCATAAAGCGATCATCTTCGAGGTTAGGTTGTGGCAGGCCGAGGTCATGAAACAATTTACCACTGGTCATTAAATCGGTGAGTCGGCCATTATTGCGAAACGGCTCGCGGGTAACGGCTGGGTAGTAATGCAGCTTGTCTTTGACCATTTCGCCAAAATATTCGTGCTCAGGTAACTCATTCTCAATATAGTCACTGTAGGCAAGTTCATTAATGAAGCGCACACCGTGCGTGAGAATCACGTTGTCGAATTGCTCGTAGATCTCGTAATCTTTAATAATACTCATAAAGGGCGCCAAGCCAGTGCCGGTACCAATTAAGTACAAGTTCTTGCCGGGCAGCATTTGGTCAGTGATTAATGTGCCGGTTGGCTTTTTACTAACCAATAGCTCATCGCCAATTTTTAAGTGCTGCAGTTTCGAGGTTAACGGACCATCTTCAACTTTAATGCTAAAGAACTCTAATTCATCTTCGTAGTTAGCGCTCGCTATGCTATAAGCTCTTAGTAGAGGCTTACCATCCTGCGGAAGACCCAACATTACGAAATGGCCATTCTTAAACCGAAAACTCGGATCACGGGTGGTTTTAAAACTAAATAAAGTGTCGTTCCAGTGGTGGACAGCGGTGACTGTCTCGGTCATTAGGTTTGACATGTTTTTTCCTCAGAGCGTTTATTGGGCGATTTAGGTCATAATACGGACCTTTTTTTCATAGGTATAACGGGATATAAAGATATAATATATCGGCATTTCCGATGTATTAATGATTTAACTAATCTGTTTGCACTTTACGATTGGCAGTTTTGAGTGGATCAGTAAGATGAATGACGAGAAGGCTAAGAGAGAGGGCCATGAGTAATGAAATTCACTTTAAGACAGTTACAGGTATTTTTAGCAACGGCGCATTATCAAAATATCAGTCGTGCGGCAGATAGTTTAGCCATGTCGCAATCTGCCGCCAGTGGCGCATTACGTGATCTTGAGCAGCGCTATAATGCTCAGCTATTTGACCGAGTAGGCAAGCGGTTACAACTCAACGCGCATGGTCATGCTATTAGGCCGCTAGCCGAGTCTTTAATGAGCGAGGCGCAAGAAGTTGAGGCAGCTTTGGAGCAGCGCGAAGCCGCAGGTAATTTAAATGTCGGCGCTACGCTGACCATTGGTAACTATGTTGCTATCCCTATTATTGCCCGGTTTAAAAACGATTATCCGGCAGTGGATATTCGACTGCATGTTGCCAACACCGAACATATAGCCGAAGAAGTATTAAATTTCGATTTGGATATAGGATTAATTGAAGGCGAGTACTCACACCCTGATTTATTAGTAGAGCCTTGGCGCGCTGACGAACTCGTTGTGTTCTGCGCTCCTGACCACCCTTATGCGCAATTAAAAGACCAGCAATTAACGGATAAACAATTAATACAGGCGCAATGGATTTTACGAGAGCAAGGCTCGGGCACGCGGCAAACGTTTGATCGCGCTATGCAGGGTTTATTAAATGAGTTAGATATTCATTTAGAGCTTGAGCATACCGAAGCCATTAAGCGCGCAGTTGAGGCCGGTTTAGGTTTAGGATGTTTATCAGGTATAACATTATCAGAGGCGTTTAAGCGCGGCACATTAATACCGTTAGCTATTGCCAATAGAGATATGCATCGGCACTTTTATTTTGTGACGCATAAGAAAAAATTTCAGTCGCGCGGCCTACAATGCTGGTTAGATTGCTGCCGCGCGGCAGAGTAGTGGTATTTTAAGCGCCGAATAAGCCTTTAATGCTTTCGTAAAAGACAACGATTACGCCAATAGGCGTAATAAAACGCAGTACGACAAACCAAACATTAAATACACCGTTGCTGATCCCCGTAATTTCTTTACGCACACGTGTATAGCCGAGCTTCCAGCCTACAAAAATAGCAATTAATAGCCCACCTAACGGCAACATGATGTTGGCAGTTAAAAAGTCTAGGGTATTAAATACTTCGTCGGAGTAAATGCTAGCAACGCCGCCAAGCCAGCAAAGTAGGGCAAGGCCTACGGTGGCTGCTATACGCGTAATACCGAGTTTTTCTAACCAAGCGATGCCAGGTTCAATTAAAGAAATAGACGAGCTTAACGCCGCAATAGAAACTAACACAAAGAAACCAGTGCCAAAAAAAGCGCCGCCCCACATGTCAGAAAAAGCGATAGGCAGTGTTTCGAATAATAAGCCGGGGCCAGAACCTGGCTCTAAACCACTGGCAAAGACCAATGGAAAAATAGCCATACCCGCAATTAATGCAATTAAAGTATCTAAAAACGCCACGCTCACTGATGCGCTGGGAATAGATTGGTGCTCTGGCATATAAGAGCCGTAAACCATAATAGTGCCCATGCCTAAGCTAAGGGTAAAAAAGGCATGACCCATTGCCGTAAGAAGCGATTCGCCAGTCAGTTTGCTAAAGTCGGCTGAAAACATAAAGGTTAGGCCGCGTGCGAATTCGCCATTTTTAAAGGCATACCAAAGCAGCATTAATAAAAGCATAAACAGAATAGGCATTAAAATATTAACGGCATTGCCAATGCCGCGCATCACGCCTAAGCCAACAATAAATGCTGTGACGGTAATAAAGGCACTATGCCAAATAAGTTGGCGAGTAGTGTCTTGCGCAAAGACGCCAAAGCCAGCGGCTACATCGGTGGGGCTTTTACCCATATAACTAGAGGTAGCGCTTTGAAAGACGTATTCCAATGACCAACCAGCCACCACGCTGTAATACATTAAGATCATAATGCCGGCGAACACACCCATAATGCCGATAAGTGACCAACCTTTACTCACCCCAGCGCTGCGTGCCTGAGTTAGCATGGCATGGACCGGATTGGCGCGACCTTTGCGGCCGAGCATGACTTCGCCGACCATAATTGGAATGCCCAGCAGTAAAATACACAGCAAATACATTAGGACAAATGCGCCGCCGCCATTTTCACCGGCAATATAGGGAAATTTCCAGATATTGCCTAAGCCCACGGCTGCACCGGTTGTTGCGAGGATATAAGTTAAGCGGCTGGACCAAATGGGATGAGAAGATGATTTTACGTCAGTCATAGCGGTCTACTTTCAAAGTCGTTTGATGATAAGTGGTTATTATCAAGGGCTTGCAGCCATTCTTGGCATGCCTTTTACCCTTGGCGCCGAAAAAAAGGCGCTGTTCATAGAATAATGAGAAATTCTAGCGGCTTATTGTGGGCTTAACTAGCGGGAATAATGCCTTGGGGCGGCTTCTTTACACTTTATTGTGCTAATTGCTTGTGTATAATCGCGCGCTGCTCAATTCTCAGCCTTATAGGCTACCTGTATTCGATGGAGTTCCAAGTGACAGATCAATTAAAAACAAGACAGTTGCGCAATATTGCAATTATTGCCCACGTTGACCACGGTAAAACCACTTTGGTTGATAAGTTGCTAGAGCAATCTGGCACCCTTGATCGTCGCGATCAGGGTACCGAGCGCATTATGGACTCTAACGATCAGGAAAAAGAGCGCGGCATTACCATTTTGGCCAAGAACACGGCGATTAACTGGAATGATCACCATATTAATATCGTCGATACGCCTGGACACGCCGACTTTGGTGGTGAAGTTGAGCGCGTATTATCGATGGTTGATTCTGTATTGCTATTGGTTGATGCGGTTGATGGCCCTATGCCTCAAACGCGCTTTGTTACCCAAAAAGCGTTTGCGCGTGGCCTAAACCCGATTGTTGTCATTAATAAGATTGACCGTCCGGGTGCGCGTCCTGATTGGGTTATGGATCAGGTTTTTGATCTGTTTGACCGTTTAGGTGCAACCGATGAGCAATTAGATTTTCCTGTTATTTACGCGTCGGCACTCAATGGTATTGCTGGTTTAGAAGAAGATAATATGAGCGACGACATGACGCCGCTTTTACAACTTATCTTAGATAATGTTAACCCACCACAAGTTGACGCTGATGGGCCTTTCCAAATGCAAATTAGTGCTTTGGATTATTCAAGCTACGTTGGTGTTATTGGTGTAGGTCGTGTGACCCGCGGTAAAGTTGCGCGTAATACGCAAGTCACAGTGGTCGATTCAGAAAATAATACTCGCTCAGGTAGAGTGTTAGAGATTTTGGGTAATTTGGGTGTAGAGCGTGTACCGGTTGAAGAAGCAACCGCGGGCGACATTATTTGTATTACTGGTATTGATGGCTTAAATATTTCTGACACCTTATGTGCGCCCGAAACCGTCGAAGCCTTACCGCAGTTAACGGTTGACGAGCCAACGGTGTCGATGACTTTTCAAGTCAACGATTCGCCGTTTGCCGGTTTAGAAGGCAAGTTCGTGACCAGCCGAAATATTAAAGAGCGTCTTGATCGCGAGTTATTACATAACGTGGCATTAAAAGTAGAGCCTGGCGAGTCGGCTGATAAATTTATTGTCTCGGGCCGAGGTGAGCTGCATTTATCAGTATTAATTGAAACCATGCGTCGCGAAGGTTTTGAAATGAGCGTGGGTCGCCCAGAAGTGGTTCAGCGCATTGTTGATGGTGTTATTGAAGAACCCTACGAAGCCGTAGTGGTTGATTGTGAAGAGCAACATCAAGGCTCTGTTATGGAAGCCTTGGGTTTACGTAAAGGCGACCTGAAGAATATGGTGCCTGATGGTAAAGGCCGCGTACGTTTAGATTATATTATTCCTGCGCGAGGTTTAATTGGTTTTCGCTCCGAGTTTTTAACCATGACTTCGGGAACTGGTATTATCACTTCAATATTTGATCACTACGGTCAAGTAAAAGTAGGTGAAGTCCAGTCGCGTACTAACGGTGTATTAATTAGTAATGTTAAAGGCAAAACATTAGCGTATGCATTATTTAATTTACAAGGCCGTGGACGTTTAATGACAGACGCCAATATGGACGTTTATGAAGGTCAGGTCGTTGGTATTCATAGTCGCGGCAATGATTTAACCGTTAACCCGACTAAGGCGAAGCAGTTAACCAACGTGCGCGCCTCGGGCACCGATGAGGCGACCGTACTTTCTCCACCAATTCGTTATACCTTAGAACAAGCGTTAGAATTTATTGAAGATGATGAGTTAGTAGAAGTAACGCCTGAAAGTATTCGTGTTAGAAAGAAATTTTTACTTGAGCACGAACGCAAGCGCGCAGCGCGCCCTGCAAAGGCTTAAAGATGAAAGCGCTTATTCAGCGGGTGCGCTCCGCCAATGTTGTCGTTAATCAGCAATTGGTTGGCAGTATTGAACAAGGTTTGTTGGTGTTGCTTGCCGTAGAGAGCCACGACAAACCTGAAGCCATTGAGAAAATGGCACATAAGTTATTAAACTATCGTGTGTTTAGTGACGATAATAATAAAATGAATTTAAGTGTTCAAGATATTCAAGGTGAGCTTTTAGTGGTGTCGCAATTTACTTTAGCAGCGGATACCGATAAAGGTTTACGTCCTAGTTTTTCTCTTGCGGCCGATCCTGCCATAGCTAATGATTACTACCAACGCTGTGTTGAGCAATTAAAGGCATCATCATTAAAAGTGGCAACAGGGCAGTTTGCGGCTGATATGCAAGTATCATTAGTGAATGATGGCCCTGTGACATTTATGCTGAATGTGTAAAGAGTAAAAAATTACATTGCAGATAGGTCAAAGCCAAGCTAATTCGTTATAAAGCCAGTTGGTTTTTATGATGATGTCTACATAATTATTATTTTTTACAAAAATAATATATCTCCGTTTGAGTGATTTTTTAGTTCCATTTAAAAAGAGTAAATTCGTCTGTTGTTGTTTTATTTTTGTCACAGTAATATTTTATTGCTCGTACATATTATGGAGCGTGACTTTAATTTATATGGAGAAATAAAATGAAAAAATTATCAATTGTATTACTGTCATCTGGAGCAACTTTAATGAGCTCTTCGGTATTTGCAGGTGAGAGTTTTTACGGTTCATTCGATATTACCCGAACCGACCTTGATTTAGATATTGCTGGGCTAGATGATACGGACACTACATTTGGCATTGCTGCGGGTTACCGTATTAATGAAAATTTTGCCGTTGAACTCGGTTATCAGGATTTTGGTGAGGTATCAGTTTCGGCTGATGGTGCGTCAGCTAAAGTCGAGGCAGATGCCATTCAATTATCGGTTATTGGCGGCATGCCTATTTCAGAAAATGCAGGTATTTAGGCTGAGTTAGGTTTTGATTCTTGGGATGCCGAGTTGAGTTATACCAATATACCCGATTTGGGTACTGACTCCGAAAGTGATGATGGTACCGATATTTTTTACGGAATCGGTGCTTATTTGTCTTTAAGTGAGGCAGTGAATCTTAAGTTTGAATATCAGATGCACGAATTGGATGATGCCGATGTTGATGTTTTAGGGCTTGGTGTGACGGTTGCTTTTTAAGTTAAATTTTTAAAGTAATATGGTTTATCAGTAATGATAATGGCCTTTTATTGTTTGTTAATAAAAGGCCGTTTTTTTGTAGAGCATTTAATTTAAACGTTAACTTGAACGTTAGCCTCTTCAGCTTTTTTAACAGCCTCCTCTAAAGTTAACCCAGAAAAAGCTTGTGCATGAATATAGCGACAGCCTTTAACGTTTTTAGTATCACTTAAAAACGCTGCGACAATAACACCGGGTAATGCACTTTCTGGCGAATGGTTAGCATGCGGGCCGCCCAAATCTGTCCGGCACCAGTCGGGGTCGGTGAGGCTTAAAGTGACACCGGTATTATCGAGCTTGCTGGCAAGGTCAATAGTGAATTTATCCAGCGCAGCTTTGCTGGCCGAGTAAGCCGCTTGTTGCGGATCATCTTTAATGCCGCTAGTCGTATTAACCACGCGACCAAAACCTCGGGCAATCATTTTTGGAATTAAACGATAACAAATAGTGCTAATGGCAATCACGTTAACGTTGTAGCTCAGCGTAAAATCATCAACCGGCGTTGCCCAGTAATTCTCTTGATAGGTGACTTGAATGCCGGCATTATTTAAAACAATGTCAATTGGCTTGCCAGTGGCTTCAATGGCATCAAGCAGTTGAATCACTTCACTGTGTATTGATAACTCAGCAGCTAGACAAATAACTTCAACACCTAAGGCTTCGGCTTGAGCTTTTATTTTGTCACAATGCTTTAGACTGCGGCTGTGCACTATAAGATTGCAACCTTGTTGTGCCAGTGCGATAGCCGAGAGGTAGCCGAGTCCGCGACTGGCACCAGTGACTAAGGCCCATTGTCCTTTTACTGAGATCATTAAAGATCTCCAGCATGTTTCATAACATGATAAATATAATTTTGTTCCATGACGCCAGTTAATAAGTGCGCCCATGGGCCCTGTGCATAAACGGCAACATCATCACCCGCATGTGTTTCTGATTGCAGAGGCACGTTGGCTTCTTGATAGTAGTGGGGTGATTGTGGATTGTCATTGGTGGTGGTGTGTCGGCCTGCAATGGGGGGGGATTTCCAGCGAGTATGCGAATGACTTTCTGCGTCATCTTCTAACATGAAATGGCCCATGCCATTGGCATAAGATAACGTTGTATAGGGTTGGTCGTCTTTGGCTAAGCTAAACGCTTGCTGAGGATTACCGTTTTTATCATTACCTTTAACAAAACCTAAAATAGGGTTACCTCGGGTGGGATAACCCGCCAATGTTAATGTATGGCTGTGATCGGCGGTCACGATCATTAAGGTTTTATTGGGGTCAATTAACTCGCTAGCGCGTTTAATTGCGTTATCAAATTCAATGGTTTCTTCTAGTGCGCGATATGCATTGCCAGCATGGTGGGCGTGATCAATGCGTCCGGATTCAACAATTAATAAAAAACGTTTATGTTGTTGGAGTATGCGTAAAGCGGCTTCAACCATAGCGGTTAATGAAGGTTCATCATGCGGGCTTAATAAGCGATCGGTTTCATAATTTAAATGTGAATCCGAAAATACACCCAATAGATGCTGAGTTTTTTCTGCATCGATAGTATTGAGTTGGTTGGCATTACTCACAAACACTGACTTTTTGTTGTTAGCTAACCATTCTTCAATAAGGTTGCGTCCATCTTGACGCTCACCGTTTTCGTCTTCGGGCAAAAAATGTTTACGGCCGCCGCCTAGTATGACTTCAATGCCATTGCCACTATTGAACTCAATCAGTTGCCGAGCAATATCACGACAACCATTAGCTTTTGCTTTGGCGGATAAATCTTTATCGGATTCCCAGTTTCTTTCTGGGCTATGAGCGTAGCTTGCTGCGGGGGTGGCATGGGTTATGGATGTGTTGGTGACAATGCCGCTTGCCCAGCCTTGGTCTTCAGCGGTTTCTAATAATGTTTCTAAATTGTATCCACTGCAGCTATCGGGATCGGCGCGAGTCGCCAATGTATTAACGCTTATAGCACCGGCCTTGGTTTTAGAGCCTGTCATCATAGCTGTCATGGTGCCGGCAGAGTCGGGCGTTTGTTGGTTGGTATTATAGGTTTTAGATAATCCTGTATATGGGAATGATTCAAAAAAAAGGGCGTGCTCTTCTCCAGTTTTTCCTGATTTTTGGCCGGCAAAAATTCGGCTAGCGGTTACCGTGGTTACGCTCATGCCGTCGCCAATAAATAAAATAATGCCTTGTGCTTGTTGTATATTGGCTTGCCGTTCTAGTGCTGTTTGCAATTGTTTATTAGCGTGGTCAAAGCTTCCTGGCGAATAGCGGTTTGATGCTTTATCCGAGCAGGCTATGACTGAAAAAAGCATTAGGACAAAACAATTACGGGAAAACAATTTATTTTTAATAAATAAAATCATAAGAGTCTGTTTTACAAATACCTTATAAATATGTTTCGGCAAAGGCGGCTAGCCGACTTCGTTCTACGCCATTAACATGCATAATAGCAGCGTGCTCAAACGCTTTACTTTTTTCAACCAGATACGTCAGCCCTGATGTTAGTGGGGTAATATATTTATTATCAATTTGCGCTAAGTTACCTAACACAACAATTTTTGAATTACTGCCTACGCGAGTGATAATCGATTTTAATTGAAATTGCGTTAAGCCTTGTGCTTCGTCAATAATGATATAAGCATTGTTAAACGATCGGCCGCGCATAAAGTTGAGTGATTTAAACTGAATATTGGCGCGTTCTTTAATGTATTCAATCGTTCCCATAGCATTCTCGTCAGCGCCATGTAGTACTTCGAGGTTGTCTTCAAAAGCCGCCAGCCAGGGTGCCATTTTTTCTTCTTCGGTGCCGGGTAAAAAGCCGATATCTTCGGCCATTGGAGGGGTTGAGCGCGCAACAATAATTTTGTCAAAGCGCTTTTCTTCCATAGTGGCATGCAAGCCATAGGCAAGGGCGATTAGGGTTTTTCCTGAGCCGGCAGGGCCGGTCATAACCATCATGTCAATTTCGTCACGCTGGATTAAATTAAATGCCATGGCTTGTTCAAAGTTACGCGGTTTTAGGCCCCATAAATTTTGTAGCATTAATTTATCTCGGTCTAAATGTTGTATATCAATGGTGTCTTCATTGATGCCACTGACATAGCCGGCAAACTGTTGCTCGTCAAACAGCAACATGCTGGGGTAGACGTCAGGAGTATAGCCGCGATTAAGCTTATAAATAACCTTTCCTTGTCCGCCATGCACGGTTTCTACGTTATCTACCTGCGACCAAAAATCACCTTCGTATTGTTCGTACCCAGTGGCCATTAATGAAATGTCTTCAACAACTTTGTCTTTTCTATAATCTTCTACATTTTCAAGCCCAGACCCTTTGGCTTTAAGGCGCATATTAATATCTTTAGTGACTAGGCAAACGCCGGCGTTATCTTCTTGTCCTTGCAGGTGTAGCGCAACATTAATAATGCGGTCGTCGTTATAGTGATGCACTGGGTTATTTAATAGCGGGACTTTTTGGGTATGCTCGATTAATTGATCAGGAAAAATAGCCAGCGTGCCTTTGGTTTCAAGGGTGCTAGGAATGTCAACGCCGGATTGAATCTGCTTAGGAGAAGCGTTAGCTAAAATGCTATCGATAGCATTAATAGCAATGCGTGCCTCGCGACTAACATCTTTATCGCGTCTATCTTTTATCGCATCGAGTTCTTCGAGTACCGTCATGGGAATGACGACTTGGTGCTCATTAAAGGCATGAACTGCCATAGGGTCGTGTAGTAAAACATTAGTATCAATAACAAAGGTTTTTTTCATACGGCGCTCTCGCTTGAAATAATCACTTTAGGTAAAGCAGCTGCTAACATTTATGGCTGATTAGAGGGTATTTTAAAAGTCATTCAATGGTCTTATGCATTCGATTTTATAAAAGTAACTGCATTGAAAATAAGTTTGGGTGTAATGCCTGAAAATGTCCAGCAGATTATTTTAATTCTATATTTTATTTTTTGTCATGAAGAAACATCATAGAGCAATAACTCGTCGTTACTGTTCCAGTAACGAATTTGACCTTAATGAACTCTATTTGTTCAGCGCATGAGAATCTTAAGGGTTTAATTTACGTCTACGTTGTAAACATTTAAGGTGTATGTTGGAAATAAGCTACTGCTTATATTGAAGTCTCAAATTACCACCAATAAATTTACGATGAAGGATGCACCGCTGGCGCTAATCTGCGACAATTTGAATATCAAATGCATGTCGATAAACATTCGACACTTGGGCTTAATTAGAATGATAAATAACCGCCCAAGCATAGTAAGCAACCAGCAAGTGAAGTGAGATTACGCGGCCTATGACCGACACACCTACAGATTTGCCAGAACCTATCGGCAATTTCGGCACTGAGCAACAATCTATTAAAGAGTATGCCGAAAAAGCTTACCTCGATTACTCCATGTATGTCATTTTGGATCGCGCATTGCCTCATATTGGTGATGGGCTCAAACCCGTGCAGCGCCGTATTGTTTATGCCATGTCAGAGCTTGGCTTAAAAGCATTCGCTAAATATAAGAAATCGGCTCGCACCGTTGGCGATGTTATTGGTAAGTTCCACCCACATGGCGATAGCTCAGTGTATGAGGCCATGGTCTTAATGGCGCAATCCTTCAGTTATCGCTATCCCTTGGTTGATGGGCAGGGTAACTGGGGCTCGGCAGATGACCCTAAATCCTTTGCGGCCATGCGTTATACCGAGTCGAAGCTCACCGCTTATGCCGATGTACTAATGGCTGAGGCTTCACAAGGCACGGTCGATTGGCAGGGTAATTTTGATGGCACTTTATTTGAGCCGGTTTTACTGCCTGCTAGAGCGCCTAATATCTTATTAAACGGCACTACCGGTATTGCGGTGGGCATGGCGACGGATATTCCGCCACATAATCTTACCGAAGTCGTTTCTGCCTGTATTCATATGTTAGAAAAGCCAAAAGCCACAGTCAGTGACTTGTTTGCTTTTGTTAAAGGCCCCGATTTCCCGACAGATGCTGAAATTGTGACTTCCTCTGAAGCCATTCTTGAAATGTACCAGGTGGGTAAGGGTAGTTTAAAAATGCGGGCAATTTATGACACAGAGCAAGGCGACATTGTTGTTACTGCCTTACCCCATCAGGTATCTGGTGCCAAAGTGTTAGAGCAAATTGCTGCGCAAATGCAAGCAAAGAAGCTGCCCATGGTTGTTGATTTGCGTGATGAGTCTGACCACGAAAACCCAACTCGACTGGTTATTGTGCCTAAATCGAATCGGGTTGATATCAGCACTTTAATGTCGCATTTGTTTGCCTCTACCGATCTCGAACGTAATTATCGTATCAATATGAATATGATTGGTACCGATGGTCGTCCGCAGGTTAAAAATTTAGCCGGCATTGTTAAAGAGTGGTTGTCTTATCGTAAAGACACGATTCGTGAGCGCTTAGAATACCGATTAGAAAAAATTCTAAACCGTTTGCATTTACTCGATGGCTTATTAATTGCTTTTTTGAATTTGGACGAAGTGATTCACATTATTCGTACCGAAGACCAACCGAAAAAAGTATTAATGAAAAAGTACGATTTGAGTGAAGCTCAAACCGACTATATTCTAGATACGCGTTTACGTCAGTTAGCCCGCCTTGAAGAAGTTAAAATTAAAGGCGAGCAAGAAGAGCTAAGTCGTGAGCGTGATGATATAGAAAAAACCTTGGGCTCGGATGCCCGCATGAAGACGCTAATGAAAAAAGAATTATTAGCGGTAATTGAAGAGTATGGTGATGATCGCCGTTCACCCATTGTTGATCGTGAAGATGCGGTTGCTTATACCGAAGATGACATTACAACAGTAGACCCAATAACGGTGGTGTTGTCTGCTAAAGGTTGGATCCGCGCCGCAAAGGGACATGATATTGATCCTGAGTCACTGAGTTATAAATCTGGCGATAGTTTTAAACTTGCTGCTAAAGGCAAAAGCAATCAGTCAGCGGTGTTACTCGATTCAACCGGACGAAGTTATTCTGTGCCGGCAAGAACATTGCCTTCTGCTCGTGGGCAGGGTGAGCCATTAACCGGTAGTATAAGCCCGCCGTCTGGCGCAACCTTCGAAGGCCTTATGATGGGCGCTAACGATGATCTTTATTTGTTGGCGACCGATGCGGGCTATGGTTTTGTTGCGCGTCTAAGTAATATGCATGCCAATAAAAAAGCCGGAAAAAATTTGTTAACTATTCCAAAAAGTGGTCAAGTTATTAGCCCGGCTAAAGTGGATGATGTTGAAGATGGCTTGCTAGTATCAGTGAGTAATGAAGGCCGTATGTTGATTTTCCCGATTAGTGATTTGCCCATTATGGCGCGAGGTAAGGGAAATAAAATAATGAATATACCTAGTGCTAAGCTCGCCACTCGTGAAGAGTTTATGCTAACAGCAGTTGTCATGAAAAAAGATGATGCGCTCATTATTTATGCGGGTAAGCGACATTTAAAAATGAAGTTTGCCGATTTAGAACATTACTTTGGTGAGCGCGCTCGCCGTGGCAATAAGTTGCCTCGTGGCTTTCAAAAAGTAGATGCGGTTGTTGTAGAGCCGAAAAAATAACGCTGAATATATTGAGTAGCATTTGGTTTCTAAAAAATAGATTTAAGAATAGATCAATAAACAGGTTGATAATGTGAGTGACGTTACACTAATAAAAATTACAGGTCCTGATCAGCCGGGTATTACCTTATCGGTGACTACTTTATTGGCTGAGCAAGCGGTTAATGTTTTAGATATTGGGCAGGCAGTTATTCATAATAATCTAGCACTCGGTTTACTCGTTGAAATTCCACAAGGTGTTAATCAGAAACATTTATTTTCTCGTGTGAGTGAGCAGCTAGAAACATTAGGCATGTCGATTGAATTCGATGCTGTTGATGCCGGTGCTTATGATGCATGGACTAAAGAGCAGGGCAAGCCACGTCATATTGTTACCTTGTTAGTGCGTAAGGTGCATGCCGAGCATATTAGTGCAGTGACAGAGCTGGTTGCCCAGCACGGTTTAAATATCGATAAAATCACGCGTTTATCAGGACGTGTACCTTTAAATGAAGAAACCGAACAATCGAAGGCCTGTGTTGAGTTTTCACTACGTGGAGAACTCGATGATGCACAGTTTGTAAGGCGCTCTTTGTTAGAGTTGGCAACAACATTAAATATCGATATTGCGTATCAAGAAGATGATATGTTCCGTCGTAACCGTCGCTTAGTGGTATTCGATATGGATTCAACCCTCATTGAAGCCGAGGTTATTGATGAGTTGGCTAAAGTGGCTGGTGTCGGTGATAAAGTATCTGCCATAACGGAATCGGCCATGCGTGGTGAGATAGATTTTAATGAAAGCTTTGAGCGTCGAGTGGCTTTATTAAAAGGCTTAGATGAAAATGCATTAGAGCTGGTCGCTGGGCAATTAAAGTTAACGGAAGGTGCCGAAACGCTTTTGATAACGTTGAAGCGCTTGGGTTATAAAACGGCAATTTTATCGGGTGGCTTTAACTATTTTGGCAACAAGCTACAAGAAAAATTAGGCTTCGATTATGTTTATGCCAATGCGCTGGATATTGAAAACGGTGTAGTAACTGGCAAGGTGACAGGTCAAGTGGTCGATGGTAATAGAAAGGCAGAGTTACTAAAAGATATTGCATGTCGAGAAAATATTGCCTTAGAACAAGTCATTGCCGTAGGCGATGGCGCTAACGATTTACCTATGCTGAGTATTGCGGGTTTAGGGATTGCTTTTAGAGCTAAGCCATTAGTTAAGGCCTCGGCACGACAATCAATTTCTAACCTAGGTTTAGATAGTATTCTCTATTTACTGGGCATAAGTGATAGAGAGCGTCTGGCGGCTAAAGATTAATTATCCTTTTGCTTAAACAAGCAGTGTTTAAGCAATGTCAGAAAAATCATAATCCATATTATCTTGCGGTGTTTGTAGGTAATTTCCCTGTACGTAATTGATTCCGGTTTGCCATAGTTGTGCTAAATCGGCAGCGCCGTTTACGCCGCTGGCAATGCAGACTGAATTATTTTCTTTGGCAAACGCAATCATATTTTTTATCAATTCAGGCTCTGCTTCTTCGCCTGTCATTTTTGTGGTTAAATATTCAGTAAGCTTTAGCGTGTCAGGTAATATTTTTTTAAGTAAATCAATATAGTCATTGTTAGCATTAGTAATGCAGATTTTATGCCCTGCATGTTTTAATTTTTTTATTAATTGCAGTGCGTTGTTTTCATAGTCAGTAGCATTGTTTGCGGTAATAGAAAAGCTGAATGATGCACTCGCTATATTTGCATTTTCAAGACTACTTATTAGCCATGAAAATAATTCATCATCCATAATTGCACTAGCTGTTAATGGGATGTTAAGTTCAATTTTTTTATCCGGCATGGTTTTTAACGTGCTAATAATTTTGCTGATTATCCAGCGGTCTAGTTCGGCATTGGATTTTTCTATACCTAAGCTTGCAAGTAATTCGTCTGCAGGTTTGTCAGAGCCAGAATCATTTTCAATATATAGTACGGTATCGTAAAAATGTTGGCTCTGGTTTTGTAATGCAATAATAGGTTGAAATTTAATGCGAAAGCGATTGAGTTCAAGTGCCGACCTAAGTGCTTCGGCACCTTCTGCATTATCAATTTTGGGTGAAAAAACCTTATAGCCACTGTTGCCATCCATTTGTTTTTCGGCCGACGCTTTAAAGGCTTGGTCAAGTGCGTTTTCAATTGTAATGCCAGCAACTCCGTATTTTGAAATACCGACGGCAATAGATGGCTTGATGCTTTGAATGCCTTCACTAATAGACGCTGAGTTCACTCGTTGACATAGTTCTGCAGCTAATTCTGTAGGGTTATGTTGAAAGCTACTAGGAATAACAATAATCCAGCTTTCTTTGAGGTAGTTGAAAACTTTTGCTTCTGTTGGGATAAAGTCGCGTAGTAAATGATTTATTTCATTAATTAATAGCAGATGATTATGAAGACCTAGTTTTTTTCTTTGCATAGCGTTACTGGTGATAGAAGCAAAAAACAAACTGCCTTTACCTTTTAGCGCTTGAATCATAGTGATATCAAAATCTGATTGAGCGGCATTTTCTTTGTCGGTAGCGGAGCGTAATATTATTTGCGTGCAGGGATCACCTTCAAAACTAGCTAAAGCTAGCAAGAGTTCAGTTTTCATTGTTTCTGCGTTGGATTTAACAATATCAATAGTGATGCTTGATTCTTTTTCTTCGCCCAACTGATGTTTTCTTAGTAAGGGTTTAATTTTTGTTTGATCATGGCTGCTGACTAAATCGATAAAAGGCATATAGTCTAAATCATCGGAAGAGCTAAAATTAAGCGTTGAAGAAAATGCATGATTACTATGCACAATCATTCCATCAATAACATAGGCGACAGCATCAGTGGTCGAATCCATAAGTAATTGGCTACGTGCATTAGCCTCTGCCATAACACTTTGGGCGGCATTAGCTATTTTATGGTCTTGTTGTGACTGTATTTCGCGGCTGGCAACAAAGAGTAGGCGTTCGTGTTCATTAATGGTTAGGTAGTCACAAAATCCACATTGAAAAATTTGTAGTGCATTCGTTGCTGAATATTTTTCATCGAGATAAATGGCTCGTAATTGCGTGTTGTTTTTTTCGAGCGCATTGCCAATAACAGCAGGAAAATAAGTCTTTGAGTGGCCGAATGCAAGAATGATATTCCAAGTCTGATTGCGTAGCGATTCATCGAGATCCTCGATAGAAGTTATTCTATGAGCATTGACTATCCAGCCAGAATTCTTAAATATATTTTTTATTTTATCAGTTTCGCTGGGCTCTTCATGAGCTACTAATAAATGAATAATTCGACTTTCAATCGTGGGCTGAATAGAGCTCACTTCAAATTCAATGTTGAAGGCGTCATTTTCCCCATCGTTTTTTTTGGCGGTATTGCAACTTCTGTTCACAGCAAATTTTCCTATATTTGTTCATTTATGGCAGGTTCAGTTTTTATAAAAAATTAATATCTTTTATAGTTTTCTTTTCCGCCAAATGATGAATAGTGTTCTTTCGGTTTATGTATTCATCCTTGCCTTGCATCTATTTTTCCTTCTGATATATTTTGATCGGTAAAAAGGAAGCGACAATAACCGCCATTTTTTCAATACAATCACCCAGTACAATTTGCTTTTTCGATTGTGTATTAATCATAATAGCGGCTGTTTTTCCTTTAAGTGTTAATCGAGGTAAAAGCAAGCGGGCACTATTACTAGAGGCTTTGCTATTTTTTCCCTGGCATGTGGATTCGGGTAATAATAATGCAGGCATAAAATCACCACCCTGTTTGCTATGTACAATTTTAATGCCGTACGGCTGTATCTGTTTTGTGAGTAATTCGATACCTAATTGCTTTTCGTGTTTAATGGCTTTACTCCAGCGAATAATGCCGACATGCCAGTTATTTTCGTCGGTATGTTTGAGTCCAATAAGATTTCCAGGTTTGTAGGCCCTTAGAGCCATGTCGTTACCCACTAACTTATAACCACTAGGGTTTAAGTCTGAGATGGCAATTTTTTGAACGGCAAACTCTGGCGGAAGATTAGTTTTTTTTGCATTATTTTTTTGAATTTGAAACTCAATACTGTTCCCATTAAATTCACTTTGTTGCCAATTGCTGGTGTAAATGTCATTCCATACGTCGTTTTTATCATGAGTGATTTTTGCTGGGCGGTATTAGAGCCTGCTTTATATTCTGCACCTAAATGTTGTGTGAGTGATTCAAGCGATTGCTCACCACTTAAAAAATAATGAATAGCCGATAAGTCACTGCAAATGTCTAATGTGCCAGTAGCGGCATTACGAGCATGAGCGCGAACTTGTGGCATGCCGTAACTACTGCTCAAATGTTTTGCCATATCTCTTGATAGGCAGCTAGTAGTTAACGTATTCCGTATTTTATGAAAATCAAAGTAAATAACATTGTTATTACTATCCGGCTTTTGATGACTCTCATTGCTCTCGTTACTATTTATTTTTAATGCTTCTGTCTTCGGTATATAGCGATACGGTTGCTGGTCCTCATTGGTTGCAACGCAGAAGTTTGTGTGGTTGTTTGGGTTTTCGCAAATACTGACACCAACAATAGCGGACCGCATATATTCTACTAACACTTCAATCTGCTTGGCATTCAATTTTTCTGGGCTTGCACAGCAAAGTGCGGTAACGACTTTGTAACTGGCGCTAAATTTAACGGCGTTGGCTTCGGTATAACTATTGGTTAAAGAATACAGATAAATTTTATGTAGCAATTGCCAGCAGCCGGCAGGTGGGCTTTCGTAAAGTTGGTATGAAGCAATAGTGGCATTGCATAAAAATTGAATGGCTTTTAAAAGCAGTTCATCAATATGTTGGGCCGATTCATTTTTGAGTTGCGCTTGGCCGGCAACACAATAGATATGCCCAAATAGGGTGAAAAATTCTTGTCGTTTTCTATAGATGTCTATTTCATGATCATCCTTAATTTGCTGTGTCAGCAAGCCACTACTTACCGTCATGATGGGTTCGCCGAGAATTTCTAACACTGCTACTAGCTGATTTAGCTGGCAGTTAGAGGCGGTGAGTTCTTTGCCCGCAACAATAAGCTGGTTGGCCATGGCGCGTATATTTCTGCGAGGTAAAACATTGACCCACGAGCGTAGGCCCTCAACGTTAGCTTCGCAAAAACTAAATTCAGGGAGTGCTTTTTGGCGTAGTTTATTTTTTCGCTTAAAAAACATTTGGGACCAATATTCATTAAAGTAAACGTTGCCGCATGGAGCGCAGTCATCTTTCTTGAGTATAGGTATTGATTGTTTTTTGTGCTGAAGCTGGCGGAGTTTATGTTAACTGGTCGATATTTTTTTTAAAAATATCTTAAGTCTATGTAATTTATGAATTTATTCGTTAGGTAGTATCAGTGTTTTAGAGGCCTTGTCGGCCTCTTCGCGCACCAGTCGTGGTACTAAATATCCCGGCAAACGGGCGGTGACTTGTCTCATAATTGCTTTGGCTTGTGAGTCATTTATTGCAAAATGTGCGGCACCTGCAACGCTATCTAATAGATGAAGGTAGTAGGGCAGCACGCCGATATCAAATAACCGTTCGCTTAAGGCGACTAATGCTGCTGCTGAGTCGTTAATACCTTTTAATAAAACGGTTTGGTTAAGTACTGTTGCTCCCGTTGCTTTAAGTTGATCAATAGCAACCTTGACGGAGTTATCGAGTTCATTGGCGTGATTGCTGTGAATGACAATGACTTTTTTGCCGGGCCACTGTTGCAGCAACGCTAATAACCCGGTATCAATGCGTTGTGGTAATACAACAGGTAATCGGGTATGAATTCGCAGTGTTTTGATATGCGGAATGTCAGCAATGCGTTGACTTAGCCAGCTAAGTTGCGCGTTGCTGCTAGCTAATGGGTCACCACCACTATAAATGACTTCGTTAATATCATTATGTTGTTGAAGATAATCTAAGGCTTGTGACCACATGGCACGGCTGGGTTGGTTATCTTCGTAGGGAAAGTGACGGCGAAAACAGTAGCGGCAGTGAATAGCACAAGCTTTGGTTACAATAAGCAGGGCGCGACTGCGATATTTATGAATTAGCCCTGGTGTGTTATTAAAATCGGCTTCATGCAGTGGGTCCGCAGTGTAACCCGGGGTAATATCATGCTCTTTGGCTAACGGAATGACTTGTCGAAGCAGTGGATCATTGATATCGCCCTTTACCATGCGCTCGATAAAGGGTGCAGGAGCGCGAATAGGAAAGTCCAGTGGCTGAGTGTCAGGCTGGCCATCGATGCTGGTAGCAAAACTGGCAGAAAGGTCATTGGTGGGGATGTCGAGTTTTTGCAGTAGTTCGGCTAGCGTTAATGTGGCGTTAGATAGTAGTTGCTGCCAAGTCTCGGTTTCAGTGAGGCGAATAACGGTATTTTCCGTCTGACAGTTTGGGCTTGTTCGCGTTATCATAGGGTTATTCCGTTACTTGATAAGAAGCAGTCAGTTTTACAGGCGATTTGAAGCATTTATTAAGCAGAAAATTGCGCCAATAGGCTGATAGATAGAAAAACACGTATTCACCCATTTAATATACTTGCTGAGGAACACCATGGGCACCTATTCTACCAATGAATTTAAGAATGGTTTAAAAATTATTATTGAGGGCGACCCTTGTAATATTGTTGATAACGAAGTGGTTAAGCCGGGCAAAGGTCAGGCATTTAACCGTGTGCGCTTAAAAAATCTAAAAACTGGCCGCGCTTGGGAAAAAACCTTTAAATCGGGTGAAAGCGTTGAAGCTGCCGATGTCATGGAAACGAACATGGAATACCTCTACTGCGATGATGAGTTTTGGTACTTTATGGACCCTGTGACCTTTGAGCAAGTGCCAGCTTCTGCTGCTGCCATCGAAGACGCAAAACCGTTTTTGAAAGAACAAGAAAAATGCATTATCACATTATGGAATGGTGCGCCGTTAACGGTTACCTTGCCAAATTTTGTTGAAATAGCTGTAGGTGAAACAGACCCTGGCTTAAAAGGGGATACCGCGCAAGGCGCCACAAAACCTGCAACATTGGTAACGGGCGCTGTGGTTCGCGTACCGTTGTTTATTGATGAAGGCGAGATATTAAAAATTGATACTCGCACAGGCGAATATGTTTCGCGCGCATGATCGAGCAAACGGGCGCAAACCCCGCTGCGCTTAATCTTCATAATACGGGTGAGCGTTTGGCGAAAAGAGCCGCCACGCTTGCCTGTATTCGTCAGTACTTTGCCAAGCAGCAGGTCCTAGAAGTAGAAACGCCGTTGCTTGGTCAGTATCCTGTTACAGACCCTCAACTCGAAAACCTTCGTGTCGAAAACCCTTTTTCTACGACGCCCAACAATGCTGACTGTTTATATTTAGCCACCTCGCCAGAATATGCAATGAAACAATTACTGTCGCTTGGCAGTGGTTCAATTTATCAAATGACGAAAGCGTTTAGACAGGATGCGCCTGGCCGTTTACATGGTATGGAGTTTACGATGTTGGAATGGTACCGGCTCGATTATGATCTGGATGCATTGATTGATGATGTTGCAGCTTTAATTCATTGTTTACTGCCAGCAATTGGCGTAGAAAAAATAAGTTATCGCGATGCGTTTATTCGCTATGTAGATATAGACCCATTTACTACAACGAGCAATGAACTTGAGTTACTAGTAAAACAAAAAATGGATGTGAGTTTTAGTCATCAAAGTAAAGATGTCTGGTTAGATTTATTGTTGACGCATTGTGTCGAACAAAATCTCGGCCGTGAGTGCATGACATTTTTATATGATTACCCGGCGAGCCAATCGGCGCTTGCTAGGCTTGGTACGGATAGCGACAACCGAACGGTAGCAAAACGTTTTGAGTTATATATAAACGGTATTGAATTAGCTAACGGCTACCATGAATTAACAGATGCGGCAGAGCAGATGCAACGTTTTGAGGCCGATAACCAGTGGCGCTTAAATGCGGGTGAGCCCGCTAGGGAAATTGATGCTGGTTTAATTGAAGCGTTAGATAGAGGCCTGCCTAATTGTGCGGGAGTGGCTTTAGGTATTGATCGCTTGCTGCTATTACTTTAATGCTTGGTTGTCCTTACTCGTTGTTCTTAGTCGTTGTCTCTAGTCATTGTCTCTAGTCATTGTCCCTAGTAGTTCTCCCAGCTGTATAGGTGTTCCGTTGGTTAATGCTTTGTTCCATGCAACGGTGTTTTCTGGAAACAAGACAATAACCGTTGAGCCTAATTTAAAGCGTCCCATTTCACCGCCTTTATCCAGTGTTATGGTTTGAGTCATATCAATGGCAGTTATTTTTTTAGGTTGCGGTGCTACTTGGCCGGCCCAGACGGTTTCAATAGCGGCAACAATCATAGCGCCGACTAAGATAACAATCATTGGTCCGCTGCTAGTGTCGAAAACACAAATCAATCGTTCGTTGCGAGCAAATAATCCTGGGACATTATTGGCGGTGGTTTGATTAACAGAGAATAATTTGCCGGGCACGTAGCGTGTTTGTTGTAGAGTACCCGCTAATGGCATGTGCACGCGATGATAGTCTTTAGGCGATAAATAAATAGTTGCAAAGGCACCGTTATTAAATTGCTCGGCTAGTGCGGTGTCGCCGCCTAACAATGCTAATAAGCTGTAGTTATGTCCTTTGGCTTGAAGTAGTTGGTTGCCTTCTATAACGCCTATTTCACTAATTGCTCCATCAGCGGGTGAGGCAATAGCATTGTGTTCTTGAACTACTGGGCGTGCGCCGGGTTTTAATGCGCGAGTAAAAAATGCATTAAAACTGGCATACTGTTCAACGTTATCGGGTGCGGCTTCGGCGATATTAATAGGGAAAAAGTGACTGAATAATTGAATTAATTGTGCTTTTAACCAAGGGTTTTCTGAGTCGGCAAGATAGCCAATTAAACGCGATAGCATATGCTGCGGTATGCAGTATTGTATAAAGATAAAAAGGCGTTCGCGAAATTCAGGAAGTGACATTATTTAAACCTTATCGTTTTAATAGTCTAAGTTAGTGTTCGGTGTTTTAAATAGTTTTTTAACAGTTATTTTCAATAGGTGTTTTTTCTAAGTTACCCCATTCAGACCATGACCCATCATAGGCTTTAATATTAAGGCCAAGTATTTTTCCTACTAAGTAGGTCAACCCTGATCGATGATGTGTTTGGCAATGGGTCACAATATTTTTATTAGCGGTTAAATGTTTTTGGTCGAGCATTTCTTGAATGGTTTCGAGTGGCTTTAATCGTAGTGCATTACTGCGATCCATTAATTCTAACCAATCAATATTACTGGCGCCAGGAATATGGCCGCCACGAGCAGCTAATACTTTTTTACCGTGGTATTCATGGCTTGATCTTGCATCCCAAATAATAAAATTGTCATCATCCAAGGATTCAATAATATTGTCTGCTGTAACAATTAAGTCTTGATTAATATTGACCACATAAGATGATGTCGGGGTATTTTCTTTTATGCCGGTCTCGGTGGCTCGATGTTCTTCTAACCACGCAACTAAGCCGCCATCAAGATAATGATAATGTGGGTGGCTAATAATATCTAAGGTCCAAATTAATCTTCCAGCCCAACCGCCGCCTTCGTCATCATAGGCAATAACAATGCTGTTATCGTTAAGGCCTATGCGTGAAAATAATAAGGCTAAATCATCGGCATCGGGGAGCTTGCCTACTGCGGGTGCAACACCACAGACGAGTTCAGCAGGGCGAATTAAATGCGAGCCGGGAATGTGTGCTTGTCTATAGGCGTCCTCGCTACCAACAAATACTAATAAAACATGATCTTGTTTTAGTAGCCCATCTAATTGCGATGTTTGCAGCATAAGTGAGGCATTGAGCGATGAAGACATAATGGCTTAAAGTCCTATTGGTCGAGTGAATCTAAAATATGGTGGTAGCTACTGATTCGTGAAGGGTGAATCTCACCTTGTTCAAACGCTTCTTGTAAGGCGCAACCTTTGCTTTGCCCGTGCTGGCAGTCACGAAATTTACAGTTGTGTGTATGCTGTTGGAATTCTGGCAGGCCACTAATAATATCCTCGGGGCTCAGGTGCCATAAACCAAATTCACGGATGCCGGGCGAATCAATAATGCCGGTCGCTATATGAGTATCGGCATTGGCAAGTTGATAAAGTTGAGAGGTGGTTGTGGTGTGACGGCCTTTATCATTGGCAGTAGAAATATCGCCAATTTTGGCACTGTGATTACCCGTGAGTTTATTAATAATAGAAGACTTGCCTACGCCAGACTGGCCAACCAAAATACTGGTTTTATTAGCGAGTGCGGCAAGAAAGCGTTGTGTTTCGGCGGCGTTGTCTGCATTTTTTTCTGCGC
>JBELIP010000001.1:98384-181008 GCA_042090785.1 Cellvibrionales bacterium | reverse complement strand
TTCTGCGCTATAGCGAAACACGGGATAGCCAAGCTGGCTATAAAGCGTGAGTAGTTCATTAATTTCATCAGTGACAGCGGGGTTTTCGCCCATTAGATCTTGCTTGTTAAGCAGCAGGCAAACATCAATGCCGGCATTTTCGGCGGCAATAAGAAAACGGTCAATGAGTGTGCTTATGGGCTCTGGCTGTGGCGACAAGGTAATAAAAATAGTGTCGATGTTTGCCGCAACAGGCTTGGGATCTTGATAAGGTCGCGGTCTTTTTAATAATGACTCACGCTCAAGCAATGCTTCTATGACCCCAGTAGCACTGTTAGAGGGTGGCGTGCGCCATAAGATAATATCACCACAGACTATAGTGGGTAGTTTGGCTCTAAAATGGCAGCGATGAGTGCTTTGGCTGGCAATGGTTTTATCGGGATTTAGGCGGAGTACTTCAACTTCTTTGCCGTAATGAGTGACGACTAGGCCGTGCAATAAATCAATATCATCGGCACTCTCAGAGACAATAGCCTGATTGCTGGCGATGCGGTCAATTTGTTGCTTGTTAAGTCGACGTTTACTCATTTTAGGCTTCGTTTTTGCTATCGCAGTAGCTTACTTGTTCGGCGCGCGGACTACAATTGTAACCTTGCAGGCTTTCGTTACTTGAACACAACGTTATACTAGCTATCTAATATTGGGAGCTATAGAACATTAGGAACCATAGAGCTATGCAAGAACTTAATCGACTTATCTGGATTGATTTAGAAATGAGTGGGCTTAAGCCTGATTCGGATGTGATTATTGAAATTGCCACCATAGTGACCGATGCGGATTTGCGCGTATTAGCTGAGGGGCCAATGCTGGCTATTCATCAGCCGGATTCGGTGCTGGATAATATGGATGAGTGGAATACTTTTCAGCATGGTCAGTCGGGTTTAACTAAGCGCGTTCGTGAAAGTGAGTTAACGGTTGCCGAGGCCGAGGCGCAAACCATTAAGTTTTTACAGCAGCATTTGCAAAAAGGCGACTCGCCCATGTGCGGTAATAGCATTTGTCAGGATCGTCGTTTTTTGGCTAACTATATGCCTGAGCTTGAAGCTTTCTTCCATTATCGTAATTTGGATGTGAGCTCATTAAAAGAATTAGCACGACGCTGGAAGCCGCAAGTGCTTAAAGGCATGAAGAAAAAATCGAGCCATTTAGCAATGGACGATATTAAAGATTCTATTGAAGAGTTACGCTACTACCGAAGTAAATTGTTAGACGTATAAAAACAATTTTTATCGATGGCCAATAATGGTCATAGCAAATCAATTTTATTCACTACGGCTTTATTCAGTAAAACGACTCACCACATCTACATACGCGAGTCGTTTCGCTCGGCCACTTGTGAGTGGCGACCCTTGTTGTTACTGGGCTTAAGCTAAGCAATCTTTCCAGTTTTTTGACGCTTCATAGACATAAAGAATTCGTCGTTTGTTTTAGTGTCTTTTAGTTTGTCTATTAAGAATTCAACGGCTTGCGTGTCTTCCATTGAGTGCAATAATTTGCGCAGAATCCACATATGTTGTAGTTCTTCTTCTGACGTGAGTATTTCTTCGCGACGCGTGCCTGAACGACGAACACTAATCGCCGGGTAAACACGTTTTTCTGCAATCTTACGATCGAGATGCAGCTCCATATTACCCGTGCCTTTAAATTCTTCGTAAATCACTTCATCCATTTTTGAACCGGTATCAACAAGTGCGGTTGCAATAATAGTTAAGCTACCACCTTCTTCGATGTTGCGTGCGGCACCAAAAAAACGTTTAGGGCGTTCAAGTGCATGGGCGTCAACACCACCGGTTAATACTTTACCTGAGCTTGGGATAATCGTGTTATAGGCACGCGCTAAGCGAGTGATTGAATCGAGTAAGATAATAACATCGCGCTTGTGCTCAGTAAGACGTTTGGCTTTTTCAATAACCATTTCGGCCACTTGTACGTGGCGTGCAGGTGGTTCGTCAAAAGTACTCGCAATAACTTCTGCGGCGCGTACCGAGCGTACCATTTCGGTTACTTCTTCTGGGCGCTCATCAATGAGTAAAACAATGACGTAGCACTCGGGATTATTGCGAATAATGGCCTGTGCCATATTTTGCAATATTAATGTTTTACCGGCCTTAGGTGGCGAGACGATTAAGCCGCGCTGACCTTTACCAATAGGGGCGCTCAAGTCGATGATGCGACCAGACAGATCTTCGGTACTGCCGTTACCGGTTTCAAGTAATAAGCGATCATCAGGAAACAGCGGTGTCAGATTTTCAAAAAGAATTTTTTGCTTGGAGTTATCGGGTTTATCAAAGTTAATTTCATTGACTTTTAATAATGCAAAATAGCGCTCACCATCTTTAGGTGGACGAATTTTGCCGGCAATGGTATCGCCGGTGCGTAAATTAAAACGGCGGATCTGGCTGGGCGATACATAGATATCATCAGGGCCTGCTAAGTAGGAGCAGTCTGCCGAGCGTAAAAAACCAAAGCCATCTTGTAAGATTTCAAGTACGCCATCTCCAGAGATATCCTCACCGCTTTTTGCATGGCGTTTGAGTATTGAGAAGATAATGTCTTGTTTGCGAGAGCGGGCGACATTGTCTAGGCCCATGCTTTCTGCGATTTTGACAAGTTCAGATATAGGTTTGGCTTTAAGATCAGTTAAATTCATAGTTCGGATTGGCTTTGGTTGTGAGAGGTAAGAAAAAATTGACGATGCTTTTTGCAGCGATGGTTTTAAATGGGTTAAGTTTTTACTCTGGGTTCTTTTGGGCTCTTCTGGACTCTGCTATGAAGTTCACGTTTAAGTGTTTAGGCGTGTTACTCATATCAGATTAGGGAAGCAAACGGATAGGCGGTTGCTAGTAGAGCTATGGTTTTGATTTACTCTGGTTATTTAACGGCTACTTAAAGTTAATTTTAAAGTTAGTTTTGAAAGATTGTGTTTCAGGTCGTTTAAAAGGTAAGAGTAGATAATTTGTCTATATAGTTATAGAAGTAACTCTAGCATTGAAATTATATGTCGTCTAGCCCCATTTTGGATTTTTGTTAATCATTCAATTAGGGAGCTGATTGAGTATGAAAGTTTTTGCTAGCTATACTTATTATCTCAGAGCGTATGATTTTAGTGGGGCGAGCGTCATGATAGATTTGACGACAGTAGCAAGAAAATTGACATCAATGGCCATTGAATAGAAACATTAAAACCGCTTGCGTTCAATCGGCTGGAACAGCCTAAACAAACGGTTTTAATTATAAAAATCAATAAGATAGAAGATTTGACTTATAAAGAGCTATCGACAAATTCTTCTAGTTGAGTTTTTGATAATGCGCCGACCTTGGTTGCCGAGGCATTGCCGTCTTTAAATACCATTAGCGTTGGAATACCGCGAATACCGTATTTTTGCGCAGCTTCTTTATTGCTATCAACATCCACTTTGCAGACTTTGATTTTGCCTTCGTAATTAGCGGCAACTTCTTCAAGTACGGGTGCAATCGCTTTACAAGGCCCGCACCATTCTGCCCAGTAATCGACAAGAACAGGGACTTCGGAATTGATCACTTCAGCTTCAAAAGAGGCATCGGTCACGTGGACAATGGTGTTGCTCATATTTTTTCTCCAATACCCTGTTTTAGGGGGTTGTCAGGTCAGTGAGTATTTTAATGTGTCGCCATCGGCGTTGGGTCTGTCTTAATTATTTGCTATGTGCAGTTATCCTACCATTGCTATTACTATAAGAACATTGTCTGTCGATACCAATGTGCTATACCCTATGCTTTAAAGTGGTATTGAGGTGGTTGACCTCATGGATATCGCTACCAGCCATCTTGAAGGAATAATGGGGTCGAAAAAAGGGTTTTCAAGTGATGGGCTAAAAATGTTGGTTAAGCAGCTGTTGATCCAGGCAGCTGTTAATCAAAGCAAGCTAGATATTAGTCTTGCCTGCTTACACTGCCCATAGATCAATAGTGTGGGGTCAATAGTGTGGCGGTTTTTCATCTTCAGCGCCGGCCATATTGTCTGGCTGTTCCATGGTGGTTAGTTGGTCTTTAAGATTAATGTATTTGGCACCGAGCTCATCGAGTTGCTTTTGCTGGGCATACAGTACATCCGACAGCTCATTGATGTGCTTTTCGAGAAAGGCAATTTTGGTTTCTAGTTCAACAATTTCGTTAATCATGTTTCTTCTTGTCAGGCTGGTGTGGGCTTATTATAAATGTCTACATAAGTGTCTTCGATGGACAAAAGCGTGAATAAAGTGGCAATAGTCGTGAGTTGTCATAAAGGCGTGATAATCCAGTATTAACGGCATCAAATAAGCTTAAAATCTGTTCAATATGTAAATTAATGCTATTAAGATCACTTATTTAGCCCTCTATTTAGCTCGGCTGATGCGTTGTTATGTCTAAAATAAATAGGCGATAAATAGTTAAATGAATAGATGGCGGTTTTATGAGAATAATCGGTATTAAATTATTACTTCTGTTAATAGTTTTAGGTGTGGCTGCGCCAATGTTTATTCATGGCCCAGATCGTGAGTCGATTATGCAGCTTGATGATTGGGTGCCTCATAGGTTAATTGGCTGGTCAGAGAATCTTGTGGATGGTCTGACTAGCTGGTCCAATAGCCTTTCTAATAAAGAAGCATTTGCCGAAAATCCCTATGTCAAAATGTCACTCACTGAAGCACCATTGCAAACTTTGGTAGGTGCCGGCACTGCTATATACACTTGGCGCGACAGTAAGGGTGTTTTACATTTTAGTGATACGCCCGTTGACGAGGCGGGTGTCATGCATATTCCTGATGATGGGCTGGCTATTCCCGCTGATAAATTTGTTCAAAGCGGCTTGGCTCCTGCCGAGCCTTCGGCGGCTGAAGCTCGAGGTCGTGCCTATTTATTAAAAGAGCCGTCTTTTTCCGGACGTAATAACAGTGGCATTGATAGTGGTATGGATAGTGGTATGGATAATCGTTCAAAGGCTAATGCTAAGTCCGCAAAACAAGCGGATTTAGCCGATATTGAAGCTCTAGCGAATGGTGATTTATCTAAGCTGGGTACGGTGCTTAAAGAATTGCCGCAATTATTAGAGCAAGCAAAACAAGCACGGCAAAAAATATCAATTGATTAAAAAACAACCTCAGCGGTGGAGCTTAACAGACTTTTCGTTTTTCCATGATTGCTGCTCGACAACAGCAGCAGCAGGCGATAATCTACGCGCTTTAATATTTCAGTATTTCCAGCTCATTAATCTAATAGGACGAATCGATGAATAAGTTCAAATCTGGCGTTGCCATTGTTGCGAGTGCAACAGCAATTGCACTATTAAGTGGTTGCCAACAGCAAGGTGCAGAATTATCTCGCGCAAGTGATGTACCGAGCACTGACGAACAAAAACAAAGCTATTCACTAGGCCAAAGCATGGGTGGAAGCTTAAAAGCTGCAGATATCACCATCGATTCTGCCTTCTTTAATGCCGGCTTTTACGATGCATTAGAGGGTGAGCAGCGCATGACACAAGAAGAAATTCAAGCTTCATTAGCGGCTTTACAGCAAGCAACTCAAGCAGCGCAAATGGCAAAGCGACATACAGCGATGCAAGCTAACTTAGATGCTTCAAATGCTAGCTTGGCCGCAAATGCCGAGCTAGAAGGCGTTACGGTTACTGACAGTGGTTTACAATATAAAGTGATTACCACAGGTGATGGCGAGTCGCCAAGTGCCGAAGATACTGTCACTGTACATTATGAAGGTCGTCTATTTGATGGCACTGTTTTTGATAGTTCTCTTGAGCGTGGCGAGCCGGCTACTTTTCCAGTGGGGGGTGTTATTGCCGGTTGGACGGAAGCATTACAGTTAATGACGGTTGGTTCTAAATGGCAATTATTTATTCCAGCTGATTTAGCTTATGGTGAAAGTGGTGCCGGCAATGTGATTCAACCAAACTCAGCATTGGTTTTTGATGTTGAGTTATTAGCGATTCAAGGTGATGCAGAAAATAGTGAAGAAGCATCAGCTGCTGAATAAATTGGCTAGACGCGTGAGCTATTCTTAATCACGCAAAGTTGATACAGTGCGAATAAAAAACCGCCATAATTTAATTATGGCGGTTTTTTTTTGATATTAATGGATGATTTATTTGAGCTCATGAATAAAACCATCTGAAGTGATAGCACGATAACTGACATTGCTGGACTCTTGATGATTAAAAGTCAGTGCTAAAACGGATGCGCTGGTTGGTGCAACTGCATCACGTTTAGGCATCATCCATCGCTTTATTTCGGTGAATGTATTGGTGTCCCAGAGTTGTACTGTTTTGTGTGATGTACCCGTAAGCAAGTATTTACCATCATTAGAAAAAGCAACGGCAGTAAAGATTAAACCGCGAGACACGGCCGAATTCGTTAAGGGTATTTCGCCTTTTGATTTGCCTGTAACCGTATCCCAAAGTGCGGCTTTATCATATTTTGCCATGGTAAAAGCCAGTTTACCGTTGGGTGATAATTTAACTAATTGCACTTCGGCTTTATGCGGCCAATGATGTAAAAGTTTAGCGGTTTCTAGCTGCCATAATTTGGCAGAAAAATCATCCGAGCCAGTTAAAACCGTATTATTGCGGCTATCAAAGTCGACCGAGTTAACTCTAGCTTGATGATAAAACACTTGTTTTACGCCGCCATTGCGCACATTAAATAATGCTGCGGTGTGATCAGCAAGGCCAAGCAATGCGAAGTTGGCATTGTTAAATAAACGAATATCAAGTATTTCACTGGGGGCGGTCCAGTAATTCATCCCCGTGCCATTCTTTGCATTCCACAAAACCATAGTTTGTGGTGTGGCGGTAATTGCATATTTTTGGTCAGGAGAAAAAGCGGCATTGGTGATTTCAGAAAACTCACCTTGTTGGTGATTCCAGTTAAAACGCCGTTCATTATTATCGACACGCCACAGGCTGCTGCCGTGATTAATTGAACCTACAATGGCTTGTGATCCATTGTCACTGAACTCGGCAGAATACAAACCTTGAATAGCATATTCAAAACTGGATTCGGGTGGCGTGCTTCTTGAGCAGCCTGTCAGCAAAAAAGCCAAGCTTAAGAGTGAAATAAAAAACTGTAAACTGTATTGAGACAACGTCATAAATTACACTCAATAGAATGTTGTATTAGAGCCAGCTTAGAGTTTAGAAGGTAGCGCAAATTGATAAGGCTTGCCAGTTATTATTCGTCGCTGTGCAAGTGATCAATTAGACAGAATAGCGAAAAGTGGTGGATAAGTGGTATTAGCCAATGGGGAAGAAAATTAGGATATGGGTCTAGCACCGCTGCCCTGAGGGTTAGCAGTCGGTACTAGTCCATAAACTAAAAAAGAATAAAGCGTCGATAGGTTAAGCGCTGGCAACTAATTCGCTGTGCGAGTAGTGCAGGCTTTCAACGAGTTGATCTTCAAGTTCAAAGCGTGAAACCAATGTTTCGCCTAGCAATGATAATTCGCGCGCAAGTTGTGGGTTAACGGCGTCTTGAGAAAACGATGCATCAAAGCTGTCGTTAAATGCTAAGGCTACTTCTGTTGTTTTGCTCACTTCTGGATAGAGGCGACGAGCTACGTCTAAACCTTTACCGTCATTAAATTCTTCGGCTTCTTGAATTAAGTGGTCATACACCTCGAAGTGCCCCGCCGAGATATAGTCCACCATTAACTCGCAAAAGTGACGTAAGCCTTCAGCGGTATCTTTTGCATAGATAGAAGAAGAATCATGGACGCCGCTAATAGTGCAAAACTCAACGATTAATTCTTGTCTTTGTTGCAGCCAGCCATCAAGAATTTTGCTGACGCCGCCCCAGCGTTCTTTGATCGATTTACAATTATCTAACATCTCATGTTTCCTTTTTTAGCCCTATCATCAGTGTGTAACTGATGGCGTTGAATACGCTTTGTTAAAGTCATGTTGCGATGACGGTGCTTTGTCGCTCGCCTGTTTGTAAGGCTCCTGCCTTTTATCAATAACCATCCAATGGCATAGAGGCATTAATCGATGCTGCAAAAAAATGGATTAATACGCTCTTGTTCACAGTCGAACCGGACATCACGTCGTGATTGGATTCGTATACCTATTGTGAAAGTTACTATTGAGCTTAGAAAAGGAATAACGCTTTCTCAAGATTTCACTACACCAACAATTAACAGTAATTTTAGGATGCAGAGTTAAATTATTGATTTTAATTGATAAATTGATTTTTCTGAGGAAGAAAATTGACTAGCAATATTTCGTTATAAACGATAAATGATAGTAAGCGCTAACTAATTAAGTTGAGTATGTATATTAAATAATCAATTTAATGGTTGCTGTTGCGCAGCTGAAGCAGCCAAGCGAGGGCAAGGCCGCTAAAAACAATCGCCGTCCAGCCTGGGATGCTGAGTCCTAAAAAGCGCCAGACGACTTCTGCGCAATTGCCATCGCCACGAAGCAAGATACTAAGCGCATCAGTGAAAGAGAAGGTTTGAAAAATAAAATCGATGCTGGGACCGCATGCGGGCGCTTGATCCGCCGGCAGGCTTTGTAAATAGAGTTGACGAGAGGCAAAACCGGCGCCAGCGGCCGCTGTTAATGTGCCGATGGCAGAATAAATTCTAGTGCCTAATACTGAGGGATTATGCAGCAGGGCGAGTAAGCCAAGGCTGCCAGAGAGCAATAAGAAGAAGCGCTGAGTGATACACAATGGACAAGGTTCCAAGCCTTCGAAGTATTGAAGGTAGTAGCCAAAACTCAGTAAGCCTATAACGCCAATAAAAATAGCAAGGCGAAGCTGCTGTGGCGCTAATAGTGATTGAGAATTTAACATTGTTGTCTCCAAAATGCCTAGACGGTTGTCCGATTATTAGGGCTTATACGCTAGACTAAAGCGGATAAAACTAAACTGAATTGTAAAACTGAACTGAATTGTATAGGTGCTAGGGGTTTTGTACTAGAGGTTTTGTACTAGAAGTCTTGTACAGGTACTGGATTAGGCAAGTACTTTAAAGAGGGTACATTGCTTAAACAACGATTGTAGATGACTGAATAAATGAATTTTATCTTATATTATTTGCCTAAGTATGGCTTATGTATATTGCAATAAAATTAAAAGGTATGACTAACAGGGTAATAGAGGAAATTAGGTAGTGAGTAGTCGAAGCAGAAAGGTCATTTGGGCAGGCATATATTGTTTAGTTGCTATTACGGCTAATGTGTTAGCGAGCGAAAAGCAAACCCAAGAAGCGCAAGCGATTTATGTTGCTATTGAGCCGGCGCTGGTAACAAACTATGGCGGGCCTGGCCGGCTGCGTTATATGAGTGTTGAGGTGTCATTACGAGTTAACGGCATTGATGGTGAGCAAAATGTTAAACATCACATGCCAGTTATTAAAGATGCGCTGTTAAGCTTGTTTGCAATACAAAGCAATGAGACCCTTGAAGGCGCAGAAGGTAAAGAAATACTGCGACAGCAATCATTTGATGCTGTCAATGCCATTCTTGTTGAAGAAGAAAAGAGTCTATTAGAGGATATTCTGTTTACTAGTTTTGTCGTCTATCGTTAAATAGTTAACCACTTACTGTTGATAATAATGGACAAGAAAATCGTCAAAGCTCATAGTGTCTTGCTGTTCAATAGCCTGCTGGCTAACAATAGATTGCGTTGCAATCGCTAATAAATTATTTTTTTGTTGCGGCTCAATATTATGATGTTTATGCTGTTCTGCATGAGCTTTAGAAAGACGTAAATTAAACTCAATATGCGATTCGTTGGAATCTTTCATTGCAGTTAAAATTTTGCCTGTTGGTGTTAAAGATGAGTCTATAATTTTTTCTCGTTGAGCAGAAATGCTGTCTGTATAATCCGAGCTTTTATGCGCACCATCTAGTTGTTGGCTAATTAGCTCAATCCGATTAATAATTTTATTGGCGCAGTCACGCATAGGAACTTCGGTGCCGCTACAAAAAATTTTCAAGTTAGGGTCGCGGCCATGATGCACAATGCGCGCTTGATTTTTACTAATTAAATGAAACTCTTCTTGATCGCATTGCGGGCTATCATCGAGTAAGCAATGCAATAAAAAAGCATCAATAAAGCGAACAGTTTCCGCATCAATGCCTGTCGCGAGAAATGGATTAATGTCCATGCAGCGCACTTCAATATACTCTATACCTCTTTCTTTTAAGGCTTTTAAAGGTGTCTCGCCACTTTGCGCCACTCTTTTAGGGCGGATAGGTGAATAAAATTCATTTTCAATTTGCAATAAAGCACTGGATAGCTGTTGGTAACCCTCGTCATTTTTAACGCCTAATGCCTCATAGTCTGCATAGGGGGTGCTTAGCGCGGAGCTAAGCGTATCGATATAATTTTCTAAGGTGTTGTAACAAACAAATAATGATTGCTGTGCAGAGCTTTGGTAGCCTAGGTTACCCATTCGCAATGAAGTTGCGTGTAGCTGATAAAGATCATTATCGTTCAAGTTATCTAATGTATTTTCACGTCCTTGAACAAAGGATTTATCGACACAGGGCGCTGCACCAAATAAATAAATAAGTAACCAATAATTGCGCCGAAAATTTCTAATTAAATCGAAATAGCGTTCGTCAATATAATGTTGAAGATGAGTATGATGAGTGTTGCCAGTGCATTTTGAGTGTTGAAAAGCCCGCTGCCAATAGGCTTCGGGTAAAGAAAAATTGTAGTGAATGCCTGCCACTGTTTGCATGGCTCTACCGTACCGAAGGCCAAGGCCGTTGCGGTAAACGGTTTTCATTGTCGCGACATTGGATGTGCCATATTGCGCAAGTGGAATGTCGTTATCGGCGGGTAAAATGCAGGGCATGCTCGCGCCCCAAATAATTTCATCTTTTAGTTGTTGGTAAGCCAGTGCATGAATATCATTTAAATAATTAAGTGTCTCATCAATCGATTCAAATACCGGTGTTATAAACTCTAATAATGATTCACTAAAATCGGTTGTCACCCAGGCGTTAGTAAGCGCTGAGCCTAAAGCAGATGGATGTGGAGAGGTTGATAAATAACCCTGCTGATTCGTGCGTAAGCCTTCTTTTTCTATGCCACGTTGAATGCGTCGCAATAAAGGGCGCGTGTCATCTCGAGCGATTAAAGCTAAATTATCTTCGAAGATGTCGAGCTGTGAGGTTTGGCCATCTGACACGGGGCAAGATTCTCTATTAAACGTTTTGGGTAGTCATTAATGTGAGTATTAAGAACAGACAATCCGTATCTTAGCAGATGCGAACTAAAAGCCTATTTAAAATTACAGTAATGCCAGTTAAAAGTCTAAGAAAACTAGCAATTAGCCGCTGTAAGCTTATTTGATAGCGTTAACAAAAATTTAAAGGTGAGTAATGGAGTGGTTTATCACGTTTAATGGAATGAGTTATTTCAATAAGACAAAAAGGGATTCAATGAGGCGTTAGTGCTTGGCATTATGTGGTTTAATTGGCTCATATACTTTGATATGAAGGAAATCAATAATGTCAGCGACTTCGACAAAAGCGATTAAGAACATCATCGAATATTGGTTTGGCGATGATGAAAGTGATGTTATAGAAGGGCGTAATGGCTTTTGGTTTGGTGGTGGTGGCGAAGTAGATAGTGAAGTAGATAGACAAATAAAAGACCAATTCTTTACATTAGTTGTTGATGCTAAACAGCAAAAATTAGATGATTGGGATAGCTGGGTAAACACTGCAAAAGGTAGCTTGGCCGTTATTTTATTACTTGATCAGTTTACTCGTAATATTTATCGCGGTAATGCCGAAGCTTTTACAAGCGATAATTTAGCAAGGTCTATATGTTTGCATGGCTTAAAGCAAGGTTTTGATCAGCAGCTATCGAGTAGCGAAAAAATCTTTTATTATTTGCCTTTAGAGTACTCAGAATTAATAGCGGACCAAAAAATCTCTGTCGAATTGTTTAAGCAGCTAGCAGAGAGTGCCGATAAAAAACATAATGGTCAATACAGGGATTTATTTGCATCTTATATTGACTATGCCGTTATTCACTATGAAATTATAAAAAGCTATGGTCGATTTCCACATCGCAATGCTTTGTTGGGCCGTGAATCTACCGCCGCAGAATTAAAGTATTTAAGCCATGGCGGCCATACTTTTGGACAAGATTAAAAAAGTATTAGAAAGAAATGAAGACAATAGAAAAAACCATTTAAAAAAAGAAGGGTAGCAATGATTGAGTTAAGTCTTTTAAAAAATAAGGTTGGGCTTATGAACGATTGGCTATGGGATATAGATTTAAATAATGCTAATGGTTGGCAGCGTATAGCAAAAAAATCATTACAGATTATCTATGCTGTCGTGCGTGATTTGCGTGACGGCCAGCTAAGCTTGCGTGCTATGAGTTTAGTTTACACTACTGTGATTGCTATTGTACCTTTGCTTGCGCTCAGTTTTTCGGTGTTAAAAGGCTTTGGTTTACATAATGAAGTTGAACCAGCATTGCTTGAAGGGCTTGTTTCACTGGGCGACAAACGCTTTGATATTGTCAGTAATGTTATGGGGTTTATTGATAATATAAAAGTAGGCGTGCTTGGCGCCGTCGGCTTTGCACTGTTGATTTACAGTGTTATATCTATGATGCATAAAATTGAGAATTCATTTAATTATACTTGGCAAATCAAGCGCGATAGGAATATGTCTCAACGCTTTCGCGATTACTTAAGTGTCATTTTTGTAGCACCTTTAATGATATTTTTATCTGCAGCCATTACGACATCGGCTAATACCGGGGTTGCGGTTGCATATGTTGAATCATTACCGGCTGGCTCAAGTTTTGTAAGTTTTATAAGTACGCTAATTCCCTATTTAATTATGTCTTGGGGCTTTGCCTTTATTTACATGTTTTTGCCCAATACAAAGGTTAAATTATTGCCTGCATTTATTGGTGGTTTGGTCACAGCAATTACTTGGAAGTTAATGGGCTGGGGCGTGTCAACTTTTGTTGCTAACTCTGCAAGTAGTATTGCTATTTATTCGGCCTTTGCTTCGGTGATAATTTTAATGGTGTGGATGTATGTGGGCTGGTTAGTATTACTCGTAGGCGCAAGCGTATCGTTTTATTATCAGAACCCCCAATACATTTTAATCCGTCGAGATAAAGTACAGCTAAGTGGCGAAGACTCAGAGAGTTTAGCTTTAAGCCTGTTATATCTAATTGGTTTTCATTATCAAAAAAACCTCGCGGCCTGGGGCCCAGATGGTCTGGCTAAGCGTCTTAGTGTTGCGCCACATCTGGTTGATGATACGTTAGACTTTTTAGAGTCACAAAATTATATAGTTCGTGCAGGAGAAACCGCTACAAATATTTATCCAGCTCAACCGTTAGATAACATATTGCTTGGTAAAGTTTTGCGACAGTTACGTGAGCAAGGTTTAAATGGCGAGGGGCAAAAAGTCGCTGAATGCGACATTAAAGGTGAAAAAGCTGTGACTGTTTTGCTTAATGATCTAAGGCAGGTAATTGATGATCGTTTTGGTAAGAAAACGTTGAAAGATATTATTGATGACAGTAATACATAGCTTCCTTCCGATATTAGGTGCAGCGCCGTCAAAATTAATACTCGGTAGTATGCCAGGCAAGCGTTCGCTACAAGATAATCAATATTATGCGCATCCGCGAAATGCATTCTGGCCGATTATATACACTCTTTTAGACGGTAATAACATCCACGGTAAAAATAGCAGGGCTTGTATAGATAAAAACTATACCGAACGTCTAGACAAATTAAAGAAGGCAAATATTGCTTTGTGGGATGTTTTACAAGCTTGCACTAGAGCTAGTAGCTTGGATTCGGATATTGTTGAGTCGACAGTTGTTGTTAATGACTTTGCAGCGCTACTGGCTAAGCATAAAACAATTAAGCATGTTTATTTTAATGGCGCAAAAGCAGAGCAGCTGTATAAGCGCCATGTTATACCAACATTAGGCGAGCAAGAAAAATGCTTACCAATGACGCGATTGCCATCAACGAGTCCTGCTCATGCGGCTATGAGCTTTGAAGATAAAATTCAAATATGGAAAATTATTCGTTAGTCTTTTACTGTTTTATTTAATAGCAGGTTCTACTTAATAACAGGTTCTACTTAAAGCCAGATTCTATTGATCAGAACTTTCTGTTTCTCAGGAGCTTCTATCGATAAGTTCGGCGAGTTGAGGCAAACTAATTGGTTTGCATAAGTAGTCGTCCATGCCGGCTTTAATGCTTTCGGTTTTATTTTTTTCGTCATCATAGGCAGTAAGAGCAACAATGGTAGCTGGTGTATAATGCGCTTTGTTAGCTTTCTCATAAGCCCTAATTTTTTGTGTAATAGTAAACCCTGACTGATCAGGCAGTTCGCAGTCCATTAAAATAATATCAAAAATAGTAGACGTCACTGCTTTAATGGCGTCACGGCCATTATCGACATGCTGGTAATTAACATTGAGTTTTTTAAGCATGCTGCAAACAATTTTTGCGCTAACGGGATTATCTTCAATCAATAATAATTTCTTTGTGGTGTCATTTAATGATGGTCTGGTAGAGGCTTCTGCTTTTAGAGACTTCAATAAAAAAACCTCTTCCAATAATACAAGCCTCAACGTATGAGCGAGGACGGGTTTGTCTAATACTTGCTTAATATCATTTTTCTTGGTGTCAATGGGGTTAATGCTTGATGCTGCATTCGACATAATAATGATCGATAAGTTGTCAGGTATGTCGGGGTCAGAACGTAAACGGTTTGATACTTCTATGCCATTGATATTTGGCATTACATAATCAATTAATGCTAAATCAATGGGCTGCTCAATATTTTTTTGGTGCTTAATAATGGCTAAAGCATCGCTGAAGTTGTTTGCCTTAAAAGTAGAAACGTGCCATCTTTTTAAATACGATTCGATAACGTTACAGGAGGTGTCGCTATCATCAACAATAATAATACGGCGATTTTTTAATAGTTCTAAATCAAGCTGGCTACGTGAATGATTTTCAGTGGGAATTGCTTGAATATTTACAGTTATGAGTATGGTGTTATTGTTATTTTTGAATGATAAGTTGCCACCAAGTTTCTTGGTAATCAATTTAGCGGTAGACAGTTTTTCATTAATTTCTTTATCGGTATCGAGTGTGCTGTTGAGAGCGGGCATTGCAAATTCAATACGGAATGATGAATCATTGAAATAAGACACGTTAATGCGAGCTTCATATAAGCTATTGGTAGATAGATAATAATCGAGGATATGCATGAACAATTGTCGAATTTGTTCATGATCGCCTTTCCAATATTCTGGTGTACTTTCGGCGATATCAATAATAAATTCTTTATTTAATTCGTCAGCGCGATAACTATAATATTGAGTGCATTCGCTGAGCAGTGTGCTTAGGATGAAGGGTTCTTGGCTTATCAAGCGTGATGGCTTAGTGTCTTTATATGAGAAGAGCTGATCTATTTTCTCTAAACCTTGCCGGCCAGTTTTTTGAATATCGAGAATATTTTTTCTTTGTTCCTGGTCAAGAGGCGTATTGATAATAAGATCGGATAAGCCGATGATGTCAGATAATGATGCGCGTAAATCGTGCCTGTCTTTTCCTAGCATGGGTGAGATAGCGGCGACTTGTTGTTCTTTTTTTGCCGCTGAAATTAGATTGTAAAGCTTTTTTTCGCGGCGGTGGCGGTCAATAATCAGTAAGATAATTGCGAGTATTGCTGTATCAAGTAGAATAATTGTGGCCAGCGAAATATGAAAAATAAGCTGTGATATTACGCTTAATTGCGCGTATGAAATAACAATAAGAATTAAAGAAAAGACAATGATTTTTGCGGGTCCAACAAGGCATGCTGCAATAGGGTGCTTTTGACGTAGAGCAATAAGCGATAAAAAAATTGATGCTAAAACTTCTACTGATTGGGATATATAAATAAAAGGGCTAATGTCCTTTGGCGAAAAAAAAGCCGTGACAGAAATTAAAAAAATTAATGTGAGTATTAATTTAGTATGCGGAATTTTTTGCAAAATTCTATTGTCATAAAAAATATATTTTAAAATACCAATAAATGCAATTAGCGAAATAACACTTAATTCAATATTTAAGGTGTTAATTTGTGCCGCATTAATGCCTATCTTTTTAAAATTATAAATTAAGTAGTTTGGAATAAAGCAGATAGTGCTTATTGAATACAGTGGCAGCCATAGTAAGCCACTTTGTTTGGTGATGATGGCGGCTGAAAGTATAAAAAATATCATGCAGATAAAAATGCCGTTGATTAACTGCCAGTGTTGGTTGTCTTTTCTATCATCTAGCGTTAATTGTTTTTTTGTCTGCAGGTTGAAGTGGGGTATGGTCCAAATATCACTCGCCATGTTTATGATAAGAATCTTTTTTTCATGGGCCGCTAGCGGTAAATGTATATCAATTCTTTTTGCTTGGTCTGTATTTCGGTTAAAGATTTCTGTTGTTTTAAGCGGTGCATTTACTAAGTGGTTGCTAGGATTTGACTCGTTTGAAAAAGGAAGCACTTGTGTTTTTACATAAAGGCTTCGTGTCGGCGCTATGGAAAACACATAGTTGATTGCTTGGTCACTTGGGTTGTTGATATGTAATCTAAACCAGTGCGCTTTCCTATTTCCAGCAATAGCTTTGCTGTTTTGTGCTAGTGGCAGCCAAAATAGAGAGGGTTTCGCTGTGGCGTCATGATAGCTTAGTGTATTGCTGGTGTTGTTGATTTCTAAGTAGTTATGCAGCTGCAGCGTACTAATTGGCTTGTTGTCACTCAGTGATAGCGTAGCGGTAGAGGAAAATAGATTTTTATCGCTAGCGAATGCATGAGTTGCAAAAAGAAAAGAAACAAAGCTAAGTAAAAAAATAACAGCTAAACCGCGCAGGTTTAGCCGTTTATTTTGTTTTGACTGTGGCTGACATATTTCACTAAGGTCTTGGACATACATGGCATTGGTCCTTTTAGCCGGCTGTTATCGATAATATATTATCTGATAATCATGCGTTTTTTGAGCGCTCACGAGCAACGGCGCGGTAGCCAATATCTTTGCGTAATTGTACACCCGGCCAGGTAATTTTAGTGGCGTTTTCATATGCCAAGGCTTGTGCTTTTTCTACGCTCTCGCCAAGTGCGGTGACACATAATACACGTCCACCACTGGTCAGTACTTTTTCGTTCTGCTCAACGGTGCCAGCATGAAATACTTTGCAGTTATCGTTATTAACCGTGTTAAGGCCTTCTATTTCTAGACCTTTTTTGTAACTTTCTGGGTAGCCACCGGCGGCAAGAACAACACCGAGCGCCGACGCATTTGCCCACTGCACCGATTGCCCTGCCAGTTGTTTGTCAACGGTAGCGATACAAAGTTCGCTGAGGTCGGATTGCATGCGCATCATAATTGGCTGGGTTTCTGGGTCGCCAAAACGGCAGTTGTATTCAATGACTTTAGGCGTGCCCTCGGCATCAATCATAAGGCCGGCATATAAAAAGCCTGAATACGTATTGCCTTCGGCAGCCATGCCGGCAACCGTAGGTTCAATGACTTCGCGCATAATTCTATCGTGTACTTCGGCAGTAACAACAGGGGCGGGTGAGTAAGCACCCATGCCGCCTGTATTGGGTCCGGTATCACCTTCGCCAATGCGTTTATGATCTTGACTGGTTGCCATGGGTAGAATGTTGACACCATCGCTGACGACAATAAAGCTGGCTTCTTCGCCTTCAAGAAATTCTTCGATAACCACTTTATGGCCGGCATCGCCAAAGGCATTACCCGCTAACATATCAATAATGGCGGCTTCGGCTTCGGCTAATGTCATAGCTACAATGACGCCTTTGCCAGCAGCTAGCCCATCGGCTTTAACAACAATCGGAGCGCCTTTATCACGAACGTAATTAAGTGCAGCCGTTTGATCGGTAAAGGTTTCATATTCTGCGGTGGGTATATTGTGGCGGGCTAAAAAATCTTTGGTAAATGATTTTGAACCTTCGAGCTGGGCAGCTTTTGCACTTGGCCCAAAGCATCGCAAGTTGAGAGCAGAAAAATGATCAACAATCCCATCAACTAAAGGGCCTTCCGGACCAACGACGGTGAGGTCAATATTTTTTTGTTGAGCAAAGTGAGAGAGTTTTTCAAAATCATTAACAGCAATGTCAATATTTTCAATGTTAGGTTCTAACGCTGTACCAGCATTACCTGGTGCAACATAAACAGTATCAACTTTTTGGCTTTGTGCTAACTTCCAAGCTAAGGCGTGTTCACGTCCGCCGTTACCTATAACCAGTACTTGCATGTCTATTTTTTCCTAAGGTTTTTCCTAAATGTTTGCCTAAAATTGATTAGCCAATCGTTTACATAATTTAGTGACGGAAGTGGCGCATGCCGGTGAATACCATAGCCATATTATGCTCATCGGCAGCGGCAATGACTTCTTCGTCACGCATTGAGCCGCCCGGTTGGATGACGCAGCTAATGCCCACTTTCGCAGCATTGTCTATGCCGTCTCTAAACGGAAAGAATGCATCGGATGCCATGCATGAGCCTTTAACTTGTAGCCCGGCATGCTCTGCTTTGATTGCTGCGATACGTGCTGAATTAACGCGGCTCATTTGTCCTGCACCTACACCAATGGTTTGGCCATCTTTGCCATAAATAATTGCGTTTGATTTCACCATCTTGGCAACTTTCCAGCTAAACAATAAATCAGCAATTTCTGTGCTACTTGGCTGACGTTTGGTGACAATGCTTAAGTCTGCTTCGGTAATGACACCAAGATCGCGATCTTGTACTAGCAGTCCGCCGTTAACCCGTTTGAAGTCAAATGCTGCACTTGATGATGACCAAGTATCACAAACGAGCAAGCGTAAATTCTTTTTCTGGGCAATGGTTTTCTGTGCTGCGTCTGTGGCCCCTGGCGCAATAATGACTTCGACAAATTGCTGCTCACAAATAGCGGCTGCTGTAGCCTCATCGAGTTCACGGTTAAATGCAATAATGCCGCCAAAAGCTGATTCGGGATCGGTAGCAAAGGCGCGTTGGTAGGCTGCCTCTATGGTGTCGGCTGTTGCAACGCCGCAAGGGTTGGCATGCTTAACGATAACGCAGCTGGGTTGGTCAAATAATTTAACGGTCTCTAACGCAGCATCGGTATCGGCAATGTTGTTGTACGATAATTCTTTACCCTGCAGTTGTCTGGCGGTGGCAATACTGACATCTTGTGGGTTTTTTTCGACATAAAAAGCGGATTGTTGGTGCGGGTTTTCACCATAACGCAGCGCTTGTGTTTTTATAAACTGGCTATTAAAAGTACGAGGGAAGCCTTCGCTGCCCCCTTCTACTTTTTGCCCGAAGTAATTCGCAATAGCACCGTCATAAGCAGCTGTATGCTCGTAAGCTTTAATGGCAAAATCAAAGCGCATCTCATATGTTGTCGAGCCATCATGATCGGTTAATGCATTTAATACATTGCTGTAGTCTTCGGTGTTGACCACTATCGTTACATCGTTATGATTTTTTGCTGCGGCGCGTACCATTGTTGGCCCGCCAATATCAATGTTTTCGATAGCATCAGCCAGGTCACAATTGGGGTTGGCAACCGTGTTCTCGAATGGATATAAATTAACAACCACTAAATCGATAGCGTCTATGGCGTTAGCCTTCATGATTTTTTCATCAATACCGCGTCGCGCTAATATGCCGCCATGCACTTTTGGGTGTAACGTTTTAACGCGGCCATCCATCATTTCTGGAAAACCGGTGTAATCGGATACTTCAACAACATTAACCTCATGCTGCTTTAATAATTTATAGGTTCCACCGGTAGAAAGAATTTCTATACCGCGTTTGCTGAGTGCTTGGGCGAATTCAACAATGCCGGTTTTATCTGAAACGCTGATGAGTGCTCGACGAATAGTAGCTAAAGAACGATTTTCCATAGTATTTGATTGTAATCTTTAAGGTGAGTGTGATGGTGTAGGCGTGTAGCGTTAATCATTTCAATAAAAGAACTTTGGTGGTAAGCGCTTTAGTTATAACACATTAACAAAAACAGCTTTACTGAAAAGTAAAAAGCACCTGCCAGATTACGGCAAGTGCTTTTTGGTCAAGAGCCAGTTTAAACCTTACATCGATTCAAACTGATACTGCTGTGTTAATGGTGAAGATAGCAGTGAATATACTCCATCAACCTTTATAGTAAACCATATTGCTTAAGCTTTTTTCTGAGCGTTCCACGGTTCAAGCCCAGTAAATGTGCTGCTTTAGTCTGGTTGTTTCGAACATACTTCATTACTTGTTCAAGTAATGGTGCTTCGATTTCAGACATTACCATTTGATAAACATCCGATACGGGCTGCCCATCTAGGTGTTTAAAGTAGTTAGCCATTGCTGATTCAACATTCTCTCGCAGGCTAGCCGTAGAATTGGCGGCTGCTTGTGATTGATCTAGCTGTGGTTCAGCTTGAGTTGAAATTGGCTCATGCAAAAAAGAGTCGCTATTGCTCATGCTGCGATGTCCCCTGTAGTTTGAAGTTCCCCAAAAAAGTGTTTTACGTGCTCCAGTTGCGCGGTGCAGCTGCTTAACTGGTTAAACTGCTTTTTAGCAGTCTTTATGCTCACGATCCGTCGATTTACTTCTTGTTCTAATCCTCGACTTTCCATTAAGCTTAAATCCGTTTTGTTGTACTGATCGACAAGCGTTTGAATCATTTGTTCAAAATACCAACAAATATGCTTTCGACTAATCCTTACAGCGAGTTCTGTGTATTTTTCTGTGTTGCGGTTTTTCTTACAGTCTTCACTTTTTAGCGCTGTTTCCACCCGTGTCGGGCGTTGATCATTATTATTTCCTCTGTCCACATCACCATAGTAATCATGAATGTGTAAAAGGTGATCCATTATAAGCTGTTCTTGGTTTCTTGTGTAATTTAAGTTCAATGATTTAGCTGTGAAAAATTCGCTTGTCGCTATTTTATTATTGAGCAAATCATTAATTTCAGAAAAAATCCAAGGTCTTCCTTGTGCGCCCCGACCGATCATCACACCGTCGGCGCCCGTGTAATCCAAAACAGTTTTTGCTTTTGTTGCTGAGCATATATCGCCATTAGCAAACACTGGGATATTAACCGCCTGAACTACTTCGCCTATAGTATCGTATTCTGCCAAACCATGGAACCTGCAGGCGCGAGTTCGACCATGCACTGCCAGCGACTGAATTCCTAAATCTTCGGCCATTTTAGCAATTTCAACCGCATTGCGACTTGCTGGATCCCAGCCAGTACGAATTTTTAGCGTGACGGGAACATTAACGCTGTTAACCACTGCTGTCAGTATTTCTCTGACGAGGCCGGTATCTTTCATTAATGCCGAGCCAGCGAGCTTTTTACAGACTTTTTTGGCCGGGCAGCCCATGTTGATATCGACGATTTGGGCGCCAAATTCAACCTGATATTGGGCTGCAGCCGCCATTTGAAGCGGTTCTGTGCCGACAATTTGAATAGTCCGAGGTTCGGCATCATCGGGGTTTGTAAGACGTAATTGCGATTTGCGGGTATTCCTTAATGCTGGGTTACTGGCACTCATTTCGGCCGTTACCATGCTGGCACCTAAGCGTCGGCAGACTTGTCGAAAAGGAAAGTCTGTTACGCCAGCCATTGGGGCTAAAACTGCCCGCCCAGCCAATTGATAAGAGCCAATATTAATCATTGTTTATAATGTTAAAAGATATCACCGAATTGATACATAACCGCGCTAAATGAATTGGCAGATATCATAAGTGAATGCTTACCTCATGCCAACAGTATTTGTCGAACAGTTAAGGTGCTTTTAATGGCCGCAGGCTTATAACGATTTATTTTAGTTTTATGGAATAGTTGACGGCTGTGGCTCCAGGATCGGGGATATTCACTGATACACGGACTGGCGTTGCTGGGGCAAAATATTCGGCGCCTTGTAGTTCGCCATTAAGGTATTCGGCAGCATTTAAGGAATAGCGTGTTAAAGGCCGCTTTTCTATATTATTAAACTGCACTTCAATGGTTGGAAAGGGTAATTGGCGTTGAGTACGGTTAATAATCACGGCTTCTAACCGCAGAGTGCTGGGTTGTTCTGGGTGACTTATTATTCGTAGGGATTGCGTTTGATAATCGTTTGCCGATAGCGTTTGTTGGCAAGCTCGCACGTGGCAGGCTAGGCGGTAAGCAGCTCCCCAGCGCGGATGGTCTTTAAATTGATCGGGGTGAGCTAGCAGCCAATGAAGTCCAAGTGCTAATAAAAGTGCTAAGCATAAACCTGCACCAATAACGCTAAGCAGTCGATTTTTAAGCGAGGGTTTGTCGCTTTTCGTTATTTCAATGGGGGGTGCCTCTATTGTTGGTGGGGGCTCAAAACCAACCATGCTATTAATAGCGTGTTCTTTGCGGGCATCTTCTTCTGCTGTGTCATTCTGTGGCAAGATGCACTGCAGGGTGTCGGGTGCATTAATTTTATCTGTGTCGGCTTCTGACTCGGTCAGTAAATCACTGAGCCATTCACGGGTCACTTCATGATTAGACGTTGAAGCTGTTGTGGCATTATCAGCAGGGTTGTTGTTGGTGATGGCCGCTGGCGTTTGTATTTGATAATCGCTTGCAGAAAACACCTTCATACAGGCACCGCAACGAACATTGCCGCCAGCGACATTGAGCTTTTCTTCACTGATGGTAAAGCGAGTTTTGCAGTTAGGGCATTGACTAATCATGAGTGACACCGCTTCCCGTGGTGTCTAGCGATGCAGGTGTATGAATAAATGAATGGCGAACTATATAAATACCTATGGCGATTAACTGAGAGGTAGATCTAGTTTAGCTTGTTAGTCGCGCTTTTTTTCCACTCAGGCGCATCCATTCGTCACGATTAGCCTGAGGATAAAAATCAATATGGGGGTTATAAGCTTGTTCGACGGATGCAGCTTGGTGATCCAAAATGCCCGATAAGATAATTTCACCATGAGTATTGAGTAGGCCGATGAGATTATCGACTAAGGAGATGAGTGGCCCTGCTAATATATTAGCAATCACTAAATCAAAACCGTCGGTGGCTAGCCCCCGTTCGGCAAGTGTTGAGTTTAATTGTTCTGGGCTGCAGACAATTAAGTGGTCATTGCTAATGTTATTTTGTGCGGCATTTGAAAGCGTAGCGGCTAATGCTTGCGGATCGTTATCGACACATATGGCTTGTTTTGCGCCAAGTAATAGGGCGGCAATAGCCAGAATGCCAGAGCCGCAACCGTAATCGATAATGATTTTGTCTTTTAAGGATGCTTGCTCTAGCCATTCAAGGCATAGCGCAGTGGTTTGGTGTGTGCCTGTGCCAAAAGCCAAACCAGGGTCGAGTGCAATATTAATGGCATTGGGCTCGGGTGGCTCGAACCAGCTTGGGCAAATCCATAGCTTTTCGCCAAAGCGAAGCGGCTCAAAATCATTAAGCCAGCTACGCTCCCAATCTTGGTCGTCGAGTTTCTCAAAGCGATGTGTAGGCAGGGCACCGTCCAGCGTTTTACTTAGACGCTCGACAATGGTTTGTGTATTGCTTTCACCATCAAATAAGGCGGTTAATTGAATAACATCCCACAAAGGTGTTTCACCAACGCCGGGTTCAAGCAGCGGTTGGTCGGCATTGTCTTGCAAGGTAACCGATACGGCACCTAGCTCCAGCAGTGCCGATTCAAGGTCGCTAGTGCTGGCTTCATCGGTATCAATATGCAGTTGCAGCCAGCTCATTAGCGTTATTTAGCTTCGTTTTCTAGTTTCTGTTCAAGGTAGTGAATGTTAACACCGCCGCAGCGAAATTCAGTATCACGAACTAATCGTTGGTGCAGTGCAGTGTTAGTTTTAATGCCATCAACGACCAACTCATCTAAGGCGTTAGCCATGCGAGTGAGCGCAGTGTCACGATCGCCGGCGTAGGTAATCACTTTAGCAATTAAAGAATCATAATGCGGTGGCACTTTATAACCACTATAAATATGTGAATCAACACGCACACCATTACCGCCAGGGGCATGGAAGTGTTTAATTAATCCAGGGCTAGGCATAAACGTATCAGGGTCTTCGGCATTAATTCGACATTCAATGGCATGGCCATTAAATTTAACGTCGTCTTGCGTCATTGAAAGTTTATCGCCAGAGGCAATTAACAATTGTTCTTTAACAATATCAACGCCCGTAATCATTTCAGAAACCGGGTGCTCTACCTGAACACGGGTGTTCATTTCTATAAAGTAAAAACCACCGTCTTCGTATAAGAATTCAAAAGTACCTGCGCCACGATAGCCAATTTGAATACAGGCTTGGGTGCATGCAGCGGCGACTTCATTTCTTAAGTCATCAGGGATTAACGGTGCCGGCGCTTCTTCAATCACTTTTTGGTGGCGACGTTGTAAAGAGCAATCGCGATCACCTAAGTGAATGGCTTGGCCTTGGCCGTCGGCAAGCACTTGTATTTCAACATGGCGAGGATTGCCAAGAAATTTTTCTAAATACACGGTGTCATCGCCAAAGGCTGCTTTTGATTCAGCTTTGGTTAACGCAATAGAGCTAATAAGGCTTGACTCTTCTTCAACAACGCGCATTCCTCGACCGCCACCACCAGCAGCCGCTTTAATAATAACGGGGTAGCCAATGTCACTAGCAATGCCAATAGAGCGCGCAGCATCATCAGTGAGCGGGCCGTTTGATCCAGGAACAGTTGGCACACCGGCTTTTTGCATTTCTTGAATAGCTGCAACTTTGTCACCCATAATGCGAATAACGTCAGCGGTAGGGCCAATAAATTTGAAGCCGCTTTTTTCTACTTGCTCTGCAAAGTCAGCGTTTTCAGCTAAAAAACCATAACCGGGGTGGATACCATCGGCATTAGTGACTTCGGCAGCGCTAATAATGGCGTGGCTACTTAAATAACTATTGGCAGAAGAGGCTGGCCCAATACAGACAGCTTCGTCGGCGAGACGAACATGCATTAAGTCGGCGTCGGCTGTGCTGTGAACAGCAACTGTTTTAATGCCGAGCTCACGGCAGGCGCGAAGTATTCTTAATGCGATTTCACCGCGATTGGCGATAACGACTTTGTTTAGCATGGTGATGAATCCTGTGAGTCACTCGCAATGAGTGCGTAATCATTTTAAGTATTGCAAGATAAGGATGGCGAATAAGCAGACATCGGCTTGCGGCTTTGTTAATCCTTGCTGTTTTGTCAGCTAAGGCTAAGCAAGTGCGTTAGCACTTCTAATTTAAGAAATAATAATGAGCTGCTGATCAAACTCGACAGGCTCGCCATCTTTAACCAGAATTGCTTCTACAACACCGGATTGGTCAGCTTCGATTTGATTCATCATTTTCATTGCTTCTACGATGCAGACAACATCACCTTTATTAACACTTTGTCCTACCGAGACAAATGCAGGCGTATCTGGCGAAGGCGATTGATAGAACGTACCTACCATGGGAGAACAGATAGCATGGCCAGCAGGTGCGGCACTTTCAGCGACGGCAGGAGCTGGCGCTGGAGCAGCGGCGGCAGTAGCAGGAGCGGCTGCCGGTGAAGCAGTAACAGCAACCGGAGCAGGCGCGGCAACCATTTGCACTGAATTACCACCGCGGCTAATGCGTACTGATTCTTCACCTTCTTTAATTTCAATTTCTTGGACGTTGGATTCTTCTAATAACTCAATTAGTTTTTTTACTTTTCTAATATCCATAAATAGGCTCTCATTTAATTAGGTTTGTTTTGTTGCCGTTATCGCAACATATAAAAGTTGTTAGATTTGGTGCTATTTATCCGCCTTTTAATTGGTCAATAGCAGCGTTTAAAGCCAGTTCGTAGCTTTTTGCGCCTAATCCCGAGATAACACCTACAGCAATATCCGACAAAAACGACGTATGTCTAAAGGTTTCGCGTGAATAAATATTGGATAAATGTACTTCGATGAATGGGATGTCAACACCTAGCAGCGCATCGCGAAGTGCCACGCTGGTATGGGTTAACGCTGCGGGATTGATAATAATAAAGTCAGTATTGCCGCGGGCCTTATGGATGCGTTCAACCAGTTCGACCTCGGCATTGCTTTGCAATGTCTCTATTGTGCAGTTATTTTCTTGGCCTATAACGTTGAGGCGCTGATTGATGTCCGTTAGCGTATCGGTGCCGTATTGTTCGGGTTCGCGAGTGCCAAGAAGGTTTAAATTAGGGCCGTTTAGTACCAGAATTGTAGGCATCGTCTTAAAACAACCTCGATCTATGAGTAGAAGCGAATAGCGGACTGTAAAATAGTAAAGTAGGCCTATGCTAGGGACTAAATGGGGTGATTGCAAGTGTGTTTGTGATGGATGGGCGAATTTAGCGACAATTAACGTTATTTCATTGCTTTTTTACAGATATTTTTATTAGTCGTTGTGACTCTTAGTTAGTAGTTGTTAGCGTTAAGGAAGACTGATTTGGCGTGTTTGTACTGGGTAGCAAAGGCCTGCCTCGGCACAACCTTGATATTGAATGCTTAATTGAGCTTGTTTATTACTGAGTTTTTTCAATTCAGTCATGCTCTTCATGGGGAGTTGCGCGGTGGCCTGATAATAGAAAATTTCGACAGGGCCAAAGTAATCATCGGTGGTTTTAATCCCCTGACTAAAGCGTGTCTCAGGGGTTAAAACCACTTGTTCGATACTGCCATCGCTGTTAGGAATATTAATGGCTACAGAAAATGCGTGGCGGTAAAGATAGTGCTCAGGAGCAATTATCCATACCAATGTTGCTTCATCCCCATCGTGGTTCAGTGAAACACGAAAGGCGTCGTCGACAGCGAGAAAGCTGGTTGTGCTGTCTAAGCTGCTAGTTTTAGCGTTATTGTCGCTGCTCCAGGAGGATGTGTTGGCATCGCTTTTTAAGCCGCCAGCAACAGAATTTGCAGCCCATAATGCAATCAGTAAAAATAAAGGAGCAGTCATATTGTTAATCATTATTTATAATGCCTTATAGCCCTATTATCCGTCTTATGATCAGAATTATCAGCCAATTTAGAAGTCAGTTTAGTGATGCCTAGCTTATAGTTTAGTGTTATTTATTGCTAGACGCTTGTTTGATTGAATTTTTGACTGGGGTCTGCGGCAATAATTCCATCCGGCATGTTAATGAGCACGAACTGCACACTAGCAATGTTATAGTGTTAGCCGATGATGATGTTAAAAGTATTCAATGGAGAATTGAGTTTTGTTGTGTAAACCTTCTGTTTTTAATGCGTTAGCTCTGTATGTCATATTATTTGCTGTCTCTTTGCTTGCGACCCCTTCTCTTCAGGCGGCTGAGGAAAGTTCCCCAGCTTTAATGGTTAGCGATGCGTATTTTCGATTAGCGCCTCCAGGCCGATCGATGACTACTGCTTATATGCAGCTAAAGAATAATAGCGGGCAGCCACAAGTGTTAACGGCGTTTCGCTCAAGCAGCGCAGCCAGTATTGAGCTACATAACCATATTCACGTTAACGGCATGATGAAAATGCGTAAAGTGGATATATTAAGTATTGATGACGGTGAGACTGTTCTGCTTCAGCCAGGCGGTTACCACTTGATGATATTTGGCTTGCAAGCGGGACTGAGTTTGGATGATTCGATTGCTATTGAGTTACAACTTGAATCGGGCCAATCTGTTATTGTTAATGCAAGCGCTCGTTCGTTAAAACAAAAAAATATGCACAAAGGACATCATTAAAAAGAGGTTTTAAAAAAGACTTTAGTGTCAGCCGTTTTAAGTAGACAGAGAGATAAGAGCGACTAATGGATATGTTTGATCGCATTAAAATGACCAAAGAAGATATTGCCGATTGGTGGGACAGTGGCTTTCTTCCGCGTGCGCTTGGCATTTTTTTAGTGGTTTATATTCTTCTGTGTACGGTTTTAGCTTTTATGTGGTCAAGTGAGCCTGCGTCATTTGATGTGGTTGAGCGAGCGGCGCAAATGAATACTGAGCAGCAGCGTGGCACGGTAACGGGTGCAACGACGTCTGTTGCATTAGTCGAAGTGGCCAGTACTTTATTGAATAAGCGCGGCGGATTTTTATCTAACGATATTCTGCCGCCGGGAGTATTGTTAGATAATATTCCTAACTGGGAATTTGGCGTGTTGGTGCAGGTGCGTGATCTTGCTCGAGCCATGCGCGAAAATTTTAGTCGCTCGCAATCACAGTCCACTGAAGATAGGGATTTAGCGATAGCTGAGCCACGATTTAATTTTGATAATCAAAGTTGGATATTGCCTCGCTCAGAGGACGAGTACCAAGAGGGTATTGAATATACCCGCGATTACTTACTGCGATTGTCCGATCCAAACCAGAGTGATTCTCAGTTTTATGCCCGCGCGGATAACTTAAACGCGTGGTTGGCGACGGTTGAAACGCGATTGGGCAGCTTGTCACAACGCTTAAGTGCGAGCGTTGGGCAAAAACGTTTAAATATCGATTTGGCAGGCGATGCTGCAGCGGAACAATCGACGGCTGCACCGCAAGAAGTTGAGGTTAAAACAGCCTGGAATAAAATTGATGATGTCTTATTTGAATCCAGAGGCACTACTTGGGCTTTAATTCATTTTTTAAAAGCTATCGAAGTCGACTTTGCTGATGTGTTAGAAAAGAAAAATGCGCGTGTCAGCTTGCAGCAAATTATTCGTGAACTTGAATCAACTCAACAAGCTATTTGGAGCCCCGTAGTGCTAAACGGCAGCGGCTTTGGATTGTTTGCTAATCACTCACTGGTTATGGCTTCTTATATATCACGCGCTAATGCCGGTATTATTGATCTACGAGAATTGTTGTCAAAAGGCTAGAATACACCCAGTTTAATAATAAAATTGGCCTATATTCGCTAATAACTGCGTTTTATCGCCCAATACTGGAACCGTTAGAATGTTCGGCTAGAATTGAAGTAATAAAAAATTATCCACTACATATTTAACTATAAGAGTACTAAAAACGTGAATCACCAAACTGACGATCTTCGTATTGACCAAATTATGGAATTGTTGCCACCTGTGGCATTAATGGAGCGCTATCCACTTTCAGCGACTGCAGCGACAACAGTTGTTGATTCGCGTGAAGCTATCCACAATATTTTGACCGATAAAAATGACCGGTTATTAGTGATTGTTGGTCCCTGTTCTATTCACGACACAAAAGCAGCGTTAGAGTATGCAGCAAAGCTTAAAGCCTTGCGTGAGCAATATGCAGGAGAGTTAGAGGTGGTAATGCGTGTTTATTTTGAAAAGCCGCGCACCACAGTTGGTTGGAAAGGGTTAATCAACGATCCACATATGGACGGTAGCTTTAAAATTAACGAAGGTTTGCGAGTGGCGCGTGAGTTGCTATGCAATATCAATGATATGGGTTTACCAACAGCAGGCGAATTTTTAGATGTTATATCGCCGCAATATGTTGCCGACTTAATGAGTTGGGGTGCTATTGGTGCGCGTACTACTGAATCTCAGGTGCATAGAGAGTTGTCATCAGGGCTGTCTTGTCCAGTTGGGTTTAAAAACGGCACCAACGGCAGTATTCGAATTGCTATTGATGGCATAGGTGCTGCCAATAATCCGCATCACTTTTTATCGGTGACTAAATTTGGTCACTCCGCGATTATTGCCACAAAAGGCAACAAGGATTGCCATATCATTTTACGCGGCGGTACCGAGCCTAATTATAGTGCGGAGCATGTTAATGCTGCTTCAGAGCAATTAACAGCAGCAGGCGTGAATAGTAAAGTGATGGTCGACTTTAGTCATGCCAATAGTAATAAACAGTTTAAGCGTCAGATGGATGTGAGTACCGATGTTGCGGGCCAAATTGCGGGTGGTAATAAAGCATTATTTGGCGTGATGATAGAGAGCCATTTAGTTGAAGGTCAGCAAAAAGTGGTTGAGGGCCAGCCCTTAACTTATGGCCAAAGTATTACGGATGCCTGTATTGGTTGGGATGATACCGAGGCGGCTTTAGCACAGTTAGCTAAGGCTGTTGTGGCTAGACGTAACACTTAAAAATGGCGTAAATGTCTGTTTGCTAGATATGTTAGGTTGAAAAAAGCCGCTAATAAATAGCGGCTTTTTTTGTTTTACATATTGAGCTTAATTAGCTAAATGCTTTAACGATTTCACGATAGTCTTCGGCCAATAATCGAGGCCCATATTGAGAAACCACCTTCGCCGCCGCCGCACTCGCAAAATCTCCCGCCGCTTCACGCGACATACCATGCGTAATACCATACAGATAAGCACCGGCAAACATATCACCTGCACCATTGGTATCTACTGCCTCTACCTCTACACCGCTTATAGCAATTAATTCGCTACCATCAAATATTAATGCGCCTTTGGCGCCTAAGGTAATGACAAATTCGTTAGCGACAAGCTTTATTGCTTCTATTGCGTCACTAATATTATCAACACCAGCAAAGCTTAGCGCTTCGTCTTGATTGCAAAAAACCAAATCGACTTTGTTGCCCATGATGGCTTTTACGCCTTCACCGAAGTAGGCAATAATGCCCGGGTCAGAAAAACTAATCGCGATTTTAGTACCGCTTTGTTGTGCACTTTCTCTGGCGTGTATCGCCGCGGCGCGGCCGCTGTCGGAAGTGACTAAGTAACTTTCAATATAAAGATACTCTGAATCTGCAATGGCATTTTCATCGAGTTCGCGGGTTGAAAATGTTTCGCTAGCGCCTAAAAAGGTATTCATTGAGCGCTCGGCATCGGGGGTGATTAAGATTAAGCATTTGCCCGTTACGCCATCTTCAGCATTAACGGCTACGGTATCGACACCGGCATTGCGCATATCTTGCATATAAAAGTCGCCGTTTTCATCGTTTGCGACTTTGCCACTAAAGAATGTGCGGCCGCCAAAATAGCTGGTAGCAATAATCGTATTGCCAGCCGAGCCACCACTGGCGCGTTTAGAGTGAACCATATGGTTTTCAAGATGCGCTAACAATTCGGCCTGACGTGCTTCATCCACTAAGGTCATTAAACCTTTATCAACCTGCATATTGGTTAAATCTACATCAGTCACATCGAGCTCAGTATCAACTAGTGCGGCACCCATTCCATAAACGTGATATTTTTTCATCGTAATTACTATCGTCTCCGATTATTCTGTTTATATTATTCGATAAGAGCTTATTTCAGTAATATTTTATTCATAACATTAAAGCGGCATACCTTAAATGGCCAACTCGACCAAAGCAAGCAAAGCGCGCACTAAGAAAGGCCGAAAAAATACCCGCAGTCATCGCGGTTTCTGGTCGCCAATGCATTGGCTTAAAAAAGCCGTAGGCTTATTGTTGAAGCCGCTGGCATTTAAGGTTTATCTGGTCCTAGCCACGCTGTTAACCGCTTATATTGTTTACCTTGATGCCACCATTACCAGTAGCTTTGAAGGAAAAAAATGGCAATTGCCTGCGCGTGTTTATGCTAGGCCTTTAGAGCTTTTCGAAGGCTTAACCATTTCGGCGAATGAATTAGAGCAAGAGCTTAAAGATTTGGGTTACCGTGAGGGCAGCAGTACCCGAGCAGGAAGCTATTATCGTAGCGGTAATAAAATAACATTGCACTCACGGCGGCATATTTTTTGGGATGGTATCGAAGCCTCTCAGCAAGCACGCGTGACTTTTAAAGGAAACGAATTAACGCAACTAAGCGAATTAAATAATACAGCCTTAGCCATACTTCGTTTAGAGCCAATGGAAATTGGTGCTATTTACCCAAATCATCGAGAAGACCGTGTGCTGGTGAATATACAAGAAGTGCCGCCGTTATTAGTGGCGGCCTTATTAGCGGTAGAAGACCATCGCTTTTATGAGCATAAGGGCGTTTCACCCTCGGCTATTGCTCGTGCCGCATTGCAAAACATTAAAAGCGGATCTGTTGTGCAAGGCGGTTCAACCATTACTCAGCAATTGGTAAAAAATTATTATCTTAGTCGTGAACGTAGTATTAGTAGAAAGGTGACTGAAGCGTTAATGTCACTACTGCTTGAGTTTCATTATGAGAAAGAAGCCATATTACAAGCGTATTTAAATGAGGTGTATTTAGGTCAGGCGGGTAATCGCGGCATTCATGGTTTTGGTTTGGCGAGTCAACATTATTTTAATCGGCCGTTAACGGAATTAAGTATTGATCGTTTGGCATTGTTAATTGCCATTGTGCGCGGTCCAACGTATTACGACCCATGGCGTTACCCTGAGCGCGCCATTGAGCGACGCAATCGCGTGCTGGATATTTTAGTGATGCGGGGTTTATTAGAGCAAATAGATGCGCAGTGGGCAAAAGAGCAGCCGTTAAATTTAGGTAAGCAATCGCGTTCGCATTATGTGTTTCCTGCCTATATTGATTTAGTAAAGCGACAGTTGCGTGAGGTTTATCATAATAGCGATTTAACCTCGAATGGTTTAAAAATTTATACCAGTTTTGATCCACGTATTCAGCGGCATGCAGAACAAGCGATTATTCAAGGTTTAAACGCGCGTGAGGATAAAAAACTTCAAGCAGCAATGGTCGTGACGCAGCCGGAGACAGGAGAAGTGTTAGCCGTTGTTGGTGGCAGAAAGCCTCGATACGCTGGCTTTAACCGAGCGTTAGATGCTAAGCGCTCTATTGGCTCAGTGGTTAAGCCAGTAGTGTATTTAACAGCGCTATCTAAACCTAAGCAATATAACTTGGCGACAATGATTGATGATAGCCCCATTACTATTGAGACCGATGGTAAGCAGTGGTCGCCGCGAAATTATGATCGTAAAGATCATGGCAAGGTGCCATTAATCGTTGCAATGGCAAAGTCGTACAATCAGGCGGCCGCGCGCGTAGGTAATCAAGTGGGTGTTGATGCGGTTGCCGATGTTATGCGGCAGTTAGGTTTAGCGCGCGAGGTTAACCGCGTGCCTTCATTATTTATTGGTACAACACAGCTTAGCCCGTTTGAAGTAACAGGTCTTTACCAAACGATTGCTGCCAATGGTTATCGTACGCCGTTAAAAGCGATTCGGGCCGTGTTAGATAGTAATAATTTACCACTTGAGCGATTTCAGTATCGATTAGAGCAGGAGGTAGAGCCAGATGCGGTACACTTACTGCAGCGAGCAATGATACAAGTAGGTCGTGACGGGAGTGCACGCTCAGCGCGCCGCAAATTAGGTAATGAGTTTATTTTTGCCGGTAAAACGGGCACTTCAAATAAGCAGCGTGACAGTTGGTTTGCTGGTTTTACGGGTGACATGTTGGCGGTGGTTTGGCTGGGGTATGATGATAATACACCGACGCAATATACCGGTGCCAGCGGTGCTTTGCCTATTTGGACACAGTTGATAAAATCGTCGAGTCGTCGGCCTTTATTAGCGTTAGCTTCCGAGAATATTCATTATCAGTGGATTGATATCATAACGGGTCGCCAGTCAGATGCATCTTGCTTTAATGCTATTGAATTACCGTTTATAAAAGATTTAGATGCTCAAAATACATTACAAAAAAGATCAAGCTGTTCGAGCCCTTAGTGTGCAATAAAAAAGAAAGAGAGAAAAAAATGAAGCGTTATTTAGTAACCATGGTTATGGGTATTCTCGTGGCTTCTTGTGGCACGGCTCCAACTGTTGATCGACCCATTGATCCAGTGGTTAAAGATAAGTCTGATGATGTGGGTTTTCAATTGCCACCAAGAGAGGGCGGCGAGCAGACGCAAAAAAGTGCGAGTGCAGTTGACCAGTTATTAATGCAGGCTAATACCGCAATGGCGGACAGTTATTTAGACAAAGCATCGGCCTTAATTGAGCGGGCGCTTCGACTTGCGCCGCAAGATGCTCGAGTGTATTTTTCATTAGCGCAAATTCGTTATCAACAAGGACAGAAAAATCAGGCTAAATCGTTAGCGCAAAAAGCACGTGCATTGGTTGTCGATGACAGTGCATTACTAGCATCCATTGTTCAGTTTCAAAAAGTGTTTGTTAGCCGATATTGAACAAAAAAGTAAAGTGTGATTGTAAAACGTAAAACATAAACGTCGTAATGTGGAAGTATAGAAAAATCGAAGCGTATTTACATGGAGAAGTATGCAGTCAAATTCATTATCTGAATTATTAATTAAGCACAAAGCAAAAAAAACATGGTCACGATTTTGGTCTAAGCGATCATCGGTGGCGATTGTGCTGGATAATCATGCAGGTAATAACGCATCAATATTAATGATTAAGCGTGCCGAGCATAAAGGTGACCCGTGGTCAGGTCATATGGCTTTTCCGGGAGGGCGATGTGAACCCTTTGACAAAAACGGCTTGGCGACGGCTAAACGTGAAATGCATGAAGAAGTGGGTTTTGATATTGATGACGCTGAACAGCAACATTTAAAAGGTGAGTGGCTTGGGCGTTTATCGGATATACGTGCAGTGCCTCGCGTAACGCCAAGAACCATGGTAGTAACGCCGTATATTTTTTCGGTTGCCACAAAGCCGATGCTTGAGACTAATTATGAAGTTGCAGAAACGCTTTGGATTCCCTTAACCTTTTTTGCCGATATGAATAACCGAGGTGTTTATCAGTTGGAATATCAGCAGCAAACCCTCAGCCTGCCCTGTTATCGTTATGAAGGCAGAGTGGTTTGGGGTATGACGCTATCAATGATTGATGAAATACTGCGGGTAGCGGGTGTTGATGTGCCAACGTGGAAAAGAATGTAAGTTAGCCCTTAGGGTTGCCGTCGTGATGACAGTTATGATGACAGTCGTGATAAGAATGACAGTCTACAAGGTGATCGTTAACCAATCCCATAGACTGCATATAGGCATAAATAATCGTTGAGCCAACAAATTTAAAGCCACGTTTTTTTAAGTCTTTACTGATTATATCGGATAGTGGCGTGTTGACCGGTATGGTCTTCATGGATTTCCAACTATTTTTTATGGGTTTGCCGTCAACAAAATTCCAAAGGTAATTAGACAGGCTGTCTTTTTCATGGCAGAGCTCGAGATAGCATTGGGCATTAGTCACAGCAGAGCGAATTTTTAACTCATTACGAATAATGCCTGCATTCAGTTTAAGGCGTTGAATCTTTGTTTCTGAATAGCGAGCTATTTTTTCTGGATTGAATTGATTAAAGGCCTTGCGGTAATTTTCGCGCTTACGTAGAACGGTAATCCAGCTGAGCCCAGCCTGAGCGCCTTCGAGAAGTAAAAATTCAAAAAGCGTTTTATCATCAAAGGTCGGCACGCCCCATTCATCGTCGTGATATTGTTGGTATAGTGGGTCATCACCGCACCAATCACAGCGGTTAATTTTTTTGGTGTTTGTTTTTTTTTGCATAACATCTTATCCATTGTGTTGCTGGTTATGTGTTGCTGGTTATGTGTTGAGGTTTCAAAACCGCACCACTAATAAAATTAAAAAAGTTAAGAATAGAATAAGGAAAGGTATAAATGTTTACGCTAGATCCACAGCTACAAAAAGATACTATCGCAATTGCTTCGCTGCCGCTATGTGAATTGCTGCTAATGAATGATGCTAATTATCCATGGTTAATATTGGTACCGCGGCGTGAGGATGTGCGTGAGTTGATAGAATTATCAGCCGAAGATCAATTACAGTTTATGCATGAGTCGAACGCCGTTGCGCGTTTATTACAAACACAGTTTTCAGCTGAAAAATTGAATATTGCAGCGCTAGGTAATGTTGTAGCGCAATTACATATTCATCATATAGCGCGCTTTAAACAGGATGCTGTATGGCCTAAGCCGATTTGGGGTGCAATACCTGCGGTGGTTTATGAAGAGGATAAGCTAGCAGAAGTGATTGAATTGATTTACAGCTCGTTGGCTATGGACTCTGGCTTAGTGATTGATTGGAGTGAAAGTTAAAATAACAATAAGAACAATAAATGCTTCCATGATTTAGTATCCTCTTTAACGTACTCTTCAATATTTTTTTCTCTATGTTGCCACTGTCCAGTTATTTAAAATGTAAAAAATGACGGGTGTCAGTGAATGTTTTTGCACTCCTCAGAGTATGGCTGTCTGAGTTAATAAGAGTGTCAGCAACAAAATAATTGGCTAACGATTAATTATGAAACAAATTACTCGTATCAATCATATTGGTTTAAGAGTGACGGATTTAGATATTTCTCGTGCATTTTATGAAAAGCTGGGTTTTGAATTTATTGTGGGTCCCGTTGGGCCAGAACCGGTCGCAGTTATGGAACATCCATCAGGGATTAATATTAACTTTATTCTTAATGCTGCAAAAAATCAGCTAGTGAATATGCTAATGGATATTCCAGAAAAATATACCGGCTTTACCCATGTGGCACTTGAGGTGACTGATATGCATGCTGCGCAAGCCCATCTTGAATCCATTGATTATGACATTACCGAAGGGCCCATCGTCACGTCAGATGGAGCCTCTTTTATATTTATACGTGACCCCGATAAGAATGTGATTGAGTTTCATCAGCCGGCAGAGAAAGTCTGCTGAATAAATCTGCGTTTTGTAAGAAATTTGATTAGAATGTACGTCTAATGACAGCATAATAAGGATAAACCTTGTCGCAATCTAAAAAGCCAAGCGTGGCAGGCAATCGTAGCGGCAGTAGCTACAGCAACTACAGCCGCGGGCGATCGCATAAGCCAAAACCGGGTTTGCAAAAACATCAATATCACATCGAGCATATGGATGCGTTGGGGCAGGGTGTCTGCAAGCAAAATGGCGCCATTACGTTTATAGCAAAAACCTTACCCGGCGAGTCTGGCATGGCGCGTATTCATAAACGCAGCAAAGGTGTGCAGTTTGCAACCGGCGAATCTATCGCTGAGCAATCAGAGCAGCGAATAAAACCAGAGTGCGTGCACTTTCAACAATGTCCAGGCTGTCATTATCTTCATACGGATTACCCGACTGAGCTGGGTTTTAAGCAGGATGCATTACTTAAAATTATGCAGCCGCTATTAAAGTCGGGCCAGTTGGAGGGAAGCAATATTAGTGTTATTGCTGCGCCCAAACGATTATCTTATCGCAACCGCATGCAGTTACATTACCGTCATAAATATATTGGTTTAGTCGATGCTGCAACCGATCAGATCATTGAAATACCGCATTGCAAAATGATTCGTCCAGAGCTGCAAAGCGACTTTGATGCACTCTATAGTGAAAAATCATGGGCTGAATCTCAGCAAGGTAAAGGGCACTGCGAGCTGTATCTAGATGAGTCCGGCGTTAAGCAAACATGGAACAGTCGTTACGCTGAAGGTGGTTTCACTCAAGTCAATGATGCGATGAATACCGTGCTGAAAAAGATTGTCAGTGATGAGCTTGTTGAAACTAACAATAGTCATCAGCCGCTAAACCGATTACTCGATTTATTCTCAGGCAATGGTAACCTCTCGAATGATGCTCTTATAGAGGGTAATGAGCCGTTGCCACGGGTAATGGTTGATATTGCACCTAATGAGTATAATGATTATTTACAGATTGATTTATTTGATGAGGGCGCGCTAAAGCGCTTTAAAAAATTATCAGCCGTCACTCAGTTTGACGCTGTTTTAATTGATCCGCCGCGTAAAGGGTTTCCTGCGCTGGGCGATTGGGTTAAAGCGTGTAAGCCTAAAAAATTAATTTATGTCAGTTGTAATGCGGCGACCATGGCTAGAGATTTGTGTGCGCTTGAAGATAAGTTCAAAATGGATAAATTGTTATTAGTAGATTTATTTCCGTCGACCTATCATTTTGAAACTGTCGCCTGCTTGTCATTTAAGTGATTTTCATTTAAGTGATTTTCAATTAAGAGTGAAAAGGTGATGACAGAATTGATTAATAAAAAATTTGCCCGTTTTGCGAACGCGTTAATCGATGCGGCATCAATGATGATGCGGCTTGCTGGTGTCGTAAAGTGGAAGTGCCTAAGGGTTTAATTGATCTGCTGGCTGTCGAGTTAAAAGACAAGGCTTGCATTTGCTCAGTTTGCATTGATTCATACAATAATAGTGCGCAGTTATTTCAAGAAAAGCATTCCTAAAGTCAGCCTCCCGTTGTATTCATAAACCGCATAATCTGTGGCTTTTCTTCTAAGTCAAAATAGTGTCGCTCTGGCTTAATAGCCATACTCTTATTGATGGTTTGCACTAAATCAGAGTGACTGTTTTCTTTGCTTCTTAGTATTGCTTTTAAATCAACGGAGTGCTCATTGCCAAGGCATAACAGTAGCCGACCTTCTATTGTTACGCGAATACGATTACAGTCGCCGCAAAAATTATGGCTATGAGGAGAAATAAAGCCGACATGACTATTGCTGTTTTCGAGTGAAAAATATTGGCTGGGCCCATTGGTTTTTTTGTTGCTGGCAGTGAGATTAAATTCTTGCTTAATAATATTGCGTAATTCATCGCTAGAGCAGTAAGACAGTAATCGATTATGCTCAACAATATCGCCTAATGGCATTTCTTCAATAAAGGCAATATCAATATTTTTTTGTCGCGCAAAATTAACCAGTGATATAACCTCATCGTCATTACGGTTTTTTAAAATGACACTGTTTAATTTAATACTTTCAAAGCCTGCATCAATGGCTGCGTCAATGCCGTCTAACACTTGTTGTAAATTTCCCGTGCGGGTCATGGTTTTAAATTTATCGGCTTGCAGCGAATCAATGCTGATATTAATGCGTTTAATGCCGCAATCGCGAAGTTGTTGGGCATACTTTTTTAATTGCGAGCCATTGGTGGTGAGGGTTAATTCTTCTAGACCATCAAGCTTGCTGATGGCTTTAACCAGCCACATAATATTATTGCGTATTAAGGGTTCTCCGCCTGTTAGGCGAATTTTTTTAATGCCGCTATCAATAAGTGCAGTCGCAATACTAAGCAACTCTTCTAATGAAAGAATATCCTCTTTGGGGAGAAAAGTCATATCTTCGGCCATGCAGTACACGCAGCGGAAATCGCAGCGGTCGGTAACTGATAACCTTGCGTAGTCAATCTCTCGTCCAAAAGTGTCTATTAATTTTGCAGGCATGTTTTAGCGTCGGTGGTTTTTAGCGGCGATATTGATAATGGTTAACTCTATGGTTTTTATCTGATATTTATAGCGGACACATAAAGATTGTATCCATCGAAAACAAATCATACCATGCTTGCTTGATTCTCCAATAGATGAGCGCCAATGTTTACAAATGTCTATCAAAAAAAGTTAAGTGGTTTTTGTTTGTTCTTTATCGGTGCGCTAACGGCTTGTGATGGTGCTAAAACAGCGTTGACAGAGGAATGGGTCATTTTGCCTGAGGGCAAACATAGACTTGTCAGTGAGTTTGCTCGGCAGGATGCAGAGGAAGGTAGGATTGCACTATTCAATTCGGTAACGGGTCAGCGTAGTACCTTATATTCATCGAGCAGCAGTAATGATTTAAAAGTTAGGCCAGCCATTTGGGGCGATTTTAATTGTGATGAACCACAACAATTTTCTCCTCAGGGTTTTGATTTGGCGCAGCGCCCGAGTGGCCGATGGCAGTTATTGGTGGTGAATCGTGGTTCAAGTAAAACCGTAGAAATGTTTGAGCTGCAAAAAAATGCTACACAACATTGGCAACTGGTTTGGCGTGGCTGCGTCGAAATGCCCACTGAATATAGCTTTAATGATGTTAAAGCTTTAAGCGATGGTTTTGTGCTGCAGCGTACACCATCAATAAAAATCACATTGCTAAACTGGGTGAATAATATTTTAGGTCGCAATTCTAAGACGCAATGGCGCTGGCGGTTGCGTGATGGTTTTCAATTGGTTGTTATGGCGCGCTAGTGTTGGTAGTCAGAGCAGAGGGTGGCGAGGGTAGAGAGGGTGGAAAGAATAGTGAACATAGAGATAAGCAATGAATAACGATAGCTTAGAAATGACAACTGCGAGTAGTCGTAGGCTTACATTGAAATTGATTGCAGGCCCTGTGTTTGCGCTTTTATTATTTGTTGCGCTTAAAGATACTTTAACAATATCGGCCGCATTAACGGCAGGCATTACGGTCTGGTGTGTACTTTGGTGGGTAACAGAGCCTGTACCTATTCCGGTAACTTCGTTGCTGCCATTATCGCTATTTCCTTTATTCGGCGTTTTAGAGGCTTCACAAGTGGCTCAGTCCTATGGCAGCCCATTAATTTTATTAATGTTGGGTGGTTTTATTTTGTCCCGCGGCATGGAGTCTACCGGCACCCATAAACGCTTAGCTATTTATATGGTGAACGCTTGTCGACAAGTTACTGGTGGTCAAACCGATAGGAGTGTTGTGGTTGGTTTTATGTTGGCTAGTGCGGTATTAAGTATGTGGATTTCTAATACGGCAACGGTACTCATGTTATTGCCGATTGCATTGGCCATATTAGAAAAAAGTAATAACCCTAAATTACCATTGGCGATGATGTTAGGTATTGCCTATGCCGCTAATGTAGGCGGTATGGGAACACCCATCGGTACACCGCCTAATTTAGTTTTTATGCAAATTTATACCGAGGTTACAGGCAAGGTAATGGGCTTTGTTGAGTGGATGATGATAGGCGTACCTGTAGTGGTGGTTTTTTTGCCCATTATTGCTTGGTGGCTAACGCGCCGGGTTAACCTTGACGCCAGTGAATGCAGCGAACCGATAACGCTTCCTACTGTGGGGCAGTGGCGAGTGGCAGAAAAGCGTGTGTTGTTGGTCTTTGCTTGCACTGCCATAGCATGGATTACTCGGGGCGAGCCTTTTGGTGGCTGGAGTGAACTGTTAGGTTTACAACAGGCTAATGATGCTGCGGTTGCATTAATGGGTGCAATGGCCTTATTTGTGGTTTCCGATGGCAAAGGTAGTCGTTTGCTGGAGTGGGAGCAGGCGAATACTATACCGTGGGGCATTTTGCTGTTATTTGCCGGTGGCATTTGTATAGCTAAAGCGTTTTCGGTATCAGGCTTAAGTGTTGCGCTAGGTGGCATATTGAGCGGGTTAGTGGTGCTACCGGTATTTATCATGCTGTTAATACTATGTTTGCTTGTGAGTTTTATGACAGAGTCGACCAGTAATACAGCGACTACCGTATTGTTAATGCCAATACTTGCTGCCGCGGCATTAAGCGCGCATTTAGATCCACAAATCCTTATGATTCCTGCTGCATTAAGTGCCAGCTGTGCCTTTATGTTACCCGTTGCAACGGCACCTAATGCGATTGTTTTTGGAAGTGGCAAAGTGGCATCAATTGATATGTTACGCAGCGGATTTTTATTGAATATTTTGGGGGCATTAATTATTTCGGCGCTGTGTTATCTTCTTTTATAATCCAGCGTTACCATTGGCGGCGAGTTATTTGCATCCATTAAGACATAACTAAATATTACTTATACATAGGACAATAATATGGCTATTCAAGCAGGCGACAAAATTCCTTCATGCACATTAAGCGTAATGGGCGAGAAAGGCCCCGAAGATATGACTACCGAAGCTATTTTTGCAGGTAAAAAAGTGGTGCTGTTTGCTGTGCCTGGTGCGTTTACCCCAGGATGCTCGTTAACGCATTTACCTGGCTTTGTGGTTAATGCTGATAAAATTAAAGCTAAAGGTGTTGATTCTATTGTTTGCCTTTCGGTGAATGATGCTTTTGTTATGGGTGCATGGGGCGAAAGTCAAAATGCAGAAGAACTCATTATGTTGGCTGATGGTAACGCCGAGTTAACAGCGGCGTTAGGCCTTGAGCTTGATGGGTCTGGCTTTGGTATGGGTACGCGTTCACAGCGTTATGCAATGATTGTTGATGACGGTACTGTGACGGCGTTTAATCTAGAGACTGGCCCAGGCATTTTAACCAGCAGCGCTGAAGCTATTCTTGCAGCGCTTTAAGCCGTGCTCTTAGTTTGCCATTAGCTTTTAGGTGTTAATTAATACTCTTATCGCCTGAAGCTCAGCTGAAGCGTTAGCAATATGTGCGAGCGCTTCGGACTGACGGCTAGCAACAAATTCAATTTCTTCTTCTCGTATTGTGCCGTTCAACTGTTTTAATTCTGTTAAACGATTAAGCTCCTCACCCATAGTACTAGACACACGTTCTTGCGCTTCGCTAATTAATGGCTGTGCATGACCTTGAGCAATTTTTTGTGCTGAGGTAATCATTTTTTCTAGTTCGCCGCGAATTTGTTTTAAAATAGCTAAACGTGTTGATTTTTTAACATGCTCGGCTAGCTTATTCATTTGTGCATGCTTAATAATAGCGGTTAAGTCTTTGCCGCTGCTTTCTAATAATACGCGTATAGGTGTGGCAGGTAAAAAGCGGTCAACTTGATATTTTTTTGGTGCACTGCATTGAATAGCAAAAAAGCATTCAATCATTAGCGTGCCAGCGGGTATGGCTTTTAATTTTAACGCTGCAATAGCCGCGTTGCCAATATCCATACTAAAGACCATTTCCATAGCGTCGCTTACCATGGGGTTTTCCCAGGTAATAAATTCCATCTCTTCACGCTGCTGTGCTTTGGCGCGATCGAAACTTATGGTTACCCCTTCTTCTTTTAAGCCAGGGAAATAACCGGTGAGCATATGATCGGTAGGGTGTAACACTAAGCAATGCTCAGAGTGAAAATCATGATCGACACCAAAGGTGTCAAACAGCATGGTCATATAGGATTGCAGAACTTCTGAACGTTCAGCATCGGCAATGGTTTGAATAACACTTTCGGCAACGTCGTTATCGCAGGAGTTTAACTCTAATAGTTGATCTCTACCGTTTTGTAATTCTTCTCTTACTTTGTGAGTATGTTTGGCTGTTTCATTAATGAGTAATTCAAAATCATCTTCTGCTTTTGGTGTGTCAGTATCAATCCACGGCGTTAATTGCGCTTCAAATAATTGATAAACAGAAAGCCCAGCAGAGAAGCTATGGGCAAAGGCATCAATGCCTTCGTTGTACCAGCGATACAGATATTCTTGTGCGCTACCGGTTATATAAGGTATGTGTATTTTAATGTCTTCGGTTTGACCTATACGATCAAGGCGACCAATTCGCTGCTCAAGAAGGTCGGGGTTCATGGGTAAATCGAATAAGACAAGGTGGTGGGCAAACTGAAAGTTTCTGCCTTCGCTGCCAATCTCTGAACAAATTAATACCTGTGCGCCGGCATCTTCATCGGCAAAATAAGCCGCTGCTCTATCGCGCTCGATAATCGATAGACCTTCATAAAAGGCTGTGCTGCGAATACCTGATGTGAGGTGTAAGTGTTTTTCTAAATCTAGCGCGGTGTTGGGGTTGGCACAAATTAATAATACTTTTTTGCCACGAACTTCTTTTAAGAAGCCTTCTAACCATTCAACGCGTGGATCTATTGCTAGCCAGTCTTCGCCCGTATCTTGCAGGATGCGTTCGGGGTATAGCCCTTGGTTGCCTTTATAGTCGGCTACCGCTGCTAATGGGTAGCCATGTTGTAGTCGTTGCGGAAAGCCTTTAATAGCTGCACGCGTATTACGGAATAACACACGGCCTGTGCCATGTCGGTCTAGCAGTCGACGGATTAAAAGCTTGTGTTCATCGCCATCGGCACTGCTCTCCGGTAGCTCGCCAATATAACCAGTAAGCTGTTTTTGTTGCGTGGCAGATAACGCTTCTTTATTGGCGAGTGAACTAACAATGCTATTAAGTTCAACGAAATTATCTTGCTCTTCAATAAAGGCAGGCAAACTATGAAAGCGTGCGGGGTCAAGCAGACGCAAGCGAGCAAAGTGACTTTCAATACCTACTTGCTCGGGCGTTGCTGTTAATAGTAATAAGCCAGCACAATAGCGTGATAGTTTTTCTATTACACGGTATTCCACGCTGGGCGCTTCTTCGGACCAGCGCAGATGGTGGGCTTCATCGACAATCATTAAATCCCAGCCGGCGTCGCAGGCTTGCTGCATAACGGTCTTGTCACTGCATAGTAAATCAAGACTGCATAAAATTAACTGTTCTGATTCAAAAGGGTTGCCTTCATCAGCTTCATAAATAGCGTTATAGCGGCTTTTGTCAAATAAAGAAAAATGCAAGTTGAATTTTCTTAACATTTCAACCAGCCATTGATGCAGTAATGGCTCAGGAACAATAATTAAGGCGCGGCTAGCTAAGCCTGTTTGCAATTGGTGATGCAAAATCATCCCGGCTTCGATGGTTTTGCCTAAACCAACTTCATCCGCTAACAATACGCGAGGGGCGTAACGGGATGCCACTTCATGGGCAATATATATTTGGTGTTTGAGTAGGTTGGTTCTTGGCCCCAGTAAACCGCGTGCATCTGAGCACTGAAGTTGATAGCGAAAGTGAAGCGTGGCGGCACGCAGTTGAAAGGCAGAGTTCCTGTCAAATTGGCCGCTGTAGAGTCGCTGCGTGGGTGAGCTAAGTTGAATTTTAGCTGAAATTTTTGGCTCGGGCACAATATGCTCGGTGCCTTCGCTATCGGTGGCTAAATAATAATTAAGCTGATTAAGCTCTTCGATAGCGGTAACGACAAGCGCGTTATCATTTATATCGTTTAACGTATCGCCAACTTGGTAGATAACGCGCACCAGAGGTGCGCTGTTAGATGCGTAGATGCGCTCTTCTTCTAAGGCGGGAAAGCTTAACGTAATATGCCGACCATCAGTTTCAATGACTAGCCCAAGACCTAACTGTGGCTCCGCTTGGCTGACCCAGCGTTGCCCAACAACAAATTCCATACACTGTTCTTCTAAACGTAGTTTTTATTGCTAACGAATGCCATGGTGTGCACGCGCCAAAAAAGAAAACGCGATTCTATCAGATTATCTCGGCATGGCGCGCGGACAAATATATGGAATTATTGTCAACGAAAGGTTTTTTAGCTATTTTCTAGGCTTAGGTTTTCGGTGTTTAGGTTTTAGACGCTTGGAATATTGCTTCAATTGAGTTATCCAGTGTTTGGTTAAATGCATCATCGGATTGCTGTGCGCTTAGCCCCTCTGTTAGGGCGCGTGAAAAGCTTGCAATTAGGCCGTGATTAGCGGCAATGCGTTGGTTGGCTTCACTGCGATTGTAACCGCCTGAAAGGGCAACAACACGAATAACATTAGGATGATTAATGCATTCGCTATAAAAATTGGCTTGTTCTGGCGGTGTGAGTTTGAGCATAACGCGTTGCTCATTACCGAGTTGGTTAAGTTGTAGTAATAATTGCTCTTTGAGTAAAACTTCGGCGGCGCGTTTTTCGGTGCTATGAATATCGATCTCGGGCTCAATAATGGGTACTAGGCCAGCATAAATAATCTGCTTGCCAATACTAAATTGTTGTTCAACTAGTTCTGTAATACCTTGGCTGTTTGCTTTTTTAATGAGCGAGCGCATTTTGGTACCAAAAACATCTCGCGCCTTCGCTTTTTGTAATAATTGGTCTAGTTCATCAATAGGCTTCATTATTTGTACATCATTGACCGTATCGGCGGGTCCTTTATCGACTTTTAAGAACGGCACGACCTGTTTTTGCTGCCAAAGAAATTGGGCTGAATTGATACCGTCGATATCTCGGTCTAAGGTGTTTTCAAATAGGATGGCGCCGAGCAGTCGGTCGCCATTAAAGCTTGGGCTGGTGATTATTCGCGAACGCATCTGATGGACAATATCAAACATTTGTTTATCGTTGTTAAATTCTGTGTCTGCTACGCCGTAGAGTTTGAGTGCTTTAGGTGTGCTGCCGCCGCTTTGGTCGAGTGCGGCAATAAATCCAGTGTCAGAGCATATTTTGGCGAGTTGTTGTGCGAATATTGACATATACGGTTGGCTTCCTAGTTGAAAATTGACGTTATTTTGCGAAGGATGGTGTCGTCTTCAAGATCGTTAATGATCTTTTGCTAATCAGCAAGTGAGCATGAATGCGTGTGATTAATGCCAGCATGACGCTGGGTTATTTTCGAGAGATCTGCACGAGTCCTGTAAGGGTTAGAGCCGTTAAAGTCGGTAAAGTTCTTAATAATAATTGGGCTGAATAGGGGGCATTGTTGCGGGGAATGGTTTTTGCCGGCTATTGTCCGAGCGTTTCTTGTATCAGTTAAGCTATTTCTTGTATCAGCCGTAATAATAGTGGCCAAACAAATTGCCCATTGCGGCCGCATAAGCGACAATGATCGCCGTTTTAAAAGGTCGGCTGCTCACCAATGAATCATTTTTGTAGCCGATGACTTCACCCTTAGATCAGGAGCCATTTGAATGACCTCACGCCGTGAATTAGCGAATGCGATACGCGCATTATCGATGGACGCAGTCCAGCAAGCCAACTCGGGACATCCCGGTGCACCTATGGGTATGGCTGATATTGCCGAAGTACTCTGGAATGATTTTATGCAGCATAATCCAGCTAATCCGCAGTGGGCTAATCGTGATCGCTTTGTGCTATCTAATGGGCATGGCTCTATGCTTATTTACTCGTTATTGCACTTAACAGGTTATGCGCTGCCTATTGAAGAATTGAAGAATTTCCGTCAATTGCATTCTAAAACGCCAGGTCATCCTGAATACGGTTATGCGCCGGGCGTTGAGACGACTACTGGCCCATTAGGACAGGGCATTAGTAATGCAGTCGGTATGGCGATTGCTGAAAAAACCTTAGCGGCTCAATTTAATCGTAGTAACCATGAAATTGTTGACCATTATACGTATGCGTTTTTGGGCGATGGTTGCTTAATGGAAGGTGTCTCACATGAGGCGTGCTCACTAGCTGGCACTTTAGGCTTGGGTAAGTTGGTGGCGTTTTGGGATGATAACGGTATATCTATTGATGGCCATGTAGAAGGTTGGTTTACCGATGATACGCCAGCGCGTTTTCGCTCTTATGGCTGGCATGTGGTTGCAGATGTCGACGGTCATGATCCAGAAGCGATTGCCGCTGCTATTAAAGAAGCTAAAGCTGAAACCACTAAGCCAAGTATGATTTGTTGTAAGACGGTTATTGGTTTTGGTTCTCCGAACAAGTCAGGTACGCATAATTGTCATGGCGCGCCGCTGGGTGGTGATGAGATTGCAGCTACGCGTGAATTTCTTAATTGGCCACATGCCCCCTTTGATATTCCAGCCGAAGTCTATGGCGGTTGGGATGCTAAAAAAACCGGTGCAGAGAGCGAGTCGCAATGGGATGCACAGTTTGCCAGTTACCAGCAAGCACACCCTGAGTTGGCCGCAGAATTAACGCGTCGTTTAAATGGTGACTTGCCGGCAAACTTTGCCGAGAAAGCCGCTGAGTTCATTCAGAGTTCACAAGAGAGTGCCGATAATATTGCGAGCCGTAAGGCTTCGCAAAATGCGATTGAAGCGTTTGCCAATATCATGCCTGAAATAGTTGGTGGTTCTGCCGACTTAGCGGGTTCTAATTTAACTTTATGGCCTGATGCAAAAGGCATTAGTGCAGAAGATGCCAGCGGTAACTACCTTTACTACGGTGTGCGCGAGTTTGGTATGAGCTCAATCATGAATGGCATTGGTTTGCATGGTGGCTTCCGTACCTTTGGCGCTACTTTTTTAATGTTTATGGAATACGCGCGAAATGCCGTGCGTATGTCAGCGTTAATGCGTATTCCTAATATTTTTGTTTACACCCACGACTCTATAGGTCAGGGCGAAGACGGCCCAACGCATCAGCCCATTGAGCAGGTTGCTAACTTGCGCTTAACGCCGAATTTAGATACCTGGCGCCCTTGTGACGGTGCCGAAACAGCGGTTGCATGGAAAGCCGCTTTAGAGCGTAAAGACGGTCCATCGGCATTAGTATTTAGCCGTCAAGGATTGGTTGCCCAAAGTCGTGACGCTGAGCAGCTGAGTAATATTGCGCGTGGCGGCTATGTCTTAAAAGAATGTGCAGGTACACCGCAAGCTATCTTAATTGCGACGGGTTCTGAAGTGGGTATCACTATAGAGGCCGCCGAGCAGCTTAATGCCAGTGGTGTTGCGGTTCGTGTCGTTTCAATGCCTAGCACTTCGGTCTTTGATCAACAAGATGCAGCGTATCGCGAAGCAGTGCTGCCGAAAGCGATAACCAAGCGAGTAGCAGTAGAAGCGGCGCATGTTGATTTTTGGCCTAAGTATGTTGGTCTTGAGGGTGCGATTGTGGGTATGACTACTTTTGGTGAGTCGGCACCCGGTAACGTTTTGTTAGAGCACTTTGGCATTACCGCTGCGGCAGTAGCCGATAAAGTCCGCGCTTTACTGGCAGATTAATTCCCAATGATTGCGAAAAGCATTTGCAAGGTGATGCAGTTATGCGATTAGCAATTAATGGCTATGGTCGAGTTGGGCGCTGCTTATTGCGCGCTTGGCATGAGCGTGAAGATACGCAGTCGTTATCTATGGTTGCTATCAATGAATTAGCTTCTGATGATGCGATTGCTTATCTTACCGAATACGATAGTACGCATGGACGTTTTCCTGCCAATGTCAGTTATAGCAGTAATGGTGGTGTAAACGGGCATCAATTATTAATTGATGAGACAGCAGTTGATTTATTGCAACAGGCCGATCATGCGCAGCTGCCTTGGCAGGCATTAGATATTGATTTAGTCATGGAGTGTACAGGCCAAATTAAGACAGCTATTAATGCACAAAAACATATCGATGCTGGCGCAAAACGTGTTTTATTATCCAACCCTGGCGAAGCATTAATTCCTGCATTGGTTTATGGCGTTAACCATCAACCAATAAATGCAGAGCACCGTATTTTGTCAGCGGCATCATGTACGAGTAATGCCTTGGTGCCAGTGTTATCAATATTGGATACAGCCTTCGGTGTTGAAAATGGTGTGGTGACAACCATTCATGCGTCCATGCATGATCAGCCGGTTATCGATGCATATCATAGTCAAGATTTGCGACGAAATCGCGCGGCATCACAATCCATTATTCCTGTCGATACCGCACTTGCACAAGGTATTGATAGAGTCTTGCCGCATTTGCAGGGGAAATTTGTTGCCCATGCTTTGCGAGTTCCCGTTAATAATGTCTCTGCTTTAAACGTGACAATTAATCTTTGTAGCAATGTTACCGAGGAGCAAGTGAATGCTTGCTTGAAAGACGCAGCCGAGCATTCATTGGCGGGAGTTATGGGTTATACCGATGCCTTATTAGCCTCTTGTGATTTTAATCACGATGCGCGTTCTGGTGTGATTGATGCCAACCAAACACGTGTGAGTGCCGGCCGAACGCTCAATGTGCTTATTTGGTTTGATAACGAATGGGCGTTTGTCAATCGTATGTTAGATCTTGCGCTGTATTTAAATGAGCAATAATATTTAAGTTATAGGGCGCATCTATGTCATATCTGCGTCGCATCTATTTTTTATTGATTCATCCCATCGTATTTATTTTTATTTGATTAAAAGTAATTTCTACTGACTAAAAGAAAACAGAGGAAGCAGTAAATGTCATTAATGTTAATGAAAGATCTTGATTTGGCGGGTAAGCGTGTATTAATCCGTGAAGATCTTAATGTGCCCATTCAAGATGGCGTAGTCAGTTCGGATGCGCGTATACGTGCGGCGCTGCCAACCATTCAACTCGCTTTAAAAGCTGGCGCAAAAGTGATATTAATGTCGCACTTAGGCCGCCCAGAAGAGGGTGCAACGGCCGAGCAGAATTCGGCATATACATTAGCGCCAGTAGCGCAACATTTGTCACAACTATTGACTACCGATGTTGCCTTAGTTAGCGACTGGCAGCAGGGTGTTGAATTATCTGCTGGTGATATCTGCCTTTTAGAAAATGTCCGTTTTAATGTTGGCGAAAAAGCCAATGATGATGTGCTAGCAAAAGCTTATGCGGAGATTTGTGATGTATTTGTCATGGATGCGTTTGGCACAGCACATCGGGCGCAAGCGTCTACGCATGGCGTGGCAAAATTTGCAGCGCAAGCCTGTGCCGGCCCATTATTAGCGACAGAGTTAGACGCGCTCGAGAGAGCGTTGGCCAATCCTGAGCGTCCTATGGTTGCCATTGTTGGCGGCTCTAAAGTGTCGACTAAGTTAACCGTATTAGATGCTTTGTCTGATAAAGTTGACCAGTTAATTGTTGGCGGCGGCATTGCTAATACCTTTTTAGCAGCAGCCGGAAAGCCGGTAGGAAAATCACTGTGTGAGCATGATTTATTAACGACTGCAGCCACACTTGCGGTTAAAACGAATATCCCTTTACCTATTGATGTTGTGACCGGTAAAGCATTTTCTGCCGTAACACCAGCAGAAACCAAGTCAGCAGATGACGTTACCGAAGATGATATGATTTTTGATATAGGCCCACAAAGTCAGCAGCAATTAACGGCAATTTTGGCGCAAGCTAAAACCATTATTTGGAATGGCCCAGTAGGTGTGTTTGAGTTTGATCAGTTTGGCTCAGGCACCGAGGCAATTGCAAAAGCCATTGCAGAAAGCAGTGCGTTTTCAATAGCCGGTGGGGGCGATACGCTGGCCGCTATCGATAAATACAATGTAGCCGATAAGGTTTCTTATATTTCAACAGGAGGCGGTGCCTTTTTAGAATTTGTTGAGGGTAAAATACTGCCTGCAGTTGCAATACTTGAGCAGCGTTTTCATGAGCAATAATTAAGTTTGTTGAAAAATAAAATATTGTTATGGAAGAAAGTAAAATCACAAGTAGAAAAAATACTTTGATATAAATGGATGTTAAGTGAGAAGAGGCAATATGAATAGTGCGAGCATCAATGTCGAGAAGCTGCGTGGTGAAATTAAGCCGCTGGATATAGGCCAGCCTTATATTCCCAGTGCAGAAGAAAAAGCCTACCTCGATTTTTATGGCATTGATTTTCAAACATCATTAGAGCATGTGGCGCAATACTTTGGACACCTTCCGAGTATTGATCTATCAGATGGCCAGCAGCGTATAGTCTGTCACTACTTTGAAAATGCCAATGCTGCAAGAACCTGTTTTATTGTTCATGGGTACATGGATCATGTAGGTTTGTATGGCAAGCTTATTCATTATCTTCTTCACAGAGGTTGCAGCGTTGTGATGATTGATTTGCCAGGGCATGGTCTTTCTTCTGGCGCGCGAGCCACAATTAACAGTTTTGGTGACTATAACTTAGCGTTACGCCAATGCCTTGATTATTTTCACCAAAAAACATCAGCGCCATGGCATGTTATTGCACAAAGTATGGGTGGCGCAATTGTGATGGATTATCTGCTTAGCCAGCAACATGACGATAATGGTTTGTTCGACAAAGTATTGTTATTTGCACCGCTGGTAAGGCCGGCTGGTTGGTTTGGTATTCGTTTGGCGCACTGGGTGCTTAAGGGCTTTGTTAAAAGTATTAAGCGCAATTTTAAAATTAATTCGCATGATGCAGCGTTTGTTGATTTTATGACAACCAAAGACCCTTTACAGGCTAAGCGAATTCCAGTGCAATGGGTAACGGCGATGTTGCAATGGGAAAAGCGGTTTCAACAGCTAGGTTGGAGCGATAAAGAAGTACTGGTTATTCAGGGTGAGGGCGACGAGACCGTAGATTGGCGGTTTAATTTAGAATGTATTCGAAAGAAATTTCCTCAAGCGAAACAATTTAGAATAAAAGAAGCGCGACACCATTTGGCGCGCGAAGATGATTATTATTTTGAGCGACTCACTCAGGCGGCGGATATTTATTTTGATCGCCGCAGTGAGTCAAGAGTTTAATCGTATCGCTCGCTGTTATATGTGGCGAGCGATGGAATAAACTGAAAACCCTATTAATCACGACAGTTATGTCGACACACAATAATTGGATATAAAATATGTCAGACGCATTAGATAACACAAAATTGGTTACGAGTTACGAAACGATAATACAAGAACTTGGCGAAGACCTTGGTCGCGAAGGGCTGCACGAAACACCGATGCGTGCAGCAAAAGCGATGCGTGCCATTACGCGTGGTTATGGGCAGTCTTTAGATGATATTGTTAATGGTGCGGTTTTTGAGTCAGGCACTGACGAAATGATTGTCGTAAAAAGTATTGAGCTTTATTCGATGTGCGAACATCATATGTTACCTTTTACGGGTACCTGTCATGTTGGCTATATTCCCAATGGAAAAGTGTTAGGGCTGTCTAAATTTGCTCGTATTGTTGATATGTATTCAACGCGATTTCAAATACAAGAAAGGTTAACTCGACAAATAGCCGATGCAGTTTTATCCGTTACTGGCGCTATAGGTGTTGGTGTTATTGTCGAAGCCAAGCATATGTGCATGATGATGCGGGGTGTTGAAAAACAAAATTCAGTCATGGGTTCATCGGTTATGTTAGGTGAGTTTCGTGAGTCTTATAATACCCGTCAAGAATTTTTGCGATTGCTGGGTGACTTAGGCTGATCATTCATTAAAGGATGCCGATGAAGTATTTATTTTCGTTACTGATTTGTTTGAGTTTGCTTGCCTGCGACGCTGAAACAGATCCTGATGGGGCAAATGCTTCAAAGAGTTGCCCAAGTGTTGGTGATTTAACCGTCGAAAAATCATCAGGCTTAGGCAGTAGTGGCCGATGCTTAATAAGCGGCACACTAACCGTTAGTGCCGTATTAAGTGCCAGTGAAAAGTGGCATCTTAATGGCCCATTAAACATTGGCGATGGCGCATCAAATCCCACCTTAACAATTGACGCGGGCGTTGAAGTTTTTGGCGGAGCAGACGGTTCTAGTTTCGATTATATTTATGTTGCGCCGGGTGCATCTATTAACGCCATAGGTTCAACATTAGATCCCATTATTTTTTCTTCGGATGATGAAGATTATGAAGGGTCTGGCCAGTGGGGCGGTTTAATTATTGAAGATACCCTGGCAACATTTGGGCAGGTTCGCTTAGAGCACTTAATTGTTACCGAAGCTGGTGCTGAAGTGCTTATAGGCAATAAAAATTATGCTGATAATATTGTCTTAGACGGCGTGCATGACAATACCTTTATACAATATATTCAATCACACGACTCAGCTCGTGATGGTATTCGACTACAGTCTTCAGAAAGCAGTGCCAACCAAGCGCGCATAAGCTGGCTATTAATAACGGGTGCCAGTCGAGATGGTCTTTCGTATAACAATTTTAGCGGCTTAGTTAAAGATATGTTAGTGATTCATCGTCCGGAATTGTATAACGGCGTGAGTGGTGGGCGTGCAGGTATTTATGCCTCTAACAGTCATTCTTTACCGCTGTTTGTGAATATCACTTTGGCAGGTAGAGATATTACCAGTGTTAATGCAAATTCCATTAACAGCCGTGAATTCGGTATTGTGTTTGCTGAGAACAGTAGCCAAATTCGTATCGCTAATACGCTGATATTAAATTTTAGAAACGGCTGTTATGAAGTCGATGGCAGTTCTAACCTGTCTGCTGTAAGTTTAGGCGAGAGTGATATTACCCAAAGCTTTATGGACGGTGTTCACTGTGGACATGAAAATTCAGGCTTGTCGGGTAATGTTTTTGTTCCCTTTTTGCTGCGTACAAGTTTAGAGGGTGGTGTGCTGAGTAGTGGCGTCAACCTACCTGCCTTGGTGTTAAATAACGGCATACAATTTCATGGTAATAGCGCCTTTAATTTTGATGGTGAATTGAACCCATCAACAGCACTGACAGGTACTTGGTATTTAAATAGTATTGGTGGGCTGTTCAATGATGTCGTGTTAAATACAACGGGCGGGCTCAATGCTTTTGCTGATGGCGACACTAATAATAGTGACAGCGTGACTAGCGCCGATAAAGATTTTCAACCATTGCTTAATAATTCCGATGCTTTTTTTGGTGGTATTAATGGCCTAAGTATTCCATCGCAAGGCTACGATTTAACCATTGTTGGCGCGGTGCGTAATTCGTCGCGTGAGCTTGCCAATGAATTTGATGGCTGGACGCTTCAAGCGGGTGGTGTGTTTCCGCAAGAAGTCACAGGCTTTGCGCCTTAAGCGTATTTTGTTTTAACACCTGATGTTGTTCCCAGCAGTAATACGTTAGCAGGGCGCATGGCAAACAAACCATTAGTGACGACTCCAGCAATATTATTAATTTGGCGCTCTGTTTCTTGCGGATTAATAATTTTTAAATTACGCACATCAATAATATGATTGCCGTTATCGGTTACCATGCCTTCTCGGTATACCGGCATGCCGCCTAGCCCAGCTAATTTTCTGGCGACATAACTTCTTGCCATTGGAATAACTTCTACAGGTAATGGAAAATTGCCCAGCACGCCAACAACTTTGCTTTCATCGGCAATGCAAATAAATTCTCTAGCCACGGCAGCAACAATTTTTTCACGTGTTAATGCTGCACCACCGCCTTTAATAAGCTGTAAGTGTTCGTTCGCCTCATCAGCACCATCAATATAAAAGTCTATTTCTGACACGCTGTTTAAATCTAACACCTTAATACCATGTTCGCGCAATCGAGCTGAGCTAGCCTCTGAGCTAGACACTGCTGCCCGAAAATGTCCTTTTATAGTGGCTAATGCATCAATAAAAAAATTCACCGTGGAGCCTGTGCCCACACCAACCACACTGTCATGGTCAAGCTTAGCTTGAATCAATTTAACTGCGGCTTGCGCTGCGTCGCTTTTAAGTTGATCTTGAGTGGATAGTGCTTGAGTTGACGGTGTCATGTGGTTTCTCTTTTTTAATACTTCGTAATGGTTTAGATGCTTAATAATGATTGAAAACTTAATGACATCCGTTCATGTTAAACACAGTTCTCATTATAGGTGTGGGGCGATGTATACGCAGTCACAGTTTACTAGCTATGCACAGCTTATTTCTACTAGGGTCTCTAGAATAAAGTTATTCATCAAATAAATGTGCCGCTTATCTTCTTTTCACTCATTCGGCTCACTAACCAAAAGACACTGGCCCTAATGGATACCTATTACATCACCTGTTTAGCTTTCGTTATAGCAACTTTGTTAACTGCAATTGCCCCAATGTTAACGGCTGCTTTTTAGTTGCTTCATTATAAACGTGCATGTCTATGCTGCGCATTAAATAAAATAGAATATCGATTAAACGTTTAGCCGTTAATAAGTAAACGAATCAGCTCCGATATACCCGTCTCGGCGTAACTACGCCACTCAATGTAACATCCCATTCTTCGGTAGGTACTTTTTTTACTTCTTGTAATGTATGGCTTAGTCCTAGGCTTTTCAGTCCTCGACGTTTGCGCTTTGTATGAGTAAGAAATCGATCATAATAACCGCCACCTCGCCCCAAGCGATTCCCCGAGCTATCAAATGCGACGAGTGGCACTAAGATTAAATCAAGCGATACATCGGAGGCCATTCTTGCTGCGCAACGTGGCTGTTTAATTCCCCATGCTCCAGTAACCAAAGGTGTCCGCTGTGTAAAAGATATAAAGCGCAAAGATTTATTTTTAGTAGGAACGGGTAAGTAGATACGCTTACCTAGCGACCAGGCAATTTGGTGAATAAAAGCAGGGTTTATTTCACCGTCGTTTGGTAGGTAGCTGGCAATATGTTTGGCGCGATTAAATTCAGGACAGAGTTGCAGTGTGGCGCTTAACCTTTTAGCTTGTGCATATTGCTGGTAATGAGGCAATGCACGCCGCGCCGCGCGATACTGCTGACGTAATTGCCTACGATGTTCAGCCAAGCTGCTGTTTTTTTTAGCCGTTAGGCGATTAAAAAATGCCATGCGTTAATCTATCGTTTATTACAGGTGACAATCTAACTATAGGTAATCGTTATTGTATAAGACGAAATGTTTTTTGTCGCTGAACAGCGGGGCGATTAGTTGCTATGGGCGAATAAGCGTATAGCAATAAATAAGACTAGGTTTGAAAAAAGGAACACCCCAAGGTACCGCTGTCATTGCGGCCTCGAACCGAAAAGGTTCAAGGTGGTGGATCCTGCAGTAGTTCAGGCTTCTCGGTCATGCCGAGCATGCACACAGCTACCAACGAGGAACCTCCGGGTGGGTATTATCGGCTCAAGGACATGCTGACTGGCAAATACCCCAGGGAATTCACAAGTAGTGTAAACCATCTGGGCTGTGACGGAAATAAGAGTTACAGAGGATTTACAATTTATTTGATCTAGGATAAAAAATAATAACCTTAAATTTCCATTTGTTTGGCGTTTTGCAGGGCGTTATCGAGTTTTTGGTTAAGTGTTTTCAGTATATTTGAGGTATCTTTGCCGGCCACTTGATCTTTAGTTTGTAAAAATTCATGTGTTAAATTCAGTCCCGCCATTATAGCAATACGTTCAAGCCCTATCACTTTACCGCTGTCGCGAATATCACGCATACGTTTATCGAGCTGTGCGGCGGCGTTAATTAAACTGTCTTGCTCATTAGCAGGGCAAGAGACTTGAAAGTCTTTACCCAAGATTTGAACATTCAACGTGCTGATTTCATTACTGTCGGTCATTTTTTCCTGCTTAGGTGGCACAGTGCCCCTTGATAATTCGGTCATTCGCCAGACTCCATGGATTTTAGTCGAGTAATCATAGCTTCGACCTTAGTGCGTGCCGTTTCGTTCTTAATTAACAATTGACGACGCTCATTACTCCATTCGCTTTCGCGGCCACGTAGTGATTTGTTTTCTTTATCGAGCGATGAGCAAAGCGCGATAAGTTCATCGAGCTTGCTTTCAAGGTGCTCTAACTTGTCTTTCATGGTGTGGCCTTGGTGTTGTGTGCTATCCCTGAGAGTAAAAATATATTGATCCGAGGCGTCCTGCTCAGATTGGCTTAGTCTAACGTGACTGATCGTTAAGTCGCAGCAATTGAAGCGTTAATGCCATCATATGGCTAAATAATGAAGAAACAGCCACTGAGCAATAACAGCTAAAGGGTTGCTAATATAGTGCGCAGCGCCAAAATGGTCAATAACTGTGAGTTTAAGGCTATTTCATGATGATTGATAATAGTGTTTCAGATATTGGCCCACAGTTCGTATAATCACAGAATAATCTGCCATTTTCGGCCCCATTCTATCTTTAGGTTTTAAATGAATTATCGCGATGCTCCAGCCCCTAGCAACTTTGATGAACTTGCCGATTGGTTATTAACGATAGACAGCCAATTTTCGCCCGCTGAACTGCATGGCGCCATTGTCGGCGCGCTGTGTGGCGCGATGCGCTTGCCTGCCGCGCGGTGGGCACAGTTTGGCTTTGCGGTCATGGGTGCCTCAGAAGCGATTAATCGCCAATTTAGCGAGCTTGGCGAGACGGTATTAGGCGGTTTAGCGCGTGAGCAGTTTGAATTGTTAAGCAGTGAAGATATGACATTTCAGCCATTTTTGCCTGATGATGACGAGACCATAGAGCAGCGCACCGACAGTTTGAGTGATTGGTGTCGTGGCTTTTTAGGCGGATTTGCCGAGGCGCAGGTTTATAAGCAGAAAAATGCGCCGCAGAGTGAGTCTGGCGAGTCGTCATTAGCGCCATTTTTACCTGAAGCAGTGCAAGAGTCGCTCACCGACTTAGCCGCTATTGCACAGGCGACGGTTGAAGGCGATGACGAATATGACGACGAAGATTATGAAGCGGAATTAAGTGATGACCCCTTAGCGCTGGATTCGATTTTAACCGAAGACGGAGAGAGTTTTGAGTTTGAGCCCGCTGATGCAGAAGCAGCCGAGCGTGATTATATGGAAATTATTGAATACCTCCGCTTAGCAGCGATGACCGTTTTTAGTGAATACGGTTGGGTTGAAATTATTGAGCAGCAACAGCAGAAGCAAGCATTACCTGCTTCGGAGCAGCCGGCACCACCTGGCGCTACGCAGTTTTTTAAATCGGGCAATAAAACTATGCATTAAATTGGTATTGCTTGGTTTAGCCGCTTCAGCACTCATGCCGTAGACCTAAACCAAGAGCCAGCATGCAGCGTATTATCTTTTTAGACGGCAATAGATAGCCAACAAATAGATGATTAAGAAATCAATACCAACGAGACCAATACAACGAAACCCATGCCAAAGAGAAATAAATCAGCAGCAATACCGACCATCGGCAAGCGCGAGTTTGAGCGTCGTCGCCGTGAGTTAATGTCACAAATGGAAGCCGACAGTATTGCAATATTGCCGTCAGCTAATACGTTAATTCGTAATCGTGATGCCGAATTTAAGTTCCGACAAGACAGCGACTTTCACTATTTAAGCGGTTTTAACGAGCCCGACGCAGTACTGGTTTTAGTGCCTGGACGAAAACATGGTCAATGCTTATTTTTCTGTCGCGAGCGCGACCCAGAGCGAGAGCTTTGGGACGGTTATCGCGAAGGGCCAGAAGGTTTATGCGAGCGCTTTGGTGCAGATGATGCATTTCCAATTACCGATATCGACGACATTTTACCCGGCCTAATGGAGGGTAGAGAGCGCCTCTATTATTCCATGGGTAAACGCCCCGAATTTGATAAGCGCGTTATGGATTGGGTTAACGTATTGCGATCCAAGGCGCGTTCGGGGGCACATCCGCCGGGTGAGTTTTTAGACTTAGATCATTTATTACATGATATGCGTTTATATAAAAGTGCTGCCGAATTACGCGTTATGAAAGAGGCCGCCGATATTTCGGCGGCAGCGCATATGCGAGCCATGCGCTTTTGTCGACCGGGCATAATGGAATATCAACTCGAAGCAGAATATTTGCATGAGTTTGCTTCGCAGGGTGCGCAAGCAGCCGCTTATAACTCTATTGTTGGCGCGGGCAAAAATGCCTGTATTTTGCATTATGTAGAAAACAACACAATGATTCGCGACGGTGACTTAGTGTTAGTGGATGCGGGTTGTGAGCTTAATTGTTACGCCTCAGATATTACTCGTACCTTTCCTGCCAATGGTCGTTTTAGTAAAGAGCAGCAAGCCTTATATGAAATTGTACTTAATGCGCAGCTTGCCGCTATAGAAACGATTAAGCCGGGTAGTCATTGGAACCATTCACACGACGAAACGGTTCGCGTTATTACGCAAGGACTTTTAGATTTAAATATTCTGCAAGGCGATTTAAATACTTTAATAGAGAGCGAAGCCTATAAACCTTTTTATATGCATCGTGCCGGTCATTGGATAGGTATGGATGTGCATGATGTAGGTGATTACAAAGTACATGATGAGTGGCGTGTGCTCGAGCAAGGCATGGTAATGACTGTTGAGCCAGGTATTTATATTGCCGCGGACAACAAAGACGTTGCCGCTAAATGGCGTGGTATTGGTATTCGTATTGAAGATGATGTTGTAGTGACCGCTGATTCATACGAAGTGTTAAGTGACCGAGTGGTTAAGTCAGTGGATGATATTCATCGTCTTATGCGGCCTTCAAACAGTAGCGTTGCGTCAGATCCTGCCCAAATAGACTTTATTGGAGCGATGGATAGTGGCGAACAAGTAATAGCTGAGAAAGTAAAGGCTAAGTTAAAGAAAAAAGCTTCCAAAAAAGCCATAACAAAAAAGGCGGCCGTTAAGAAAAAAACCGTTAAGAAAAAGGTGGTTCAAAACAAGGCCGTTAAAAAGAAGATTGTTAAAAAGAAGGTAGCTAAGAAGGTATCGGTTAAGAAGAAAGTGATTAAGAAAAAGGTAGCTAAGAAAGCGACAGTTAAGAAAAAGGCAGTTAAGAAAAAGGCAGTTAAGAAAAAGCTAACAAAGAAAAAGCTAGTTAAGAAGGGAGTCATAAAAAAAGCAGCGGGTAAAAAATTACCCATTAAGAAAAAAGCGGTTAACAAAAAATCTCCAAAAACAAAAAAACGATCGGCCAAGTAATATTATGACAGTAACAAGTGCATCATCCATTACGCAGCGACACGATTACGATGTCGTGATTGCCGGCGGCGGCATGGTGGGTGTCAGTTTAGCTTGTGCTTTGGCGGTAGCGGATAAAGAGAATACGCTATCTATTTTATTAGTTGATAATTTCCCTGCTATGCATTTATCAGGTGACCAATCGCTATCTGGCGCTATTTATCACCCCAGTTTTGATGCGCGTTCAATTGCGCTGTCATCGTCAAGCATCGATATTTTTGAATCGTTGGGCGTGTTGCCGGAGTTACTTAAACATGCCTCTCCTATTAGGCAAGTGCACGTATCTGAACGCGGCCATATGGGTAGTACTTTATTAGATGCCGCCGAGCAGAATAAAAAATCTTTTGGTTATGTGATAGAGAATCAATGGTTGGGAGCGGTATTGTTAAATCGATTAAACGATTTTCCTACTATTGAGTTAGTAACCGCTGCAAGTGTCAGCAATATCATTCCTAAGCAGGCCGGTGTATCAGTCGATATTGTTGGTTTTCAGCAAGACGTTAAGGCGCAAGCAGCAGAGAGTAAAATCATCAAGGTTGATGCTTCATTACTAGTTGTTGCCGATGGTACGCAATCAGGTTTGCGCGATAGCTTAGGTATTACGGCAAACGTTACTCGCTATGATCAGCGTGCAATTGTTGCTAATGTGCAAACGCAGCTGCCACATAATGGCCAAGCTTTCGAGCGATTTGTTGCCGATGGTGCAGTAGCATTTTTGCCATTAATTGATTTACCAAACAGTAAAAACCGTAGCACCTTGGTATGGACCATGCCTATTAATGTTGATGGTGGTGATACTGTTGATGATAAGGCAAAGCTTGATGATGCTGAATTTGTGGTTGAGTTACAAAAAGCATTCGGTTATCGCTTAGGTAAAATACAGCGTATCGGTCAACGACAAAGCTATCCGCTTGCATTAACGCTAGCGGATGAAGTGGTGAGAAACCATATTGTATTAATGGGCAATTCAGCGCATTCACTGCATCCAGTTGCAGGACAGGGATTTAATCTTTCACTTCGTGATGTAGCTGCATTAGTTGAACGTGTTTCCAGTGCGATTAAACAGCGGCAAGATATTGGTTCGCTCGCATTGTTACAAGACTATGCCGAGGCGCAAATTAAAGATCAAAATCTAACAATTGGTTTTAGCCATAAATTAATTGAGTTGTTTAGCCAGCAAGCATTACCTGTTCAGCTTGGCCGAAATTTAGGTTTGCTAGCGTTGGATTTATTACAACCGGCCAAAAAAACTTTTTCTGATCGCGCGGCGGGTATAACCGGTAGAAGGTCATTGTCATGAGTGAGTCATTTGATATTGCCATTGTGGGATCAGGTATTGCAGGTAGTGCCCTGGCATGCGCATTAATAGCAAAGGCATCACAAACAACGCCTTTGCGTATTGCTTTAATTGAATCGCAACCGTTAGCGCAGAATTTGCCAGCATGTGATGATGACATTAATGGTTTTGATTCACGCGTTAGCGCATTAACGATTGCATCACAGGCGTTTCTTACAGATATAGGTGTGTGGCCAGCTATTGCAGAGCAGCGTATAAGCCCGTTTGAAAAAATGCAGGTTTGGGATGGCGAAGGTACGGGTGAAGTCAGCTTTGATGCCGCTGATGTCCGTGCGCCCGTGTTAGGTTATATTGTAGAAAACCGCGTTACTGTTGCGGCGTTAGTTAATCAGCTTAAGCAGTCACCTAATATACATGTTTTTGATGGCCGCTCGGTAGCGCATTTACGATTGCCAGAAAAACTGACCGACGAAAAGCCTCAGCTCGATTTAGATGACGGTACAGTTATTAGTAGCACATTAATTGTAGCTGCAGATGGCGCTCATTCGCCATTGCGTGATATGGCAGGTCTTTTAGTGCGCGAGTGGGATTATGAGCATGACGCCTTAGTCTGTACAGTCAATGTTGAGCAGCCGCATCAAAAAACAGCATGGCAGCGCTTTACATCGCATGGGCCATTGGCGTTCTTGCCTTTATTGACGACAGCGGATGATAAAAATTATTGTTCAATCGTTTGGTCACAAACACGTGAGCAAGCAGCAGCGGCAATGGCAATGGATGACAATGCTTTTTGTACCACACTTGGGCGGGTATTTGAGCATCGCTTAGGTAAGGTTCTTTCTTGTTCGCCGCGTTATAGTTTTCCCTTGCGCCAGCGTCATGCCGTTGATTATGTTAAGCCAGGTTTTGCATTGATAGCCGATGCCGCTCATAGCATTCATCCATTAGCAGGGCAGGGGATTAATTTAGGCTTAGCCGATGTTAAGGTTTTATCGGAATGTATTTTAGCTGCTCACAAGCGCGGTCAGAGCGTTGGTGATATTGCTATACTTAACCGTTATCAGCGTCAGCGTAAGGGCGATAACCTCACCATGATGGCAGCAGTAGAAGGGTTTAAGCGATTGTTCGCGCCGATTCCATTACCTCTACGCTGGCTGCGTAATGCAGGTATGAATGTTTTGCAGCGCCAAGAAAAATTAAAAAATCGAATTATTAAGTATGCCATGGGTATTCATTAAAAAAGTAAACATTATTATTTAAAAAATATGAAACTAGTAAAGGCTCGCACATGAACAACCATTTTTTTGCCTATTTAAGCAAAATGCGCTGGATTTATCGTTGGGGTATGAAGCGCAATGCAATTCAAGAAAATGTGATGGAACACTCTTACGAAGTATCAGTTATTACTCATGCTTTAGGGATTATTGGTAATCGATTTTACGGCAAAGATATTGATGCTAATGCAGCGGCAGTGGCTGCTTTGTACCATGACTCATCCGAAGTGCTAACCGGTGATTTGCCGTCGCCGATTAAGTACCACAATAAAAAAATTCGTGACGCCTATAAAGAAGTCGAGTACACCGCTGAGCGAGAAATGTTATCGACGTTACCGCCAGAGTTGCGTGATGATTATCGCGGTTACTTATTGCACGACAACTTATCGGCTGAAGTGACCAAGCTTATAAAAGCCGCAGACCTAATAGCCTCACAAATTAAATGTAAGGCAGAAATTAAAGCCGGTAATGCAGAGTTTGTGCAAGCGGTCGTAGATACCGATAGCCGTTTAAAAGCCATGGCGATGCCCGAAGTTGACTATTTTATTGAAACTTTTTTACCCAGCTTTGATCTGACGCTGGACGAATTAATTACCCCAGGCGAGGCCGTCTTTACCGATAGCAAAGCGGGTTCTTTATAATAGCAAAGCGGATTCTTGATAACGGATCCATGCCCCGCCGGAGCGGTTTTTTAAGTAGCTAAGCAAAAAATTAGCATTGTTTTTCGGCTTACTCAAGGTAGAATGCGTTCCTGATATTGGCAGCGTACAAATTTAATTGACTTCAGCAGCTACAGCCGCTGACTAAACTTTTAGGAAATAGAAAATGAGTGATTTACCTTCTGAATTACGTTATGCGTCAAGCCATGAGTGGGCGCGTGTGGAAGAAGACGGCACAATCGTTATTGGTATCACCGATCATGCACAAGCTCAACTAGGCGATGTGGTGTATGTTGAGTTGCCGGATATCGGGCAAATATTATCAGCGGGCGAAGAAGCCGGTGTGGTTGAATCCGTAAAAGCGGCCTCTGACGTTTATGCGCCTATTTCAGGTGAGGTAATTGAGGTCAATGAAAAGCTAGAAGATGAGCCAGAAACCGTAAACAGCGAGCCTTATGAAGATGGTTGGTTTTACAAACTTAAGCCAGCAGATACTGTTGAGCTAGATAGCTTGCTGACGTCGGATGCTTACGCCGAAGTGATAGCAAGTGAAGAGTAAGTCTTAATAATTTTGACATATTTTTTTAAAAGCCACCATAAAATATGATGGCTTTTTTTTGTTTAATTTTTTTTGTTTAAAGAGTGTTTTTTTAAAGGTATCTTTTTGAAGGAGAGCAACTATGGATAGTTTATTAATAGAGCCATTGTCGCTAGAAAAAAAAGACGATCAAATTATTAGGGCATGCCATGTTATTCGTCTGAATAATGGCAAAGAAGTTAATAGAAATAAATTATGGTTTCAGTTTGCTAATCACATTCACCCATCGAGCGACGAAGATTGTGATAGCTATATACTCTGCCTTTTGATGGATGCTATGACTGAAGGTCGAGCTGTTACGGTCAATGGATCTGTATCAAAGTCATTATTAAGTAATTTAACAGAATATCAGCGCGCTTGGCATATGTGGCGGCCAGACCTTTATACAGTTGTCGATGTAGAGGTTAAAGAGCTACGCAAAGACATAGCTAAAGTTGATGGCGCCGTATGTGCATTTTCGGGCGGTGCGGATTCAATGTTCACCGTTTGGCAACATACACAAAAACAAAATAGTTATAGAACACAAAATATTAAGCTGTGTTCATTGATCCATGGGTTTGATATTCCACTGACTGATACAGCAGCATTTAATACTGTCTTTAATCGCTCTAGTCGTGTGCTGGCTGATATTAATATTCCGCTTGAAGCAATTAAAACTAACTATCGAGAAATTACAAAAGCTAATTGGGGTTTTGCACATGCGAGTGCATTAATTGGCGTGTTAGCTAATTTTAAACAACAAGTAGACACCAGCTTAATTGGTAGTAGTTATCCATATTCCTATCTTCATATTCCATGGGGTTCTTCACCTATTACCGATCACTTATTGGCATCAGAGCAATTTCAGGTGATTCACGATGGTGCATCATATACGCGTACAGAAAAAATAAATGCCTTTGCGAACTGGCAAGTGGGCGTTAATAATTTACGTGTCTGTTGGGAAGGTGATATAAAAGATAAAAATTGTGGCCGTTGTGAAAAATGTATAAGAACACAATTTAATTTTCTAGCGTGTGGGCACGCTATACCTCATTGTTTTCCTGAAAATAATAACCTTATTGCTGTGTTAAAAAAGATAACACCGAAGCACCCAGGGATTTTATCTGATTGGCAGCAAATTTATGATTACGCTAGCGCTTATGGCATTAATGAACGCTGGCTGGCTGAGGTTAAAAAATTAATTCGTAGAGGCCAGCCAAGAATATTTTCTTTTTCTAGGTATGGTTATATTCGAGTAAAGTTACGCGCTTTACGCAAAAAAAAGAAAGTTAAAGTAACCGTGTAAAAAAAACGAGTTTCACCGTCGAATGACCAATGAATATTCGCTCAGTTGATCGCTATAACCTCAGTCGCTATTAAGGTTATAGCTGACGCATAATTGTTTCAGCTGCCGTTAATGTGGCATCGATAATATCACTGCTATGCGCCCCTGATACAAACCCTGCCTCAAAACTTGCAGGTGCTAAGTAAACACCTTGCGCTAACATGCCATGAAAAAATTGGTTAAAGCGTTCGTTATTACCATTCATCACTTGCTCGTAACGTGTCACTTTTTTCTCTTCAGTAAAAAACATACCAAACATGCTGCCAACATGATTCGTCGTAAATGGAATATCACATTGTTTAGCCACTGCTTCTAAGCCGCTGGTTAGCTGATCGGTTGAAGCAAATAAATTTTCATAAAAACCATCTTCGGAGACTAAGTTTAATGTGGTTAAGCCTGCGGCCATAGCCACAGGGTTGCCCGATAATGTGCCTGCTTGATAGATAGGTCCAGTAGGTGCTAAGTGTTCCATAATTTCGCGTCGCCCACCAAAGGCGCCAACCGGCATACCGCCACCAATCACCTTACCCAATGTGGTTAAGTCAGGTTTAACATTGAAATGTCCTTGAGCGCCTTGAGGGTGAACGCGAAAACCAGTCATTACTTCATCAAAAATCAGTAGCGCGCCCGAGGCATCGCAGACTTCACGTAGCGTAGATAAAAAGCCATCAATAGGTGGTACGCAATTCATGTTGCCCGCCACTGGCTCTACAATAATACAGGCAATGCTCTCGCCTTGTTCTGCAAAAACCGCTTTAACCTGTTCAATATCGTTATACGTTAAATTTAATGTGTGCTTGACCAGCGATTCAGGAACACCGGGCGAGCTGGGTACGCCAAAGGTTAGCGCGCCAGACCCTGCTTTGACTAACAATGAATCTGAGTGGCCGTGGTAGCAGCCTTCAAACTTAACAATTTTGTCGCGATCGGTATAACCGCGCGCCAAACGTATTGCGCTCATGGTGGCTTCGGTGCCTGAACTGACCATTCGCATCATATCCATGCTGGGCAGTATCGACTTTATCTTTTCTGCTAGGGTGGTTTCAATTTCTGTCGGTGCGCCAAAGCTCAAACCGTTGGCCATTTTTTCTTGCACGGCAGCAATAATTTCTGGGTGCGCATGGCCGAGGATCATTGGCCCCCATGACTGCACATAATCAATGTAGCGCTTATCATCGCTATCAATAACATGAGCACCCTTTGCCGACTTAATAAATAAAGGGGTTCCGCCTACAGCTTTAAACGCTCGAACGGGCGAATTAACGCCACCAGGAATTGATTCTTGGGCTTGCTTGAAAAGTTTTTCTGAGGCTGGGTTGGCAATCGATGTCATTACATAATCCGTGCATTGTTGGAGGGGGTGAAGGGCTAATCACTTTAAAAACATTGTTGGTCAATTGATCGAGTTAAATTTAGAACATTTTGAGCCGTAAAGGGTTTGGGCCGTCATTCTACCTGAACCGGACCAAAACTTAGACATTTAGTTATTAGGCAAAAGTAATACCGCTTATTTGGCGTATTGGATCATTAAATAAGCGCTTTTGTCTAAAAAATAATCGGCAAAAACCTAGGCGTTTAAAGGCGTAAATCAAAAAAATGTTAAAGCTTGGCTTGCGATGGGAACGTTTAAGCAATTCACCGATCCATTAGCTAATAAGCGACATATGTTGCTAAGGCAAAAGAGTATCGCTAGCTAGAAAGGTATCGCTAGAAAGGTATCAGACACATAAAAAGGCGTTATGCATTATGACATATAAGAAAAATATTGTTGTTAATTCGTTGTTATATTGAAAAGACAATAACGATTGCAAGGACTAATGGATTAAAAATGGATAAAGAGGCTTTACTAGAAAAAGTTCGTCACTCAGATCAATTGCCCATGCTGCCTGATATGGCTGTGCGTATTATCGACATGAGTAATGACAAGGAATTATATGCGGCAAAGATCAGTGAGATTATTGCTAACGATGCAGTATTAAGTGCGCGATTGTTACAGGTAAGCAACTCCTCCATTTTTCCTTTCCGACATGAAATTACCAATTTAAATCAGGCCTTGGCGATATTAGGCATTCAGCTCACCATGAGTATTGCAATTGGTTTTGCCATTATTGATATGATGCGTAGCCGCGAAACCAAGGATGCTGGATTTAATCATGATGCTTTTTGGCGTAAGAGTGTATTGAGTGCTATTGAGGCTATTGAAATGCGCAGCGAACTGAGCGGAGTAGAGCAGGGCGATTTATTTGTGGCTGCACTAATGCAAGATGTTGGCATGATTGGTTTTGAGGTTTTTGAGGGGAAAAAATATACTCAGTTGGTGAATGGCGCGCGCAGCCATTTGGATTTGCTTGAGTTAGAGCGACGCATGTTTGGTATCGATCACGGTGAAATTGGCGCGGCAATACTAGAGCGTTGGAATTTGCCCTCCATTCATATTAATGCTGTTCGCAACAGTCATTACTTGTTAGAGGCAAAATCTATTACCGAGTTAAGCGAGCTGGAGTATGCCGTAGCATTTTCTGGTCTGTTAGCTGAACAATGGATATCTGAATCGACAAGTCGGCAAGAGTTAGATAAGTTTATTCAGCAGGCGCTTGAGCGTATTGGTGAACAGAGCTATAAAAACGTGGTTAATAAAACAGCTGATGCGGTACCCGATGCTAACGAATTATTTAAAATGAGTTTGCTTTCAGCGGAGCAGTTGTCGGATCTTAAGTAATGAACATGCCATGGAAAAGCCTTTTGCTTTTGCCGGATAAAAAACCGTTAGCATTTACCTATTCCCAACAACCAAAATCAATAAATATGGTATCCACTGCTCTTTTGTAGTCTAATTCAACTCTGTCATTATCAGTGAATTAGAGAGTACTGCGTTGAAGAGCAAGTGGTTAAAGCATCATGAATTTTGGCATCCGCGATTATTTGAATTGCCTTTTTATGTTTATTTAGGTTTGCAGTGCTTGCTTCGTCGAGTGAGTATTCCCACCTTAGCTAAGGCCAATGCCGCACTTGACCACGGTGAAATTGGTATTGGGTCCAAGTTTAATACCCAGCAGCAATTCGATCAGCGTTTATTTTTACCCACAAGTTTACTGCCTGCTAATTTAGCGGACTGTGAAAAAATTTCTGCTATCCAATCATTTGCCGCCATGCATGGTTATCCGCTGATATTAAAGCCGGATATTGGTTTAGTGGGGAAAGGCGTTATAAAAATCATCAATGAACAAGCGGCACATACTTGTATTAATAAAATCACAGGTGATTACCTACTACAAAAATTTACGCCGTTTAAATTTGAGTGTGGTATTTTTTATATACGTCAATCTGGGCAGCCAAAAATCACAGGCATTAATCAAAAACACTTTCCAACCGTTATCGGCAATGGCAAAGATAACTTACAGCAGTTGGCACAACAGCACTATCGTTATACGCATCATTGGTCTACATTTTTGCAGTACTTTGATCTTGCTCAAATCCCAGCTGTAGGACAAGAAGTTTGCCTCTCGTTTATTGGTTCTCATACCATGGGCTGCAAATTCACTGATGATACACATTGGCTATGCCTAGCATTAGAAAAAGCCATTTTTAGTGTGTTTGAGCATCAACCAAAGTTCAATTTCGGCAGGCTAGACGTTAAAGCGGAAAGCAAGGAGGCGCTGTTACGTGGAGAATTTGTGATTATTGAAATTAATGGCGTATCATCATTGCCTACGCACATGTTTGATCCAGATTATTCTTTAATCGATGCGTATAAAATATTTTTTAAGCATGGTAAGTATTTAGTTGATATTGCTAAGGAGCATCGTTTGCAGGCAATGGATTTACTGCCACTGAGTGAAATTCTTAAACGTGTCAAAAGTAATCAGCATAAACTGGACAAAATGCATATGGATTTAAAAAGCTAACAAAATTAACAAACATCGCTCAATACATGGGTCTTGTCTATGGCTATCTTTTGGTACGATAAGCTTATTGCAGCAAAACTCATTTGACATACAACTTAATTAGGGAATAAGCATGATGAAAAAAGAAAATTCAGGCAGCATAAAGAAGTTAGCGACCCTTGTTGCATTGTTAGCAGCTATGGCTAGTTATCAGGCCAACGCAAATGAGTTAGAACTTTCAATTAATGAAGAATTAATTGATTTGCGATTTACCAGTTCCTATGAGAAAAACTTTGCTGGGCAATTAGCTTTTATGCATTCCGATTTTAATAATTTATCAGCCGATAAAATTAGCTATCGTTTTTTTACCAGCGATAGCGAGTCAGGCCTTCAACTGGGTGCCAAAGTGTATTGGTTAGATGTTGAGGAAGAGGGTGGTTTTGGTCTGGCATTGGGTGGTGGAATTAGTCGTTCACTGTCAGAAAAAATGAATTTTGGTTTTCATTTTCATTATGCGCCAGACATTGTTACTGGCGGTGACTTTGATAATTTACTTGAGTACGATGCACGCTTGACTTATCAAGTAGTTGAGAACGGCTCATTCTTTATTGGTTACCGCAATATTGAAGCCGACAATGGCCAGTTTGATCTTGAAGTTTATGATGATCCCTATTTTGGTTTAAAATTCGAATTTTAATATAGGCAAAAAAATATTTAAAAAAGATAAAAGGAAAAAAACATGAAATTAGAAACTAAAGCAATTCATTCTGGTTTTGAAGACGACCCAACGACACGTGCAGTTGCAGTACCAATATACCAAACTACTTCATACAGTTTTCGTGACACGCAGCATGGTGCCGATCTTTTTGATTTAAAAGAGCCAGGGTATATATACAGCCGCATAATGAATCCAACACTCGATGTGTTGGAGCAGCGATTAGCTGATATGGAAGGCGGCATTGGCGCATTATGCATGGCCTCAGGAATGGCGGCTATTACTGCGAGTATACAAACAGTTGCAGCGGCCGGCGATAATATTGTAAGTGTTAGCGAGCTTTACGGCGGTACTTACAATTTATTTGCCCACACTTTCCCTCAGCAAGGCATTGATGTTCGCATGGCGTCGGGTAGTGATATTACTGCTTTAGAAAAATTAATAGATGATAAAACCAAAGCTATTTTTTGTGAATCTATAGGTAATCCTGCGGGCAATATTGTAGACCTTGAAGCGTTATCGACTATGGCGCATAAGCATGGTGTACCAGTGATTGTCGACAATACGGTTGCTACTCCCTATTTGTGTCGCCCATTCGAATTTGGCGCTGATATTGTTGTTCATTCGTTAACAAAATATATTGGTGGTCATGGCACAACGATTGGCGGCATTATTGTTGATTCAGGTAAGTTTGAGTGGAAGGATAACCCACGCTTTCCACAATTTAATGAGCCAGACCCTTCTTATCATGGTGTTGTGTATGCTGAAGCCTTAGGTGAAGCTGCATACATCGGCCGAGCTCGAGTGGTTCCGTTACGTAATATGGGGGCGGCGTTATCACCGTTTAATGCCTTTTTAGCGTTACAAGGTTTAGAGACGCTTTCACTTCGTATGGATAGGCATGTGGCTAACGCGCAAAAAGTTGCTGAATATCTTGAAAGCCATAAGCAATTAAATTGGGTTAATTACGCGGGCTTAACGGGCAGTCCTTTTTATGCTGTTGCGCAGCGTATGGTTGCCGGTAAGCCATCAGCTATTTTGAGTTTTGGTATCAAAGGTGGCGCAGAAGCGGGCGCCAAATTTATTGATGCACTGCAGATGATTAAGCGCCTTGTTAATATTGGGGATGCAAAAAGTTTGGCCTGTCACCCAGCAAGTACTACGCATCGTCAGTTAAATGACGATGAGTTAGCGACTGCTGGCGTGACCACTGATCTAGTACGTTTATCGATTGGTATCGAACATGTCGATGATATTATTGCCGACATTGAGCAGGCGTTAGAGCAGGCAGCGCACTAAATTTTTCGATAACTGACCTTTTCCCAGAGGTCGCTTCCCAGTTGCTCAATGGATTCGGTCTGTCCTGCGAGCAGCCAGTCAACAATATATTTTGCAACATCAGGCAGTACCATGCTTGGTGTTGCGATATCAATATTGTCTAACCATTGCTGAATAATATCAGCATCTAACGCTTTCATTGTGACTGCATAATTTAACTGTTGAAGAGCTGAGGCATTGCTCTGTTGCTCCATTTGACCACTTTGTGGTTTGGTTAATATCGGTAAACCTAGATGCAGGCATTCACTTATTAGTTCAAATCCTGAATTGCAAATAACGCCATCGCTTGAGGCAAGATCGCTCTTAAAACCATTGAGGCAAGTTTTTCGTAAAGCAATATGGTTAATATCTTGGTTAGTATTTTGTGGTGCGTAAATAGTGAAGCAATAATCAGTAAAGTTTTGCAATATCTTTTGTACGACATCTTGGTTTTCAAAAGGTAAGTAAACCAATATATTTTTTTTGCCGCTCTTCGAGTCAATAGGTTCACTTGTTGGCAATGTGTGCTCGGTATCAATAATAGGTGGTAAAACTTCTTGGTTACCAAAATGATGCCAGTGAAGGCCAATTGAGATTGTTGCAGGTGAAAAATATCGCATGATACTGCGCGTTAGTGCATTGTCGCCGGCGCGAGGAATATTGTGATTAAAAGCATATTGATGGCCTACACCAATAATTTTCTTACCGCGTAGTTTTCCTGCCCAGGCACTGACTGGCTCGAAGTCTGTAATAATTAAATCGTAACCTGTTATATCTAGCGACATTACATCCGATAAAAAGTGAAAGATGTTATTGTTAAAAATTGTCTTTTTGTAGCTAACAGCACCATTGGTGCTATAAAAAGTAAAGCCACGCAAGCAGATAAAGTCGCCAAATATTTCCATGTCAAAAAAATCATCACGTTCACGACCTGAAAATAAATAAGTAACATCAGCATTTGTTTTTTCTAAATGTCGAGCGAGTATTCTTGCTCGACTAATATGGCCATTACCAGTGCCTTGGATGCCGTAAAGTATTTTCATAGTTTAATGTGTCTATATTGATTTAATGATTGAATAATAAATAGATTAGACTTAGCTTAGCACCAGCCATTGACATAGGTAAGCACTACTACAACCTAGACAAATACCAGCAATTATGTCGGCGGGAAAATGTACGCCGAGAATGATTCGCGATACGCTAACAAGGCTCGCCCACATCATCATGATAGTTGCTAGAGCGGGGAGGTAGCCTGATATCAGTATTGCTAGTAAAAAAGAGGCCGATGTATGTCCAGAGGGAAAGCTGAATTCGTCTGACGCAGAAATATTAGCTTTGAAGAAGGGTAAAGCAGCTTCTGGGCGCTTTCTTTTGAAGTTATTTTTCAATACCCAATATAGCGCTCGCTCAAGACTAAAAGTGATAATAACAAGATTTAAAAAGGGTAGAGCCTCGGATCCTACAATGGCAAAAATTAATAACGGTATAAAAACTTGCAGATAGCCATCACCGCTATGAGAGATTATTTTTGCATAAGCAGGTAGATTTTTTGACTGACAAAAATCTGCACACCACAAAAAGATGCGTTGGTCGTAATGTGCTAGCTGCTGAAGAATTGGCATAATCGCTAGAATAGGGCAGCTTTATTTAATAATTATTAATGTTTTATGTCGATATTGTTACAGCGGTAAAATCACCATACGGGTTAACATTGAATACGTTGGTTTGTTAGAGCTAGCTGTCATACAGGCATAAGTGGTGATCATATGAATAAGCAAACAATTACTGAGGCAATGGATGGGCGTCCTGATCAAATGCCGATTCGGAAAAATTCACTCGTTACTTATATAGCGATGTTTTTTTGGTGGTTATCAGGTTGGCGCACAGTGGGTTCATTACCTAACGAAAAAAAACTGTTAGTTGCTGCTGCCCCGCATACTTCTAATTGGGATTTTATTGTTGGCTTGCCTATTATTCTTACTTTGGGAATTAAGGGCACCATTATGATGAAAAAAGAGGCGTTTATTTGGCCGCTTTCTTATCTTTGGCGTTGGATTGGTTTTATCCCAACTGAGCGTCATTCACCTAAAGGTGCGGTGGGAACAGTGGTTGAACACTTTTTGAAGAGTGAAACCATGTGGTTTGTTATGTCGCCAGAAGGCACGCGAAGCAAAATTAAGCAGTGGCGATCGGGGTTTTTACATATTGCACATCAAGCCAATGCTCCCATGCTTTTAGTATCTTGGGACTTTCCAACTAAGACAGTTCACTTTGGCCGAGTGATGCACACCTCGGGTGACTTTGAAAAAGATATGCATGAAATTCGAGAATACTTTAGCCAATTTACTGGCAAGCGGCCTGAGAATCACTAAAGTTTTTTTGACAACACTTTTGAATTACGTTGATAGTTATATAGCGATTGTTTTTCTTCAGGCAAGTCATCTAAGCCGCTTTCTTTAAAGCCATTTTCAATAAACCAATGTGCCGTCTGTGTTGTTAATACAAAAACTTTATCCATGTTTGCTGCACGGGCATTGGCTTCTATAGTGTTGAGTAAGCTGGCACCACGCGCGCCATTGCGGTAGTCAGGATGTGTAACGATACAGGCAATTTCGCCATTGTTGTCTGCATAGGGATAAAGTGCAGCAAGCGCGATAATTAAGCCTTCGCGTGCTATCACTGTAAAATAATCTATTTCATCTTCTAATTTATCGCGCTCGCGCTTGACCAGTACACCTTGCTCTTCGAGTGGTGAAATAATTTCAATAATGGCCGGTATATCTTCCATATTGGCTTGGCGAGTTATTTCAAAGTTGGCACTAAGTATTAGCGTGCCAGCACCATCAACGGTATACAGTTCTTGCAGCAGCGCACCATCGTTAGCGTAATTCATTAAATGGGCTCGCGGCACACCGCCTTCGACGCTGGCAATGGCTGTTTTGGCGCAGCGCATAAATTCATTGTTTTGATCTTGCTTTGCGATGCTTGCTTGAGCAGTGGTGGGATTGAGTTCTCTAATTAATTTACCTTCCGTATTACAAATGCCGTCTTGATCAGTAAAAGCAATTAATTTATCAGCTTGCAATGCAATGGCAATTTCACTGGCAACTTGTTGATAGCTTAAGCTGAAAGCTTCGCCGGTAGGCGAATAAGCTAGCGGAGATAGCAGGACAACATTGCCTAAATCGAGCAAGGTGTTCATCGCAAGGGTATCTATTTTTCTAACTAAGCCGGTATGCTGCAGGTCAACGCCATCAATAATGCCGGCAGGTTTTGCGGTAATTACATTTGCTGAAGCGACGCGAACTCGCGCGCCATGCATGGGTGAGTTTGCAAGCCCCATAGATAGTCTTGTTTCTAATTGTGAGCGAATAAGGCTGCAGGCTTGAATCGCTGCATCCATTGTCGCTTGATCACTAACACGCATGCCCTGCACAAATTGGCTATTGATATTGAGCTGTTCTAATTTTTTATCCAGTTGCGCGCGAACACCATGGATGATGACGATGCGTGTACCTAAGCTATTTAGCAGCGCGATATCATGAATAATATTGCTGATATTATTATCTGCAACGGCTTCACCGCTAAGCATAATGACAAAGGTTTTACCGCGGTGGGCATTAATATAAGGCGTCGCCTGACGGAACCAGCGAATCAGTTGGCTATAGTCTTGCTCGCCATTACTGTTTTCGTGGTCGTCAGCCTTTTGGCCAAATAAATTAAATAGTTTATTCATAATAAGAAGCTTACCAGCTAGGCGGCCTTACAAGCTAGATGACCTTATAAGCAGTATTGCTGAATCAGACTTTTTAACAGATCAATACCGGGTTTGATCTGATCTTGCGGCAGATATTCATTCGCTTGGTGAGCGCAGTCAATACTACCAGGCCCCATAACAATGGTTTGCATACCCAGTGCTTGCAAGTACGGCGCCTCGGTGGCAAAGCCGGCGCTGATAGCATTGTGGCCTGTTAACTTTTCAGCAAATTGCACCAGCTCGCTGGTTTGCGGCTCTAAAAATGGACTAACGCCATCAAATAGCGATGTATGTTTGGCGCTAATATGACTACCTGCCAATGCAGAGGTGACCCGCGACTTGATAGAGTGGCGCACATCGTCATTTTGCATGCCGGGTAGTAATCGAATATCAAAACGCAGCTCGCAGTGCTGACAAATACGGTTAGGCGCGTCGCCACCATGAATACTGGCTAGGTTAAGGGTAGGTAAAATGACTTCAAAGGCGGGATTTTGATATTGCTTGCCCCAGCTTTCTCGCAGCGCCATCAATTCGGCAATGACTTTATACATTGCATCTAGCGCGCTATGACCTAGCGCAGGATTAGATGAATGCCCAGAGCGCCCCTCTAGAGCAATGGATTCCATCATGACACCTTTATGCATGCAGACCGGCTTTAAATCAGTTGGCTCGCCAATCACCGCATATCGCGCTTGCATAGTATCGGCTGCTACTAAGGCTTTTGCGCCGGCCATGCTGGTTTCTTCATCGGCGGTGGCTATGACTATAAGCGGTTGTTTTAGTTTGTTTTTATCACCTAGTGTAAGACAGAGGCTTTCAATGGCTTCGAGTGCCACAGCAAAAAAGCCTTTCATATCGGTGGTGCCTAAGCCGTAAAAGCGATTATCTCGATCGGTCAGTGTAAACGGGTCTGATTGCCACTTGCCCTCATCGTAGGGCACGGTATCAGTATGTCCAGCCAGCACTAGCCCGCCTATGCCACTACCTAATGTGGCGATTAAATTGAATTTTGCCGCACTATTTATGCTGCTATCAGTCACAGTCTGTATTTCTATGGCAAAGCCTAAGTCAGCAAGTCGTTCAGCTAACAGGTCGATAACTGGGCGGTTTGAAGTATCGAGTGTCGTGTTGGCGCTGCTAATAGAGGGCAGGGCAATTAAATCTTGTAGGTTTTGAATCAGCTTTGGCATGCGGTAGGCGATGACCTTGAGTAGTTAATCTCTAATAGCGAGGTTTCAGCAATAACTTTAACCCGTAGTAGCAAATAGACTAACAAGAACGCGACTCAGGTAAAAGCTTTAAACCGTTGTATTAGGCGCCTGCTAGAAAACGAGAAGCGCATTTTTGGCGCAATACTAGAAACGGTTAGCTCAAAATCAGAGGCAGTTAGCGGTAATAATTGGTTGAAAAACAATCAAACCAGCTACACTTACAAAGGGCAAAGGGCATTAAGTAGAGTACGCAGCTTATAAAGCGGCTCAAAAAGACGATAAACAGTATTAATCGGGCTATTAGAAACCGACTAGGATCATAATTTGAATCATTCGGCAGCAAAAGCAAAGACAACCCTAGACGCAGTAGTCGGTTCGACCAGCCAAGAGGCCGATCGAATTGTGACTTTGCGCACATTACTCGATAATTTATTAGCGGACGAATTGTTGTCACGCGAAGACGTGCAGCGCATAAGCTCGCAAAGTCGCAGCAAAGCCGAAGCCGAGCAGCACCCACTTAATTATATTGCCGATCAGCAACTCGATAATCGCCGTCATGCTGGGCATAAATTATCGTTATCGGTTTTATTAACTTGGTTTGCTGCCACGGCTAACCAAACGGTTGCCCATCTTGACCCCATGAAAATTGACGCTCGTGCGGTTACCGGCGTAATGTCATTTGCCTTTGCTCAGCGACATAATATTTTAGCGATAGCCGTAAATGCCGATGAAGTTGTGATTGCGAGTGGCCAACCCTTTGTCAGTAGTTGGGAAGAAAATTTAGCCCATGCTTTACAAAAACGCATTGTCCGTGTGGTAGCTAACCCCGCTGATATTAAACGTTATAGTGTCGAATTTTATACCTTAGTACACTCTGTTTCTGGCGCTGTTGATGGCAATGGCTCCCGTTCCCCGATATCTAATTTTGAGCAAATGCTGGAGTTGGGACAATTAAAAGACCCTGATGCTAACGACCAGCACATAGTCAATATTGTTGATTGGTTATTGCAGTACGCTTTTGATCAACGCGCCAGTGATATTCATATTGAGCCACGACGCGAGCATGGCAATATTCGTTTTCGTATTGATGGCGTGTTGTGCAATATCTATGAGTTGCCACCACAGGTTATTGCCGCAGTCACTAGTCGTTTGAAAATATTATCGCGAATGGATTTAGCAGAAAAACGTAAGCCACAGGATGGTCGTATTAAAACAAAAAGTCCTGAAGGTAATGAGGTTGAATTACGTTTAGCGAGTATGCCAACGGCTTTTGGTGAAAAGCTCGTCATACGTATTTTTGATCCTGATGTCTTGCAGCGCAGCTTTGAGGACTTGGGATTAGTGAACGATGATTATCAGCGTTGGTCATCTATGGCGCAGCAACCTAACGGTATTTTATTGGTGACGGGGCCTACGGGTTCGGGCAAAACAACCACCCTGTATTCAACCTTAAAGCAATTAGCTACTGATGACGTTAACGTTTGTACTATCGAAGACCCCATAGAAATGGTTGAACCATCATTTAATCAAATGCAGGTACATGCCAAGATTGATTTATCATTCGCCAGTGGTGTTAGAGCTTTGATGCGGCAGGACCCCGATATTATTATGATTGGTGAGATACGCGATCCTGAAACAGCCGAGATGGCGGTACAAGCAGCGTTAACCGGACATTTAGTCATATCTACAATTCATACTAATGATGCGCCAAGCGCCATATCTAGAATGTTAGAATTAGGCGTACCTTCTTATTTAATCCGTGCAACAGTTATTGGCATTATGGCACAGCGTTTAGTGCGAACATTGTGTCCTCACTGTAAATCAGAAACCACAGCAGATGCGGATATTTGGCAAGACTTAACACAGCCATGGAAAGTGACACGACCAGAAAAGGTATTTAAAGCAGAAGGCTGCTTATCGTGTCGCAATACAGGTTATTTAGGTCGACAAGGCATTTATGAGATATTGCCGTTAACAGCTGATATTGCTCGCAAAGTAAAAGATGATTGCGATATTGCTGATTTACGCCAGCAGGGTATGCGTGAAGGGATGCGGACATTGCGATTATCGGGCGCTCAAAAATACGCGGCTGGCTTAACCACGGCAGAAGAAATATTGCGAGTGACACCGGCAGTAGAAAAATAATATTTTTTATGAAATTGCTTTATCATAGCTGGACACTTTGTTTGGCTTATTTAGGATTTCAGTTTGTCATCGATACCTGAGCAATCATCACAGCATTTAGCGGCCACACTGCTTGCGCATTTGCGTGGGCACTCGCCAGCGTCTTTTCATGATCAACTTGCATCAGCCTGTACGCGGTTTGCCGAGGCCTGTAATGATTTGGCAATGGGCTATGAGCTGATTAATCATATACAGCAATATGCTATGTTTGCTGAACAGCTAACCAAATGCTGGTTAGCGAGTGAGTTTATGCTTGATAGCCATTGCCGCGATGTGGCAGGTTTTTTAGTATTAATTGACAGTGGTGATTTGAATCGTTCATATCATTTATTAGATCAAGACGAGCAAGACAGTTTAGGCCAATATTCCGATCTATCCTCATCAGTTTATCAGCAGCAACTTCGTCAAAAAATTTGTCAGCAAATAAATTCGTTTAACAATGAAAACGTAGAAGATGATTTGCTGCCTATTTTACGTGGCTACCGTCAGCGAGAAATGCAGCGAATTATTTGGCGCGACCTCAATAGTTTATCGAGTATGCCAGAAACCACTTTGGATTTATCTTTGTTAGCGGGGTGCTGCATAGATGAGGCTCTGAATGTTTTGTATAATAGTATGGTTAAGAAGTTCGGTGACCCTATTGGAGAATATTCTCAGACAGCGCAAAAATTAATTGTACTTGGTATGGGTAAGTTGGGTGCTTACGAATTAAATTTATCATCGGATATCGATTTAATATTTTCATATCCTGAGTCGGGCGAAACCAATCATGCTAGCAAGCCGATAAGTAATCAGGAGTTTTTTACTCGCTTAGGTAAAGCGCTCATCCGCGTTATTGATAGCCGTACGGTAGATGGTTTTGTTTTTCGGGTTGATATGCGTTTACGTCCAAATGGGCAAAGCGGTCCGCTGGCATTAAGTTTTGACGCCATGGAAAATTATTATCAACAACACGGTCGCGAATGGGAACGATACGCCATGGTGAAGGCGCGTGTTGTAGCTGGTGATATTGCTGAAGGCCAACAATTAATGGCCAGTCTTCGCCCCTTTGTTTATCGTCGTTATTTAGATTTTAGCGCTATTGATGCGTTGCGCGATATGAAAAAATTAATTGAGCAGCAAGTTAAGCGACAAAATTTGTCGGAAAATATAAAGTTGGGTGCGGGGGGTATTCGCGAAATTGAATTTATTGTGCAGTCATTTCAATTAATTCATGGCGGCAGAATGACGAGTTTCCAGCAGGCTAATTTATTACAGATGTTGCCTGTTTTAGATGAAACAGATTGTTTAACGGTTACGCAAACTGACAAACTTTTCAATGCCTATAATTTTTTACGAAATGTCGAGCATGCATTGCAAGCCTGGCGTGACGAACAGACTCAAAATTTACCCAATAATTTGCCAGCGCAGGAACGTTTAGCTTTTTCTTTGGGCTATACCAATGCCGAAAAATTATTACAGACATTAGCGCAGCATAGAAATAATGTCAGTGAAATATTTTCTTCTATTGTTACCAGCGATGAGGGCGAGTTAGTAGACGATGGTGAACAATCTGAATCGTTATTGTTTTGGCGATGGCTTTGGTTGTCTGATGATTTTTTCCCAAATAAAGAAAATGTTGATAACCAGCATAATGATGAGCTGGTATCTTTGGGCCCTGCGCAAAGAGAATTGTTAGCAAGTTTTAAATCAAGCCGTAAGCTATTAAGCATGGAGAAGCAGGGGCGAGATCGGCTCGATAAATTAATGCCGTTGTTGTTATATTTATGCAATGAAGTAGATCAGCCACTAATTGCTCTGCAGCGTGTCATGCCTTTTATTGAATCGGTTTTGCGGCGTACTGCTTATTTTTCTTTATTAATTGAAACACCAAAAGCACTTAAACAATTAGTTGACTTATGTTTCGCGAGTTCATGGATTGCTGATCGATTAGCAAGATACCCTTCTTTATTAGATGAATTGCTTGATCATCGTAATTTATATCATGTGCCAACTGGTGATGAGCTTGCGGATCAATTACGTCAACAGTTATTGCGTGTTCAAAGTGATGATTTAGAAACAGCAATGGATGTGTTGCGTCATTTTAAATTAGCGCATGGTTTGCGTGTGGCGGCTTGTCAGATTAGCGGTGCTTTACCGTTAATGAAAATATCCGATTACTTTACGTTTTTAGCTGAAGTTATTTTGCAGGCCGTGTTAGAAATTGCTTGGCAGGCCTTGGTAGAAAAACATGGCATTCCCAGTACTAATAATGCTATGGATAAAGAGTCCAGTGCAGTTGACTCTACCTTTGAAGCTACTTGCGAAGGCAGTAGAAATTTTATTATTGTCGGTTATGGGAAGTTAGGCGGTATTGAATTGGGCCCAGCTTCTGATTTGGATTTGGTTTTTATTCATGATCTTGATAATCAAGCCGAGACTTTAGCGAGTGAAGGACAAAAGGCTATTACTAACTCGGTATTCTTTACCCGCTTAGGCCAGCGCATTATTCATATTTTAACCGCGCAAACGATTACCGGTACTCTTTATGAAGTCGATATGCGGTTGCGTCCTTCAGGCGCGTCGGGTTTATTGGTGTCTAGTTTTGATGCGTTCCATCGCTATCAGCAAGAAAGTGCTTGGACATGGGAGCACCAAGCGTTAGTGCGTGCGCGACCGGTGGCGGGAGATTCGAAATTAATCAATCGTTTTAACCAACTACGAAAAGAGGTGATTTGTCAGCCTAGAGATAGCAGCTTGCTGCGAAATGACATTGTTGAGATGCGTGAAAAAATGCGAAAGCATTTAGATAAGCCCAAGCGAGTAGAGGCTTCGTTAACGGAAGCGTTTAATATTAAACAAAGCCGCGGTGGTATTGTGGATATTGAATTTTTAGTGCAATTTTCTGTTTTAGCTTATGCGTCAACTTATGCATGTTTAGCTGATTGGACAGATAATATTCGCATGCTAGAGGTGTTGTCGGAGGTCGGTGTTTTAAGCCAGCAAGAAGCGCAGCAGTTGACGCTCGCTTATCAGGACTATCGGGCAGCTGCACATTTGTCTGCGCTGAAGCAGCAAAAAGACATTTCATCGGTAAAAACTTTTACGCTATATCAGCAGCAGGTCGAAAAAATTTGGCAGAGGTTGTTATTTAAAGACAGTGATAGCCCAAGTGTTTGAGCTACGCTGGCTTATATTTTTCGGCCACTTCCTCAGTCCAAGAAAAAGGATCAACTTCACGTCGCTCTTGAATAGCTAATAACGTTTTTCGCAAGGTGGCGGCAAGCGCATCGACTTCCTGTACTTCATAGGTCGTGCCATCGGCATCAGCTATAAGGCTAACAGGGCTGACTATTGCTGCTGTTCCACAGGCAAAAATTTCGCTGACAGCGCCGGATTGAATGCCGGTTAATACTTCTTGTATCGGGATATCGCGTTCAACAACGGTTATACCTTGGTGGCGCGCTAAAGCAATAATAGAATCGCGTGTTATGCCGGCAAGAAACGAACCATTTAAAATGGGTGTATGCAATTCGCCATTTTGCAATATAAAGAAATTCATGCCAGAAAGTTCTTCAATGTATTTCATTTCTATTGGGTCTAGCCAAAGCGACTGGTCGTAACCGCGGCGTTGAACATTTTGTGCTGACTGAAGCGCAGCGGCATAGTTACCGCCTGTCTTGGCAGCACCTGTTCCGCCACGCGCAGCGCGACAGGCTTCGCGTTCTATTTGTATTTTCATGTGGCCAGCATGATAAATAGTTGAAGGACTAGCAATTACCATAAAAGTAAAGGTATCGGAAATACCCATACCAAGGTTAGATCGTGTGCCAATAAGGAACGGGCGTAAGTAGAGTGATTTACCTGAACCGTTAGGAATAAAGGGTTCACTATAAGCCGTCATTAAGCCAATTCCGTCCATGTAAATATCTTCGGGAATTTCAATCATACACATACGCTCAGCCGAGCGATTCATGCGCTTGAGATTTTCTAAGGGACGAAAAAAGTTAGGTCGGCCATCGCCCACCTTATAGGCTTTAAGGCCTTCAAACACTTCTTGGGCATAGTGTAATACTTTAGCGGCAGGGTCTAACTCAATATTGGCATAAGGTGTGAGTTCTGCTGTCTGCCAAGCACCGTTAGCAAAGTCGGCTCTATACATAATGGGTACTTTGACTTCACCAAAACCTAATTCATCAGGCAAAGAAAATTTTGCCAAGGTCGGCAGAACATCTGAACTTATGTGGTAATTACCCATTTATTTAATCCTAAAACCTTATATACGACAGCTCTGCGTTTTATAGATGACCGAGCTGCGCATTATTTACCCCAGCTATGCCCTATATAAAACCCAGCTGTGCGGTGACGATTTATTAACTGTTACTGAAAACAGGTATGACAAAACGCTAATACCGTTTTACAGTAATTATTTTTAGCCTGATATTGATGATGTAATTGGCTTGATAGTACTGATTATATTGGAGAATATTGGCATTGCCCATCCCTAGAACTTATCCATTTCTAGAAATAAGAACATATAACAAATATTACGCTTTAGTAGAGCCTCGTAACATCTAAACAAGGCATCCAGACAAGACATC
>JBELIP010000001.1:0-98284 GCA_042090785.1 Cellvibrionales bacterium | reverse complement strand
CATCCAGACAAGACATCTAGTACAGCGATGGCTCACCCTCGGGGCGTGTTTTAAAGCGTCGATGTACCCACATGTATTGCTCTGGTTGAACACGAATGGCTTTTTCTAACATGGTGTTAATAATAGCGGCATCTTTTTGGTCATTGCCCGTTGGAAAGGCATCATCAACCGGCGTTAAAACAATGCGGTAGCGGTGAGTAATGGGATCGCGATAATGTGCAATACCTACCGGTTTAGCGCGGCCCAGTTTTGCTAATCGAGAGGTAGCAACTAAGGTGGCAGCTTGAATGCCAAAAAAAGGAGCGAATACGGCTTGGTCGCGGCCAAAATCTTGATCGGGTGAATACCAGATAGACTTGCCTTCGCGTAATTGGCGGACGATATTACGCATATCTGAGCGCTCAAGCACTTTCTCAAAAAAACGATTACGCCCTTTGGTAATGACATATTCAAAGACGGGATTATTATTTTTACGATAGATCACACCCATGGGAGAACTATGATTAGCCATTAGTCCGCAGAGGTCTAAGTGGGTAAAGTGAGCGCCGACTAATAAAACGCCGCTGCCATCGGCTTTAGCGGCTTCAATATGCTCTAGACCTTCAATGTCATAACGATTTTCGAGGTCATCAATATTGGCCCACCAAGCCCAAGCAATTTCAAAAAAACCAATACCATTAGCGGCAAAAATATCAGCCACCATTTTTTCTTGTTGTTCAGGGCTTAACTCTGGAAAGCATAAGCGCACGTTGGTTTGAACAGTATGACGACGCTTTTTGACGAAGTGAAAAACCAAAAATCCGAGTGCGCGACCAGCAATCAGTTTTGCCTTAAAAGGCAATGCGGCAACAATGCGCAGTACCAGAATGGCAAACCAGCTTAGCCAATATTTGGGATGGTAGAGCGATGAGTCCATAGTATTTTTCAAAATAATTAAAAGCCCTTATTGTTCATTTGGCATTTATGTATTGAGTATTCATGTATTAAACGTTTTAAAATAATTAACAAGATTCTCGGCTTCGCGCTCTATGGTGTAATGCTGTTCAATACGCTGCCTGCCTTGTGCGCCCATAGTGTTCAGCATTTCTGGCGATTCTAACATCTTTGCAAGTGTGTCTGATAAAACTTGAGTGTCGAGGCTAGCCACAGTATGACCGTCTATACCGTTGCGTACAACTTCAGGCCAAGCACCCGCATCACTGGTTAAGACTGCAACACCACTAGCCATAGCTTCTAGTACAGTAAGCCCAAAACCTTCATTGCGGCTGAGTGCAGTGACAATACTCATAGATTGAATTAAGGCAGGAATTTTAGCGAAGGGTAGCTCGCCTAAATAAACCACTTGTTGTTCTAGTCCGGCATTTTTTACTTTAGCCATTTGAGTGTCAAAGTAAGCTTGATCTTTATGTTGTACTTGTCCGGTAATGACAATAGTGAAGTCAGGATACTTTTTAAGTAAAGGTAGTGCGGCATCAATTAAACGGTCTAAGCCTTTTTGCTTGCGAACACGACCGAAAATGCCAATGCCGTATTTGCCGGGTAGGCCGAGTTTTTCCCAACTCTCTTCTTTGTTGCTACAAGGCTGGTATGTGTTTGTATCAATGCCATGCGGCACAATAATATCAGCTGGGCGCTCAAGGTAACTTGCTGCAGCAGCACAAGTGGAGACAATGCCGTCCATTTGCTTTATTAGCCAACGCGTAAATTGTGTGTGATGGCGTTGTGCGGTAGATGTAAAAACAATTTTTATTTTAACGCCAAATAACTTTTTTAGAATAAGCGCCTGAATCATTTCATTATTACGTCGCGCGTGAAAAATACGATATTGACCTGAAGGCGTTTTTGATCGTCCGTATTTTATGACCTCTAAAAAACTAATGGCGGTGACTTTTTTGGGTGCGTTGGGTAAAAAATAATCTCCTAAAACAGCAACAGGCAGCAATGCTAGTTGCTTGTTGAGCACTTGCAGCATAGTGGAGGTAACGCCAGAAAAACGCTTATTTGAATTACCCAGAATAAGCTCAATATTGGCGAGTGGGTTGTTATTTTGCATAAACAAAAGGGTTCTGAGCGTGGTTTGTAGGAGAAAGCCATATAAAAGATAGCCTTTTAGAAGAATAGTGTCTCAAAAAACAGATTGAATAGAAAGCCAACACAATAGCTACTATGGTGGGTTTTTAGGCCTAAAAGAGCTAGGAGTGCTACAGCTACAATTGAGTCAATCAGGATTTAGTGAACCAGTTATTAAAGTAGCGACTATTTTTACCGTAATTATTGTCATGCATGACGGTAGGTATTTGCAGCAGTTGAGATAAGATCATGCCATGCAAGCGGTCAGTGTCTATGGTTCGGTGCTGTTGAAAGTGATTAACGGCAAGATGAATAAGTTTATTGCGTAAGTTGATATGAAGTTTATGACCAAAATAGCGATGCAATAACTTGTGATTATTCTTTAAAAGCCGTTTGGCTAATTTTAATTTTTTATTATCTAATTTACTCACCAAATTTGACCAGTCGAAAGAGGATGCGGGAATTGAGGGTTGGGTGCTTTCTATATCTTTACGTCTGAATAAAAGACGACTTAACATGGCATTAGGTTTATAGGGAAAGCTTTCAACTAACGATGAAGCCATATCGGGAAGCAATAACAGTTTATCGGTATCGACATGAGCTTTCATCAAATCATAAGAAGGTTGATCCCTTAAACAAACTGTTAAATTTTTATGTGTATTTAGGATTCTAGAGTCATTGATTAGTCCTGAAATATCTTGATAATGCACGGATTGTGGAAGGATGATTATTGGGTTGTCAGGATATTGATGAATAATCTCCAGCCTAAGCTGTTGATGTATCGTGTATAAATCACCAAAGTTACCACCGCCATGAAGAAGCAGTACGGTTGACGGGTCTACCTGATTATTTTTTAAACAGTTAATGTCGAAGGCAGAATAACGTTCTAAGCATGTTGCATTGCAGTCGTTAATAAATTTTTCTGTGCCTAAATCAATTAATAAATCCCCTATGTTTGAATGACAAGGAATGTCTAAGTGCATAACATTTTTATAAGCGATTATTGGCGATAAATATTTTTTTATCAGCGCATAATGCATTTTTAATTGTTCTTGAGGAATAAGAAACGGTTGGTCAGCTTTATGCATAATGAATTTAATATTGATAAGTTATTGAAACAATAATGGCAAAATTATATGACTAAAATTTTGACTATAGCATGCTCAACGCTAGGAAATCGTTTATCCGATGCTATTGATGTCTATCATTCATTACAAGCCGATGCTGAAAAAATTGATTTTATAATTATCCATCAAATACCACATGGTGATGAATTAAGTGAAAAAAATAAACAAATACAGCAATGGTTAATTAATGAGTCAAAAATAAAGTATGTGCCGAGTTATACCAAGGGGCTCACAAAAAGTCGCAACATTGGCATAAAAAATTGTAACACAAAATATATTTGGATAATGGACGACGATATTACATTTGCAGCCAATATTATATCAACGGTTCAAAATCGCTTAATAGCTTCGGAATCAAATGAGAAAAGTGCCTGCCATACGTTTGAGTCTTTAAAGCCCTCTGGCGCGAAGCGTACACGATACCCTGCGGACGGTGAAGCATTAAACAGCAAGCAGCTATTAAGAGTGGCATCTTTTGAAATGATTCTTAATAAAGATCAATTGTTAAGCAATGATGTTTGCTTTAGAGAAGATATGGGCGTAGGTGGAAATAATATCAATCTTGGCGAAGAGTCCGTTTTAATAGCCGATATTCGCGATACGGGTAGAGTAACGCTTCATCATTCACTTGTTGTACTAACCCACCCGGAAATATCAACAGGCGTAATAGTTGATGAAAAAAACTTTTATTCTAAGGGTGTGGTTATTAAGCGCTGCTTTAAGGGCTTTGAGAAATTATTTTTTTATGTTCGAGACGTTAATCGCTTGCTTAAAAATAAAAAAAATGAATTTGGCGCTATTTATTATCGATTTAAATTAATAGCAGCGTTAACCAAAGGTTGTTTTGGTAATGAATGAAAACACTATTGACGTGAGTTTAATTGTTCCTATTTTTAATGCGGAACGATACCTTAATGATTGCTTAGCGAGTGTCGAGCAACAACTATTTAATGGCATAATAGAGGTAATTCTCGTCAATGATGGTGGCATTGATGCAAGTGATTCATTGTGCGCCCAATACAAAGAATCCAGTAATAAAAATGTCACTTATATAAGGCATGAAAAAAATAAGGGCGTTTCCGCTGCTCGTAACAGCGGTTTGGATGTAGCTAAAGGAAAGTATGTATTTTTTTTGGATGCTGATGATGTTCTTCCTTCTTCTGCTATTTGCGATTTATTTAAAACGGCAGAAGAAAATAAAGCCGATATTGTTAAAGGAAATATCCAAAGATTTAATGGCAAAAGTGAAAAGCCTATGGGCTGTGTAGCAACAAAAAAACGTATTTATAATGGAAATAATGTACTAACCACGCTTTTACGGCATGAAAAAATCAGAGGGCATTCTGGAGGTAAGCTGTTTTTAAGAAAAAACAGCATTAAGTTTCCGCTAGGGGTCGCAATGGCTGAGGATTTACTGTTTTGTGTGGAGTATTTTAAGCAAGCAAAAAAATTAGTTATTATTCCTAACGATGTTTATAAGTATAGGGACCATGGTAAAAGTGTTACGGATAATAAATATAATTCGGGTATCTACCAACATTGGTTTGATAGCGTGTCGGCAATCGATGATTATGTATTGAATAAAAAACAAAAAAGTGCTTATACGATGTTAAAAGTCCGCACCTTGTTTCAGGCAGTAAACGAAGTGAGACGAGGCGATGAAAATGTAAGTAATAAAACAATAGAAGAAGTTATGCTAAAAAAGAAAGAATGGGGTGTATCAACAATTAATTGCTTTTTTGTGTTTATAAGTAACCCAAAGACATTTTTTCGCTATATAAAATTTAAAGTTATGATTAGCGTCATGTGATAACTTTATTCTCGGTTTTAAAAATTTTGTCTCGGCATTTTCAAAGCACCAATAGAAAAGTGAGCACCAATAGAAAAGTGAATATCAATAAAAAAATGAGTGTTAATAAGTGAAGTTAAAAGAATACCCTCTATCATTATTTAGAAAGTGGCAGCTGCGTTTGAATTCGGCAAGCGTCCCCTTTAATAAGAGTAATTCAATACCCTGTGTTATTTCATTAACTTCAATTCCAAGCCGTATAGGAACAATTGATCTAGTTATTCGTAGTTTATTAATGCAAGACCAGCCAGCAGAAAAAATAATATTATGGTTGAATTCATCCCTGAAAGGCTTGTTACCAAAAAAATTAAACGATTTACAAAGTGATTATTTTGAAATTCGCTTTAGAGATCAAACGAGCCCTCATAGAAAGTTAGTTTTTTCCTTACAAGAACTAACCGAAAAAGTAGTGGTGACCTGTGATGACGATATTATGTATGACAAAACTTGGCTTGGGCGCCTTTATAAAGATCATCTTCGTTACCCTAAAGATATAATTGCTCACCAATGCCGTGCGATTACCGTCATAGATGAAGCGCTTCTTAGTTATCATCAGTGGCCAACCATAGAAGATAAAGATGTAAGTTGTGCAAATTTTTTACCAATAGGCTATGGTGGTGTTCTTTATCCTGTAGGGTCCTTGCACTCAGACGTCACAGATGCTTCGAAATATATGATGTTAGCGCCAAAAGCAGACGACCTTTGGTTTAAGGCAATGAGCCTTATTAATAATACTCAGGTGCGTCGCTCGAGTGATCCTAGAGGAAAACCGTTACCTATTATTGGCACTAAAGGCAGCTCACTCGCTAAAACCAATATTTCACAGGATGGCAATCGTATTCAGTGGCAAGCAATTTGCGATTATTATCAAATTAACCCCGATTGCAGCGAACAAAAAAAGTATGAAGAGTGAAAAACGTTTAATTATTTGCCATGTTCTTTTGTCAAGAGGGTTTGCTGGTTCAGAAAGATCAACAGCTGAATCTTGTAATCAGCAGGTACAAGATCATGATGTGTACTTGATCGTTAAAAAAAGCCATAGAAAATTGGGTAAAAGTGTTAGTGACCATATAGACAGTCGCGTTAAATTAATAGAAGTGCCTAATTTATTTTTCACCCAAAAAATTCTGCAGAAAAAAATTAATGCTATAAACCCAGATGTGATTCATTGCCATTTAAGACGTGCGACGCGTTTAGTCTCTAAACTAAAGACAGCCGCCGCGACAGTTTCTACTTTGCATATAGGAGTGAACAGTCAGCATTTTTACTGTTTAGATGGCATTATTTGCAATGCACGATGGCAAGTAAAAAGCATAGACGAAAATTATCATGGGCTTGTGCATAAAGCGAATAATTCATTAACGCCACATCGTCGTCTATCAAACGATGAGAAGCTCGCGTTGCGAAAATCATTTGGTTTTGATGAGCAGGATATATTAATTGGTGCTGTTGGACGATTGAGTTCGTCGAAAGCTTGGGATACGTTAATTCAAGCCTACCAAGGCGTTGCTAATAAAAAAAAATCAAAACTTGTTTTTTTTGGTAATGGGAGTTTAGAAAAGCAATTAAAGTTGAGTGCAAAATCTGAATCTAATATTATTTTTTATGGCTTTCAGGATAACATAAAAGATATTTATCAAGCGTTAGACTTATTGATTTGTCCTTCACGTTTTGAGCCGTTACCGCGCGTCATGCTAGAAGGTTATGATGCAGGCATTCCGATTATAGCGTCGGATGTAGGAGGCTGTGGTGAGTTGGTTGAAGATTATGGCGGGCACTCTTTTGAAGTGGATAATGTGTCGGCCTTAAGTGAATTAATTCAAACATTTGTTGATAAACCCTTTGCGCCAAATCGCCCTGACCTCTCTGCACACTATATAGAAAATACTAACCTAGCTATGCTCAATTTTTATTATGACTGTATAGCTGCAAAAGCTTAAATACGTTTTTCTTGTTAAAGCTCTACTTGTGTAATACCTGCCTATTAAAGACCTGCCTGCTTAATGCCTGCCGGGGTTTCAATTAAGCGTTGTTTAACTGATGTTTGTCTTATTATTTTATTTTTTTCCCAGCTTGCTGAGTTTTCATAAGATTTGGGATGATCGAGATGAACACAAATAGCACTATAACGAATTTGTTTAGTTTTAAGGCCAGCATTTTTTAGGCGGCCACCAAATTCACAATCTAAACGGCCATATTGCATTCTTTCATCAAAGCCATTAACGCGAATAGCCTCTGTTTTAAAGCATGATGCATTATGCCCATTCCATGTTCTTTTTGTTGGCGTTAAGGCGTTAAGCATTTTGGCTAACCAATTTGATTCAGTCAGCTTAAGCAATTTATGCGATTTTTTAACACCATTATTAATTAGCCATTGTTTATTAAAGCATAGGCCTTGTTCAATGTGATGCTTATCAATAAGCTTGCTGGTTTGCATAGGCAGCTTTAAATACCCGCCAGATAAAAAATAGCCTGGTTCGGCATGTTGTCTATGTACAGCAATAAAGTCTTTACGTGGAATGCAGTCGCCGTCGGTGAGGATAAGATATTCGCCCTCGGCAGCCATAATGGCCTTATTGAGGATGCTGCATTTTTGAAATCCGTTATCTTCTTGCCATATATGTTTAACAGTAATAGCCGAGCTATTGCTGAATTGTTCTATTAGTTGTTGAGTTTCTTCTTTTGAACCGTCATCGGCAATGACAATTTCAAAGTTATCATCTGTTTGCTGGTCTAAGCCCCAGAGCACTTTTTGTAACCATGAAGGAGAATTGTAGGTTGTGAAGATGATACTTATTTTCAAAGCGGGCTTCCTGTTTTAAAAAAGGCTTAAGGTGTTTTCTATTTGGCTATGATTAGGGTGTATTTTGCAGCTTAAAAGGTTTGGTTGATGAGTGTTAATGCTAACATGGACGTTAATGTTTACTGGCCTTATTTCCAAGCCATAGCGCACAGTAAATAATTTTTGCAGTTTACTCTTTGATAGGGCTTATCTGCAAGACTGCAATAATTCACACGCCCACTGAGCGTTGTCAATCTAAACGCTGGCTGAGCTGGGTAGCAAAAATAAAGTTTTATGAATGGCTTAAAAGCAATGTGGTTACCTTGATACATTTGAGTATTGGGCGGCGTTCTGGTCGAGCTATCACAGTGCGCTTATGCCAAAAAATTAATTATCGTATATTCGGCTATTATCGCTTGATATGTAACCAATTGATCTAGACGATTTCAGCACTTTGGTGGAAAATAGCGCACAAGTTTTTATCATCTGTGTTCAGCTTTTCGTCCATTTTTGAATAGTCTATTTATCGATGGTTTTTGGTTGCACGGTTTTGGCATAACCTCGTCTTAGGCAATAATGGATAGAATGAATCAATCACATAAAAATAAAGTTATTCAAAGCGCAGAGGCTGCAAGTATTAAGCCGATGAGCCTCGCTGAAATCGCAGCTCGAGAGCGTCAACTTTCGCTTTTTGATGATACGCCAATATCGTCAGATACGGATTTAAGTGTATCTCAAGATGAAGTTGTTAATGCTGTAAAGAGTAGAAAGCATAAAACGATTGATCAATCGTTAGTTCCCGTTAGTCGCCCATTGCGCATTTGTATTGCCGGCTATCGCAGTGCGCCTTTTGGTGGCGGGCAAGGTATTTATATTAAATATCTTAGCAAGGCATTAGTAGAAGCCGGCCACCAGGTTGATGTGATTTCTGGCCAGCCTTATCCTGAAGTTGATCCGCGCGTTAATTTGATTAAGCTTCCTGGTTTAGATTTATTTAATAATGGTCTTCGCTCATTGCGCATGGCTCATTTAACTTCTCTGACAAATATTATTGAGTGGACCAGTAAGCTTACTGGTGGTTTTGCCGAGCCTTATTGTTTTAGTCGACGGCTCTATAAATACCTGAAAGGGCATCGCAGCGATTACGATATTATTCATGATAATCAGTGCCTTGGTTGGGGTATGTTGAAGTTACAGAAAAAAGGCTTTAATTTACTCACCACAATTCATCACCCTATTACTAGCGATTTAGAAATTGCATTAAACGACTGCGACGATAAATGGCAGCGCTTTTTTATTCGTCGCTGGTACCACTTTTTAGTAATGCAGAAGCGTGTTGCTGCAAGGCTTGATCATGTTGTGACGGTATCAAAAAAGTCTACGCTTGATATTTCGAATGCTTTTTCACTCGACGAAAAAAATATTCATTTGGTTTATAACGGTATTGATACCGAAGTTTTTAAACCTATGCGTGGCGTAAAGCGCGACCCATGGCAAATAATGGCGATTGCATCTGCAGACCAACCATTAAAGGGGCTACGCTATTTATTATTAGCCTTATCGCAACTGGTGCAGCAATATCCGCAACTTAATTTATTACTGGTTAGCAAGCCGCAAGAAGCAGGAGAAACTGAGCAATTAATTAAATGTCTCAATTTATCTAAGCATATTCAGTTCGTCCATGGCGTAAGCACAGAAGCGTTAGTTAGACATTATGCAGAATCTAGTATTGCAGTTGTTCCTTCTGTTTATGAAGGCTTTGGTTTACCCGCGGGTGAGGCAATGGCTTGTGCTGTGCCTATAGTTTCTACTAATGGTGGTGCGTTGCCCGAGGTTGTAGGTGATGCGGGTATTACAGTAGCAACTAAAGATCCTGCGGCATTGGCGGCAGCTATTGAAGAATTTTTATTAGATGAAGATGCTCGAAAGCGTTTTGGTAAATTGGGTAGAAAGCGTATAGAAGAAAATTTTTCATGGGCGCTAGCAGCAAAAGAAATGACGACACTTTATTACAATATTCTTGATGGTGAGCAGTTATCAAGCGATCAATTATTGCAGGAGTCTGATTTTTCTAACGAGGTGGTTACCAGTGCTAACCATTAACTTTCAGCATATGGTTTTATCTTCTGGCAATAAAGTGTTGGATTTAGGTTGTGGTGAGGGACGACATGTTATTTCTGCTTATATGACGCATGATATTCAGGCTGTTGGTGTTGACCTTAGCTTTAAAGATTTAAAGATTAGTGCAGAAAGATTTACTCATTTTGCCGAGGCCGGCAATGATAAAAAAAGCTTTTCTTTGGCGGCGTCTAACGCTTTGTCTTTGCCATTTGCTGATCATTGTTTTGATGCGGTTATTTGCTCAGAGGTACTTGAGCATATTCCTGATTATTTATCGGTTTTAGCTGAAATTACTCGGGTCTTAAAACCCAATGGTGTTTTTGCTGCGAGTGTGCCGCGCGCCTGGCCAGAGCGTATTTGCTGGGCATTGAGTCGTGAATATCATGAGGTTGAGGGCGGGCATATTCGAATTTTTAATGCGCGAACGCTACGTAATGATATTGAAAAACAAGGTTTCGATTATTACCGTGGCCATTGGGCGCATGCTTTGCATGTGCCGTACTGGTGGTTAAAGTGTTTGTTTTGGCGTAAGCAAGAGCAATCTAAATTAATTGCTGCGTATCATCAGTTATTAGTTTGGGATCTAATGAAAAAGCCATGGCTAACACAGGCGTTAGATAAGCTATTAAACCCATTAATGGGTAAAAGTGTTGTCATGTATTTTCAGAAGCAATCATCTGCGCCCGAATATCACGGGGAGGCCAATGGATGAGTGGTTTATATTTATCGAAAGGACTTTACCCTGAAGCATTTTTTTTACCAACGGTAGAGTTTATTCAGCGAATCCAGCAACCCAGTGGTGCTATTCCATGGTTTGAAGGCGGGCATTGTGATCCTTGGGATCATGTAGAGTCGGCAATGGGTTTAAGTATTCATGGTGATTTTGTTAACGCAGAACGTGCTTATCAATGGTTGGCAGATCAACAGTTAGAAGATGGCAGTTGGTGGGCGGCTTATAAAGATAATGTCGTTGATAAGAAAGATCGTCGTGAAACCAATTTTGTTGCCTATATTGCCACGGGTGTTTGGCATCATTATTTAATAAGTCAGGATCAAAATTTTCTAGCGCGTTTTTGGCCAGTAGTTGATGCGGCCATTGGTTTTGTAATTGCTCAACAGCAGGAAGAGGGTGATATTAATTGGGCGGTCGATACCAGTAACGAATCGAAATGTGATGCTTTGATTACCGGCTGTAGTTCAATTTATAAAAGCCTTGAGTGTGCGCACAATATCTCGGTGACAGTTAATCAAGCGCGTCCTGAATGGCTGTTAGCCCGAGAAAAGCTCGGCGATGCTCTACTTAATAAGCCGCAGCGTTTTGACCGGACATGGGAGAGTAAGTCGCGCTATTCAATGGATTGGTTTTATCCGGTGTTGACTGGCGTCATACCAAAATCACAAGCGTCTGCACATTTGCAATTACGTTGGGATGATTTTGTAGAAAAAGATCTTGGTTGCCGTTGTGTTGTTGAAGAACCTTGGGTTACCGTCGCCGAATCATGCGAATTAACAATGGCGTTATTGGCCGCTGGCGATCATGCCCGTGCTGCTGAACTTTATAGTTGGCTACATCAGTGGCAACTAGAAGATGGTTCATACTGGACGGGTTATCAATTTGTTCAAGATGTTTTATGGCCGGATGAGAAGCCGACATGGACAGCAGGTGCGATTTTATTAGCCGCCGACGCATTAACTGAACATACCGCTGCGGCAAAATTGTTTACCTCAGTTAACTTGTTAGAGTGCAATACAAGTGAAGCATTTAAATTCGTTTAAATAATCCTAATGTATTTACTGTTGGTAACTCCTCGAATAACCCTGATGCTTTGGCGAGCTTCCAAATGGTATAAGGCGCTTGACCACCGTCTTTAGGGTTGGGAAAAATATCGTGAATAGCTAAGATGCCTCCTAGGGCAATATGTCCAGCCCATGAACGATAGTCTGTCATTGCGGCTTCCATGCTATGGCCGCCATCAATAAAAACCATACCTAATGGCGTTGACCAATGTCGTGAAGCGAGCTGTGAGGTGGCAACAATAGGTATTACTGTGTCCTCAAGTTGTGCATCCCGAAGTGTTTTGCGAAAGGCTTTAAATGTATCCATTAATTGTGCTTGCGAGTCGAATAACTCGCTATCATGATACTCTTCACCCAACTGATGTTCTTCGGAGCCTCTGTGGTGATCGATAGCATAAACAATATTGTTATTTTGTTTGGCAGCGGTGGCTAAAAAAACAGTAGACTTGCCACAGTAGCTACCCACTTCGAGCGTGGGGCCTACATTAGCGGTATAATTTGCGGCTTCAAATAATGCATGCCCTTCATCGTCGGCAAGAAATCCTTTTATCGTATTGATATTAATGGGGAGTTTATTTTTTATAGATGACATGGTTATGCATACTCAATATTATTAGTTATGTTGACCGTGTTAGTGGTGGTATTAGTCATATGATTACGGATAGGGAATGAACGATAGCGAGATACTTTTCAAAAAACAAGGCTCTGTGCAGTAACTTTTTTAAGTCATACGAAAGGTGGGTGCTCGAGTATTCGTATTGAATCGCATATTGAGCCGCATAGTGAATCGCGTAACGCATCACAAAATTGTATAAAGGAATCTTCATAAATGGATATTTTTTCAAATAGCAGTCTAGTCTCAATAAAAAGAGTTCGGTTTCAGCTTTTATTACAGCGTCTATGTAAGCGTTACTTTAAGCAGTATGTTAAGCGGTATAGAGTGGGTATCAAGGGCTTTACTTCTTGTTGCAATATAGAGCGTGATAAAGAACGCAGTAAAGGGTGTAATGGCGGGTATATTGGGGCGTTAATGGTTGTTCAATTCAAGGCTTTATTCATTTTTAAACAATACTTTTGTCAAAGTTTGCTGTGCTTTTTATTCGTTATGCAGGCCTGTTTTTTAGCGCCTAGGGTTTATGCTTTAGTTGATACATTAGTTGATGATAGCTACGAGCAAGCCAGCAAGCCCTTTGAGCTGTCTTTTTATGTTAATGGCTATTCCTTATTAGCTGAAATGCAAGCGAATACCCAGTTACTGGAAAAAATAGCTACACCAATAATGAGAGCCGAACAAAAACACTATAAAGGTGTTTTTTCTGGCTATCCTAAAAGTTCGATTAGAGTATCTTATAGCGAAGAGAATGGTAATGGCCACTGGCGTGGTGTTTTACTATTTCAAGAAGTGCTTTATGTTGTTGATGCCGATGCTGATAATAGCACAAGCAGCGCTATTGGCATTCCTGCTTATAGGCCAGATGCTAGTGATAAAAAAAACAAGACTTGCGCTTCGGGCTCGGTTAGCGGGGCATCTTTACTGATGTCAGACAAGTTAGAAAGCCCTTCAGCTTATTCGGCTTTTAACATTCAGAACCTTATATCAGCACCAGCAACGGTAGCCGATGTTTGTGCAAACCCTATTAATGGTGTTTGTTTGCTGCCAGAGATTGAGTTGGCTTATGATGTAAGTTATCAAAATTTATCTAGCGCAGAAACGCCAATGCAGCGTGCTTTGCGTGAACTTAATGAAATGGAATTGTTTTTTCAAGAAGGACTAGGTTATCAATTTAGTCGAATTAGTTTAACTATGTTGAACACTGCGCAAGATAATCTTATAGGAGCCAGTGATGACCCTAATGATTTACTTGATCGTTTAAGAATATTACGCGGCTCTAATCAATTAAGTTTTTTACAGCAGTCGCGCTCTATATTTCATTTGGTTACGGGTCGTGATTTTTCAGGTATTGATGGCGACGTGGTAGGGATTGCCTATTTAGGTCAGGTTTGTGAAAGCTTTGGCCTTAATACAGGTTTAACCGATGCAGGTGATACATCGTTAGTGAGTTTAGTTATGGCGCATGAAATTGGCCATAACCTAGGTGCGGATCACGATTCTATAGCGGATAATGGTTGCCCAGAAAACCAATATGTCATGTCGGCTAGTCTTGGTTTTCAGGCGTCAAGCTTCACCCGTTTTTCATCATGTTCAATTAATTCTATTAATCAAACCGTTGCAGATAATCTGTCGGGTTTATGCTTTAACTTTCCTATTGATCTTGGCTTGACTCCTAGCCTTGATAATCCTGTTAGCCCCAATAGTGTGACTCCCTTTGATTTGGTGTACAACGTTAGCGCTGAGGACGGTTATATCCCCATTGGTGATGTCAATATTCAAGGTTTGATTGTTGATAGTTCAGAGGGCGAGTTTATAAATGCGCTGGTTGAAGGTGGCCAGTGTTCTTCAACTTCGAGTACCTATAACTGTACTGTTAATAATCCAGTTAATGGTTTTGCCTTAACCGTTACCGCTAGCGCAAATCAAGATGCGGTTGAGTTAACAATGCAACACAGCGTAAGTACTTCGACTGCAGAAGTGACGGATGTGGTATCTTCAAATAATACACTTAATGTCACGTTGCATTCTTTTGGCAATGCTAACCCTGTAGAGAATCCGGTTGATGAGCCAGAGAATACATTAACTTCGGACGGCTCAAGTGGCGGCGGTGGAGCTGTGGGTCCATTAGGATTATTTATGCTGCTGAGTTTTCGTGTGGCTCGTATTGCAGCTAGCTTTATAGCTAAGAGAACAGCTAGGAGTTCAGCTAGAAGTACCGTTTAGAGTACAGTGCGGTAAAATAGAGTTAAGGGTTAGAGCGAAAATATGTGGCTAACTAGTTATTGTAAACGGCAGCTTTTTGCTTAAGTTTTTTTCTCGACCAAGTGACTCATTAATAAGCCTAATTCAAATAACAACCAAGCCGGTATAGCTAGCAGTGATTGCGAAATAATATCGGGTGGCGTAAGCAGCATGCCAAAAACAAAGCAGATAACAACAATATAAGGGCGCTTTTCTGCCAGTGCCTGTCTTGTTGTTATACCAGCTTTAATTAATATAAAAGTGGCAATTGGAATTTCAAATGCCAAACCAAAAGCAAAAAATAATTTAAGTATAAATGAAAGGTAACTATTGATATCGGGTGTTACGGCAATACCTGTTGGGGCAATGGCGGTAAAAAAACCAAACACAATGGGAAAGACTACATAATATGAAAAAGCGATGCCTAAATAAAATAATAAAACGCTGCTAACAAATAGTGGTATGGCGAGATTTTTTTCATTGCTATACATGCCCGGAGCAATAAAAGACCATAGCTGATAAAGCACATAAGGTATGGCAATAAAAAAAGATAAAATAATCGTCAGCTTAAATGGCGCAAAGAAGGGTGATGCAACATCGGTTGCTATCATACTTGTGCCTTCAGGAAGTAGACCCTGAATAGGTGACGCAAAGAATGTATAGATATCATTAGAAAAAAACACTAATGATAAAAAGACAATAAGTACTGCAGCAAGGCTTTTAAGTAAGCGGGTGCGGAGCTCAATTAAATGCTCAACCAGCGACTGCTCTTTGTCGCTGTTTGCTTCGGTAGTTGTATTGGTAGCGTTGGACATGCGTTAGCCGTTTGCTCTAATGCTTTTCTGAAGGTTGATCATCATCTGCCGTTGTATTAGCTGGCTGACGTGTCTCAATAATGGATTGCTCAAACTCGCTGGCAGTTTGCTTTAGCTGCTCTATGGGCTCACCGAGTTGATGAAGAACGTTTTCGTTATGAATTTGTTCGCGAATGTCATCGGCGTTAATTTCACGCTCAATATCGGCTTTAATGCTATTAAAGCTACGTCTAATTTTCCCTAACCAAAGCGCAATGGTTTTAACTGTTGAGGGTAAGCGTTCGGGACCTAAAACGATAAGCGCAATAACACTGATTAGAAAAATTTCTTGTATGCCAATATCCATTGAATAGTATCGGCTTATTGGTCTTTTTTGTTGTCAGTATTGTCGCTTTGGCCATCCAATTCTTTGCTTGGCTCATCGTCAGCCATGGATTTTTTAAATCCTTTAATCGCGCCACCAAGATCGCCACCAATATTTTTGAGGCGCTTGGTGCCAAAAATCATAATGACAATGGCTAATATAATGAGTAACTGCCAAATACTAATGCCGCCTAAGCCCATGGGATTCTCCTGTTAACTTGCATTTAAATACGTTTATTTTCGTGCTGCTTTTTCGTCAAGCCCTGAAACGCCAAAGCGACGTCCTAGTTCTTCTATTACGTCATCGGCATTGCTGTCTAAGTGAGAGAGCATGACCAATGTGTGAAACCACAAGTCGGCAGTTTCACTGATAAGCGCTGTTCTTGCTGTGCTGTGGTTTGTATTGGTTGATTGTTGCGTAGTCGCATAATCTTTTGCAGCAATAATGGTTTCTATGGATTCTTCGCCCACTTTTTCGAGAATTTTATTAATTCCCTCGGCATGAAGTTGGGCCACATAAGACGAGTCTGGCTCGGCATTTTTTCGCTGCTCAAGCAAAACGGTAAGTTGTTTTAATATATCGGTCATTATGCTGCTCAGTTAATAAATATCTTCGGGATTTTTTAAAGGCGATTCTATGCTAACCCAGCCATTGTTGTGCGAGTATTGTTGATACATGCAGCTTTCACGTCCAGTATGACAAGCAATGCCGCCCACTTGATCGACAAGAAGTAGTAAAGTATCGCCGTCGCAATCAAGACGAATATCAATAATTTTTTGAATATGTCCTGATGACTCACCTTTGTGCCACAGTCGCTGACGAGACCTTGACCAATAAATGGCTTCGCCTTTATCGAAGGTTGCGATCAAGGCATCACGATTAATCCATGCAAGCATCAGTACTTTTTTACTGACAGCATCTTGAGCTATGGCGGGAATGAGTCCCTGACTATTCCACTTAATGGCATCTAACAGTGCATTTTTTTCATCAGTCATAGCGCTGGGCATTCAATTGAGTAGTGATTAGGCGTTTAATGGTGCTAGTTTAACGCTAAATAGGCCGTGGTTGATAGTAGAGCAAATACAATAATAACGGTCTGCCAGGTTCGCTGCCGGCTTAAGCGGCGTTCTAATTGCTCGATTCGGCTTTGTAGCTGTACCGTTGCGCTATTGTTAGCTGCAGAGCCTGAGGTGGCCGAGCCATTAAGCTGGTGAAGCTGACGTAATAATAAATCGGGTAAGGCAGGTAATGCTTCTAGTAAGGCCGGTGACTGACTTTTTAGCTCGCTGACGAGACGTTTAGGCGAGTAACGGTCGGCCATCCAATTTTCTAAGAAAGGATGGGCTGTTTGCCATAAATCCAAGTCAGGGTAGAGTTGCCGGCCTAGACCTTCGATATTGAGTAAGGTTTTTTGCAGCAAGACTAATGATGGCTGAACTTCCATGCCAAAGCGTCTAGCGACTTGAAATAAATAGATGAGTAAGGTGCCAAAAGAAATTTCTGATAAAGGCTTTTCAAATATAGGTTCGCAGGCGCTACGAATCATTCCTTCGAAGGACTGCACGTTCGTTCCTGGTGGAACCCAGCCGGATTCAATGTGTAACCTTGCTACTTGGCTATAGTCGCGATTAAACACGGCCAATAAGTTGCGAGCTAAATAGTAGCGATCAAAATCGGATAGTGAGCCCATGATCGCACAGTCAATACCCATGTAACGCGGTTTGTCACTGCGGCTAGGGTCGACAAAAATATTACCTGGGTGCATGTCGGCATGAAAGAAGTTGTGTTCAAACACTTGCGTAAAAAATATTTCAACGCCACTTTCTGATAAGGCTTTTAAATTAATATTTTTTTTGTGTAATGTGTCGATATCAGAAACCGGAATGCCGTAAATGCGTTCCATGACCATGATTTTTGGTCCGCTTAATTCCCAGATAACAGCGGGAATAAATAATAAGTCGCGCAATTTTTCGTTTTGCTCGAAGTTGCGTTTTAATTGCGAGCAATTAGCAGCTTCTCGTTTTAAGTCAAGTTCATCAAAAATAGTATGTTCATAGTCACTAACAACTTCAGTAAGTCGCATGCGTCGGCCGTCTAAAGAAAATCGCTCTACGATGCGTGCAATTAAAAATAATAGCTGAATATCTTTGTGAATAATTTTTTCTATACCGGGGCGTATAACCTTTACAACAACATCAAGGCCATCATGCATTTTAGCTGCGTGTACTTGTGCCACAGAAGCAGAGGCAAGTGGTTCTATACTGAATTCAGCGAAGGCCTGTGTCACTGTTTTTCCAAGAGCCTCTTCAATAATCGTAACCGATGTTGAGCTGTCAAAAGCGGGCACTTGATCCTGTAGTAATGCAAGTTCATCGGCAATGTCGGTGGGCAATAAATCACGGCGAGTTGATAGCAGTTGGCCGAATTTAACAAATACCGGCCCCAGCTCTTGTAGCGCTGTTCTTAAGCGAATGCCGCGGCCATTGTTGGCGCTATAAAAAGGTGCAATAATTTTAACCAGTACTTTGGTTAAAAAATGCTGCCGTGTTGGTGGAATGAGCGTATCGAGACGATACTTCATTGAGATGCGTAAAATAGTTAATAAGCGAAGCAGTTGTTTCATGATGCATTATTATCCGTGAATTGTTTTTTATAGCGTTTTGTTTTGGCTTCAATACGATCAATCTGCATTTCTAATTCACGGAGTTGTGAATAAAAGTTTTCACATTCTATGCGCGTGGGTACTAGTCGTGCCTCTTCATGTAAAAAATCATCAACTGTGCGTAACAGTGTTTGTCGAGCTTGTTTGCCAAAGTTCTTAATTCCGCCCGCGGCCTTGCCAATTAAGTGTGCTGGTATGTCACCAATGAAACGAGCGATATAACCTTGCCAATCAAAGTCAATTTGCTCGCTAATGGTTTTTAATTCCATAAATAAACGGCTATCACCTTGAATTTTTAGCTTGCCGTTAATGAGCGCGGATGCGGCATCATCTGCAGTGAGAAGTGCTAACCATTCTTGTGAGGGACCTTCAATACCAGCATCAATAGTTTCTTCACAATACTGCAGTACGCTAATCGTTGAGTCTATACGCAGATAAAAAACAATTTCGGGCCGGACGTCCGATTCAGTGCAAGCAATACGAATAATACGGCCGGCATAGGCAGCGAGTTTGCCTTGCGTTGTTGCGTCTAGTGACAGGCTACTATTAATAGCTTTTTCGAGTGCCGCACAACTGGCAGATGTAAGCATGGGATCTATCATAGGTTTAATTAGAGTTTAATACCTTTGTGTACGGCAACAATGCCGCCGGTCATGTTGTGGTATTCGCAATCAACAAAACCGGCATCTTCTAACATGCTTTTTAATGTTTCTTGATCGGGGTGCATGCGAATCGATTCGGCTAGGTAGCGATAGCTATCTTCATCTTGAGCAACTAACTTACCCATTTTCGGTAGTATTTTAAAAGAGTAGGTATCGTAAATTTTGGATAGCAAGGGGTTATTAGGTTTTGAAAACTCTAATACCAGTAATCGGCCGCCGGGTTTTAATACTCTAAACATAGAACGTAGCGCACGATCTTTGTCGGTGACATTGCGCAGACCAAAGCCGATGGTAATGCAGTCGAAATAATCATCGTCGAAGGGGAGGTATTGAGCATCACCTTGAACATAGCGAATGTTTCCGCAGTTACCATTGTCTGTTTGTTTGTCGCGTCCCGTGCTGAGCATTGAGGCATTGATGTCCGATAAAATAACTTCGCCTTCTGAGCCGACTAGGCGGCTGAACTTGGCGGCTAAGTCACCGGTTCCGCCGGCAAGGTCTAAAACACGATGGCCTTTACGTACGGCAGATATTTCAATGGTGAAGCGCTTCCACAAACGGTGTACGCCTACAGACATTAAATCATTCATGATGTCATAGCGGCTAGCTACCGAGGTAAAGACTTCGCCAACTAAGCTAGCTTTGTCGCCGGTGGCAACTTGTCGATAACCAAAGTGAGTCGTGTCCTGACTGTCAGTAGCCGAAGTCTCGGATGCGGTGCTACTGCTTGTCGTGTCAACTGTCATGATTAACCTCTTTTCGCAGTTGCTGTGACTGCGGTGTTCAATTAAATGGCTACTGTTTTACCTAGTTTGTATCTTGTCTAGTTTATACCTTGTGTCGCTTAGGTATTGTACCTGTGCAGTGCGCTAGGCAACAGCGTGTTATGCGGCACCCGTTAAACGAAAGAGTGAGATACAAGCGGCTAAGCCAATAATCCAGACAATAGAGCGTAGCGTACCTAAGTTTGCTAAATAGCAGGCAATATAAATAATGCGTGATGCGAAAAATATTTGTGCAGGTAGTAGCATTTGTTCTGCGCTGGCACCCATTAAGTAGGCGCAAAGTACGGCGGCCGAGATAAGTGCTAATGCTTCCCATGAGTTTTGTTGGGCAGCGTAACAACGGGCGCCGATGCCGGTAAGTTTAGTGGCTTGTTGGCGTGGGTTTCTATTGTCTATATAACCTAATTCTTGATTGCGAAAATAACCCCCAACAATATTGAGAATAAGCGGTAACATTGCTGTGGCGAATAAAATTTTAACAATAATGTCCATTGGTGTGGCTCCATCAAGTGGTGTATTTTTATTTACGTCTTAACTTTAACTTGGATCATATACATTAATCACTTCAATATCGGGATCGCGACTTTGGTTGTGGCTTTTTAATTGGTTTAAATAGGCTTGCCAATAGTTATCTTGTTGATCGCAAAGCTCGCGCAAATAGCCCCAAGAATAAATACCGCTATTATGTCCGTCGTCGAAATTAATGTGTAATGCATAGTTACCAACGGCTGCGATAGATATGATACCGACATTTTTCTTTCCTACTTGCAATACCGCTTGGTCTGGATGGTGGCCGCGCACTTCGGCTGACGGTGAGTAGACGCGAAGATATTCTGCAGCTAAGTGGTAGCGCTCATTGTTGGTGTAAACCAGCTCGAGTTGTTTTGATGTTTTGTGTAACTCGATAGCTTCTGGAGTCAATGTTAACGGGTTTCCATGCTTGCTGATTAATTGAAAAGGTTTATATTTTTCGCTTCATTACCATTGCTTCAAGGTTGTTTGAGATAATGGTGGAGCGTGCCGCTGTCATGCTGCCGCGACTGGTAAATGGCCCCAGCCGTACGCGATACCATAAGTTGCCCGAGGCATTTTTGCCGCTACTGATGGTTGGTTCTAATCCAAGTAAGGTGAGTTCCACTAAAAGTTTTTCTGCTTGTGGTTTAGTTTTAAATGATCCTGCTTGAATTAAGTAAACATAATTTTCGTCGGCACTTCGGCTGCTGCTATAGGCAGAGTCTTCATTAACAATAACTTCAAAATCTTTTAGGTCTTTATAAAAAGTATAGTCATTCGCTTTACTTTCTTGGTTAGCTATTGATTTATCTTCGACAGGAACGGATGTTTTTGTTATGGGTTGTTTTGTGCGTTTGGTTTGTGCCGACTCGAGTTGGTTGAGCGCGTATAAGCCCAAGCTAAATAATATAACAATAACGACGGTGCCTATTATTCGCAGTGTAGAAACTGATGTTGCCGATTTTTTTCTCGATGAGTTTTTTCGACGCTTCGGCTTATTACTTACGCCACGTTTGGTCGCCATTATCGGTTTTAAAAATTGCATCATAGTTTTTATTGGCAGCTTAGTATCCATGGGTTGTTTGTCACATGCTTTCAGGTGAGCTAACACCTAAGAGTGATAAGCCGTTGGCAATAACTTGTCGTGCTGCTTCGGCTAACGCTAGGCGAGCGTTACGGGTGTTGTTGTCAGCAACTAACAATTGGCTGCTTTTATCTTGGTTGCCACTTGCATACCAGCTATGTAAAGCGGCAGATAAATCGCGTAAATAAGCGGCAATATTATGTGGCGCAAACTCGCGGGCACTCATGGCTACGCACTCGGGATAAGCAGCAATACTTTTAAGTAATGCTATTTCTGTATCGGTGCCGAGTTTATCTAAGTTGGCAAGGCCGGCAGTTTTATCCCAAGGCATATTTTTTTCTACCGCTTGGCGCATTACGCTACAGACCCGCGCATGTGCATACTGAATATAAAATACAGGGTTGTCGTTACTTTTTTGTAGCGCTAAATCAATATCAAAAGTGAGTTGTGTGTCGGCTCTGCGCGCCGTTAAAAAGTAGCGTGTGGCGTCGCAGCCTACTTGTTCTATTAAATCACTTAATGTGACATAGCTGCCGGCGCGCTTTGAAATTTTTACTTCTTCGCCATTGCGCATGACGGTAACCATTTGATGCAATACATAATCGGGCCAGCCTTTGGGTATGCCGGCATTTAATGCTTGTAAACCTGCACGCACTCGCGTGATGGTGCTGTGATGGTCGGCACCTTGTTCATTAACTACGGTGTGAAAACCGCGTTGCCATTTTTCAAGGTGGTAAGCGACATCGGGCACGAAGTAGGTGTAGCCGCCATCAGACTTTCGCATAACACGATCTTTATCGTCACCAAACTCAGTGGTTTTTAACCACAGTGCATTGTCTTTTTCGTAAGTAAAGCCATTGTCGATAAGTGTGTTAACGGTGTTTTCTACTTTGCCTTCTGTATATAAAGAAGACTCTAACGAGAAGACGTCAAACTTCACGTCAAAAGCGGTGAGGTCAATATCTTGTTCGCGGCGTAAATAGGCAACGGCGTAAGCGCGAATGGCTTCGTCGTCGTCGGCATCTGCAGGTGCTGCAGTGTCGGCTAACGCTTTACCTGCCATATAGTCGGCAGCGAGATCAGCAATATACTCGCCACGATAGCCGTCTTCGGGCCATGCGGCGTCATCAGGACCAATACCTTGGCAGCGTAATTGCACCGAGCGCGTAAGATTATTAATTTGTTGACCGGCATCGTTATAGTAAAACTCACGAGTGACTTGCCAACCACTGGCTTCGAGTAAGCGACAAATACTGTCGCCAACCGCTGCCCCTCGACCATGGCCTACATGCAATGGCCCCGTTGGGTTGGCAGAGACAAATTCTACTTGTACCGATTTAGCTGTGCCGTTTTCATCAAGGCCGTTTTGGTTGCAGCCAAATTGTTCGGCTTCATTGCATACTTGCACCACAATATCCGTTTGGGCTGACTTGGCTAAAAAGACATTGATAAAACCGGGGCCGGCAATATCAGTTTTGGCTATCACATTATTATCAGGCAATGCTTGGCAAATTAATTCAGCAATATCACGCGGATTCATGGCAGCAGGTTTAGCTAGCACTAAAGCAATGTTGCAAGCGAGATCGCCATGGCTGGCATCTCGAGTTCGCTCCACTTTAATGGTGGGCACTTTTATGGCGGGCATTTTTTCTGTTTCGATCAGTGTGTTAATGGTTTGACTGATCAATTGCTCTAAGGCTTCTTTCATTTAGCTGTTTATCTCGCTCATGGCTGTTTGTCTCCCGCTCATTATGCTTGGCGGCTGGCTGGCCTGTATGTATTCGAATAGCAACGTCTATTAATACAGCGCTCAACAAAAAGGGAGGCTATTATCGCTAGTCAACTATCCATAGACAAGCAAACGATGCGTTTAGATGACATCTTGCGGGTCTATATCAATACTCCATCGCAGGCCTGACGGTTTTTTGCTTTGCTCCAGCCATTGAATAAGCTGTTTTACTGCACTATGCAGTGATTTACGTTGCTCGGATTTAATCATCAACTGAGCGCGGTGACGCCCAGCACGTTTTTCCATAACGGCGGCTAATGGGCCAATAAGCTGGCAGGCGCTCTGGTTTAGCGTGTTGGCTTGCTGATGGGCAAGCTTGTTTAAAAATTGCAGCGCGTGTTCAGGCTTGTGGCTATCGGCGCGAATGAGAGCAATATGGGCGTAAGGGGGTAACGAGCGAAGTGAGCGCTCATTGAGCAGTGTCTCGACAATGCCTTGATAGCTCTCGGTCTGCCAAATTTGCAGCAGTGGGTGCTCGGGTAAATGCGTTTGAATAAGCACTTTACCAGCATGGCCGGTGCGCCCCGCGCGGCCCGCTACCTGAGTGAGTAACTGGACGGTTTTTTCTGGCCCGCGGAAATCGGGGTTATAGAGGCCTTGGTCTATATCGAGTACTACGACTAAGTTGAGTGCAGGAAAATGATGACCTTTGGCGAGCATTTGCGTGCCCACCAAAATAGCGGGTTCGCCACGGTTAATAAGATCAACTTGCTCGCCCATAGCTTGTTTTCCCTGCGTGGTATCGCGGTCGATGCGAATGACCGGAAAGCGTGGGAATAATGCGCTTAGTGCTTCGGCACTTTTTTGCGTGCCCTGTCCAACATGTAATAAGCGCGATGATTGGCAGCGCGGACACGATGGCGGTAACTGTGTGCGGTAATCGCAGTGGTGGCAGCGCAGTTCGCGGGGGCGATTGTGTAAGGTGAGCCGAGCATCACAGTGGTTACATTGAGCGTGCCAGCCGCAGTCATGACACATTAATAGTGGCGCAAAACCGCGACGGTTAACAAATACCATGGCTTGTTGGCCGTTAGAGAGCGTTTCGCCGATTGCAGCAATGGCGTTATCGCTGAGCCCTTCATGTAGCGCTTGGCAGCGAATATCTAATAGCTCGATACTTGGCGGGCTGGCACTGCCGGCTCGCTCTTGCAAAATGGCATGTTGGTATTTTTTTGATTGGGCATTAAATAATGTTTCTAGCGAGGGCGTGGCAGAGCCTAGTACTACGGGAATGCTTTTGCTGCGCGCGCGAATGATGGCGATATCGCGTGCCGAGTAGCGCAGGCTATCTTGCTGTTTATAAGAGCCATCGTGTTCTTCATCAATAATAATAAGCCCGAGGTTGGCCATAGGCGTAAATACGGCTGAGCGAGTACCAATAATAATACCCGCAACACCGTTTTTGGCTGCGGTCCACGCGGCTAGCCGCTCTCGGTCGGTTAGGCCTGAGTGAAAAATCGCAATGGGTGTATTAAAGCGATTAACAAAGCGATTGATGGTTTGTGGTGTAAGGCCAATTTCGGGTACTAACACTAAAACTTGCTGGCCGAGCGTTAAAACTTTATCAATGGCGCGTAAATAGACTTCGGTTTTACCGCTGCCGGTAATGCCTTCAAGCAATACGGTATCAAAGCTGCCAAGCCTTTCGGCAATTAAGGTGCCAGCAGCCGATTGCTCACTATTGAGTGTTGGCGGTTGGTCTTGAGCTTGGCCGCGCAGAATACTTTGGCAGTCGGCTGGGTAGTAAGCTTGCTCGGTGGCTACGGCTAGGTTCTTTTTTGCCAGCTCTAACGCTGAAGCACGGCTATGTCCGAGCTGCTTGAGTTCGGCTTCGGTGGTCAGTGTATTGATTTTGGCTAATTCGGCGTTGCGAAGCGCATTAAGCAAGGCAGCTTGTTTGGGCGCGCGCGTCAGTGCGTCATCAGGTAAACCGAGGCCGTGATCGCTAATTTGCCAACAATATTGGGTGTAAGCGTTGACGCTGCCGCCTTTGCGAAGCTGGTTGGGTAATAAATTCAGTAATGTATCGCCAAAAGGGTGGTGGTAATAGTTGCTCATCCACTCGGCTAGGGCGAGTAAGTCTTCGCTGATTACTGCGGCTGAATCTAGATTTTGGCTAATGGCTTTTAACTTGTCTGCAGGAATTGACGATGATTGGCAGTGGCCAATCACTATGCCGATCATTTTTCGTCGTCCAAAAGGGACTTCTACGCGAGTGCCAACCCGATAATCAGCGGCTTGATGACCGTTGGCGGGTAAATAGTCAAAATGGTGCCTTACTGGCGAAGCAATGACCACTTGGACAAATTTTGGCGGGCCGGCAGTCATTCAGCGTGTAAATCCTAGGTTTAATGGGCAATTTCGGGTCGCTAGTTTACCTTGTTGGCCGCTTTAGATCTTGTCTATTTTTTGAGCGGATAATGATTGTAGGCTGATTCCGGTGATGTTTGAGGGGGGAGTTGGTTTGATGACAGGAAATGGCAGAAGATGATTAATGGATTTAATGGGCTAAAGGAATTGAAAGAAGCGGGGCATAGAAAGAGGCATATAAGTGGGGTAGAAAGGTTAATAGAAGGGTTAAACAAGGGTGGAAAAGTATCAAACTGGCTGGAATCACCTTATGTGGCTTGATTGCGGGCACTTTTCTGGTAGAATCGCCGACCCTTGAGAGGATGCCGTACTGGTTGCCCCCGGAGATTGGCTCTGGATAATGGTGAATGAGATGGCGGTATCCCGCGTTTGGAGTAAGAAGAAGACATGAAAGCCGATATTCATCCAGCCTACAACACTGTTACAGCCACTTGCAGTTGCGGTGCAACAGTAGAAACACGCTCAACACTTAGCAAAGATTTTCATATTGATGTTTGCTCACAGTGTCACCCTTTTTACACTGGCAAGCAGAAAGTACTCGATACTGGTGGCCGTGTAGATCGCTTTAACAAACGCTTTGGTAACCGAGCGACCAAAAAATAGCTTTTTAGCTATCGTTTCACTGTCTTTAACTTAACCCAATTGAATTTAGCGATTCGATTGGGTTTTATTGTGCTTGTTTGTTTTATAGCGCGCCTTTTAATCAATCACTCAACCATGTAATCAATCACTCAATCATGTCAAAAATTGGCCACTCACAAATAGTGATTAACCCAGTCTTCTCTTTCGTTTCCTTTCTTTTTCTCTACCTTGCCATCTTATCACTCACTTTTATTTAGCCTATACAGTTCATATTTTTAATTAATAAGTTACTATCCATAAATGATTAATCATTTGCTATAAGATTTTTGAACCTTATTCATTTTCGCGGTCTGTATGATTCTTTCTTATTATCGACAATAAATTCTGGTTAAGGTATGACAACTCGATTCTCTAACGAAGCGCCAAAGCAAGCAGCACTCGATTATCATGCCAACCCTAAGCCGGGGAAAATTGGCATTCAAATAACCACCTCGGCAGAAACACAAGGCGATCTTGCTTTGGCATATAGCCCCGGTGTTGCTGAGCCGGTGCGCGCAATTGCTGAACATGCTGAAGCCGCCTACGATTACACCATTAAAGGTAATCTTGTTGCGGTTATTAGTAATGGTACTGCGATTCTTGGTTTAGGGAATTTAGGTGCATTGGCCAGCAAGCCAGTAATGGAAGGTAAGGCGTTATTGTTTAAGCGTTTTGCTAATATTGATTCAATTGATATTGAAGTCGATACAGAAGATCCCGATACATTTGTTGATACCGTTAAACATATTGCAAAAACATTTGGCGGTATTAATCTTGAAGATATTAAAGCACCCGAATGCTTTGAAATTGAACGACGCTTAAAAGCCTTATGCGATATTCCAGTTTTTCATGATGATCAACACGGTACTGCCATTGTCACTGCTGCTGGCTTAATTAATGCGTTAGAGATACAAGGTAAATCCTTGCCAGAAGCTAATATTGTTTGCTTGGGTGCAGGTTCTGCTGCAATAGCGGGCATGCGTTTATTAATAAGTCTGGGTGCTGATTACAATAAAATTACTATGCTAGATCGCCAAGGTGTTATTTATAAAGGCCGTGAAAATATTAATAAATACAAAGCGGAGTTTGCTAGAGACACCGCTATGCGTACATTGGATGATGCCTGTGTCAATGCCGATGCATTTATTGGTTTGTCGGGTTCTAATTTATTAACGCCAGAAGCATTATTAACTATGGCGCCAAAGCCAATTATATTTGCTTGCTCAAATCCTGACCCTGAAATTGCACCGGCTTTAGCCCATGCTACGCGTGACGATATTATTATTGCTACTGGCCGTTCGGACTTACCGAATCAGGTGAATAATGTATTAGGCTTTCCGTATATTTTTCGTGGTGCGTTGGATGTAAGGGCAACCGCTATTAATGAAGCAATGAAAATAGCGGCTGTGCATGCATTAAAAGAGTTAGCGAGAGAGCCTGTGCCTGCAGCGGTGATTGCCGCTTGCGGGATTAAAGATTTGGCGTTTGGTAAAGAGTATATTATTCCTAAGCCATTAGACCCGCGATTATTAATGGCAGTCTCATCAGCGGTTGCGCGTGCTGCAGTGGATACCGGTGTTGCGCAACAACCTTACCCGCAAGATTACTCTGCTTAGGTTAATCTGAATATTAGAACAATTCTTCATCAAGCATTAGCTGATCGTTATTAGAGTGGCTAGTTGAAGGTGTGTTTTGTTCTGGCACGTACTCTTCTAAAAACGATTCAAATATATTTTGTGAATCATCAGCTGTAGACGGTAAGCCTGTTAAGCGATTTATTTTTACCGACACCATGCCTGGGGGTTGGGTTCTGGTTGCGGTTTTTACGTCATTTAAACTGTCGCGCATAAAATCAATCCAAATAGGCAGTGCGGCTGAGCCGCCGTATTCGCGCTGGCCGAGTAACTGGTTGTCGTCAAACCCTAACCATGTTGTTGTGACTAGCTCGGGGTGATAGCCAGAAAACCAAGCATCAGTAGGGCCGTTAGTGGTGCCGGTTTTACCTGCTAAATCAGATCGCCCTAACGTTCTTGCTTTTCTTCCTGTGCCGCGACGTATTACATCCTGAAGTATGCTATCAACAATATATACGACGCGAGGGTCAACTATTTGTTCGGCGGCAACTTCTGTTATGAAGGGTTTGTTGGCAGATAATTCATTCTCGGAGTTTTCATTTAGCGATAAATCCATTATTGGATTATTTAATAATAGGGCATCTAATGATTCTGCTTCTTCTAAATCGGCATCTATGCTGTCTTCGTTATTGTCCGTTAACGGAGTGTTACATTCTAAGCAGGCAATGTGTTTAGTGGTTGCGAATACAATTTCACCTTGTCGGTTTTCTATTTGTGTCACTAAGTGTGGAGACACCCGGTAGCCGCCATTGGCTAAGACACTATAAGCCGCTGCAACTTGCAGTGGAGTCATAGCATAACTGCCTAATGATAAAGATAAATCTCTTGGTAATGGTTTGTTACTGAATTTAAAACGATTTAAATAATTGATCGCGTTATTAATACCGAGTTCGCGAAGTAACCTAACGGAAACTAAATTCCGTGATAAATATAAGGCGCGTCTTAATGTGGTAGGACCATAAAATTTGCCGCCTGAATTTTCAGGACGCCAATCACTTTCAAGTTTATTGTCAGCAAAAACAATAGGTGCATCATTGATGACGCTGGCGGCGGTAAAGCCGCTCTCTAGGGCTGCAGCATAAACAAAGGGTTTAAAGTTAGAGCCGGTTTGACGATATGCTTGCGTGACACGATTAAATTTACTGTGTTGAAAGTCAAAGCCGCCGACTAATGCATGGATAGCACCATCACTTGGGTTTAAAGCAACAAGCCCTGCACTAGCGGTAGGGATTTGACTAATAATGGGGGCGTCATTTGTTTTCTCTATACGGACTCGAATTAAATTGCCAACACTCAGCAATTGACTAATCTTTTTAGGTGTCGGTTCGCGTACATCTTCATTAATGTATGGGCGCAGTGGGTTTTTTTTGCTATCCCAAATAAATTCGGTAGTGCTGCCATCGGCAAACATAATTTCTATACGGTCTTGTTCATCAGGCAAGACGTCAGCTATGGGCTCGGCTACTTCTGGCTGTTCTATTATATCTGTATCGGAAGTCTGGCTAGGTTCTGCAGTGAGTTGCGCAGTAAGTTGTGCAGTCAGTTCATCAATGCTAGGCATTTCGATAATAGGTTTATTAATAGCAGTAACAACCGCAGGCACAAGTCCTTGAATGGTTCGGGTTCTTTTTAGTATAGCGAGCCAGTTTTCTTTGTTTGTCATTTCATTATCAGTTATTTCGAGCTGTTGCTCTGGGCCGCGATAACCATGTCGAGCGTCATAGGCAACTAGGCCATTAGCGACTGCACGTTGCGCGCTTCGTTGTTTGTCAGCATCAATGGTTGTCTTAATGATAAAGCCGTCGGTATATGCTGCGCGGCCGAGTTTCTCTATAGCAATTGCTCTAGCCATTTCTGCAGCATAGCCAGCATTAAGTGCGAGTTTTTTGCCGTGATAAGTCGCGGTTACAGGTTGACTCGTTGCAGCTAACCAATCCTGCTCATTGATATAGTTCAGTTTTAGCATGCGACCTAAAATCCAGTTGCGGCGTATTTTTGCGCGTGTTGGATTGTTAATCGGGTTGTAAGCTGATGGCGCTTTGGGTAGGCCGGCAATCATTGCAAGTTGGGCTAAATCTAATGCTTCAATGGGTTTGCCATAATAAACGCCAGCGGCGGCCTGAATACCGTAGGCGCGTTTGCCTAAATAAATTTTATTGACATACAGCTCAAGAATTTCATCTTTGCTTAGCGTTCTTTCTATTTGTAGTGCTAAGAATATTTCATTGAACTTACGTAAAAAGGTTTGCTCGCTACTCAGAAAAAAGTTACGTGCAACCTGCATGGTAATCGTGCTGCCGCCACTCTGAATTTCCCCACTCACAAAAAGTTGAGATGCGGCTCTTAGAAGACCACCAAGATCAATGCCTTGATGCTTTAAAAATCGATCATCTTCAGCCGAGAGTATGGCGTTAATAAAGTGGGCGGGAACGGCTTCCATTTTTATGGGCGTTCTTAGCTTTTCACCAAATTCGCCAATCAATTCACCATTTTGTGAATAGATTCTCAATGGGACTTGTAGTTTTGCCTCTCGGAGTACATCCACTGGCGGCAACTTTGGACTAAGGTATAAAAAGGTTGCGCAAATGATAAGCACGGCACCAAGCCCGCTAAGTAAAAGCAATGTAAAAATTTTGGTTGGTAAAGAGTGATGACGATGCATTATTTATCGGTTTCTTGTGAGTATTTGGAATCTACTGCGCAAGCATAGCGAAAAAGCGCCAAGGAATGGTGGTAATTTTCTAATAAGGACAAAATTTAGACTAGGCTTTGGCCATTACCCAAGAACAAAGATTTAGAAGAGTCTTGGTAAAACTAATGACATTAAATTGAGACATTGTGAAAAAAGTGCTGTCTATGTCCAGTTAAGAGATTTAATAACCGAATGTTTAATAGGCGCTATTTTTTCATGGCGGTGTTACACCAAATTCAAAGTGCTAATTAGGAATGTTATGACATGCTAGGGCTTGCTAAGAAGAAACAACCCATCGTGTTGGGGTTAGACATCAGTTCATCATCGGCGAAGTTACTTGAATTAAGTCAATCAGGCGGTCGTTTTTGCGTTGAAGCTTATGCGGTTGCCTCTTTGGCGCCAAATGCTGTTATTGAGAAAAATGTCACCGATCCTGAGGGCGTGGCAGATGCGCTTCGCCAAGTACTTTATCAATCCAAAACCAAACAAAAGAATGCCGCTGTTGCCGTTGCCGGCTCTGCGGTAATTACTAAGTTGATTACCATGGATGTAGACTTAAATGATGATGCAATGGAAGCGCAAATTATGGCGGAAGCTGACCAATATATTCCATACCCATTAGATGAAGTGGCTATTGATTTTGAAGTTCAGGGGATTTCGGATAATGACCCAAGTGCTTGTAATGTTTTGCTTGCCGCTTGCCGTAAAGAAAATGTCGACTTACGTGTTGATGCACTAGAGCTCGCTGACCTTGAAGCCAAAGTGGTTGATGTCGAAGCTTATGATATGGAGCGTGCCTTTGATCAAATAGCTGAATCCATTGGCTGTGACCAAGGTGAGACAGTGGCCATTGTTGATATTGGTGCAACAATGACAACGTTAAGCGTGCTCACTAATGGTCACACCGTATATACGCGTGAGCAATTATTTGGCGGTAAGCAGCTAACCGAAGAAATTCAGCGTCGTTATGGTATGTCAGAAGAAGAAGCCGGCTTAGCCAAGAAGCAGGGCAGTTTACCCGATGATTATGAACAAGAAGTATTAGCCCCCTTTGAAGATGCCGTATTACAGCAAGTGTCACGTTCACTACAATTCTTTTTTTCTTCAAGCCAATTTGATGCCGTCGACCATATTGTTTTAGCCGGTGGAGTCGCTGCAATGGAAGGTCTGGCAGCTTTAGTTGAAGAAAAGTTAGGGACGCCGGCTTCGGTAGCGAACCCCTTTTTAGATATGAGTATTTCATCCAAGGTCGATGCGAATGCGCTAAGTAATGATGCACCATCGTTAATGATTGCCTGTGGTTTGGCTATGAGGAGTTTTGATTAATGGCCAGAATTAATTTATTGCCTTGGCGCGAGGCAAGAAGAGAGCAGCTCAAGCAAGAGTTCTTAGGTAATTTAGGTTCTGTTGTTATAGGCGCTGGTTTGTTGGTAGGGGTTGCCTATTTTGTTATGAGTAATGCTATCAATAATCAAAATACACGCAATGCTTATATGCAAACCAATATCGATTTTTTAAATGAAGAGGTGCAAGAAATTGATGCGCTCAAATCAAGACGTGAACAGTTAATTGATCGAATGAATATTATTCAAGGCTTACAGGGTAACCGCCCTGTGATTGTACGTATTTTTGATCAATTTGTGCGGACGCTGCCGGATGGCGTTTATTACCAGCGCTTGCTCCGTGAAGATCAGCGTTTGACGATTGATGGTACCGCAGAATCGAATAATCGCGTATCGAATTTAATGCGGCGGCTTGATAACTCGAATTGGTTTGCCGACCCTAATTTAATGGCGGTAGTTGCTAATCCTGCTTTCGGCGAACAAGCCAATAATTTTAGTTTGGCAGTAACGCTTTCAACAGCATCCATTACTGACGTAGAGGAATAGTGGCTATGTCAACTTTGTCATTTACACAAACGTTGTCAGAAAAATTTAATTCATGGCGTCAAGCTGTGTCAGAAGTTGAGCTCGATCAACTCGATTGGGAGAGTCCTGGTTCTTGGCCTGCTGTTGTTAAGGTGTTTATTCTTGTTGCCGCTTTTGCGATTTGTTTACTACTGGGTTATACGTTTTTTACTAAGGCGCAAGTTGAGCAGTTGAATGCAGCACAAGTAAAAGAGCAGTCGTTAAAGGTTGAGTTTAAACAAAAAGCCTTTGAGGCGGCTAACCTTGATGCCTTGCGAAAGCAAATGGATGAAATGCAAAAAATATTTGGTGCTTTGGTGAGTCAGTTGCCATCGGATACCGAGGTGCCAGGACTGTTGGAAGATATTACGGCTACGGGTGTCGATAACGGTTTAGAGTTTCAGAGTATTGAATTGCAAGCTGAGTTAGCGCAAGAGTTTTATATTGAGCTGCCGATTAATATTGATGTTACTGGCTCGTATCATGATTTAGGTGCATTCGTAAGTGGAATTTCTGGCCTGCCTAGAATTGTTACATTACATGATTTTGAAATTCTACCCATTGAGGATCGACCTGGTGTGATGGAAATGAAAATTCTTGCAAAGACTTATCGTTATAAAGATGAGGATGAGTAATGAAGATCAATCTACGACAGTTACAAGTTGCAGTATTTATTTTTTTATTGGCTGGTTGCTCCTCGCCAGAATATACCGACCTTGATGATTTTATGGATCAAGTTCGTCAAGAACCACAAGGCGTTATTGCTCCCATTCCTATATTTAAAACCTATAAAGCTTTCCGCTATAACGCAGCAGCTATGCGTTCGCCTTTTGAGGTGCCCGTAAAAATTAGAGAGATCGCTAATTTATCGATGTCGAGTAATGTTAAACCCAACGCCAAGCGTGCAAAAGAATTACTTGAAAACTTCAATATAGAAGCTATTTCAATGGTAGGCACTTTAGAGCAGCAAGGGACGGTTTGGGCGCTAGTCGATGATGGTAGTGGTTCTGTTCACCAAGTACTTAGTGGTAATTATCTCGGCAAAAATCATGGCCGTATTGTCGATATACGACACGATTCATTGGCGTTAATTGAGATTATTGCAAATGGCCCCGATTCTTGGATAGAGCGGCCAAGAACCTTGAAATTAAAGGAAGATAGCTAATGCTTTTTAAATATTTAATGATAAAGGCGAGTACGATGATAAACCATTTTGGGTGGGACTCTATGCGAAGCGCAACGTTAGCCGTAACAATGACTAAATGTATTAAGAGGGTGACGGCCGGTGTCGCTGTCTTTTTTGTCTTTACATCTTTTTTGACGGCTTCTTTATTTGCTGCCGAGTTACAGGATATTAGTTTTAATTCTGTGCCTGGAGGAAAGTTTCAGATAAAAATGGAGTTTGACGAAACGCCACCTGAACCTGCTGCATATAATATTGAAAAGCCCGCTCGTATTGCGCTTGACCTACCTGGTGTTCAAAGTGCATTGACGCAGAAAAAATATAGCTTATCTTATGGCAATGCTCAAAGTGTGGTGGTGTTAGAAACAAAAGATAGAACGCGAGTTGTTATTAACCTCGTAGAGCTTTCGCCTTATGAAGCAACTATTGATGGTAATTCACTGTTAATTGAAGTGGGTAACAGTGAAGTGCTCGATCCTTATAAAGATGCTGATCCCGCCATTGGTCAGCAGGTGCTTACACAGAATGATTATAAAGTAGGTGTTACCCATATCGATTTTCAACGCGGTGAGTCAGGCGAGGGTAATGTCGTTATTGAATTATCAGATGATCAAGTTGATGTTGATGTGCGGTTTGAAGGCCAAAAAATCCGTATAGAATTGTCGGATGCTTCGGTGCCCGGTCAGTTACAGCGTCATTATGATGTGACCGATTTTGCTACACCGGTTAGTGCGTTTGATGTTGAGCAGGCTGGCGCTGATACGAATATTATGATTACGCCGCAAGGGGAATATGATTATTTAGCGTATCAGACTGATAATGTTTATGTGTTAAGTGTGCGGCCGTTGACTTTGCAAGAGGTCGAAGAGCAAAAAAGAGCATTCTCTTATGTAGGCGAAAAATTATCGCTTAACTTTCAAGATATTAAAGTACGCTCTGTTTTGCAGTTAATTGCCGATTTTACTGAATTAAATCTAGTGACGAGTGATTCGGTTGATGGAAGTATTACATTGCGCTTACAAAATGTCCCATGGGACCAAGCGTTAGAGTTAATATTGAAAACAAAAGGCCTAGATAAGCGGCAAGTAGGTAATGTATTAATGGTTGCTCCTGCTGCAGAAATTGCCGAGCGTGAACGTCAAGAAATTGAAACGCTGAAACAGTTACAAGAATTAGCGCCTTTACAAACCGAGTTTATACGTATCCGTTATGCCAGTGCGCGCGAACTCTTTAAACTATTTGACAGTGAAGAGACCGATGACGGTGAAGATGCCGGGGCAGGCTCCACGGGTAGTATTTTATCGCCTCGAGGTAGAGTGGTTGTTGATGAGCGCACCAATGCGCTACTGATTACCGATACGGCGGATAAAATAGAAGAATTTCGACGCTTGATTGCCAATATTGATGTGCCGTTACGACAAGTGCTGGTTGAAGCAAGAATTGTTGTTGCAACTGATAATTTCGATCAACAGGTCGGTGTACAGTGGGGCGGTGGTGCTGCTGAGCAAGGGAGTGGTGATCGCTTTGGTGTTACTGGTAGCCTCGATTCTTTATTGAATGAGGTAGGCGCTGATGACGATGAGTTGACTAGTATTTTCGACTTTGTAAACGGTAACGGTTCTATTCAGTTTCCCGATGCTAATTTTGTTGACTTAGGCATTAGTGATTCGATTGGACAGCCGCAGTCTATTGCTGTGGGTTTTCTTAGCGATAATTTTGCCTTAAATGCGGAGCTTAGTGCGATTGCTGCCGAAGGGCGAGGCGAAGTGGTTTCTCAGCCTAGAGTGATTACGGGTGACAAACAAGAAGCTGAAATTAAGACGGGTGAAGAAATTCCTTATGTAGAATCATCAGCGAGTGGCCGTTCAACGATTAAGTTTAGAGAGGCAGTATTAAGTTTAAAAGTGACACCAAGTATTACGCCAGATAATCGATTGATTCTCGATTTAGTGATTACTCAGGATTCGCGTAGTGAGGATTTTGTTTTTGGTGAAAACAATTCGCAGGTGCCTATTATTCTAAAAAATGAAATCCGTACTCAGGCCTTAGTTGATAATGGAAAAACCATTGTCTTAGGTGGCGTATTTCGAGAAAGTGAGTTGGAACAAGAAACCAAAGTACCTGTGTTAGGTGATCTACCTGTGTTAGGACATTTATTTAAGCGTACTATTGTCGGTAATGAGAAAAATGAATTATTGATTTTTATTACGCCGAGAATACTAACTGATCGCGTGTTGGACTGATTACGGCTGTTAGATGTTATCTGAGTCATCTTTAGTACCGTTACTTTGATTGCTGTGATATAAATGGTTGAGCCTAAGCCAATCCACTTTTAATAATGAATTAGTATGAAATCGCTTAAGAAAGTCTTTCTAGTGGGCCCCATGGGGGCTGGAAAAACGACTATCGGTCGCCATTTGGCGACCGAGTTGTCTCTGCCTTTTATGGATACAGATCATGAAATAGAAGAGCGTTGTGGTGCCAATATTCCTTGGATTTTTGACGTAGAAGGTGAAGAGGGTTTTCGTCTTAGAGAGCACAAGGTGTTACAAGATATTTGTGAATCGGCTCCTGCAGTGATTGCCACGGGTGGCGGCATTGTTATGCGTGAAGATAATCGCGCGTTGCTTAAAGACTATGGTGTGGCTGTTTATTTATACGCCACGGTTAATCAGCAGTTGGCTCGCACCAGTAAAGATCGATCTCGGCCGCTACTAAATAATGCCGACCCTAAAGCGGTGTTATCCGATTTAATGGTAATAAGAGATCCGTTTTATAAGGATGTAGCGAAAGTTGTTTTTCCTACTGATAATAAAAACCCGCGCGCTACCGCCGCCGATATTGCCAAGGCAGTTATGGGCGTTGTTGAAGCTGAATAATTAATAACGTTAGTTTGCTTGTCCCTTTTAATTCCTTCTTGTCTGGCAGTCTAATTGGCTTATAGCCTCCTATAAGCTTGTCTTTGACTTTCTTAAGCCATACTAACCAGCCGTATTAATACGTGCTTATCATGAATCGGCCAAAGCTGAATTTGTGTTAAAGTTCTTTTATACATTTTTGGCCTGTTTTATTCGCTAGCTAGCGTCGCTGTCAGCATTTTGATAAGCGCTATTGATACACCTAAAGGTTAAAAATTAAACAATACAGTTATTTTAAACAAAAGAATCTCATATTTATGGCATCAGATACTATTCATCTTACTGTTGATTTAGGGGAGCGCAGCTACCCCATTATTATAGGCTCAGGGCTTCTATCTGATGCGGCATTGCTGCAGAAGCATATTGGTAATGGGCAAGTATTGGTCGTATCTAACGAGACAATTGCGCCGCTTTATTTAGATGCCCTATTAGACAAGCTTAGCGAAAACAATGCCGCCACACAGCCCGATGTGATTACGCTGCCCGACGGCGAGCAGCATAAACAGATGGCAACTATTGAAACTATTTTTGATTGTTTAATGGCTAAACGGCATAACCGCTCGACAACATTACTTGCTTTAGGTGGTGGTGTCGTTGGCGATATGACCGGTTTTGCGGCAGCGAGCTATCAGCGTGGGGTTAAATTTGTCCAAATCCCAACCACACTACTGGCGCAGGTTGATTCTTCGGTAGGGGGTAAAACCGGTATTAATCATCCGCGCGGTAAAAATATGATTGGCGCGTTTCATCAGCCAGTTGCTGTGTTAATTGATACACAAACATTATCGACACTACCGCCGCGTGAGTTTCAGGCGGGTTTGGCAGAAGTGATTAAATATGGTCTTATCTGCGATGCTGATTTTTTTGTTTGGTTAGAAGATAATATTGATAAATTAATGCATCGAGACAGTGAAGCATTGCGCTATGCGATTGCTCGCTCGTGTGAGAATAAAGCAAAAGTAGTGGCTGCGGACGAGCGCGAGGGCGGTATTCGCGCCATTTTAAATCTTGGACATACTTTTGGTCATGCCATTGAGACTGCCACCCAATATAAAGTGTGGTTGCATGGCGAAGCGGTCGGCTTAGGTATGTTAATGGCGCTCGATTTATCCTATCGTTTAGGTCTTGTGCTTAAGTCAGACTTACAGCGCGGTGAAAAATTAATTCAGGCGGCTGGTTTGCCCATTACGCCGCCTGCGGGCTTGCCCAATTCTGACGGTATTATTGAATTAATGGGTATGGATAAAAAAGTACTCGATGGTCAGCTGCGCTTGGTGTTACTGCGTGCTATTGGCGATGCTTTTGTTGCTGATGATGTTGCTATTGAAACGCTTAAGCAAACGCTGGATGATTACTTAAACCGCACGGCGTAACGTTGACTATGTCTGATAAACACACTCAAAAATTGAATCATCGAGGTCATGTTGTTTTTGGCATGACGTCTGATGATGCTCGGACGACCGGTGCTTCTGCAGCAAGCGGTACAGACAGTCGCAGCCGAAGTGTTAAAAGCCAAGAGCAGTTTTCCCAGTATCTCAGTAATTATCGTTTTGAGCGTGACCCGTTTTCGGATGCCGGAACGAGTGGCTTGTTCTTTGCTGGTGGTGGTCGTAAAGAGGCGGTGGAATCCCTGCTGCATTACTCGCGTTACGGCAGTACACCGGTATTTTTAACCGGTCATATTGGCTGTGGTAAAACCACTACTCTAAAAGCATTGATCAGTGAGCTAGAAAGCGATGTTGATGTCGCTGTTGTGCCTGCATTATTAATGGTTACGCCAAGCCAGTTTTTTATGTCCATTGCGATTGGTTTTGGTGTTGAATCACTGATCGACAATGTCATGGATTTAGCGGGTATTTCTCAGCAATTATTGGCGTTTTTTAAAGACAACGCAGCCAGTGAGCGGCAGTCGTTTCTTTGTATTGATAATGTTCAAGATTTACCAAACGATGTGGTTCGTGCGCTTTTTGAATTGTTAGCGCTAGCTGAAGGTAGTTTAAGTGTGTTATTTGTTGGCGAACAAACAGCAACAGCCATGCTAGAGGCCGCCGCAGAGGAGACCGACCTTTTATTAAATCGCATTGAATTGCCGGTTTTTGATCAGCAAGATGTTAGCGCCTATGTTAAATATCGACTTGATGCTGTGGGTTATGGTGGTGAGTACCCATTAACCGCTATGCAGTTACAGGCGTTGAGTTATCGAAGTCAGGGTAGTCTCTCGCAGCTGCATTCAGTTGCGCGCAGTATGTTAATAGCTGGGATGGAAAGCGTTAAAGCTGAGCGCTCCCCCTTTCCTGTCACGCACTTGTTGGCATTGATCTTTTTAACGGTACTCATCGTATTAGGGTGGAGGCATAAAGATTCTGTAGAAGTTATTGCTGAGCCTGAACCCATTGTATTAGAGCCTGCTGCCGTGGTTAAAGCGCTTGAGACTGAGCGTTCAATTGATGGCTTGGCTAGCGCTGCAACGCAATCAACGATTGGTAGCGTTGATGTCAAAGTCGGCGCAGTGAGCGACAAAACGGCCGAAGAGGTGAGGGCGGCATTAAATGCTCTCGCCAATAATGCAGCTGAATCGACTAGCGATAGTGATGTTGGCGACTCAGTTCAGGGCAGTCATACACATTTAGTTGATATACCCGCAAGCGTGCTAATGGCGGGCAATAACGCCACTGCAGCTGCTCATGCTGCACCTGCTTTACCGGTTGAGAATGCCGATACTGCGGTCTCATCTGTAACAGAAAAGTCCGTTTCACCTGCAATAGAGCAGGCAGAACTGGCATTAGCGGCAGACAGGCCGTTAGCGAAAAGCCATTCAGCTCATGAGCGCTTAATGGCCTGGACTGAGGTAGGTTACGCGTTGCAAATTTTTGGCACGCATAATGCCAAGCGCGCTAAACAGTTGGTAGAGCAGTATTTTGGCCAAGCAGACCTATTATTTTATGAAACGCGACATAATGGCCGCCCGTGGTATGTGGTGGTTAACGGTCCTTATTCGGGTCGAGAAGCTGCGAAATTGAGTATTGAAAAATTGCCGGAGGGTTTGCAGCGTTTACGCCCTTGGCCTCGTAATATCGCCAGTATTCAAGCGGATATCCGGCGTTTTAGTGCGGCGATAGCTGCAGATCGTGCAAGTCAAGCTGATCAATAGTGCTGCTGTAGCCGCCAATTAATAGACGTTTTACCTCTCTAGTAAGTCGTTTTGCTTATTTTACGCTCGCGTTGGGTTTTGCTACCTTAAATTTGTGTTCGACTGCGTTGAAGCTGTGTAATTGTTCACAATCGCGCTTACGTGTAGAATACACCCCCCATTTTAGCCTGACCGATGATCTTTTGGCTGCTGGATGTTGTGTAAGTTATTATAATTTATAAAGTTTTTCTTCTTTTGGAAGCGTTATATGAGTAAGGGTTTGTATCGTCCTGAGGAATTCCGGGACAACTGTGGTTTTGGCTTAATTGCCCACTTAAAGGGTGATACTAGCCATCGCCTATTATCTACCGCTATTGAGTCATTAACCTGTATGACGCATCGAGGCGGTATAGCGCCTGACGGTAAGACAGGTGACGGTTGCGGTTTGCTATTCAGTAAGCCCGACGAATTTTTGCGTGCCGTGGCAAAAGATGATGTGGGTATTACTTTACCTAGCAATTACGCTGTTTCAATGATGTTTCTGAATCGAGACGCGGCTGTTAAAGATGAGCAGCAAGCGCAAGTAGAAGCCGTATTAGCTGCACAAGGTTTGAAAGCTTTGGGTTGGCGACAAGTCCCCGTCGATAGCTCTGTATTAGGAGAGATTGCGCTAGGTAATATGCCTGACATCTACCAGCTCTTTCTTGGTTTTGCCGACACGGCAGAAACGAAAGAGAATGCGCATGAAGCTGAATTATTTATTGCTCGCCGCTTACTCGAAAAAGCGCTTGCCGGTTCGCCTGATTTTTATATCTGTAGTTTCTCTACTCAAGTTATTTCTTATAAAGGATTAATGATGCCGGTTGATTTAGCCGGTTTTTATCCTGATTTAGCCGATGAGCGTTTAACGGCTTCTATTTGTGTGTTTCATCAGCGCTTTTCAACTAACACTTTACCTCAGTGGCCATTAGCGCAGCCGTTTAGAATGTTGGCGCATAATGGTGAGATTAATACCATTTTAGGTAACCGTAATTGGTCCGATGCGCGTCGCACAAAATTTGTATCGCCGGCACTTGGTGATATTGATGCGATAGCGCCGCTAGTTAATCGCACGGGTTCGGATTCTTCTAGTTTAGATAACATGCTTGAAGTGTTAACCGTTGGCGGTGTCGATCTTTATCGTGCTGCACGTATGTTAGTGCCGCCAGCTTGGCAGAATGTTGAAACCATGGATGCCGATTTGCGTGCATTCTATGAATATAACTCTATGCATATGGAGCCTTGGGATGGTCCGGCCGGTTTAGTGTTAACCGATGGCCGCCAAGCTGTGTGTATGCTTGATCGTAATGGCTTGCGTCCAGCGCGTTACGTAATCACCAAAGATAACTTTATTACTTTAGCGTCTGAAATTGGTACCTATGCTTACAAACCAGAAGATGTGGTTGATAAAGGGCGTGTGGGTCCGGGGCAGATGTTGGCGGTTGATACGGTTGCTGGTGAATTACTTCATACAGCCGATATTGATGCCAAGTTAAAGCAAGGCAAGCCTTATAAAAAATGGCTGCAAGATCATGCCATTCGTGTTGAAAGTCACTTCGGTCAGTCAAGCGATGTTGCGCAGGGTCCAGACAGTATTGATCGTGATGCCTTTCATGTCAGTATGAAAATGTTTCAGGTGTCGTTTGAAGAACGTGACCAAGTTTTGCGACCATTGGCTGAAGCGGGTCAAGAAGCAACGGGTTCTATGGGTGATGATACCCCTATGGCTGTGCTGTCGAAAAAACAGCGATCGCTTTACGATTATTTTAGACAGCAGTTTGCGCAGGTAACCAACCCACCGATTGATCCGCTGCGTGAATCCATTGTTATGTCTTTAGAAACATGTATTGGCTCTGAGCGAAGCGTGTTTGAAGAGACGCCCGATCATGCGCGTCGTATGATTTTTGCATCGCCAGTATTATCACCAGGTAAATTCCGTGCGGTCTGCGATTCAGAAGGAAGAGCAAAAGCGTTAGATAAAGATGTCGGTGATTATTTTCCCGTTCATTACATCGATTTGAATTTTGACACTTCAGTTATGGATGTTGAGTCAGCGGTTCGCGCGATTTGCGACAATGCCGAAGCCGCTGTAATAGATGGCAAAGTGATCTTAGTATTAGACGACAGTAAATTGTCTGGCGAGCGCTTGCCGGTGCATGCCTTAATGGCAACGGGCGCAGTTCACCATCGTTTAGTACAAAAAGGTTTACGTTGCGATGCCAATATCGTGGTTAAAACTGGTACCGCGCGTGACCCGCATCATATAGCCACGTTAATTGGTTTTGGTGCTACAGCGGTTTACCCGTATCTAGCTTATCAAGTTATCGAAGATTTAATTGAGTCTGGCGAATTGCTTGGCGACCCTATGTCGCTGTTTGCTAATTTCCGTAAAGGCATTAATAAAGGCCTGTTAAAAATTCTTTCGAAGATGGGTATTTCAACCATTGCCTCTTACCGCGGCGCGCAATTATTTGAAGCAGTGGGTATTGCCGAAGATATTGTTGATCTATGTTTCTGTGGTGTAGCCAGCCGTATTAAAGGTGCAGGCTTTGTTGATTTTCAAAATGATCAGCAAATAGTTGCACAGCAAGCATGGTTAAATCGCAAGCCGATTGACCAAGGCGGCTTACTGAAATTTGTGCATGGGGGCGAGTATCATGCGTTTAACCCCGATGTTGTTCAATCGTTGCAGCGTGCTGTTCAGAGCGGTGATTACTCGCAATACAAAGAGTATGCGGGTTTAGTTAATGACCGACCTATTGCAACATTGCGCGACTTGTTAGCATTAAAAACCGATCGCGAAGCCATTACTATTGAAAATGTTGAGCCTATTGAGGCGATATTAAAACGTTTTGATTCAGCGGGTATGTCTTTAGGTGCGTTGTCACCCGAAGCACATGAAGGGCTAGCCATGGCCATGAATGGCATGGGTGGGCGGTCGAACTCGGGCGAGGGTGGTGAAGACCCTGCGCGCTATGGCACTAACCGGGTTTCTAAAATTAAACAAATTGCTTCGGGCCGTTTTGGTGTAACACCGGCGTATTTGGTTAACGCAGAAGTCTTACAAATTAAAATCGCTCAAGGTGCTAAGCCTGGCGAAGGTGGTCAGTTACCTGGTGGTAAAGTCAACGCATTGATTGCGCGTCTACGTCACTCGGTGCCTGGCGTAACATTAATTTCACCGCCGCCGCATCACGATATTTATTCTATTGAAGATTTAGCGCAATTAATTTTTGACCTTAAGCAGGTAAACCCACTGGCATTGGTATCGGTTAAATTGGTATCTGAGCCGGGCGTGGGAACCATTGCTGCAGGTGTGGCAAAAGCGTATGCCGACTTGATTACTATTTCTGGTTACGACGGTGGTACAGCGGCGAGTCCGTTAACATCAATTCGCAATGCAGGTTCGCCTTGGGAATTAGGTCTTGCCGAAACGCATCAAGCGCTACGTATTAATCAGCTGCGCGGTAAAGTGCGTGTGCAAACCGACGGTGGTTTAAAAACCGGTCTTGATGTTATTAAGGCAGCTATTTTAGGTGCTGAAACTTTTGGTTTTGGTACTGCCCCCATGGTTGCGTTGGGTTGTAAATATCTTCGTATTTGTCACCTCAATAATTGTGCGACAGGTGTTGCTACTCAAAACGAGCAGCTACGTGACGAGCATTATATTGGCACTGCAGAAATGGCAACTAACTTCTTTAAGTTTGTGGCCGAAGAAACGCGTGAATGGTTAGCGATATTAGGTGTGTCTAGTCTCGGCGATTTAGTGGGCCGTACCGAGCTGTTAGAAATGCTTGATGGTCATACCGATAAGCAAGGTAAGTTAGATCTAAGCCCAATGCTTTATAACGATGCGATTCCAGCTGATGCACCGCAGACTTGTCAGGTGCCGTTTAATAGTCCGTTCGATCAAGGGCAATTAGCTGAAGTGATGGTTGAAAATACCTTAGCGGCTATTCAAGCAAAAACGGGTGGGTCGTTTGAGTTTAACGTAACTAACTGTGACCGTTCTGTGGGCGCGCGCTTGTCGGGTGAAATTGCTCGACTGCACGGCAATACAGGTATGGCCGATACACCTATACAACTTAATTTAACCGGTACGGTTGGTCAAAGCTTTGGTGTTTGGAATGCTGGCGGTTTAAATATGCATTTAACCGGTGATGCTAACGATTACGTCGGTAAAGGTATGGCCGGTGGAGAGTTAGTGGTTGTGCCACCGACTAACAGCGCTTTTGAAAGTCGTCATACACCCATTTTAGGTAACACCTGTTTATACGGTGCAACGGGCGGTAAATTATTAGCAGCAGGTCGTGCTGGTGAAAGATTTGCGGTTAGAAACTCGGGTGCTCATACAGTTATTGAAGGTGCGGGTGATCACTGTTGCGAATATATGACCGGCGGCATTGTTACTGTGTTAGGCGATACCGGTTATAACTTTGGTGCGGGCATGACGGGTGGTCTTGCTTATGTGCTCGATGAAGATCGACAATTTGTTGATCGCTATAACCATGAGTTAGTAGAAATTTGCCGTATTAACACTGAGAGCTTTGAACCTTATAAGCGTCATTTACGCGGCATCATTCAAGAATTTGCAGAACGAACGCAAAGTAAATGGGGTGCGCATTTAGTGGCTAATTTTGATGATTACTTGAGAAGCTTTTGGTTAGTAAAACCAAAAGCAGCTAATTTAGATGTGTTGCTCGATAGTGTACGAACGCGCGCAGCTTAACTAATTGCTCAATTTGGACTTGATGTATGAGTGAACGATTAAATAACGATTTTCAGTTTGTGCAAGTGGGACGTGTAGATCCGGCGAAAAAGGCTATGACTGCGCGTACTCATGAGTACGTAGAAATTTACGAACCTTTTACGCCAACCGAAGCGGCTGATCAGTCGCATCGCTGTTTGGAATGCGGCAACCCTTACTGCGAGTGGAAGTGTCCGGTACATAACTTTATTCCTAACTGGTTAAAGTTAATTGCCGAAGGCAATATTTTAGAAGCGGCTGAATTAAGCCACCAAACCAATACGCTGCCTGAAGTCTGTGGTCGAGTGTGTCCACAAGATCGTCTTTGTGAGGGTGCTTGCACACTTAACGATGGTTTTGGTGCGGTGACGATCGGTTCGGCAGAAAAATATATTAATGATACGGCGATAGCGATGGGCTGGCGCCCTGATTTATCGAACGTTGTGCCTACTGGTAAAAAGGTTGCCATTATTGGTGCCGGCCCTGCTGGTCTGGGTTGTGCCGATGTACTGGCGAGAGGTGGTGTAAAATCGGTTGTTTACGATATGCATCCAGAAATAGGCGGTTTGTTAACGTTTGGTATTCCAGAATTCAAATTGGAAAAACGCGTGATGCAAACGCGTCGCGAAATTTTTGAAGGTATGGGTATTGAGTTTCAATTAAATACTGAAGTTGGCGAAGCCAATACAGGTCGTGCCGATAACTTTGTTGATATTAAACAATTGTTTGATCAATACGATGCCGTATTTATGGCCATGGGTACTTACACCTACATGAAAGGTGGTTTTCCAGGTGAATCATTGCCGGGCGTTTACGATGCATTACCGTTTTTAATTTCTAGTGTTAATCGTAATATGGGCTGGGAAAAGAAAGCCGAAGATTATATTAGTATGGAAGGCAAAAACGTTGTGGTGTTAGGCGGTGGTGATACGGCGATGGATTGTAACCGCACGTCGATACGTCAACAGGCAACATCGGTTTCTTGTGCTTATCGTCGTGACGAAGAGAATATGCCGGGTTCACGTCGTGAAGTGGCTAACGCTAAAGAAGAAGGCGTTAAATTTTTATTCAACCGTCAGCCTATTGAAATTGTCGGTGACGACAGAGTTGAAGGCGTGAAGGTGGTTGAGACTCGTTTAGGTGAGCCCGATGAAAGTGGTCGTCGTGTACCTGAGCCCATTCCTGGTAGTGAAGAAATACTGCCTGCCGATGTCGTGTTAATTGCTTTTGGTTTTCGTCCAAATCCGCCGGAGTGGTTTAAGCAGCACGGTGTGGATACTAACAACTGGGGCGGCGTTGAAGTCACGCCTGAAGAAGCTGGCTCTGACGGAAAGGCGTATAAATTCCAAACGGCTAACCCAAAAGTATTTGCTGGCGGCGATATGGTGCGCGGTTCTGATTTAGTGGTTACGGCTATTTGGGAAGGGCGTCAGGCAGCAGAGGGTATTCTTGATTACTTGAATGTATAAGTCTTAACGAATACCTTTATTAGTGGTTCTCTTTTTTTCACATCTTTTAAGGCCCTAGACTTTCGTCGGGGCCTCATATTATTTGGATACTGTCACTATGTTTCCAGCATTAAAAAATGATACTTTTTTGCGCGCTTTGTTACGTCAGCCTGTGGATTACACGCCCGTATGGATGATGCGACAAGCGGGTCGCTATTTACCTGAGTATCGTGCTACACGATCAAAAGCTGGTGATTTTTTATCGCTCTGCAAAAATACAGAACTGGCTTGTGAAGTGACTATGCAGCCGTTGGCGCGCTACCCCTTAGATGCCGCTATTTTATTTTCTGATATTCTTACCATTCCCGATGCTATGGGTTTAGGGCTTTATTTTGCAGAAGGTGAAGGCCCTAAGTTTGAGCGACCCATTACCTCGGCGGCAGAAGTCGAAAACTTATCGGTTGATGTGTTACCTGACCTGCAATATGTGATGGATGCTGTGACGATGATTCGTCGCGAGTTAAACGGTAGCGTTCCGTTAATTGGTTTTACGGGCAGCCCTTGGACCTTAGCGACCTATATGGTCGAGGGTGGTTCAACGCGAGAATTCAAAAAAATAAAAACACTGCTTTATAAAGATCCTGTCGCCTTACATTTATTGTTAGATAAATTGGCAACAGTTGTTGCTGCTTATCTTAATGCGCAAATTGAAGCGGGTGCGCAAGCGGTACAAATATTTGATACTTGGGGCGGTGTGTTAAGTGATTTTGCTTACCTTGAATTTTCTTTGCGTTATATTGAAAAAATTATTAGCCAATTAAATGTGCAGCGAGAAGATGGTACGGTGGTACCGGTTATTGCATTTACCAAAGGTGGTGCGCCTTGGTTAGATGCGATGAGTCGCTGTGGCTGTGATGCCGTAGGTTTAGATTGGTCTGTTAATATTGGCGAAGTACGTGGTCAAATTGGTGATAAGGTAACGCTACAGGGTAATATGGACCCGGCGATTTTACGGGCACCAATTGCAACCATAGAAGCAGAAGTGCAAAGAATTTTGGCCTCTTTTGGTCAGCACTCAAATAACAGCGGTCATGTCTTTAATTTAGGCCATGGAATTACACCGGATATTGACCCTGAGCATGCAGGGGCATTTATTGCTGCAGTTAAAGCACATTCTCCACAGTACCATTCATCTTAGTTAAGCGTTAGGTTAATACGCTTAGCTCAATTGTTGGTTCATATACAGTGATGGCATATCTTCGTTAGGTATACCAACTACTTGCGCGGGAACGCCAGCCACTGCTGAGTGTGCTGGCACATCATTTAATACAACACTGCCTGCACACACTTGTGCGCCCTCGCCAATGTTGATGTTGCCCAAAATTTTACTGCCAGCACCAATTAATACACCGTCGCCAATTTTTGGATGACGGTCGCGAGTGTCTTTACCAGTACCCCCTAGGGTGACTGATTGCATGATTGATACATTGTTACCGACGATGCTGGTTTCACCAATCACAATGCCAGTGGCATGGTCTAACATTAGGCCATAACCAATTTGGGCGGCAGGATGTATATCGACACCAAAGCAATTAGAGATACGACTTTGCAAAAAGAGCGCGAGTTCATTTCGCTGCTGAGTCCAGAGCCAGTGAGCAACTCGGTAAGATTGTAATGCGTGATAGCCTTTATAATAGAGGAACGGTGTACCACACTCTCCGCAAGCAGAGTCGCGATCACGAATGGCAGCAACATCACTGATAGCAGCATCGATAATACGACTATCTTGGGCAAAGCTTTCGTCAATGACTTCGCGTAAAGATAGCGCGGATGCCGTTGCCGAACTGAGTAAGTTAGATAGGTGAAAGGCTAATGCACAAGCAAAATCGTCATGGTTTAAAATAGTCGTGTGTAAAAAGCTAGCAAGAATCGGCTCGCGATTGGCTTCTTTGCTTGCTTCATTACGGATGCAATCCCATATTTCTGCTTTTAATGTGCTCATATTTTTATCCGATTTGCCCAAAGTAGCATTCTGTTTGGGCATGATAATAAACCTTCGAAAACAGCTAAATGCTATACAAAGATTCTCGTCGTCAGCTTAGGCTCTGTCAATATCAAGATTAGCGTTTAATTGCCAAAGTGTTTGTTCACTGCCATGGTACTTAGCTTCAAAGTCAGAAATATAATTTGGCGCTGATAATGTTAAAGCTTTTATCGTTGCGCTGTGTTCTGCAATTGATAATGCCAAAGCAAATTCTTCAAGATATACCGGCCAATTACTGCGTAGCTCAATCTTACCACCGAGTGCGAGTATTTGCCCAAACACCGGTGAGCCATGCCAGCGTCGTTTAAGATGATGCTTTTTGGGCCAAGGGTTTGGGTAAAGAATAAAGTGATGCTGCAGTTTAATATTATCGTTAACTGCTAAACGCCAAAAATCAATTAAGTCTGCTCTCACTAGGCAGTAATTGTCATTAGCCTTTGTTTGCGAATTTTCTTCCGCAAGTTTAGCAATTCTATGTAATGATTTATCGATACCAATAACAAAAGCGTTAGGGTATTTTTTCGCCAAATTGAGTGTGCTTTTTCCATTGCCGCAGCCCGAATCAAAAATAATATCGGGTTTATTGACCTGTGATATGGCATATTGATAGGCGTCGATATTGTGCTGAGCTATGGGTCGTTTAAACTCAGTGGTTAAATGTTTGCTAACAACCTCATTAAGTTTGTCGTGCTCAGCCGACTGATTGCTGACAACAGGGCGCGAAGTTGATTTATTGGATGCGCTTTCGGCAGATTCGGTTTTCATATAGGCATGGTATAACGTAGTTTGTTTTTTATCATCTATAGAAGTGTGTTTACTAAAAATATACCAATGCTTGTACGGTATTGGCTGTATTTACTGATAAGACTTTAGAGAAAAGTTAATGAAAAAAGACTATCGGCCCTATTGGGTAAAAAGAATGTATCTTATTTTTCGTCATTGGTATGTCGAAAATTATTTACAGCCCAATTTCACTTCACTGGGTGATTATGGAACATTTATGCGTCCATGGAATATAAAAGTGAGTGGCGATAATATTTCTATTGGGCGTTGCGCCACTATTGTGGCAGAGCCTGATCGATTTGTTTCTATTGGTATTTGGGCTATGGCCGAGGGTGAGGGCGAAATAAATATTGGCGATTACGTGATGATTTCGCCAGGGGTGCGTATTAGTGCAGCTGAGAGTATCACGATTGGTGATAGCTGCATGATTGCTAATGGTGCTTATATTACCGACTCCGATTGGCATGGTATCTATGATCGTGTTGGACGAGATCAGGCGAGTCGGCCGGTAGTGATTAGTGATAATGTTTGGATTGGTGACCATGCGACTATTCTAAAAGGCGTTAATATTGGTGAGAACAGTATTGTAGCCGCTGGTGCAGTAGTGAGTAAGGATGTTGCCGCTAATACTGTTGTTGCTGGTAATCCGGCTGTGAAGGTGCGTGATCTTGACCCGCATAAGATAATAAAAACCCGCGCAGATTTTTTTGCAGACCCTATAAGGTTACAACAACAATTTGATGATCTTGATCGTGCAGTGCTGCAAGGCAATAATTTTTTGAGCTGGTTGTTAATTTTGTTATGGCCAAAATTATCAAAAAAACAGGATGATAAAACGTAGTTTCTTTCTAGCCTGCTTCAGGTTCGGATTGCTTAGGTATAATAACGCTAAAGCATGAGCCTTTTCCGGTTTCGCTATCTAATTTTATTTTTCCGCCTAATAACTCTGTGAAATGCATAGTGATAGAGAGGCCGAGTCCTGTACCTAAAAACTGCCTTGTTTCGCTGCCATCAATTTGTCTAAAGGGTTCAAAAATAATTTCTTGCTGTTCTGGGCTAATACCAATCCCTGTGTCTTTTACTTGAATAAGTAATTGCTGTTCATTAATCGTTGCCGATAAAGTAATCGTTCCTTCGTGAGTAAATTTTGCAGCGTTACTTAATAAGTTTAAGAGTATTTGAAATAATTTTTTCTCGTCGACTAAAAATTCGCTATCCTGATCATCGGTAATTATTTTTAATACATTGTTATTTTTTTCTATTAACGGAGCCACAGTATCAATGGCTCGATTTAACAGTGATTTAATATTAATTTTGTGGTTGCTTATTTCCATTTTTCCCGCTTCAATTTTAGAAATGTCTAAAATTGAATTTATTAGGCTTAAAAGATGGTCGGCATTATGTGTGATTTTATCGATATCTTGATCGCAGTTTAATACGCCTTCGTCTTCTAATACTTCTTTAACTACTTCGCTATAGCCGAGAATACTTTGTAATGGCGTTCTGAGTTCGTGAGTAATGTTTGCTAAGAATTCAGATTTATGTCGATTGGCTTCTAATGCTGTATCTCTGGCTTGCACTAGTTCACTGGTTCTTAAGGCTACTTCGGTTTCTAGTAAATCTTTTTGACCGCGAAGTTTTTGGTCGCGCTCTGCGAGGTTGGAAATCATTTGGTTGTATACGTCAGCAATTTTAACCACTTCCAGCGAGGCTTCGGGATCGATTTCTGTGCTTTTGTAAGCGCCATCGGTGGTTTCTTCCATAACGCTAGTTAATTCGTTCATAGGTTTTAATAAGCGTCGTAAGGTGAGGCTTAATATAATTGCAAATGCAAAACCATAGCCCAAGCCAACGATTAAGTTGCGTAAAAATATATCTATTTGAAAGCTACGAACTTCGGAGGTGTCTATTTGTATGACTACATAGCCGAGGTAGGTTTCTTCTATTGCTTCGTCGCCTAAAATTAAATCAGGGTCAGAATCGTCGTTAAAAACAGTATAAACCGGTGCCGCTATTTGCCATGTGGCCTTACTGCTTGGGAATAGACGCGCAGTGTTATCTGACCATTGTGTTTTATTGAGTGATGAGAGAATTTTTTCATTCGTTTCGCCCTCATCAAGTAAGATGGTGTTTTCTGCACTAATAATGGCTACATGTTTAATGCTTGGGAAGTTCAATGTTGCAAGCGCAGCTTCTTTGGCGTTTTCGCCGCTATCATAAAGTAAGGCAAGTGCACTTAATTGCGCAAAGTTTTCGGTTGCTTGTATGCCTTCGCGTTCATAGAACCGCGAAATCATAGTGCTGGCCATATAGGAGTAGGCAAAGGCGGCGACAATGGCAAGTGCGAAGCCGGCAATAGAAAACTGGGTAAACAGTACAGCTTGAAAGCTGCGGCTTTTTATTTTTTTTGCCTTTTTCGTTTTAGGCATCACAACGGTAGATTTTTTTAATAAGTCCATCGCTCAACTTACCGTTTAATAGGGAATATCTTATCAAACGCGGCACGCTCTTTAGCGCTCAACCTTATGCCAATGTGAGAGCTGGTTCGAAGGTTGATTGCAGCGTTTAAGTTGACTGTGCCAATAATTCTATCGATGTCTTTACCCTTTAAGTGATTGATAGAAAAATCTGCTAGTTGGCTGCCCATTTTTTTATGTTCAGGATAAACCGCAATAAACCCCCCCAGCTTTGTATGCGAAGGGTTGTTAGATATTACGGCTAATTTTTTACTCCAAGCTTTTCCTAGAAGTAGCGGTAAAATTGTTTTTGATGGAACCACGCTGCGTAGCGGTATCCACACAGCAGATACTTTTGGCGTGGCATCCTCAAGAAGTTTTTCGTATAACTTAACACCCTCTTTTATATCCTTGGCTGGGTAGCCAATAATTTCTAAATCATAGTCGGGTGCAATTTTCTGCGCGCGCTTATACCACCAACCATTAATTTCATTGTTGTAAACAAGTCGTATGTTTTTTATATGAGGGGCTACACGTTTGAGTTCGGCAAATGCGGGCGCTGGGTCGCCAGTTAAACTGACGGTAGGTATACCGTTAGGTTTTCCTGATATTCCACCAGCAACAATTAATGCATCGGTCGTTAATTCTTTGGCAAGTTTATAACTTCTATTACCAACCGAAATAATCAGTTTGCTGTTATTGGCTTTAATTTTTTTCTCGATATTTACAATGTCTTCATTGCTGCTAATAGCAATGGTTGATACATCAAGTTCTGGGTTCGCGGTAATACCCGAGATGACTTCGTTATAAATTATTTTTGCTGCGCCAGTAGCAATAGGCATGATGACAGAGGTTTTAATGGGGGCTGGTTGGGGATTGGCGGCAAGCAGTGGTTGGCTTAGCGTAGTCGTTATGAACAGGCACAGTAAAGCCATCACGCTAACAATTGTTTTTGTTAGGCGATGGCTGAAATTAAAGAGCGCGAGACTAGACGCTATGTTGTTACTCAATCTCACCCTGCATCCATGTTTGGTCTTTCTCCGGTCATCGGGACTTCGATAGTAAGTGGTTGAAATAAGTGGGTTTACCCATGATTAAGTTTGGCAGATTTTTATCATTTTGCGTTGGTGATTCTCCTGTATTTTAAATGATCTGTGAATTTTCCATTAAAACCAATAATTTAGGTGACAATGTGAATGTAAAGCTGTAAAAATGTCTCGTATAGTCTGTTAAACAACCATCGTCATAGTATTGATGAAAGTCTGGTTTATTGCTTCACTCACCATGGATAACAAGATAAATGACTGAAATACACCCGATTTTGGCGGGCAAAGATAAGTCAGCCCCCGTTGGAAAGCCAGCTTTCACTTATGCTGACCTTATCGTTGATTATTTAAGTCAAATTGACGTTGAGTATGTCTATGGTATTCCAGGCGGTGCTATTGAAGCGTTATTCGATGCCTTAGCGCGCCGCAGTAAAGGCGAAATCCCTCAGTCAGCGACTCACCATCATCGTGCGCTTGAGCGTAAAGAATCTCGATCATCCAGTGGTCCTCAAATTGTGGTTGCTCGGCACGAAGCGGGCGCTGCGTTCATGGCAGATGGTTATGCTCGAGCGACTGGCAAGCTGGGTGTTTGTTGCTCGACGACAGGCCCTGGAGCTACCAATTTGTTAACCGGCGTTGCCAATGCCTATGTCGATCGTATACCTATGCTGGTTATTACTCCTCAAACGGCATTACCCAGCTTTGGCCAGCAAGGTTTTCAGGAATCATCGAGTGATTTAGTCGATGTGGTTTCCATGTTTGATCACTGCACGCGCTATAGTTCACTTGTTTCTCACCCTGATCAGCTTGAGGGTAAATTATTTACTGCGTTATCGACGGCATTTAGACGTCCGCGCGGCCCAGTCCATTTGAGTATTCCTGCGGATATTTTGTCATTACCTGTACCTAATGCGGCCGCTAGTTTTAATGTGGCAACCCTACTGCGCGAACCTGTTGCGGTAGATGACGGCAGCTACCATGCGCTTTTAACTGCGGTAGAGGCTACGCGGGTTAAAGGCCGCGGTATTACTATTTTTATTGGTGAAGATTGCGGTGAAGCGGCAACGGAAATATTGCAATTTGCCGATGTCGTCGGCGCCAACATTGTTACTTCCCCAGCGGGTAAGCGCTGGATTGGTACGGGGCATCCGCGTTATTGCGGCGTGTTTGGCTTTGCGGGTCACGATAGCGCTAGGCGCGCTTTAACCGACGATAATGTCGATTTAGTTATGGCGGTGGGTACCAGTTTTAACGAATTGGATACTGCAGGCTGGGATACGCAGGCCTTGTTAAATGATCGCTTAGTGCATGTTGCTTCATCGGTGGCGAGCTTTGACCGCTCGCCAATGGCCTATCTGCATGTTTATGGCAATTTGCGCGCCTTATTTAGTCAGTTAGTGACAGGTCTAGATGCCAAATATATTGCTTATCGCAATTATGTTAACCCAGTGAATGCTAATTCTGAATCTCGTGATCCAGCACAGCGCTTAACCAATGAGTTGATTCCTGCCCGTATTGACATTTGTGAGCCAGAAAAATTACTGAGTGATGCATTGCCAATAAAACCTCAGCGTTTAATGAATGAGCTGGTTAAAAAGTGCTCGCCCGATTCGCGATTTTTTATTGATACAGGCAATGCTTGGAGTTGGGCTACGCACTATATGCACCTTAAAACGCCAGGCGCATTTTTTATTGCTATGGGTTTTGGCGCCATGGGTTGGGCTATTGGGGCCGTAGTAGGGGCGGCATTGGGTAATCGACGCTCGCCAGTAGTATGCATTACCGGTGATGGTGCTTATTTAATGTCGGGGCAAGAGATTACGGTGGCGGTTGAACTGAATCTGCCGATTATTTACGTCATACTCAACGATAGAGCTTTGGGTATGGTTAAACATGGTCAGCGCTTAAATAAAGCCGAAGAAGTTGGCTCTGATTTACCGCCGGTTGATTTTGCTGCTTTAGCACGCTCGGTTGGCGTAAAAGCCCATACTATTCAGTGCTGGGAAGATTTAAGCGATATTGATGATTATGAGTTAACCGGCGCGTCTGGGCCGGTATTGCTTGATGTATTAATTGATGGTGATGAAGTGCCACCCATGAAATCACGCTTAGCCGTGCTGCAAGAATCTAAGCATGAGGTCAATTTATCGAGTTTGTCATAAGGTATGGCAGGCTTGAGAGCCCCTTATTCAGTTTAAGTACCACTTAAGTTGTTTCTAAAGACGATTCAAAATGTTTATTCCTGAGATATATTCAGTTTTTCATACAATATAAATATGTTAGTTTTTTGTAAGCAATGCCGGTCAAGCGTGCGATTTTTACAAAATGTTCTATAGTTTTATTCTAGAGTTAATTTTAAATGTATTGAAAATACAATCGGTTACATTGTGATCGATTTCACTGAGCATAAGGTGGGTCTGAAAATCTACCGCATTCAAGGAAGGCTCAAACAAGTAAAGCGAGAGCTGAAAATGAACTATATAAAACTAATATCTTTGCTGGCTATCGCTTACTGCCCAATATTATTTGCGCAAATTGAAGACGATATTGATGAATTAACCGACCTTTATGACGATGAAGAGTTGATTCGTATAGCGACGGGTACTGAAAAACAAGTGAGATTTGCGCCATCGGTTGCGAGTGTTATTACTCAGCAAGATATCAAAAATGCAGGTGCACTTACTTTAGATCAAGCACTTGAAATGGTACCTGGCTTACATGTCTCTAATTCATTTAACCGACAAGATGCTATTTATTCGATTCGCGGTATTCATACAGGACAGAACCCTCAAGTCTTAGTGTTAATTGACGGCATTCGTATGAGTCAATTATTTACTGGCGCTCGCCCCTTTAATTATCAATTGCCGGTTAATAATATTGAGCGTATTGAAGTTATTCGTGGGCCGGGTTCTGCGGTTTACGGTGCTGATGCTTTTGCTGGCGTGATTAGTGTAACCACTAAAACCCATTCTGGTATTGATGGTTGGGATGTTGGAACGCGCGTTGGTTCTTTTCAAAATAGAGAAGCTTGGTTGCGAATGGGGCGCGAGTTTGGCGACCTAAAGGTCAATTTATCAATTGACTATGCCAGTAGCGATGGTGATCGAGACCGACTCATTAATAGCGATGCACAGTCACAATTATTGCCGGCGGCTTTTTTAGGTAATCCCGGTGTATCTTTCGCGCCAGGACCATTAGAAAATCGCCATGAAATGTGGAATTCTAAATTAAATATATCAACCGCTATTTGGGAGCTTGATACATTTTCATGGAATCTAATTGATGCTGGTGTTGGCTCTGGCGCAGCTCAAGCGTTAGACCCAGCCGGTTATGATGAGAATGATTACTATGGGTCTAACTTTTTAATTAAGCCGATAGAGCTGGGTAATGCTTGGGCTTTTAATGGTAATTTAGGTTTTACTGTGTTGGATTTAGATGCCCATTTTGTTTTATTTCCGCCGGGTGCTGAGTTTGCTGGATTTACTTTTGATGACGGTGTTATTGGTAATCCCAGTTATTTAGAAAAGACGACGTTCGGTGAAATGGTGAGCACGCATACTAGCGATTCCATGAATATAAGATTCGCAGTTGGTTTTCGTAGTCAGGCATTTGAAGCGGGCGAATCGAAAAACTTTGGTAGTGCTTTTGGTACCTTGACCGATGTAAGTGGCACGCCCGAGGTTTATATCCGAGATGATGACCGAGAGCATTATTATGTATCACTGCAAAATGAATGGGCGTTCGCTAATGATTGGGAGCTAACGGCAGGTGTTCGTTACGATGACTTTACGCAGTTTGGTGACTCAATTAATCCTCGTATCGCTTTGGTTTGGGCAACTACGCATAATTTAACAACGAAGTTTTTATACGGTCGCGCTTTTCGAGCGCCTTCGTTTAGTGAGTTATTTGCAGATAACAACCCATCACTGATTGGTAATGCTAATCTTAAGCCCGAAATTATTGATACGCTAGAAGTGGCTTTTGACTATCACATTAATCAAGATCTTAATTTCAGACTTAATTTATTTAGCTATCAAATAGAAGACTTGGTTGAAATTGTTTTTAATGCGCCAGCTAGCAACTCGGGTAAGCAGTCAGGTAAAGGACTAGAGTTCGAAGCTGAGTGGGATGCGACTGACAATATTAGTTTATCGGGCAATTATGCATGGCAACGTGCAGAAGATGATACAACAGGTGCCGATGTACCTAATGCTGCACAACAGCAGTTATATCTTACTGCCGCTTGGCAGCTGTCTGATCACTTAACCTTGTCGGGGGTTGTAAACTATGTAGCCGATCGACAGCGGGCTATTGGTGATATGCGTAAAGATATCAGCGACAATAAAACAGTGGATTTGGTGTTAAGAAGTCATCGGCCTTTTAGTGGTTTAGAAGTAGCACTCATTGCCAGAAATGTATTAGATGCCGATATCCGCGAGCCTAGCTCTAGCCAAAATGTTGCTATGCCCGAAATTCCCGATGATTACCCTTTAGACGGTCGATCCATTAATCTTAGCTTTGAATACCACTTTGATCGCTAGAGATAGTGAGTCGAAATATAAGCATAAAAGTTAATGCTTATTGCTGTTCATCAACTTTAAAACTCCCTTATTAGCTACAAGCTAACAAACGGCAACATGATTTAATGTTGCCGTTTGTCTTTTGTCATGTGCGTCTATCTGGTACTCTCTAACACTCTTTCAGCCATCCATCGTCAGGGTTGTGCATAAAAAATATTCTATGAAAAATCCAGATAACGAACGCAAGAAAATAAAAGTAGAATTTCGCGAGCAAAGCTATGCGGATAAAGTCACTACGGGTATATGGCAAGAAAGCGCCTGTGCATCCAATCCCTACGTTGGTCAAGACGTTAGAATTCATGGTTATAACTACAAAGACTTAATTGCCGCTGGGAGTTTTGCCGATACTTTATACCTTATGCTAACGGGCGAGCTGCCTGATAAGGCGCGTTCTCAGTTGTTGGAAACAACACTCTGTGCTTTTGCTAATGTGGGACCAAGAAACAATGCCGTTAGAGCGGCCACTGCTGCAGGTGTTAGTCGTGCGTTTGATACGCATGTGTTGCCAATCGGTATGTTGGTGATGGGCGGTAAGCATCAAGGCTGTGGTGATTTGGCTTTGGCCATTAACTTTTTAAATCGTCAGCAAGCAGTGCCTGTAGCCGATGCATTAAAAGCTGCTTTACAAACCATAGCAGAAGCCACTCACGATAAAGCTGAATCGGCTTCGCCAGTGCCAGGTTTTGGTCATTACTATGGCAGTCATGATCCGTTAGCTGCAGATATTGCAGCCTGTTTATTGGCGATTGATGGTGACTGGAAATATTTGCAGTGGGCGCAGGCGTTTGCAAATGAATTAAATGCAGCGAATAGCCAGTGGCATTGGTTGCGAGAAGGTGTATTTGCTGCAGTATGTTGCGACCTTAATATTCCTTCAGTAATGGCTGCGGCGCTTTATCAATTTTGTCATGCACCCGGATTAATCGCTCATGGTTTTGAGCATGCGGGTAGCCCTACCACGGTACTTCCTTTTGTCAGTGATGATGATTATGAAATCAAATGAACAGCAATTAAATGAACAAGCGCTACTCGCGTCGCTTGATAAGCATAGAAATAAATTGATTGAGCGCAACGGTGGCTGGGTTGTGGGCGAGGGTGTTTTTTCTCATGGGCAGAATTTACTTCAAGGCTTACTTGGCAATAAATCGTATTTTCATTTATTAATACTCAATGCTACGGGTCAATTTCCTGAAGACCGTTTATGCCAATGGTTAGAAGCCAGCTTTATTTGTCTTAGCTGGCCAGACCCACGTATTTGGTGTAATACCATTGGGGCTTATGGTGGCAGTGCTCGTGCAACGGTGCTTGCTTCAACCGTGGCGGGTATTTTGGGCAGTGACTCATCAATGTATGGCACGGGGTTTTATCCGGTGCTGGTTAAATACTTAGAAGACATGCTGTCGCTGCATAAAAGTGGCATGAGTGCTGAACAAATTGTTGATCAAGAAGTGGCGAAAACCAAAGGGCGAGTAAAAATGCTTGGCTTCGCAAGGCCTATAGCTAAAGGCGATGAGCGAGTTGTTGAAATGCTAGCTTATGCTAAACAATTAGAATTTGCTCATGGCGAATATATGACGCTGGCATTAGACATTGAAAAATATTTGCTTGAAAAATACGATGAGAGTTTAAATATTGGTGGTTACATAGCGTGTTTTCTTCTTGATCAGCATTTTAATGCGCAGCAAATTTATAATCTATTAGCTATTTACGTTAACAGTGGGATTACTGCTTGTTACCAAGCTGAGCTAGAAAAAGAAGAGGGGCACTTTTTGCCAATGCGTTGTGATGATGTTGAATACACCGGCCCAGAAGCGCGCGAGTTGCCCAGTCGGTTATTAAAATAAGTTATCGAAAATACTCTTTATCGTTTGCAGGTTTAATGAATATAAAGAAGTATTAAAAATATAATTAATTGTATGATGATTGATTTCGATAAGACATGGTGTGTGACTGAAATTAATTGGATGGGTGGCCGTGAAAGAGCACCTAATGATGGCCGAGTTGATATGTTTAAATGTTAATAAGTAACTTGGTTTTGAAGTTAGCGAATACCTTAAGCTTGGTTTTGTAGAGGTATCTTGTTTGAGAGGTGCTGTAGTCAGTTAATAAATTTGAGATCAGCTAATTTTTTTAGCGGTTTGCAAATGAATTAATTCTTCAATGGGTGCCGGTTTAGCAATTTCATAACCTTGGAACGAATCCACTTCTAACACTCTTAGTACTTCGAGTATCGATTGGTTTTCAACGTATTCGGCAATCGTTTTTAAACCCATTACATGGCCCACTTCGTTAATTGACTTGACCATAGCCATATCAATAGGGTCATGCAATATATCTTTAATAAATAAACCGTCTATTTTTAGAATGTCGACCGGTAATTTTTTCAAGTAAGCAAACGATGACATACCGCTACCAAAGTCATCTAATGCAAATTTACAGCCTAAATCTTTCATTGCGCTAATAAATTCACCGGCGCGAATAAAATTAGATACTGCGGCGGTTTCGGTAATCTCAAAACAAATTTTATTTGGGCTGACTTTTGAATCTTTAAAGCAGCCAGTGATAAAGTCGGTAAAACTGTCTTCACAAATAGACAAGCCAGATAAGTTGATAGACATATATTCAATTTCGTCTATTACATTAGGATGTTCGCTTAACCACAGCAGTGTTTCTTCTACTACCCAGCGATCAACATTGGGAGTGAGGTTGTAGCGCTCGGCAGCACTTAAATAAGGGCCAGGGGCGAGAAATTTACCGTCATTATCTTTTATGCGTAGTAACACTTCAAAGCTGTCTTTGCCGGTCTCAGTGCCGTTAAGTATACGTTGTTGAAACAGGCAGGTTCGGTTAGCTTTAATGGCATCCATTAATTCAGTAGCAAGTAAGACTTCGGTGCGTTTTTCGTAAAGCTCTTCATCCTGACCGCTGTAGCTTGCCACACGGTTTTTGCCACGTTCTTTCGCTTTGTTACAAGCAGCACTAGCCGCTGAAATTAACTCGGCCAGTTTATCGGTTTCGTGAGTAATGGACACAATGCCAATGCCCACATTAATATCAAAACTTTTATCTTCGTGTTCGAATTTATGACTAGTAAATTCACCTGCAATCACTTCACAAATACGCTGCGCGGCATCCATTGGGCAGTGTCTTAATAAAATGCCAAATTCATCGCCACCAATACGTGCAATGGCATCGCTAGGCGCGCGTACTTTTTGTTGAAGCACGGCGGCGACTTGTTGCAATAATTTATCACCGGCACGGTGACCGCAAGTCTCATTGATCATATTAAACTGTGAGAGCGATAAGTGGCATAAAGCGTGTTGCGATTCACTGTCTTCTACTTCATGAATAGCAAGACGGACTTCTTGATCAAAAATTTCGCGATTGTGTAAGCCGGTAAGTGGGTCGTGGCTGGCGTGAAACGATAATTGTTTTTCAATGCGTTTTGCTTCTGTACGGTCGCGAAAAATAAGAATGGCGCCAATGGCTTTACCCATAGCATCGCGAATAGGTGCTGCCTGCTGTTCAATTAATCGCTCGGTATTATCTTTGGTTTTTAAAACGTTTTTGGCGGCAGAGTATAGGATGCTATTTTCAGCAATGGCTCGCTTAATGAGGTTTGCCGTTGGTATACGCGATATTTCATGGTAAGTATGAAAAATATCTTTAATTGATTGGTCGCGTACTTCATCCAAGGTGTAATTTAATATGTTTTGCGCAACGGGATTAATGTAATCGATATTGCCAGAGGCATTAGTAGTAATAACACCATCGGCAATGGATTCTAAGGTGATTTGTGCGCGGCTTTTTTCTGCCGTTAGTGCATTTTGCTTTTCTTTAAATTGTTCGTTACTAATAATAAAGTCTTCGCGATGGGCTGCGATACTGCAGACATGACGTAATTGCTCGGCACGAAATGGTTTAGAGATAAAATCGACCGCGCCAGCAATAATTAATTCGCCTGCTTTTTTCGCATCACCATGTGCTGTCATCATGACGACGGATTGATTAGGGTTATGGCGAATAATTTCGTGAAGCACCGCCTCGCCAGACATTTTGGGTAGCATTAAATCCAGTAACACGATTTCATGTCGGCCTTCTAACCAAGTTTGTAAGCCAGTTTCGCCATCGGCAACATGAGTAATGTCAAAGCGTTTACTTAATACGCGTTCAACAAGCTGTGCCGTATCTTGGTAATCTTCAATGACGAGAATACGCGCTTTAGGCACGCGAGCATTTTTCTCGGCCATTAATTCTTTTGCAATATCGCCTAGCTGCTCAAGATTAGATAATGGAATAAAGCGATTAATTTCAAATTCTTTGGAAGTCGCTTCTGCAATACGTTCGCTGTAGGTTGATGAAACAACGATGACAGTCGTGTTAGCTGGAGAGGCGAGCATATCGGAGCGAATAAGACGGGTTAGGCGCCAAGCGTCAAGGTTGTGAATTTCGATATCAGTGACAACGAGGTCGTAACTATTCTCACCGAGTAATTCGATAGCTTGCAGACCTTCTGACACGTCTGTGATATCGCTAAAACCGTCGCGTTGTAGCTGTTCACAGATATCTTCCCGAAGTGTATGGATCGGATTTATAACAAGAATTTTTGTGTTAGCGTGCGGCGACATGGTGGTTCCTTGGATAATTCTCTATTAGGTATTTCCTTTTGATAGAGATGCGCACCAGATCTGTAATAATCATGGTCACAATATTACTTTTGCTTATTATTCAAAGTATAGATTGCCCGTTGGCTTCTGCCAGCTTGTATGCGCTTTTTATTCATATAAAAAACAATGACTTGTAATTAATTTTTGGCAAAATGATCATATGTGAACCATCGAGTGCCTAGTGAGTGTTTATTTAGCATCCATGTAAGACCCATGCCGCCCCTTTTTTGCTTTAATTGAGCGGCAAAAGCGCTTGGATTGCGCTTGAATTAGGGTTTTAAAATATCGAGTTCTTCGAGGTATAGTTCAACAAGTATCGACAGTTCTTCTAAATCTTCTGTCGAAAATCGATCGCTAGAGTAAGAAAATTCAACGCCCAAATCAGGCAGTATATGTTCGTCTCTTTTGGCTTTTGCGAGGTTAATTTGTAATTGACGTGCTGATTTTGCTGAGCGCGTTGCATTCTGTGCCAGCCTGACGCCGGCCTTATCGGCGAGCAAGTCCCAAGCGCTAATGGTTTTGCCGCCCATAAGGTCTGAAATTTCTTTATCGAGACCAATGAGTTCGGCCAGTCCCTCGTCCGCTACAAGCGTGAGTCCTGCAGATAGAACCATATGTTGTGCTAAGTCACGGCGGCCATAAATGGTATAGGGCTTTGCGTTGGCCTGAAAATTAGCAATGGTGGCGGGGCTTAGTAACGATGTGAGCTCATCCCCTCCAAATGTTTTTGCCAGCGCTAATAGCGCGGCACGATTTTCGGCCACAGGATCGTTAGATTGCTTACTTCGCGTGTGGGCAAATTCGAACAATGGCGCTATTAATGCCACCAACTGGCCTCGCTTAGGCAACTGCTTAAAATACTTTTGGTAAATGGCAATGCGCTGCTGTTCATCTGACGAGAGCAGTAATGATTCATAACTGTTTAATGCCGACTGGCCAGTTTTGGGCAGCACATAATCAATGGTTATTTCAGTGTCTTGATGCTTAATATCTTTTATATTCTCCCAAGCTAATAGCGCTGGTTTAGCACTGGGTTGCTTTAAAGCTTCGAGTATTATTTTATCGCTAATCATTTTACTGATTGAATCGCTTAATTTAATACTGCCCACTCGAATGCGGCCGGGCTTTAACCATTGTCCCTGTGTGGCGGAATTATCAATAACGATATTAAGTTGAGCGTTAATCCATTTATCACTGACCCAGTCTTTCAATAAATTAAAAGCTATACGCTGGTTGTTACTCAGTTGATTTTTAATGTGAAGATAAAGTTGTTCGTTAATATAGTTTGCAGGAACGGTGGCTTCTATTGCTTGTTGCTGCTCGGTAACCACTACGCGCGCGTAGCTATTTTTAGGCAGTCGAAGAGTTGCTGGCCCAAAATGACTAATACCTAAGTTGAGATCGCGTTCAGTGAGTATGAGTTGCTGAGTGCCTGACTGTTGCAGTTGGCCGCTAACTGCTATGGCAATTTTTTTAATACGTTGAATGTCAGCTAAGCTGGTTTTTTCATATTGCGAAATAGAGGGTTGGTCATCAAAGAGAAAATGGATAGTCGTAAATAAACCGATAATACTCAGTGCAAAAGTCGCTAATACAAAAAATAATAGGATTTTGATAATGCTGTAAAAAATTTTCATTGTTGTTGTCGAATTCCAGTTGTCGAATTCCAATAGGCGACTTCGTCTATGTTAAGCCGCTAATATGTCATTATGCTGCACCGAGAAGTGCAATGCCTTTAATTTGCGCGAATACCGGTTTGCCGACGATTAATCCCAGTTGTTGAATGGATTTAGCAGTGACTCGCGATAGCAGTAAATGATTATCGCAGTTTAATTTAACAATTGCTTGTCCATTTTTCACGTCGGATATTGCGGTAATGGTAGCGGGAAGAATATTTAAAATACTGCTGTTGGTGGCTGCTTGCAGCGTGATACTCACATCTTTAGCGTAAACACGAATACGCATCTTAGTTTGCGCCTTGGTATTCGCGTTTGAGCCGCTGGCCCATAAGTGCAAGCCATTACCTAGGTTCAGTTTATGTAATTGGTATTGCTGATCGTATTGCTCGGCAGAGCACTCAATAATTACGCCAGAGTTCTGCTGTTGAGACAAAGGCAATGTTAGGTCGGATAAAATGTCGCCTATAGGTTGGCTGGTAATTAACTGTCCATTATTTAAAAGTAAAACATGGTCGGCAAGACGCATGAGTTCTTCTAGATTATGTGTGACGTACAAAAAAGGAATTTTAAATACTTGGTGCAGTTGTTCTAAGTGGTGCAATATCTCTTCACGGTGCGCTTCATCTAAAGCGCTTAACGGCTCATCAAATAAAATTAACTCGGGCGATGATAGTAAGGCGCGAGCGATGACAACACGCTGTTGTTCGCCGCCAGAAAGCTGTTCAGGAAGTTTATTCAGTAATGGATGTATTTTTAGGCGATGACAAATATCATTTAAGTCAATGCCATTATTTTTTACTCGGCGATTAACGGCATAATCAAGATTTTTTTGAACCGTTAAGTGAGTAAATAAACAAGCGTTTTGAGTAACGTAGGCAATGCGTCGTTTATGAATAGGCTGGTAAGTCAGTGGCTGAGTGCTATTACTGATTAGCCACGGCTGGCCATTAAAAGTAATCGTATTAGTCTGTGATTGGTTAGGTGAGTTACTTGACGATTTGTCGGGTAAGTTAAAGCCTGCAATTAAGTTGAGTAAAGTACTTTTGCCGCTTGCCGAGGGGCCAAAGATAGCGGTAACACCACGAGTGGGTATGGATGTGTTGATGTTTAGGGTAAAGGACCCAAGGCTTTGCTTAATAGTAATATCAAGCATGTCGAATCCTTATATTGCTCTTGTCGGTATTGCTGTTATTACTCCGACGATCAATAGTATAAATAATGAATAAGCTAAAAAATGACAGTGCTAACAATGTTAACGCAATAATATGAGCGCGATCGTAGGCGAGGGATTCAACATGATCGTACAATGTAATACTAATAACTTGTGTCTCTCCAGGAATATTACCGCCAATCATTAATACAACGCCGAATTCGCCCATCGTGTGTGCAAAAGCAAGCGCACTAGCAGCAATGGTTGAACGTCTAGTCATGGGTAATAAAATACTAAAAAATTGATCTATCTTATTAGCTCCTAAAGAGGCGGCGGTGAGCAAGGTGAGTTGTGGGATTTTTTCGTAGCTACTTTGCATGGGCTGTACAACAAAAGGCAAGGAGTAGATAACCGAGCCAATAACCAAGCCGCTAAAACTAAAAGCCAATGATGAGCCAAATAATTCCTGCCAAGACTTGGCAAACCAGTGGTCAGGCGAAAAAGCAAGAAGTAAGTAAAAGCCGATAACCGTGGGCGGCAAAATAAGTGGTAACGCGATTAATGTTTCAATAAATGGCTTTAGCGTTGTGCGTGTGCGTGCTAGCCACCATGCTAGTGGTAAGCCGATCACTAATAATATCGCCGTGCTGATAGCAGCGAGTTTTAGTGTGAGGATTAGTGCAGTAAAGTCTGCTGGAGATAAAAGCATTATTGGTTACTTATTTTTTCCATTGGCGCTACTTAGTTGTATAGCCATTAGCGTTAACAATTTTTTTTGCTGAATCTGTTGTTATAAAATCAAAAAATATTTTTGTTAGGTGATTGTCTTGAGCTGTGCGATTAGCTTGTTTAATAATAACCATAGCCTGTTCAATCGGTGAATAAAGTGATTGGTTGATCGTGCAAAATTGGTACTCAGCCATTACGGGGTGTTTAGCTTGAGCTGCCGCTAGTATAGCTAAATCGACGTTGCTATTTAATAGTAATTGCTGTGTATGCAATATATTTTTTCCCCTTACAACTCTGTATTGTGAGACTGACTCACCGAGCTTGTTAATAAGTGCTTGCGCTGCTTGACCATAAGGAGCTGTTGTTGGGTTGGCGGTGGCGAGTGTTAGGTTGGATGATGGTGACAATTGCTGTAGCAAGTCTTTAAGGGCGAGTGTTGAATTAATGGGCTTGTCGCAAAGCGTTTTTTCTTGTTTTGCCTTAAAGGCCAGTGCTAGCTTTCCATAGGCGTAACTATGGTATGTCCAGTTAATAGCATAATTTTTTTCTAGTAATTGTGTTGGTCGCAATGTGTCGGCAGCAAAAAAAATATCAAAGGGGGCTCCTTGGGTTATTTGTGCATACAGTGCGCCTGTGGCACCGCTAATTATTATGAGCTGATTTTTATTGATGCTGGGGTGTTGTAATAAAAAACGATGAACGAGTAGCTGTAGTGTCGATTTGAAATTTGCTGCTACCGCTAAATAAATAAAACTGCCTTGAGTGTCTTGATTAAATAACGGGTCACTTATTTGTTTATTTTCTTGTGCTGCACATAATTTTGTTGAGCCTAAAATGAATAGGCTCAAGCTAATTGCAAGCCTGGGTTTTTTTAGCCAAAAAAAATGTCGCATATGCTACATAGCGTTTGTTATGCAAAAGGTGGATGTACAGCGTTGACGCTATGTTAGGTGAGTGTAGGTTTTAATGCTAGTTATACAGTACGAATATTAAGGCAAAAAAAATTATTATTGCTTTCGGGGTGTTCGAGAAAAACACCAAATATCACAGCGAGCGGCTCCTGCATCGAGTAAGCTTTTAGCAACAGCGTTGGCGGTTGCGCCGGTTGTGACTACATCATCAATAATGGCAATGTGCTTGCCCTTGACGGCAGGGTTGGCGATAAATGCACCGCGTAAATTTTTATGCCGTGCAGCCAGCGTAGCTTGTTGCTGCGGTGGGTTATTAAGTTGCCGTTGGCAAAGGTTAACAGCAAGCGGTAGGTCGAGCGCTTTACAAATAGGTTTGGCGATTTCATTGGCTTGATTAAAACCGCGTTCTCGCAGTCGATCTTTATGCAGTGGTACAGGGATAACAAGATCGATATTTGATGGGCTATTTGACGAGCTAAGTGCATAATGCGTTTTAATGGCTTCGATCATATTGGCGGCAATGGGCAGGGTGGCTGATAGTCTGCCATGGTGCTTAAGTTGGTTTAACAGCTTGCCGGTTAATGGGTTGTAAGTGGTGGCGGTTACACAGCTGTGAAACAGTGATGGTTGTTTAATGCATTGCGCGCAATGCAGTGCGCCGTCGCCTAAGCCGCTATTTAAATCAACAGCGCACCTTACGCAGCGCTGGTCGCTTTGGTGGCGGCTTTTATTAATAAATGCGCTGCAGTTTTCGCATAATCGAGTGCTTGCGTCGGCTGATTGCTCGCAGATTAGGCATGAGGACGGCATGAGTGTGTCGGCCAGCGCTGTTAGGCATGGCTTTAATCGCTCAATAAGTCGTAATAAATACTTGTAAACCTTTCTGCTCCTTTCAGGTTGACAGTGACTCTGGGTTCTTTAAAATTAGTCTCAATTCTAACCACAATCACTGCTTGCTTGTTTTGGTCTTTCTTAGCCGCGTTCGGCTCTAGAGCTGTCTTGTAGAGCGGTGAGTTGGCAACTAGCGGTGCAATTTATGCCTCAATCGATATCTCAACCCTCTGCTTCGGTAGCTTCTATAGCTTCAGCGCAATTAGAGCCCTCAGCGCAGTTAAAGCCCTCAGCGCAATCAACGCTGCGTAATGATTGGTCTCGATCCGAAATTGCGGCATTTTTTGCTATGCCTTTTAATGACTTACTATTTAAAGCCCAGTCAATACACCGACTGAACTTTGACCAAAATGCGGTGCAAGTCAGTACCTTGCTGTCTATTAAGACCGGCGCATGCCCAGAAGATTGCAAATATTGTCCTCAAAGTACTCGCTATGACACCGGCCTAGAAGTTGAGCAGTTGATGGAGGTTGAAAAGGTCTTAGCTGAGGCCAGGGCAGCAAAGGAAACCGGTTCTACCCGTTTTTGCATGGGCGCGGCTTGGCGTTCGCCTAAGGACCGCGATATGCCAGCAGTTATCGCTATGGTCAAAGGTGTAAAAGAGATGGGTTTAGAGACTTGTATGACCCTAGGTATGCTGAAACCAGACCAAGCCAGTGCGCTATCTAAGGCTGGATTGGACTACTACAACCATAATTTGGATACTTCGCCAGAATATTATGGCGATATTATCACTACCCGCACTTATCAAGACCGATTAGATACTTTGCACCATGTTCGTGAAGCAGGCATTAATGTTTGCTCTGGCGGCATTGTAGGTATGGGCGAGTCGATGGATGATCGTGTGGGTTTATTGTTAGAGTTGGCGAATATGCCAGAGCATCCACAAAGTGTGCCGATTAATCGCTTGGTGCGTGTCGAGGGTACACCAATGGCCGATGAAGACGACTTTGATAATTTTGACTTTATTCGCACCATTGCCGTGGCGCGAATCTTAATGCCAAAGTCTTATGTGCGACTGTCTGCAGGTCGCGAAACCATGAATGAAGAAATGCATGCCTTAGTGTATTTTGCCGGTGCTAATTCTATTTTTTATGGCGAAAAACTCCTTACCACACCTAACCCTGAGGCGAATAAAGACCTCGATTTATTCAACCGCTTGGGTATTTCTCCTGAGGGTGTCGACCCGGCAAGCCAGACTGATTTTTCGGCATCTACCCACTCAAAAGGGGCTGCGCTATTCTATAACGCAGCCGCTCACTAAGGCCTTGCACAAGCTATAAAGTAAGCACTTACTTTATTTATAAGTGCTTATTTTAATATAGTTTGGTAATTTTTTAATGCGCCGCTGGATATCGGACTTAGGGCCTGCTTTAACGCTGCGCCGACAACAGAATTTGTATCGTCAAAGGCTAACGCTGGGGACGGCACAAGGGCCGTTGGTGCAATTAAAGGGCCGCGAATACCTGAATTTTTCTAGCAACGACTACTTGGGTTTAGCTAATCACCCAGCGGTGATTTCAGCTTTTCAATCATCAGCCGAGCAGTACGGTGTCGGTGCAGGTGCATCGCACTTGGTGGTCGGCCATCAGCAACCGCATGAGGACTTAGAAGCGGCGTTAGCAAAGTTTACCGGTCGTGATCGGGCGCTACTTTTTTCTGGCGGTTATATGGCCAATCTTGGTGTGCTTAAAGCGCTATTAAGTAAAGACGACATTATTATTCAAGATAAGCTCAATCATGCCTCGCTGATTGATGGTGGTATTGCTTCTGGCGCGCAGTTACTCCGTTATAAACACAACGATCTTGATCATCTTGAACAATTATTGAAAAAATTACCGCCTAATGACAATGGGATGCGCAAGATTTTAGCCGTTGATGGTGTATTTAGTATGGATGGTGATATTGCGCCATTGGATACGTTGGCGGATATCTGCGATGCGCATGATATTGCTTTAATGGTTGATGATGCCCATGGTTTCGGGGTTGTAGGCGAGCAGGGTGCTGGTTGCGCCGACCACTTTGGTCTAGAGCAAGCGCGCTTGCCAATAGTTATGGGTACTTTGGGTAAGGCATTGGGTGTGTCGGGTGCATTTGTCGCCGGCAGTCATGAAATGATAGAGACACTCATTCAATATTCGCGCACTTATATTTACACCACAGCATTACCTCCTGCCTGCGCCGCTGCGGCATTACAGTCGCTGAATATGATGAACGCAGAGCCAGAGCGGCACCAGCACCTACAGCGTGTCATTAGCTATTTCTGTGAAGCTATTAGCCATTTGAAATTTAATATCCTGCCATCAACAACTGCTATTCAACCATTAATTATTGGCGACAGTGAAAAAGCGTTAGTGTTGAGTCAGGCATTATTTGATGCCGGGCTGTTGGTGTCGGCCATTCGTCCGCCAACAGTGCCAAAAGGTTCGGCGCGCTTACGGATTACTTTGACGGCTGCACATTCGTTTGCGCAAATCGATCAGTTAATTGATGTGCTGCGTCAGCATGAAAATTTAGTGTGAATAAAATGATGACGGCTAACGTGGATCTACAACATGATAAGGATATGTCGTTAACGCGCGTGCATTCTTATAGCCCAAACGCGTCAGCATTATTATTGGTTCATGGTTGGGGTGCTAGTGGCGATATTTGGCGCGACTGCATAGAGTGTTTGCGGGTAGATTTTGAAATTTATTTATTCGACTTGCCTGGCCATGGCCTAAATAGCGAAGTGTCATTTTCTACCATTGAAGCGTTTATTAATCAGTTTGCCAAGCAGTTTTTATTATCGTCTTCTAACAATACTGTATTGCCGCAAAAATTTTCTATTGTTGCTTGGTCGTTAGGTGGTTTGTTTGCCTCGCTGTTAGCGCAGCAATTTTCTAATCGCGTGTCTGCTTTGGTGACTATTGCAACGAATCGAAGTTTTGTAAGTTGTGACAGTTGGCCGCAAGCAATGCCAGCGGATTTATTTGAAAAGTTCTCTCAACAGTTAAGTGAGTCTGAGACTCAATGTGAAGCGGTGTTGAGCCGTTTTTATGCCTTACAAACACAAGGTGTTGCATCTGCTCGTAAAGATTTAAAAAACATTAAAGCATTATTATGTGACGCTTTGCATTGCGCTCATGGTTTGCGGCAAGGTTTAAGTTGGTTGGCTGATTACGATTTGTTTTCTTGCTGGGATGCATTAGATGTTCCCGTGTTACGCCAGTTTGGTGCTCATGATAGTTTAGTGCCTTGTGATGCAGCTAAGTTAATGGTAGATCTATACCCTAATGATGCAGTAAAAATATTTGAAAATTCAGCACATCTGCCATTTATTACTGAGCGCGATAATTGGCTTTTGTCGACGATTAATTTTATTAAAGCTAGCAGTGTTAAAGCGATAATTAATAAGCAGGCGATAGCTAAATCGTTTTCTGACGCGGCGCAAAGTTATGATTCGCTAGCGGTATTTCAGCATTCTGTTGGCAAAAAATTAATGAGTTTTTTGCCAGCAGATAATGTTAATCGTGTTTTGGATTTAGGTGCAGGCACAGGTTATTTTTCTTCTGCATTGCGACAACGTTATTCAACGGCAGATATTGTTGAGGTTGATATTTCTTCTGCAATGTTAGCTTCTTGTCAGTCGCGAGCAGTTGATAGTTTTCAAGTGCAGGCCGATATTGAGTTGTTGCCTTTTTGTCCCCAGAGTTTTGATATTATTTTTTCCAGCCTTTCTATTCAGTGGTGTCATGACCTTGATAAGGTGTTTAAGAATGTGGCTGATAGTTTAGTCGATGGCGGTATGGTGGTATTGACGACCTTGGCCGATGGTTCTTTGTTTGAATTAAAAAAAGCTTGGGCCAGTGTGGATGATGCTGTGCATGTCAATGTTTTTGAAAGTGAAAAACATATTAGGCAGTGTTGTGAGCAATCAGGACTTAATTTGCAGCATTGGTTAGTTGAAGATGATGTGCAAAGATTTTCTACCATGCGTCATTTGATTCGTAGTGTAAAAGATATTGGTGCTCATAATATGCATCCAGATAGGCCTAAAGGATTAATGGGTAAAAATAAATACCATCAGTTTGTTAGCGCTTATGATGCACTGCGTACAGATGACGATAAGCTGCCATTGACCTATCGTGTTTTGTATATGGTGGTACAAAAATAATGCTGAGTTTTTTTATCAATAGAACGGCGTGGGTTTATGCATTCAAAGTCGAAAAATAATAAAACACCACAAAGAATTTTTATTACTGGCACAGATACCGATGCCGGTAAGACGGTGGTGGCAACGCAATTATTACAGGCATTGGCGACTGCGGGTTATTCGACAGCGGCATTAAAGCCATTGGCTGCTGGTGCCGATAATATTGCATCAGTATTGCGTAATAGTGATGCTGTGCAATTACAAGCAGCGGCCACTGAAGAGCATAGTTATGAAAGAGTGAACCCCTATTTATTTTCTGAAGCTATTGCGCCACATATAGCTGCAAGCAATGAAAAGCGCGAAATTCATTTTGATGAGTGTGTTACGCGTTGCCTGCCTGTGCTGGAGTCGGATGCCGATTTTGTGGTGGTGGAGGGTGCCGGTGGCTGGTTGGTACCCATTAACAATCAATACACTATGGCTGATTTAGCTAAAGCGTTAGATCTGCAGGTGGTGTTGGTGGTGGGTATGAAGCTAGGTTGTATTAACCATGCTCTACTAACGGCAGCGGCAGTTGAGCAGGCAGGTTTGCCTTTGTTAGGTTGGGTGGCGAATCATGTACATGAAGATATGTGTGAGGCGACTGCGAATGTCGCAGCGTTGACGGCACGTTTGCCTTGTCCTTTACTGGCTGAGTTGCCGTATAGCGCATCTATTGAGTCAGCTGATTTTGTTGACCGATTCGACCTTTCATTACTGGTTTAGCGCGTTGCTTCGATGGCTTCACTTATTTGATAAGTGGTATTAGCCTGTTGCGGGTCTTTCTGCTTAAATTAGCTTTGATTTAAATACAGCTGATAGGTAGAAAATGTGATGGCTAATAGTTTATTACAGCTTGGGTCGGCGGGCATACAGATGGGATTGCAGCAAGCCGGGCACGCAGCTGCCGATATTGCGGGTGCGGTTCACGATAATCATTTAAACAATGGCTCTTTGGCTTCTTCGGCCGTGGATTTATTGCAAGCAGAACATCATGTTAAGGCGTCGGCGCAGATGGTTAGGGCTGCGGATGAGTTGCTGGGCGCGTTTATCGATACTTTTGCTTAACATATGGCTTAACATATGGCTTAACATATGTATTAACTATTATAGCCTAATTGATATTTAGGTTGAGTGTTTGATGGTGTTTAAAATGCTGGTGTCAGTATCTGGTTTATCGGCAAATCTGGCGTTATCATGGTCTGCGACAATAATGTATTTAACTTTGTAGAGCAGCACTTCTATGTCTAATTCTCCTAATACGGAAACGCCTTTAAATTCAGATCAACAGCTTAGCGCTGCTGACCTTTTAGCAAAAACTCAGCAAGATGAGCAGTCAAAATTGTCGCCAGAAGATCTTGCTCGTGTTCAAAAATACCTTTCATCACCTATTCATTCAGTAGAAAGAAAGCCATTTAAGTCGTGGTGGATGATGTTAGCGCTAGTAGGTGTAGTGGTCGTTTTGGGTTTTTTAAGCCAATTAATTGCTTGGTTAGTTTTGTAGCTAACGGTTTTGAAAAGCTTGCATGAGGCGTCTTTTAAGTAAACGATAAACCCAGATTACAGCCGTTTAGATGCACGACTCTCATGGTGTAAGTGTCTAATCGAGTACTCTCTTTACCTGATATAACCCCATTTAAGTGCAGCTGCACATTGCTGCCTATTTCGATGTTGCAGTTTCCTAATGTGTTTAGGCCAATTCCACCTTCAGATATATTTTTGGTTCGAACCATTTCGACCCCTAGGCCTGGAATTCTTAAGGCGCCTTTTAGCGCGACTTTTGCACGCCGAAATCGCCGAGCATTAACCTCTTTCACGGCTTCCTGTTTAACCTCTCTTTTCACCTGTAAGCCTGAATTTGTCATTAATAGCCCTAAAATATTAACTCTTATAGCCTAGATTCTGTACAGGGACATTTTACGACTGAGTGGCCATTGCATGCAGCATTTTCAGGGTAAATAAATGTAAAAAACCATGAGTTGTTCAGTGAAAGGGCGTGTCTGATTTTGCTAACGGATCTGGCAAGTTTCTGATATAAAGCAAGTAAATAAACGACGGTTATGGATATTTTTGCCAAAAAAAGGGTCTGATTGGGATACACTATTTTTATCATTTAGCACGATCAACTTAATCAATATCGGATGAGTGCTGAATGGATTACAATTGGTTAAAAGTGAAAAAGGGAAACAAAACATTGAGAATCGGTTATCTAGAAGATGAACAGTCTCAAGCTGAGCTGGTGAAGTCTTGGCTTGCAGGCGAAGGTTTTGCAGTTACGCATGCCGCCACTGGTAGAGACTTTATTCATTTATTGAACGATAACCCTGTCGATTTGCTCATTTTAGATTGGCAGTTACCGGATATGGAGGGGCTCGATGTGCTCGCATCTGTTCGTGGCCAGCTTAATTCCAATGTGCCCGTCTTATTTGCCACTCAGCGAGATGCCGAAAGCGATATTGTCCGTGCGCTTCAGGCCGGTGCCGACGATTATTTGATTAAACCGTTACGCAAGGCAGAATTGCTGGCGAGGCTTAATTCTTTGGCGCGTCGAGCTGGCGTTACTAAAGAGGACTCGCGCCTGAGCTTAGGCCCTATTTTGCTCGATTCGGCATCAGAGTCTGTTACGGTGAATGGCGACTTGGTTAAATTAACCCCTAAAGATTATAAGTTAGCCTATTGCATGTTAAAAAACGTGGGCAAGCTTCTTTCTCGGGATTATCTGCTGCGTGAGGTATGGGGAATAGATGCCACATTAAATACTCGCACTGTCGATGTGCATGTCAGTAGAATTCGACGTAGTTTAAATATAGGACCAGAAATTGGTTATTGTATAAAAACGGTCTATCAGCATGGCTACCGATTAGAAAAGCTCGAAGCGCTCGTATCGGTCGAATAATAACCAAAAAAAGTTAAATCCACAGTTTTTATCTCATTTTTCTTGAATAATATCGATTGCAGTCGTTCAATGTCTTTGTCCGAAGTTCAATGTACTTGTATATAGTTCAAGGTATTTCAATGAAGCTCAATAGTGAGCTGCCTTGAGCTGTCTTGAGTTGTATCTAGCAACGAGTGTGCCCCTATGTGTATGACGATAATGACTCATTCAGTTAATGCCATCGCCGTTCGTGTCATCCTTTTTTTATTCCTATTAGGGTCGTTTACTTTACTGAGTGCCGAATCTCAGGCAAGTGATTGGCGTTACAGTGTGCGCCCGGGTGATACGCTTTGGTCGATTTGCAAGGAATACACGGCGCACGAAAAATGTTGGCGTGAGCTGGCCAGTCACAATCGAATTGATAATCCAAAACAACTCTCTACAGGGACATTGTTGCTGATACCTGTTGAATGGTTGAAACAGGCGCCAGTGGCAGCTCAGGCGGTTTATGTATTTGGTCAGGTAAGTTTTTCGGCGATTAATCAAAAGCCAGTTGAAATGACCGCTGGGCAAGCATTGCGAATGGGTAGCAAAATTGTTGTTGGTCAGGGTTCAGCAACATTACGTTTTGCTGATGGCGCAACCATTGTGATGAGTCCTAATAGTGAGTTAGTAATTGATTCTTCCTCGGCAATTAAACAGGCTAGGGCGCAATCCATTGAAGTCAGTTTGCCGCGTGGTGAAGTACAGGTAACGGTGCCAAAGCGGATGCCTAGAACGCAGTTTCGCATTAAGACACCAACGGCGGTTGCGGCTGTTCGCGGTACAAAATTTCGTGTCACAAGTTCAGTACCGCAGGAAAGTGGCCAAAGTGGTAAAACGCGCAGTGAAGTGCTTGAAGGTATTGTGGGTGTAACCTCGCATAGCGATAGTGCAAATGTGACGGCTGGTCATGGTGTAAGCACTATTGGCGGACAAGGTTTGTCGGCGCAAACCATGTTGCTTTCGGCGCCGCGCTGGAATCGTAGTTGCACTGATCCAGGTTATGTCGAGTGGCAAATCTCATTAGAAGCTGCGCAATACCGTTTAGTACTAATGGCTGACAATACCAAAGTTGACCAAGTTATTTCTACTGTAATGGTGGCGGATTCTAATTATGTATTTAAAGGATTAGATGATGGTTGTTATCAAGTTAAAGTCAATGCAGTAGATACTCAAGGTTATAATGGGTTAGAGTCCCAACGACGTTTATGTTATCAGACGCAGTTAAGCCCCCCGCAAATTAGCGAAGCAGAATTTAGCGACGCCGGATTATTTGTGACTTGGAATGCTGTTGAGGACGCCATGCGATATCGTATTGAAGTGAGTGAGAGTGCGGATTTTTCTCGTCTTATTGCGAGCCAAACTACACAGGCATTAAGCTTAAGTTTACCGTTAGATGCTAACGTTTCATCGGTTCATGTCAGAGTGCAAGCGATGGCTGATGATATTCCTGATAGTGATTATAGTGAATCCATATACCTTGAGCGAAAAACCAATAACAATATATTAATAGGTCTATTTGCCACTATTCTTGCCTTTATTATTTTGTGACGAATTGTCATTTTAATAAATGCCTTACATACGCAGTCTAATAATAATGACTAGCATCAAGGATGCTGGATAACGACTATGAGCGCGGCTAGAAAAACATCACCCATAGTAACAATAGCTATCACCAGCGTGATTGCAGCCCTAGCGAGTATATTTAATTGGTTTTCATCAATTGATACTGCCTACTATGATTTTTTATTAAAGAAAAATTTATTACCTTATCCTGATGATGTTGTTGTAGTTGCTATTGATGAAGCTTCGATTGAGCGTTTGGGCGCTTGGCCATGGGATAGGCGTTATCATGCGCAATTATTAGCGCGTTTGAGTCAGGCTGATGCTATTGTTTTTGATCTTATTTTTGGCGAGCCTCAGTCCGCTATCTTAGATAAAAACACGAATGTTATTTCACCCGATCAGCAATTTTCTGCAGCGCTTAAATTAAGTGGAAATGTTGTGCTGCCCGTTTTTATTGAGGAGCTAAGCTTTCGTAGTGAAATGCGAGAGGTTATGCCAATTCCTCTTTATGCTAATGCTGCTGCAGCTTTAGGGCACGCACATGTTGATTACAGTGGTAATGGTGTTGCTAAAGGTTTGTATTTACGAGAGGGTTTAGGTAAGCCTTATTGGCCTCATCTTTCTTTAGCATTAACAGATATGCTGAATGAAACGCCCGATAGTCTCACTGGTAAACAAAGCGCTTTAAAGCGCAGTCCTTTAATTGAGACTCATTCTCCTTATGAAATATATAGAGATTATTATCATTTATTGCGCTTTATTGGTCCGCCCAATACGCTTTATCGAATCTCTTATATTGATGTGTTAGATGGTTTAGTGGCTGCTGAACAGTGGCAGGATAAACGGGTATTTGTCGGCGCAACGGCAAAAGGTCTTGGCGATGATGTGCCGACGCCGCTAGGTGCTATGCCAGGTGTCGAGTTTAATGCCAATGCCTACCACGCAATTAGATTAAATGCCTATGTCAGTGAACCCGATGCTTTTTTGCATGCGTTTTTTAGCGTATTAATTGTTGCGGTATTAGCCTACTTATTTAGTCATTTAGCGCCAGCGCAGTTTTTGTTAATGACGTTTGTTTCTATATTAAGTTTTAGTGGCCTAACGTTTGCCAGTTTACTGTGGTTGAACTATTGGTTTTCTCCCATTGCTGCCGTATTGGCAATGCTAATTTTTTATCCGCTATGGAGTTGGCGGAGAATCGAGATTGCATTAAATTTTTTGCAGCAGGAATTATCTATTTTACGCAAAAGCTCGCCGACATCTTCATTAAATCTGGCAGCAGTAGAGAGTGATTTAAAAAAATTAGCTGAAATTGGCGTTATTGATAATTGGTCTTTAGAAAAGTGGCCAATGGATTTTTATCATACTTGGCCAGGCGTTCGTTATTCTAAAGCGGGAGCTATTACAGGGTTTTATGTTAAAAAAACACCGTACCGCTTAAAAATTGAAAGCCGTATTGAGGGCAGTGTTGAAAATAATAAATTAATGCCAATTATGTCGGCACTTTTATCGGGCTTAAACACGGTAGATGAGTCGCCTACCGATTCTTATGAGTTAGTTGAAAAAACGGTTAAAGAAATTTATTCCATTAAAAATATTGCAGAAAAAGCCCAGATGCGAATGAATAAAAGTATGGCTGAATTGCAAGATGCAGTAATGGTCGCTGATGCTGCGGGTAAGATAATTTTCACCAATGATAACTTTTGCCGTTTATTTTCTGAATCTTTTGTTGGCCGCTCAGTTGTTGATTTACAAAATTCGGTAAGTGCCTATGTTTGGCTGAGCATTCTAAGAACCTTAATGGTAGATAGAGAGCGAGTTTATCAAGAGATACAAATTTCCGATGATCGTTGCTTACTATGTCAGGCGGCCATTATTGCTGATCAAAAAAATCCTAGCGACACATTAATATTTGTTTTTACAGACGTGACAAGATTACGTTATTTGGAGCGTGGTAAAAACGAAGCCTTAGCCTTTTTGTCACATGATATGCGATCGCCCATTGTTTCTTTGTTGTCGCTGCTTGAAAGTTATCGGCTTAATAGTGGCGAATTTTCAGAGAATGAAAATGAGTTTATACAACAGATAGAATATTTTGCTCGAAAAAATTTAAAGTATTCAGAAGATTTTTTGCAGTTATCGAGAGCTGAGAATATTAATCGCGATGTTTTTCAATTAGTCGATATGCATGGCGTAGTCGATGGTGCATATGCACAGGTCTTTGGTTATGCAAGTAATAAAAAGGTTGAGGTAAGTATTGACCGCTCATCAGAAGATTGCTGGGTGTCGGGTGATGTGCACCTGTTAGAGCGTGCAGTGACTAATATTCTCTACAATGCGGTTCAGCATACGCCTAAGAATAATCGTGTGTCTATAAAGCTATATGCGAAGCAGGGCATACATGTTGATGTTAGCGATACCGGAAGCGGTATACCTAGCGAGTTGATACCGCATTTGTTTGAGCCATATTTTCGAGCAAGGAGAAAGCAAAAAAACCTTTTGCAGTCGGCGATCTCTGAGTCTCAGCGAACAACCTATGGTGCTAAAAGTTATGGTTTAGGCCTTAGCTTTGTACATACTGTTGTAAAACGTCATGGTGGTAATATTCATGTCGAATCAGAATTAGGAAAAAGTACCTCTTTTAATCTTACCTTTCCTGCCGTCAATGTAGAGTGATTAAAAATAAATCTGGCCCTGTTTATTTTTACATTTTTTTATGTCTATGTTGCTTCTAAGTAGTTGTAGAATGCCCGTCGTATTATTGAAATAGCAGATATTTTTTTGTTATAAATTTTTACCATTACATTTTTTAGTGCGCTGAATTTATCAGCACTCAATTCAATGATCAATTAACCTTAATAAATAAGGTCTAGTTATATAGTTGTACATAGCTGGACACAATCAAGTGTTATATAAATTGCAATACAAAAAGTTATGTAACTTTTCAGTATAGAAATAGCCACAGCAATGCATGACGTTATAGATAGCATGTTGTCATACTCTTAAGTGACACGAAGCTGATTGAACATGAAATTGATTGACCTGAAATTAATTGACATACAACTGATTGATATGGAGATGATATGAAAAACAAATTATTAGTGATGGCCTGTGCTGCTGGACTTGCTCACACATCAATAGCTTTAGCAGACGAAGCCGGATTTACGCTAACACCTAGTGTTGGCTATTATGCATTTGATAGCGCTCGGAATTATATATACCAAGATGAAACATCTTTCTTGTCTATTGGTGCTGGGTATAGATGGGATAACCCTTGGCAGCTTGAGTTGGTTTATTTAGCTGGGGATACAGAAACGAATACGGGCGATGCTGATTTTGATCAATGGCGTGTCGACAGTCTTTACCATGTGGCGACGGATAACAACTTTACGCCATATTGGTTAATTGGTGCAGGTGAGCATACGCTAGAAGAAATATCGGCTAAGCGTGATGAGTCTTTTGTTAATTATGGCGTGGGTTTTAAATATGCTTTTAATGAAGTTGTTTCGCTGCGCTCTGACGTTCGTGGTGTTACGAGTCTTGATGAAGCGCAAACAGAACTTGCTGTAACGCTTGGCCTACAATTTTTATTGGGGGGTTCATCTGCACCAATAGCGCCGGCGGCGCCGGAAGATGGCGATAATGATGGTGTGAGTGATGCTCTTGATAATTGCCTAGATACCCCTGATGGTGTTGGCGTAGATGCACAAGGTTGTGCGTTAGATAGTGATAATGATGGCGTTGCTAATTACAAAGATAGTTGTCCTAATAGCGAAGCTGGCGCTAAAGTAAATGCTGAGGGTTGTTATATCATCTTAACTGAAACACATGAAATTGAGTTGCAGGTTAACTTTGCAAACAACTCTTCAGTAGTGCCAGCCGATTATTTTAGTGAAATAAAATCAGTTGCTAATTTTATGATTGAATACCCGGCAACTGAAGTTGTTGTTGAAGGCTACACTGATAGCAGTGGTTCCTCGGCATATAACCAAACCTTATCTGAGCGTCGTGCAGCGGCAGTGGCCGATGTGTTAGTCAACAGTTTTGCTGTAACGCCAAGTCGTGTATCGGCTGTTGGTTATGGTGAGGCGCGTCCTATCGCTAACAATGACACCGCCGAAGGTCGAAGTGCTAACCGTCGTGTAGTTGCTGTTATTTCGGCTACCGTTGAGAGACGCGCAGAGTAGTTAAAAACTTTTTTTATTTTAAGCATTAACAATACATGTAGTGAGGAGTGATTTATGTCTGAATTTAATATCGATCAGCTGCTTGATTTGGCAGTTGTTTACGGAATAAAAATTATAATGGCATTAGCCATTTATATTATTGGTAAATGGATTATTGGGCTTATTTCAAAAGCGATGACGTCGGCAATGAGTGCGCGTAATATTGACTCAACCGTTGCTAAGTTTGTTGGTAGTATTGTTTATTACCTATTATTTGCTTTTGTCATTATTGCCGCAATAGGCCAGTTAGGTGTACAAACTGCATCGGTCGTCGCTATTTTAGGTGCGGCTGGTTTAGCGGTTGGTTTTGCACTGCAAGGAACACTATCTAACTTTGCTGCGGGTGTAATGATTATTTTATTGCGACCGATTAAAGTAGGTGATTTTGTTGAGGTTGCTGGTGCTGCGGGTATTGTTTCTGAAGTGGCAATTTTTGCTACGACATTGCATACCGGAGATAATAAAACGGTTATTATTGCTAACTCTTCAGTTATGGGGAGTAATATCATTAATTATTCAACGCAATCCGAGCGACGCGTAGATTTAATTATTGGTGTTGGGTACGATGCAAACATACAGCAAGTTAAAGATGAGCTTAAGGCTATTGCTGATGCAGAGAGTCGTATTTTGCATGCTAAAGGTATCACTATTGGTGTATCCGAATTAGCTGATTCGTCAGTCAACTTAGTATTTCGCAGTTGGGTTAAATCAGCGGATTACTGGGGGGTTTTCTTCGATCTTAATGAGCGTGTGAAAATACGGTTTGATGAAGTGGGTATTGAAATTCCTTATCCGCAAATGCAGGTACATAGTAATAGTCAAGCTGCTTAGCGCTACTTTATAATGTTAAAGGGCGGTTATTTACCGCCCTTTTTTTATACTGTCTATTTTTTTATCTTTTTTCATATTTTAAATAATTATGTTTATCTAATGGGTTTTAAAAATTATGTCTAAATATTCTTTATTATGTGTTTCATTACTTACCAGTGGTTTAAGTTTTGCTGAGCCGATTAAAGGCGATGCTGAATTAGGTTTTGTTACATCAAGCGGCAATTCGGATACGCAAACGATTAATGCCAAGCTAAAGCTAACATCGGAAAATAAAGGTTGGGCGCATCAGGCTAACTTTACGGCATTTAATAATGCCAGTAGCGGAACCACTACCGCCGAGAAGTATGCTATTGCATTGCAGTCGGATAAAAAAATAGATGAGCGTAGTTTTATTTATATGATAGCGACGCATGAAGAGGATCATTTCAGTGGCTTTGACCACCAGACTACAACGGGCGTTGGTTATGGCTATAAGCTGATAGATAATGATGAGCGTAGCTTAACGTTAGAGCTTGGACCGGGTTATCGAATTAATGCTGTGACCAATGGCGATAAACTAAATGAGGTGACGTTGCGCTTGGGTGAAATTTATTCTTGGAAATTTAGTGAAACAGCAGAGTTTAATCAGTATTTCACTATTGAAAGCGGCAATGAGAATACTATCGCTAACCTTGGTGCGTCAGTAAAGTCTTCATTAACCGGCTCGTTGGCGCTTAAAGTGGGACTTGATATTAAGCTCACTGATAAAGTGCCTGCCGATCGCGATGATATCGATACAGAAACCTATGCTACGGTTACTTACTCTTTTTAAGTATTTATTATTTAAGCGTTAGTCAATCTTAAGCCACTCAGGGACGGGTAGGTTTTTGTTCTCTAAGAAAACGGGGTTAAAGAGTTTGCTTTGGTAGCGCGTACCATAGTCACATAAAATAGTGACTATGGTATGTCCCTTACCTAATGTTTTTGCGAGCTCAACCGCGCCGGCAATATTAATGCCTGATGACCCACCTAAGCATAAACCTTCGTTTTTTAATAAATCAAAAACATAGGGCAGCGCAATATTGTCGCTAATTTGAAAGGCTTTATCGATATTAACACCAGCAAGGTTATTGGTGATGTGGCTAATGCCTATGCCTTCAGTAATTGAATTGCCCTCGGATTTCAGTTCGCCATTGGTATAGTGATTATAAAGCGATGAGCCCATGGGGTCGGCAAGACCAATGGTGACATTGGGCTTTTCTTCACGCAATTTTTTTGCAACACCAGCCAATGTGCCACCTGTGCCAACCGCACAAATAAAGCCATCGACTTTGCCGTCTGTTTGCTGCCAGATTTCTTTACCTGTGGTCGCGTAATGGATGTCACGATTAGCGGTGTTACCGAACTGGTTAGCCCAGATAGCACCAGTAGCATCGTTGCTTCGCTGCTCTGCGAGCCTGCTGGCAGTATGCGTGTAATGGTTAGGGTCATCGTATGAGGTTGCGGGCACTAGATGCAACTCGGCGCCAAATAGCTCCAGCGAATCGATTTTTTCTTTGCTTTGTGTCATGGGCATTACGACGACGCTTTTATAGCCCAGCGCGTTAGCCAGAATGGTTAAGCCTATGCCGGTATTGCCTGCAGTGCCTTCGACAATGGTGCCGCCTGGCTTTAATTTTCCCGACAGCTCCGCATCGCGAATAATGCCTAGCGCGGTGCGATCTTTAATGGAGCCGCCAGGGTTTAAGAATTCAGCTTTACCTAATATTTCACAGCCAGTGAGCTCTGAAGCCTGATTAAGACGTACGAGAGGCGTGTTGCCTATCATATCGATAATATTATGGTGAATGGTCAACGGTTGATTTCCTTGGGCTCTGGCGAGCGGCTAATGTCTTTTGTGTTGTAGTGAGCAGTATCTAAAAAGGGATACGTCTATTCGGTTAAGCGAGTAGATAGCTTAAAGCAATTTAAGCTGCAGTTTATCATTTTTACTGTGGATTCGGCTGATTTGGCCTGACTAATGTTGGGCTAATCATGGTTTGCCTGCCCATAAATTGTGCAATCAAAGTTTTTTGTCGACCCACTAGTCTTAAATAGCTGTTTATATAAGCCTAAAGAGTCAATTTAGTACAAATTTGAGCCATAAGGCCTGAATATCCTATTTTTTAAGCAATTAAATGGCAGATTTGCTTGACGATTTCTTTCTGTGTCGTATAGTGCGCCATGCTGAAGCAAGTTTTCATGGTTTGTAATCCTTTCGACGTATTTTTCGCACCGCGTTTAGCTCGTACTGATTAAGACTTTAGAAACACGTGTTGGCACAACCGCCCGCGCCATGTTGGTGTGGGCTTTAAAATCAGTATTGTTATCAAGGCGTTAACATAAGTTACCGTTCTAAGTAACACAGTAAAGAGTAATAACGAGGATACACCATGTCAGATAAAGTCAGCGGAACAGTTAAGTGGTTTAATGAATCTAAAGGATTCGGATTTATTGAGCAAGAGTCTGGCCCAGACGTTTTTGTTCATTTTAGCGCCATTCAAGCAGACGGTTTTAAATCGTTAGTTGATGGACAAAAAGTGGAATTTACAATCACTACTGGACAGAAAGGTCCACAAGCTGAGAACGTTATGCCTTTATAAGACCTGCTGCAAAGCAAAGTCTTTTAAAACATAGTTCCACTTGTTGTAGATACCCGTCCCGTCTATGCCGTTAGCTTGCTGACATGTAGTTGGTTTTACGAGTCTACTAAAAGAAAAGGCGTTTAAGCTTAGCTTAAACGCCTTTTTTATTGCTTATTGAATAGCTAGCTAAACATTGCCTTATTGCCTAAGCACTATGCCTAATGAAAAACGCATTAATAGCGACCGAATAGAACCTAGGCAATCCCCTTGTTATAACCACACTAGAAATTATATTTAGCTTGCAGCGCCCATGATTTGGTGCGTTGTACAAAGCCATATTTGGTGATGGTACCGAATTGTGACGATGATAAAGGTACATCACCTGCATAAGAGATAACGGCTTCATCAAAGATGTTTCTGCCGATTAATGCGAGTTCCCAATTATCATCTAAAGACGTTAGGCTTACTCTCACATTGTAAACCTCATAACCTTCTTGCTCTGCTAATGGGTCTAGGTTCTGTGTGGGGTTATAGCTGCCGGTATAGTTCATATCAAACGTGCCGCGCAGCAAATACTTATCGGCCAGCTCGCCTTCGTAGTTAACTGATAACGCGCCTGAATAACTAGAAACGTATTGGTTGGTAAAACCGGTTAAATCAGCGGTATATAAATCACCACTTCCTAGGCTTGATGTTTTGGCGCAATTGCCATCAATCAAATCTTTAGTGGTTATATTATCGAGGGCCGATAACGGTGGTGCATCAGGCTCATCACCAATAAAGCCATTGGGACCGGGATCTACAGTGGTGATAAATTCCTCAAGACTGGCATTGGCAAGTGCTAAGCGATCTGTAGCGGTACACACACCGTCTTGGTAATCTTTAAATTCAAAATCTAACCACCCAACACTGCCGGTAATCATAATGTTTTCTGTAACTGCAGCACGCCAGTCAATTTCAACGCCTTGCGAAATGGCTTCGGCTGCATTGGTAACATTAAAGCCAACTCCGCCATCAAATACACTGACTTGGAGGTTTTTAATTTGGTTATAAAAGTACGAAACATTAACCTCAGCAAAATCACTAATAGCGGCTTTAATACCAATTTCGTGTGCTACCGATTCTTCGTCATCGAACTCAAAAGAGCCTGGGACAAAAGCGCCCGGCGCATTACTTTCTGGGTTGGTAATGTATTCGCGCTTGTTGTTAATAACAAACTGTTTTTCGGTTGGGTTGTTAGACCTAACATCATAGCCGCCAGATTTGAATCCGCGTACTCGTGAGGCATAACCCAGCATGTCTTCAGAAATGTCCCACTCTAAAATCAATGAGTAAGAAGTTTTCCAAATATCGCGTGATCCGGATTGTCGATGCGGTGAAACATTCAAAGCCGTATTCAAGGCTGATCGGATTTTAGTCTTAAAAAAGATTTCATCATCGACTTCATCAATGACACCATCAAGAAAGTGAGGTATTGAAAAGTCGCTTAAATCGAGATTCGACTCTATAGGACTTACCCTATCAGCTTTTGTAAACGTTAATTCACGGCTTGCAGATTTGACCGTATTGGAGCGTCTTAAACCTGCCATAATACGAAAATCGTCGCGAATATTAAGCGTTAGCTGGCCAAAAGCAGAGTACAGCTCAGTATCTTGGTCAAAACTTCTAGGCCCTGCAATATCGCTGAGTGCATCTGTTAGAGCTGGGTCCGCTTGAATAGTATTAAGTAAATCCGATAAAGCAGAATCTTGTTGCGTTACTAGCGCATCATTAAAAAGAAGGTCATCTTTTTGATAGTAAACACCTGCAATAACGTCAACAAAGTCACCAACGTTTGAGGTAAAGCGAAATTCTTGGCTAGTCTGTTCATAGTCTTCATCTGACTCATATTGAATCAGTGATGCGCCACTAAAATCACAGTCGCATACATCATTGTAGTTATAACCAAGGTAGCCGGTAATCGATTTGATTTCAGCATAGCCAATATCAAAATTAAGTGTCAGTACTGCATTATTGGTTTCGTTGATACTGGAGTCATCATTAGCATAGCGCGTATCAAGACGAGTAGAATCCAATACGGCCTGTCCATTTGAGCTCGATAAGCCAGATAAAATATCACCTAAATTTTGATCATCGGTGTCAACTTTTTGCGTGTAGTTGGTTGTGGCTGTGGCACCTTGAGAAACACTATCTTGAAAAATAACAATTTGTCGACCTTTTACATCAAAAGTCGATCTTTCAAGTAGTAAGTTAGCATCAAAAAAATCGAGACTGCTTGGCTTAAAAGAGAGGTTAAGTCGTGACGTTAAAAAATCACGTTGAGGTTCATCTCTTTCTCGTGTGACATTATAAATATAACCACCAAGGTCGTATTTTCTTAGCGACAATCGCGCGCTTAGATCATCCGTTAGAGGGCCGGAAAGCACGGCGGTTGTTTCTTTTTCTCCGTGATCAAAGTCACTCATGTGTGCAACAAAGCCTTCAAATTCATCTGTTGGCTTAGAGGCGGCCATACTAACTGCACCACCGATACTGTTATTACCAAACAGCGTTACCTGTGGTCCGCGTAGCACTTCGACTCTTTCCATATCAAAAATGGGTGCGCGTGCTAGTTGTGCGCGGCCATAGTAAATGCCATCGCGGTACATACCTACTGATTGCTCAAAGCCTTGGTTAATACCTGAACCAACGCCCCTAATATAAATTGTCGTGCCTATGCCTGTTTCTGACATCACAAAGTTTGGCACGTAGGCAGTAATTTCTTCTAAGCGGGCAATGCCAAAGTCGTTGAGTTTTTCGCCGGACAGCGCGGTGACCGATACAGAAACATCTTGCAGACTTTCTGCTCGTTTTTGTGCTGTCACGATTATTTCTTCTAGCTTTTTACTGGATGCGGTTGGCGCAAGTAATAAAGAAGAAAAAGAAAATATAAGAGAGAGTATTGCAACAAATTTTTTCTTGGTATGAACGCTGATACGCATCCTTGAGCCCCTAGTTATAATTAGTTATACATTATTATTTAAGGCTTAATGATAATGGATTTTTTGTATCATCAATATAATAATTTAGATGATATTTTGGCAATATATATTCATTAATATTTTTAAAGCGTAAATTGCAGAAAAAATAATCATTTTAATAATAAGTGGGCAATGAAAGGTTAAGTAATAGGCATAAAAAAAGCATGACCCTAGGGTCATGCTTTTTTGTTTTACTTGTTGCTAATAAAACTATTGCTTAAGCAGCCTTAATAATTAAGCAACTCTGCGACGCAATTTTGCCGCAACAGCCACTAAACCACCGAACAATGCTACTAGGCCAAATGCGCCCATAGCTGGAACGTTTTTAGCTATAACAGCAGCAGTAACAAACTGTACTTCATAGTAAGATTTGTTACTAGTTTGTGCGCGAAGAATAAATGTATCGCCACCTGACGCTGAAGGAGTACCTTCAAGAGTCCAGCGAACGCCATCTAAGTTTAACGAAGGCAATAAACCACAATAGCCTGATGCGTTAGTACAAGTATCCACAACACCTGGAGCGCCTGCACCAATATCGTTAAAGGTTGAGAAGTCAACCAATTCTGCTAAGCCAGCACTAGCCAAAGTACCACCTTGGTCAAAGTTAGCATCATTACCGCTGTCTACAACATTAGTGTCACTGATTCTTAATGCTGCGCCAGCTGTATCAGTTGATAGTGTTTCGCTTGCGCCAGTGATAATGGTTAAATTAAGGTTTGGAAGCTGAATGCTAAGCTCATCTAACTCTGTGCCGTCAAAGGTCATTGACCCGCTTGCTGTACCGCCAGTGTTGGTGATTAGAATTGAGCGGTTAACACCGAATTGTGGGTCGTTAATATCAGGAACCGCACCAAAGAAAGAGCCATCGTCAGTAACGCTTTTAGAGAAAACGAGACCGTCAAACGTTGAGCTAAAAAGTTGGTTGATTTGAGCGCTTTCAATAGTGTACGTGCCGGCGTGTGCAATTGATGCTGCGGCCGTCATAACTAATGCTGTTGCTGTTGTTTTTATAGATTTCATTTAATTTACTCCGTCTCCCCTTTTAAAAAGCGGTTAGAAAAACTAACCGCTTTATTTCAGGCTGTTGATGTTATTGTTTTATTTTCTTGCTCTTTTTAATCCACCAACACCAACGAGTGCTGATAGGAATAACCAAGCGGCTGCAGGAACTGGAACTGCTGCCACGTCTAGATTGTTTACAGTGTTTAATACATCAGCGGCTAGTAATTGATGACCTACTGTTGTGGGGTGAATCGCATCCCACCAAACATAGTTTGAAGCATCGGCACACATGCCTTGAGGTTGACCGTTAGTAGCGCTTAACTCTGCATCAACAATACATGCATCCGTTACGTTTAGTCCTGAGTTAGCTGCATCAGCTACAAGCGCACCGGTCCAAGAGTAAGCATCATGAATAACGATATCACGTCCATTTGCAATGGCACCAACAGCTTGGGCTAATGCACCGTTATATTGGTTAGAAATGAAGTTACCTTGTGAGCTGGCTACTGGATCCCAGTTTTGGCGAGGAGTAAAGCCAATGTTAGGTAAGTTCATAATTAAAACGCTAGTAGCACCAGCATTCATCAATTGGTCAGCTATCGATGCAATTGCAGAAGCAGCAACAGGTACAGCAGCGAAATCACTAGTGGCAGCAGCATAAAGCGCATCGTTAGCACCACCCCAAACAGTATAAAGCGCGTTTGGATCAGCAACTCCGCCGGTAGAGGCGAGGTAGCCGTTTACTTGAGTTTGTACAGAAGGAAGACTTAAACCAGGCACGATTTCACCATCAATCGAAGCGCGTGCTCCAGCCCACCCGTGAGCAGTTCCGCCGGTTAGCGAGCCAGTGTGTGTACCTAAACCAAGAGCTTCAGATAAGTGGCCAGTCCAAACTGGACCATTAGAGTTTAAACCTGCATAAGGCGCGGCGAATATGCCAGTCGCAGCATGCATGTTGCCTGAATCAGACAAGCTATCGCCGAAAGAGACCAAGCTTGTGATTGCGGCATGTGAAGTTTGAACCATAGCAGCGCTTGCTACTGTGGCGAGAGTTATTGCGGCTTTACGCGCGCTATTCGATAAATAAGACATAGTGTCCATCTCCAGTTTTTTTATTAATATCAACACTTTATGCAGGGGAGCACGAGAGTGCAGTTTGTTATTGTTATTACTTGTATTAATGTTGCTTTTTATTACTTTTATTATTGGTTTTTTTTACTGCTTGTTGCTTTTTTTAGATTTTGTGAATTACTTCACTGTCACAGATTATTTATTTTTTTAATACCTGTCCATCCAACACCAACACTATGCTCATTTTATGGGCAGGTCAACCCATTTTACATCCTCAAATGGTTAATCATTAGTTAATAAAGAAGCCGGATATTCAGAAAAATCTTTAAAAACAATAACTTATTTTTTTCTCACTATTTTCCGGCGCTAAAAGTTAATAAAAGTCAGTTTGATCCAGTCCATTTGCGATAAATTTGCACAATCAGCGGTATGCAGCATAAAAAGGGTGTTAGCCAGTAGCCAAAGGTTGTCCATGGCGTTTTTTGTTGCATAAGCTTAAATTCGCCGGTTAAAACGGTTTGCTCAAACTGCTCTGAACGTACCACGATTTGCCCAGCAGGGTTAATAATGGCTGAAACACCATTGCCGGTGCTTCGTAGCACATAACGACCGTTCTCTAGTGCGCGCATTTGCGCCATTTGTAAGTGTTGTAGTGGGCCAATAGAGCCGCCAAACCAACTATCGTTGCTTACCGTTATTAGTACATCACTCACCGCCGCGGCTTTTGCTGCTAAACTCGGGTAAACAATTTCATAGCAAATAAGTGGCTTGCTCTTCCATTGTTGAATCGTTAGTGGGGTTTGGTCAGCATTGCCCGCATGCATAGTAGAAGCGGGCAGCTCAAAGAAAGCCAGCACATTACCCAGTAAATTAGCAAAAGGGATATATTCGCCAAACGGCACTAAGTTCTGTTTATGGTAAACGCCATTGGCATTTCCAATGGTGATGATGCTGTTGTAGCGGTTGTCTGAACTACTATCAAGGTCTGAGTAAGTGTCGCGTGAGGGTATACCTGTTAATAAAGCGGATTGATATTTTGTCGCTTGTGCAGCCATTTGGTCTAAAAAGTCATTAGCGTATTGGTAGTACATAGGGATGGCGGCTTCAGGCCAAATAACCAGCTCGCTGGTTTGCCAGTGAGGCTCACTTAGGTTTTTATAAAGCGCTAAGGTTGGCTGCCGGAATTCGCGACGCCATTTATCATGCTGCGATATGTTCGCTTGAACCATGCTCACTTGTCGTGGTTTTTTATTTTCATCATTATCTTCGGCAGGTACAGTCCACGGCACATGCTTTAAAGGAATGGCAATAAACCAACATAAGGCGACAGCGGTGAGTAATGACCGGCTGCCATAATAATTTTTACGCGATAGCAACAAATAACTGAGCGTTGCACCGCTTAAACAAATAATAAAGCTAATACCATAAACACCGACAATGGGTGCCCAGCCTGCCAATAACGATTCGGTTTGACTGTAACCAATAAATAACCACGGGAATCCCGTGAGCAACCAACTGCGTAACCACTCACCGCAAACCCAAACAGCCGCAAATAAAATTAAATGTTGAGTGCTTACTGTTTGCATTGCAAAACGCATCGAATAGCTGTTGCTAACAATAACGTTATGCTTTTTTAATAACCAACCATATAAAGCCCAGGTTATTGCGCAGCAAAAAGCGAGGCCGCCACAAAATAAAAACGTGAGTAGGGCAGCAAGATGTATTGAGGTGTAACCGAAATCGTGAATGCTAACGTAAACCCAAGATGCACCTGTACCAAAAAGGCCAAGACCAAAACACCAACCCAGCCAAAAACTTTGTTTTATACTTTGCTGCTGTAAAACGACAAATAAAATACCGCAGGCAATAATGGCGAGTGGCCAAAAAGAAAAAGGAGCTAGTGATAAAGTAATAAGCGTACCACTAATAAGCGCGCATAGAGAGCGAGTGGTGTTGTGGTGAAGTTGGCGGCCAACCATGCGATTAATCTTCTGCGGAATCTTCGCTGTCAACGGACATCCTTACGGTGTGCAAGCGACGGTTATCGGAATGCGTAACATGAAAAGTAAAGCCTTCAAAGCTTATGGTTTCGTTACGCTTGGGTAAGCGGCCAAATTTATTAGTGATAATGCCACCAATAGTATCGAACTCATCCTCACTGAGCGATGAATCAAAAAACTCATTAAAATCATCAACCGGTGTTAATGCTTGAATCATATAATTAGAGTGTGACATTTTTCGAATTTGTGAGTTGTCGGTGGCATCGTGTTCATCTTCAATTTCGCCAACAATTTCTTCTAACACATCTTCTATAGTGACTAAGCCGGCGAGTGTGCCGTATTCATCAATGACTAATGCCATATGATTACGGTCTTCGCGGAATTGTTTTAACAATACATTTAAACGTTTACTCTCGGGCACAAAAACAGCGGGCCTAAGTAAATCAATAATAAATTTTTGGCTGTCGGTGGTGTCTTCGCTGCTTTTTGGTGAGGCATCTTTTTGAAAAAATAATGGCAGTAAATCTTTAACTAATAATATGCCAAGAATCTCATCAATGTTTTCGCCAATCACTGGGTAGCGGGAGTGTGAGGTGTCAATAATTTTTTGTAGATTTTCTTCTAAGGTGTCATCCGCTTTGAGTACGGTCATTTGGGTGCGCGGAATCATAATGTCGCCAGCATGCATGGCAGATACTTCTAAGGCGCCAGCAATAATACGTCGTGCGTCATTATCAATCACTTCGTTTTCGCTAGCGGCATCCACCATGGCTACCATGTCTTCGGTGGTTTGTGGTTCAGAGCTAAACAGTTGTTTTATCCGCTTGGTCAACGGCAACGGGTCATCGCTATCACTGGCTGTTTTTTTGTCGCTGCTATTTGTCATTCTTAAAATCCATAGTGCTTAATAAAAGCTGTTTGTTCGGTCGGTTAATATATTGCGCGGGTTTATTTTTACGCATAAAAATACTATTCGAGCAATTGATAAGGGTTGTTAATATTGAGCTTGGCAAGCAGCTCGATTTCTATACTTTCCATAGCTTGTGCATCTTCGTCATTACCATGGTCGTAATTTTGTAAATGCAGCATACCGTGAATTAACATATGCGCCCAGTGTGCAGTAATATTTTTACTTTGTTGCTGGGCTTCGGCGCTAATAACGGGGGCGCAGACAATAATATCGCCTAAGTGCGTTATTCCATCGATTTCGTCAATATTAGCGGCAAAGGATAATACATTGGTGGTTTTGTCGGCTTGTCGATAATCACGGTTAAGGGTTTGCATTGCTGCTTCATCAACAATGACTAGCGCTGCTTCGGCTGCGTTTTCACCTAGGTAAGCCATGGCTGCCCACTGTTCTAATTCTTCATTAGTGGGTAGGTCGTCTTGCGCATGCTGTCTGTCAATATCAAGCGTTAGCATAAGATATTATTGATTGTCTGCTGAATGTTTGGTGCTAGTTTTTTTGTCGTTCGCGTTTGCATCATCTACTGCGTAGGCGTCAACAATACGCTTGACTAAGGGATGCCTAACAACATCACTGGATTCGAAGTGGGTAAAGGTTAATCCTTCTACCGATTTTAATACTTGCTCAACATGCAATAAACCAGAGTCTCTTCTATGCGGTAAATCAATTTGTGTGTCATCGCCGGTGACAACCGCTGTTGAATTAAAACCAATGCGGGTTAAAAACATTTTCATTTGTTCGCGCGTGGTATTTTGGCTTTCGTCAAGAATAATAAAGCTATTACTTAAGGTGCGGCCGCGCATAAACGCTAGCGGGGCAATTTCTATGGTGTTGCGTTCAATTAATTTACTCACTTGATCGACGCCCATCATTTCATACAAGGCGTCATATAACGGTCTTAAGTAAGGGTCAATTTTTTGCGCTAAGTCGCCAGGTAAAAAGCCAAGTTTTTCTCCGGCTTCTACCGCTGGGCGAACCAATAAAATACGGTCGACTCGGTTTTGTTCTAACGCTTCTACAGCGCATGCAACGGCTAGCCAAGTTTTACCTGTGCCAGCGGGACCAATGCCGAAGTTAATATCGTTATTGCGAATGGCCGCAATATAGCGATGCTGATTGCCACCGCGTGGGTTTATTAATTTACGACGCGTTTGTATCGAAGGTGTGTCAGCAGTATTAATATTGTCGTTGCCATTACCAGCATGACCGCTGGTATTAGAGATGCTACTACTGTCTTGAGTATTCATAAGCTCTGAGATGCCTGATTCTTGCAGGTGGAGATGAATGTATTCGGGGGTGAATTCAATATTATTAATGGTATCTTTATAAAGCGCATTTACTAACGTTGAAGCTATGTTGGCATTGTCATCAATACCGTCAAATTGAAAGCGGTTACCACGGTTTTTAATTTTAACGCCCAGCCGTTTTTCTATTTGGCGCAGGTGTGCATCAAACGGGCCGCAGAGTTTTGCCAGTCTACGCGTGTCGTTAGGCTCAAGTGTGAGTTGTGCTGAAAGAATAGGGCTATTCAAGATGCGATAATATATTGGTCAAGGTGGTATATAGGCTTTTACTGGGTTTGTTCGTTTAATGGTTACCAGCATAACGATATATTGTTCGCGCTGCAAAGGTTGTTTGTATTATGTGGCGCAGGGGTTGCAGGTGATGGGTGTTCGTGGGCTCAGGTAGCGGATGGTGAGATAAAAACAACTGTGTTTTCAATTGCTTGCCTGTTTTTTTCCTGCTGCGCGCTTAAATGGCCATGACTTTTTTTAGCGATGGCCAGAATGCTTAGTCCGTATCGCCCGATTTGCCACGGGGTATTAACGGTTTAGAAAGGTTGAGCTGCGTGACATTTTCGCCTTTATAATCGCTAATCTTTGAAACGCCTTCTTTTTCTACTTCATCAATGCGCACCAATGAATGAATAGGTATATAGCTGCGTGCTACAGAGGCAAATTCATTTTTTAGCCGTTCTTCACTTGGGTCAACAATCATTTGCGAGCGTTCACCAAACACAAACTCTTCGATTTCAATAAAACCATACATGTCACTTTGATAGACGTGTTTGGCATACACTTCATACACTTGATTTTGGTTAAGAAAGATGACTTTGTAAATGGGCTCGGCCATAGGGTATTGATATCCTGATAATCTGATTTTCGAACAATAAGGCGCTTATGTATTCCCTTGCTGTTAATAGCTCTATTAATGGGGCCGGCTAAGATAAATTCAAGGCTTTGGGAGTATATCATGGCCGATTTACCGGCAGGGGCGTTCATTATGCTTTGCTGATATACTGCGCGCCCTGTTTTGCTGGGTTTGATGGTCCTAGATGGACGGTTCGACGACGCGGCTGCTACCTACATGACACAACTTATATACACGACGCGATATTAAGAGATGACTGAGAAACTGACAAAAAAGCTATTTATTCAAACTCATGGCTGCCAAATGAATGAGTATGACTCTTCTCGCATGGCCGATTTATTGCAAGAAAGCCATCAGTTAGTGGCTACTGATAATGCTGATGAAGCCGATGTATTACTACTAAATACTTGTTCTATAAGAGAAAAAGCGCAAGAGAAGGTGTTTCATCAACTCGGCCGCTGGCGTGGTTTAAAAGAAAAGAATCCTGAATTAATTATTGGTGTGGGTGGCTGTGTTGCCAGCCAAGAAGGAGAGGCCATCGCAAAGCGTGCGCCTTATGTCGATGTTATTTTTGGGCCGCAAACTCTGCATCGTCTGCCTGAAATGATGGATGCTAAAAAGCCCCGTGGCCCAGTGATTGTCGACGTGTCGTTTCCTGAAATAGAAAAATTTGATCGCCTGCCAGAGCCCAGTGTCGACGGCCCAAGTGCGTTTGTATCGGTCATGGAAGGTTGCAGCAAATACTGTACCTTCTGTGTAGTGCCTTATACTCGTGGCGAAGAAGTTAGCCGCCCATTTGATGATGTGTTAGCAGAAATTTCTCAGCTAGCCGATAAAGGTGTACGTGAAATTAATTTGCTGGGCCAAAATGTGAATGGCTATCGTGGCTTGAATCATTTAGGTGAGGTTATCGATTTTGCTGAGCTAATTACTTATGTTGCAGCAGTAGAAGGTGTGGATCGCATTCGTTACACCACATCACATCCGTTAGAGTTTAGTGATGCACTCATTGATATTTATGCCGAGGTGCCTGAGTTGGTTGACCATCTGCATTTGCCGGTTCAAAGTGGTTCTGATCGTATTTTAGCGGCTATGAAGCGTAACCATACAATTCTTGAATACAAATCGAAAGTGCGGCGCTTAAAAAAGATTCGCCCCAACCTTTCTATGTCCTCTGATTTTATTGTTGGTTTTCCGGGTGAGAGCGACCAAGATTTTGAAGACACGATGAATTTAATTCGCGAAATCGATTACGATTTATCGTTTAGTTTTATTTACAGCTCACGTCCAGGGACTCCCGCCGCGGATTTGCGCGATGACACGCCGATGGAAGTTAAAAAACAGCGACTGGCGATTTTGCAAGATCGTATCAATCAGCAGGCGCAAAGTATTAGCCGAAACATGGTGGGTACGCAGCAGCGTTTACTGGTAACGGGGCCATCGAAAAAAGATCCATCGGAAGTGCAAGGGCGTACCGAGAATAACCGCGTGGTTAATTTTAAAGGCGATATTGCCTTAGTCGGCCAGTTTGTTGATGCCGAAATTGGTGAGGCAATGCCTAATTCTTTACGTGGCAAGCTACTGTAGTAATAAATAGTAGCAATTAGTCTTTTTGGTTAACTCGCGCCATTAATTTTTCGGCGCTTTCTTTACGCTCAGAATATCGGTCGACTAAATAGTCGGCGCGGTTGCGCAGCAGCAGAGTGAATTTTATTAATTCTTCCATTACATCCACTAATCGATCGTAGTAACCGCTGGGCTTCATGCGATCGTTGTCATCAAATTCTAAAAAAGCTTTTGCAACCGATGATTGGTTAGGGATGGTGTACATACGCATCCATCGTCCTAGCGTTCGCATTTGGTTAACCGTATTAAATGATTGAGAGCCACCGTTAACTTGCATAACGGCTAAGGTTTTTCCTTGCGTGGGGCGAACTGCACCTAGTGATAAGGGTATCCAATCAATTTGTGATTTCATGACGCCTGTCATTGCGCCGTGTCGCTCGGGTGAGCACCACACCATGCCTTCACTCCAAATAACTAGTTCGCGTAACTCTTGTACTTTAGGGTGGTCGGCTTCGCAATCATCAGGGAGCGGTAAGCCAGAAGGGTTAAATATTTTTATGTCGGCACCAAAATATTCCAGTAGGCGTGCCGCTTCTAAAGTCATTAGGCGGCTAAAGGAACGTTCTCGTAATGAGCCATGCAGTAATAATATACGGGGTTTATGTTCAGCGATACTTGGTTGGTGTAAGGCGTTTTTATCAATTGCGTTTAATGACGCAGCATCAATGTTAGGTAGGTCATTAAGCGGTGATAGTTTTTTGCTCATGGTCTGTGTGTTGTTATCCGTAAGTAATTACAGTAAATTGTTTTGCATTCAGTAGCCGGTTTGTAAAACGTAAGTAATATATTAACAGCTTAAGTAGTACATTTTTTTTGACTTTTTATTTATGCCTGTCCATCACTAATAGTACATATTCTATGTTTCCAATAAAAGACGACAACCCACAAATTAATATTCCTTACGTTACCTATATCATTATTGGTCTTAATGCTTTGGCTTGGTATGCCTTGCAAGGCATGGGTAGTCATAACACGTTAGAGCAATCGGTTTGCCAATACGGTTTAATTCCTGCCGATTTATTTGGCGCTATGTCACTAGAGTCAAGGCTGTGGGTTTGTCCTGCTAATAGGGGTGTGGGTTGGAGCGGTTTATTAAGCTCAATGTTTATGCATGGCAGTTGGATGCATCTGCTTGGCAATATGTGGTTTATGTGGGTGTTTGGCGGCAATGTAGAAGATGCCATGGGCGCGCGTCGCTTTGCCTTATTTTATTTAGTTTGTGGGCTGTGCGCTGCTTTTGCACAAGTGTTTGCCGATACGCATTCAGTATTGCCAATGGTGGGCGCTTCAGGTGCTATTGGTGGTGTGATGGGGGCGTATATTATGCTGTATCCGCGAGTGAAAGTGCACTTGTTAGTCTTCTTATTTATTTTTATTACTACCTTCCGTGTACCCGCAGTATTAATGTTGGCTTATTGGATACTGGTGCAGTTGGCAGGCGGTTTTTCCTCGTTAGGTTCTACCGGTGGTGGTGTGGCTTTTTGGGCACACATTGGCGGCTTTGTGGCGGGTGCGGTTTTGGTTTGGGGTTTTAAAGATGACCAACTGCTTGCACAACATCCTTGTTATGGTTGGCGTCAATAATAATTTTTTCTAGCGCTTCACTTGGATCGTTAGTTTAGCTAGCTAACTTTTGTTTTACCGTAGCGAGTTTTACACAGTTAACAAAAACGGCCATGGCATTTTCTACATCGATTAATTCTGGGTAGGTGGGTGCAATGCGAATATTGTTATCGAGTGGGTCGTTGCCATTGGGAAACGTTGCACCGGCCGGTGTTAATTTAACGCCAGCTTCGGCGGCTAAAGCGACGACTGCTTTTGCTAACCCTGGTTTGGTATTAAACGATACAAAGTAACCACCTTCGGGGTTGCTCCATTCACCCATGCCTGTGTTAGCGATATGTGCTTCTAAACTATCAGCTACTGCACCAAATTTAGCGGCAATGATGTCTGCATGTTGTGCCATATGGGCAGCAATGCCGGCTGAGTCTTTCAAAAAGCGAACGTGGCGCATTTGGTTTAGTTTGTCAGAGCCGATAGAGGCCATGCCAAAATGTGTAGTGAAGCCTTTGATGTTGGCTTCGCTTGAAGCCATATAGCCAATACCGGCTCCGGCAAATGTGATTTTTGATGTGGAGCCAAATTGTAGTACTGAATCTAACGTGCCTAATGCTTTGGCTTTTTCATCAATATTGGCTAACGCTGGTGATGCGTCGCTAAGGCTATGAACGGCATAGGCGTTATCCCATAACACTAAAAAGTTATCGCCAGCTATTTTGCCCAGTGCGGCTAAGCGCGACACGGTCTCGTCGTTATAGACTTCGCCGGTTGGGTTTGAAAAGCGCGGCACACACCAAATACCTTTAATAGAAGGGTCGGCTTTAACTAGGGCTTCTACTTGGTCCATATCAGGGCCGTTGCCTGTTAATGCAACGGGAATCATTTCAATGCCGAGTTGAGCACAAAGACTAAAGTGGCGATCATAGCCAGGGCAAGGGCAAAGTATTTTGGTCGTTGCACCCGAGGCTTGCTCTTCATCACGCCAAGAAATTGCGCCAGCTTGAAGGCCAAGATGGTAAGTAAACCATAAGCTGTAGTGCATTAAACTTAAGCTGCTGTTGCCGCCTACAAATACACGGCTGGCAGTGTCGCTGCTGCTAACACCTAAAATGCTACCGAATAATTGTTTTGCAGCAGGTATACCGGCCAACACGCCGTAGTTGCGCAAATCTGTGCCGTCATCATCACTGGTGTTATCGCCCAAAATGCTATTAAGCGCATTTGATAAATCGAGCTGAGCTGTTGAGGGTTTTCCCCGTGTTAGGTCCAACTGCACATTTTTATCAATAAATTGTTTGTGCTGCTGTTCTAGTTCAGCCAATGCAGTTTGTAGCTCGGCAGGCGTTGCTTGATCGATATGCAAGGAGTGTCTCCGCGAAAATAGTAATAATCGATTTCTAGTATGCTTATATTGGCGTCTATTTTTTGGACACCGTTTGTCTAGAAGGACGGCGATTATACCGTTAGAGCGAATAAATATTGAATATCGTAGAGAGTTATCTGGTGTTATTTAACGTCAATTTTTCGCAATGAATGGTAATTGCTTGGTCTGGAGCTAAGCACTCAATGGGCTGAAGTCGCGAATTAAGCTCTCAATGCGATCAAGTGCCGAGCGTGAGGCATCGATAATTTGAAATCCGGCCCAGTAACGCTGGTATTCTTCGCTTCGGC
>JBELIP010000025.1:0-13143 GCA_042090785.1 Cellvibrionales bacterium | reverse complement strand
GTTATAAACCCCAACATTTCTATCACTGTAATCAAAAACCATCGCGGCGTTTGATAAAGCACTAGTCGTCATTGCCATCATTAATACGGATGTTTTTAATGTATTCATTATTTTTCTCCAGATTACTTAACTGATTCCTAACAAGGGGATCAAGAATCAAATGTTTTAATTATTATTGAGTAAAATATTTATTTATTATTTCTGCACTGACTCCCAGTAGGTTAAAGAATCAGAATTTTTTAATTATTGTTTAGCTTACATCTGCAGCAACAAAATAGTGACAGCGCTGACATTGATTAAATAATAGCATGCTGGTTATCTTTGTCAAGATAAAGAGCCTTTTGTAACCTCAGATTTTTGTATCAAAAAAGAGCAATTTTTCAACTGTTGACAGGAGAACTGAGAAAGGTAAAGTATTGATATTGCTTATATTAATGAAGTTATCATTACATTTATTAGCATTATTCAGGCTGTTTTAGACTAGATGTAGTCAAAAGGCTGCCCTAACATAACAACCGAAGCAAGGATTGCTCGGTATTTTTCAGTCAAGGAGTATGATTATGACATTGCCCCACTCTCAAGATTTACAAGGTCCCGTTAATATCTCATCACTCAATAGCTCATCACCACAAACTCTACTGGAATCTATTTTCGGTTACAACGAGTTTCGCGGCCAACAGCAAACCATTATCGAATCGGCCATTGAGGGGAGAGACAGCTTAGTCATTATGCCTACTGGCGGCGGCAAATCACTTTGCTACCAAATACCTGCCCTCGTTCGACCTGGCACCGGCATTGTTATCTCACCACTAATAGCGCTTATGCAAGATCAGGTTTCGGCACTGATGCAAGTTGGCATTAAAGCGGCGTTTCTCAACTCAACACTCAGTGATGCAGAAACTGCCCAGGTCATTAAACAGATGCAAGCAGGCGCGTTAGATCTGCTTTATATCGCGCCTGAGCGAATTAATCAGCCTTCGACACTTAACTGGCTTAGACAATGTAATATCTCCATAATCGCCATTGACGAAGCCCACTGTGTATCGCAATGGGGGCATGACTTTAGACAAGATTACCTACTACTTAACCAATTAACCCAATACTTCCCTCACGTTCCAAGAATGGCGTTAACCGCTACAGCTACACCTCGTTCTCAAATCGATATTGTCAACAATCTCGAATTAAATGCGCCAAAAAAATTCATTAGCAGTTTTGACAGACCCAACATTCATTATGCCGTAGCTGCAAAAAATGATGCGAAAAAACAATTACTAAAATTCTTAACGGGTCATCGTGATGAGAGCGGCATCATTTACTGCCTTTCACGCAAAAAAGTAGAATCAACCGCTGCTTGGCTTAATGATAGGGGCTTAACCGCACTACCCTACCATGCTGGCTTAGCTGCGAATATTCGCGCAGAAAACCAAGCTCGCTTTTTGCGCGAAGATGCCATTGTTATGGTGGCAACCATCGCCTTTGGCATGGGGATAGACAAACCCGATGTTCGCTTTGTTGCACATATGAATTTGCCCAAAAGTCTTGAATCCTATTATCAAGAAACAGGGCGCGCAGGGCGAGATGGAGAACCTGCCGAAGCTTTTATGATTTATGGCTTAGATGATGTAGTACAGCTATCACAGTTTATTGATAACTCCGATGCTAGCATTGAATATAAGCTTAACGAAAAGAGCAAACTCGATGCCTTACTCGGCTGGTGCGAAGTCACTGAGTGTCGAAGAAAGCCACTATTAAATTATTTTGGCGAAGGCAGTTTAGATGCTGCATCAAGTAAAGCAGCAACTGCTTGTAATTTTTGTGACACCTGCCAAACACCACCAAAAACTTGGGATGCAACCGAATCCGCGCAAAAGTTACTATCCTGCGTCTACCGAGTTAACCAACGCTTTGCGCTAGGGCATGTTATTGATGTATTGCGCGGCAAAAAAACTGAACGTATAGAGCAATTTAATCACGACAAATTAAGCACCTATGGTATAGGCGTAAATTTATCGCAAAACCAATGGCGCTCTATAACACGGCAATTACTTGTTCGAGGGTTATTACGCGTAGATACCGAGCGTTACAACAATCTCACACTCACCGATGCATCACGTGAATTACTGCAAGGGCAAGTCACATTATTATTACGTGAAGATATTAGCGAACCAAGGCTCAGCAAACCTGTTAAAAAACATGCTAATGGCGTATCAGAACAAGATAGCGCTTTGTGGGATGCGTTACGCGAATGCAGAAAAACACTTGCAGATGAACATGGAATCCCTCCATATATGGTGTTTCACGATGCCACATTAATGGAAATTATGGAGACCCATCCACGCAGCTTAGATCAACTGTTATCGATAAGTGGGATTGGCGAATCAAAGCTGGATAAATTTGGCGAAGCCTTTTTAAAAGTGATTAACGTGCACTTAGCATCGGTTTAAACTCTTTTAATTCTAAATCGCGAAGATAAAAATTATAAACGACGGCGGTCCTTATCCGCACCGACATAAGGGCCGTTTTTCACTTCAAGTACCTGTGTACCATCTTCTAAGATTTGATAGCCGTGACCGCCACGCAATAAAATAACAATATCGCCTTCTGCAGCCTGCCATTCATCAACTATTTTTTCGTTGGTGTCATAAACCTGCACTAAAATACGCCCTTTACGAATATATAGCGTCTCCTGCGTCCATAGGACATTCCGTGCAACCTCATTATGAGTATGCGCCAATAACGTTTTACCACTATCGTAGCCCCAAGTGCCTACTTGAATATAATCTTCATCGGGCGAAAAAAAACTCAAGCCATCCTGCCAAGCATCTTCAGCAGCAATATGCCGTGCCAGTATTAAATCACCTTGCTTAACTTCTTTAACTGCCACGTTATGCTGCCCTCAAATATATTAAATTCACTTGTTATTTATTTTGCAAATACCATTCAATTGTTGCTTTAACACCTTGCTCAAAATCAGTGTCGGGCTGCCATGAAAAATGTTTTTTACCCTTGCTGCCATCAACGGTTTTGCAAAGTGCACCATCAGGCTTACTAGGGTCTAACTTAATCTCTCCTTGGTAGCCAACAATATCGCGGATAATTTCGGCCATGGCCAATATAGATAGGCCTTTTGCGACACCAATATTAATAGGCTCAATACTTGGTGCAACATCTAAACTCCGCACCATTGCCTGCGCTCCATCATCGACATGCAGCCATTCACGCACAGGCGCGCCACTACCCCAAACATCAACATAGGGCTCATTGTTCTCTTTGGCTTTTACAAACTTCATAATAAGCGCGCCTAAAGCATGAGAACGCTCGGCTTCAAAATGATCTTCGGGGCCATACATATTCGACAAAATAATATTAATAACATCAAGGCCGTACTGTTGCGCGTAAGCCCACGCACCTACCCAAGAAGCTTTTCTGACAAAACCGTAAACCATGACAGATTCATGTAAACGACCATCCCAGAATTCGTCTTCTTTAAAAAGCGTTGCATCACCGGGATAAGCGCAATTTGAAATAGGATTAACGACTCGGCTAACGCCAAATTTTTGTGACGCCTCAAGTAAGTTAAGTGTTATTTGTAAGTTATGTTGAAATATTTCTACCGGCTGCTTTTGGCCAAACTGAATACCGCCGACAAAGGATGCACAGTTAAGTACGTATTTGGGTGACACCTGCTCAAACACGTCCATAGCTTCGCAGCGATTACGCAAATCAACGCCTAAGCTCTTTGATGTAGGGGTAAACTCAACATTACTCGCTTCGAGTAATTGACACACGCGTTTACCTAAAAAACCTGTTGCACCCGTAACTAAAATCATCACCTGTCTCTTTTTTAATCTTCTTAATCTTCTTAATCTTTTTAGTCTTCTTGGCTCTGCTAAGCTAAGTTGTGCTATTCAGCTTAGTAGGATCCTTAAAAACGTATTTTATTAGTCGTTAAAGTTGGAAAACAGTTTAACTATGCCATGATCAAGACAAGCTGACAATTCCTCATTAAACGGCTATTATAATTACATACAGATGTTAAGTTACTAGCTACTCATATCCGCATATAACACTTTAGTCACGATACCAACTGATAATAGAATTTAATAATGGAAACATCGCCTATAAGCGACAACCTTCACCTTAATCCATCGCTGCGATTAATGGCAACCTTTAGGGTCCTCAACGAAGAGACCCGCATTATCGATCACCATGATTTTTCTTTTGCTCGTTATCCCGAATTTCATGACATTCTATTGCTACTAGCCGCTGGCCAAAAAACCTCCATCGCTTTTGCATCGTTAACAGCCAAACTAGCACAAATACTAGCAAGTAAAGGCATTGTTGAACTAAGCGTAGACCACGCAAAAAAAACTGCAGCTGAGGACAGTGTTAAAGTTATTGGCTTTAAACCTCAAGTATTAGCCACTATCACTGTGCTGGTACGCCACCATAACTCTCCTTCGGCACGACACGCATTAGTTATCGACAGCTTTAAAACTGCCTCAAAATGGCTGCTAAACGCTATTCATTGTAATAAAAATCAAATATCATTTAATACCCTCAGCAATAACGATATTGCTATGCTGACTGAGCAAGGTATTTTAATTTCTAACGACCCACCTGCTGCTGCTACCTACCCTAGCACCTCTATATCCGACACAATTCTCTCGCAGCAACTAGCATCGGCAGAGCAAGTGTTTATTCAAAAGAAGGGCGAAGCAATTCCAAGCAAGGTTATTCAATTACTTGGAAAACAAGTGCCTGAGCTACCGCAAGCCGATATCGTCTGGACCTGCGAAGCCGGAACCCGATTACCCAATGCTACTATTTTATCCGAAACCGAATTAAATACATTAATTAGCGACCCCAAAAAACGGCTAGCAATACCATCGGTTGCAGCACAAAAAAAACAATGGCAGCAGAAGCTTGGTATTTACAAGGTAGCGTTTAAACGACAAGCCTATGCGCAACTTGTCGACATCATATCCCCTGTTCATCAATTGGCATTACAAACACATGTTAAATCGTTGGTAGAAAAAAATTACTTCGGCCCTATTGGAGATGGTCAAGTTGATAGGCGAATGGCTATTCACAATGAGGCCGTTACAGCCTCACTTCACCATCGCTTAGCAAAGTTAGTTAGCTTTATTACCGGCGAAGAATTACAGGCTTCGTATGCCTATTTAGGTTGCTATCTCGGCGGCGCCGTTTTAGAACGCCACATAGACCGCCCGCAATGCCAATACAACTTATCAATAGTGTTTGATATGTGCGATGAGAAAGGTGGCGCCGTTGACCCATGGCCTATTTACTTACAAGTGAAAAATAAGCCTTTAGCAGTTAACCTAGACATTGGCAGCGGCTTATTATACCGCGGCACCCAAATTGAACATTGGCGTGACCAATTACCAGAAGGTCATAGGGCTATAGTTTGTTTCTATCACTTTGTTAGCCCTAATTTTGACGGATCGTTAATTTAAATTTTTTGTAAAACCACTCACTAATTCCACTCATCACTTAGATCAAGTGAAAAACCCTTTTCTTTTAATAGTAAAAAACGACGAGCCTTATCTAGATCATAAGAAACCATCTCATCAACCATTGAAGAAAACTCAGTCGTTGACTCCCAACCCAGCTGCTTCTTAGCCTTAGACGCATCGCCTAATAAGGAATCTACCTCTGCTGGACGAAAATAATTTGCATCGACTCTAATAATAGTTTTACCCAACAAATGCTCACCAGAAATAGATTTTATTGACGCATCAACATTAACAACCGATGCCGTTTCATCTAATCCTGAACCATGCCATTCCAAAGTAATTCCAAGACAGCTTGCAGACGCATCAACAAATTCACGAACCGATCGAGTGACACCCGTTGCAATAACAAAATCCTCTGGCACCTCTTGTTGAAGCATACGCCATTGCATTTCAACATAATCTTTTGCATGACCCCAGTCCCTTTTGGCATCTAAATTACCCAGCGCCAACACCTCTTGATTGCCTAAACAAATATTAGTTAAACCACGCGTAATTTTGCGTGAAACAAAAGTCTCACCTCTTCGTGAAGATTCATGGTTAAACAAAATACCGTTACAAGCGAACATGCCATAAGACTCTCGATAATTAATCGTTATCCAATGAGCATACAGTTTAGCTACAGCATAAGGTGAGCGAGGATAAAAAGGCGTTGTTTCTGTTTGCGGAACTTGCTGTACTTTTCCGTAGAGCTCCGAAGTTGATGCCTGATAAAAACGCGTTTTCTTTTCCAGGCCAAGTAAACGTATGGCCTCTAACAATCTTAACGTGCCTAAGGCATCAACATCGGCCGTATATTCAGGTGAAGCAAAGGAAACAGCAACATGGCTCATAGCGCCCAAGTTGTATATTTCATCAGGCTGTATTTTTTGCACTAACGAAATAAGGTTTGATGTATCTGTTAGGTCGCCATAATGAACAAACATACGGCCTTCATACTCATCACTCGAATGAAATAAATGATCAAGCCGACTGGTATTAAAAGAGGACGAACGACGCTTTATACCGTGAACCTCATACCCCTTACCCAGTAATAGTTCTACAAGATATGAGCCGTCTTGGCCGGTAACACCAGAAATTAACGCAACTTTGCGATCAGCACTCAAGATATTCCCCTTAAAATGATTTTTTTAATTACTATTTAGCCGCTTCTGGCCATTCTCTTAACCAAGCATTTGCTCTGGCCTCGGGTGGATTAGGTAAGGCTAGTCGGTTCCAGCTAAAATGACCAGCACCTCTGGCTTGAAACTCGCCATTTTTCATTAATACTTCAGCGCCAAATGGATTAGAGGTAAACAACATTGGCTTTGATGGATCTTTTAATATGCGACGACGATGAATCGCGCTAGTAAAAGTACTAAACAGACTCCCTGCAAAAACTTGACTATCACTCGTCACCAATGAGCTTAACAGGGCAATGACAGTAGCGTCACTAAAAGGTAATTTTTTCAAATCACTTTTATACTCTTCTAGTATAAGCTGATCAATTAAAATAGATTTTGGATACGCTTTCATAATGGGCGCAAAATACTCATCGTCTTTTGAGCTGTCTGTACATATCACTAATGGCATATCAGCTGACATAAGAGGAGAAATATTCGCAATAATATCTTTATTGGTCGGCGCCTTAACCCACCACTCTTTAAAATCACCTCTCCGCACATGAATCCCATTATAAGACTTTAAATCCTTAGCAATTTTTTTAGCCAAATTTAAATACGGTGCCTTGGGCTGAATACGATTTATTAGGCCTCTAATATGACGCTTGACTGGATCAGGCGCTAGAAAAAAGTAAGAGTAGTTACAAAAAGTTCGCTGCTGATTATAAGCAACCCATGCCTCTGAATCATTATCTGGAAACGCCCACTCATGCTGTCGGTTTTCTTTAAAAGAAAGAATAACTTCGGTATCTAATTTTTCACATTTTTCATGAATAAAATAAGCTTCAGATGCGCAAACGCCCTCCCAAGGTAAAACATAGAGTTCATCGAATCCATCTTTGTACAACTTAGTTAAACTAATGTGTTTAACTGGAAAATCATATAAATCTAACAATGCAGCTGAGCGATAACGTTTATAAATATGATCATCGTTCATTGGCCAAATAGGAATTTTATTTGGTGATACTAAGGTTCTTCCTGACAAATCAGCGAGTATTACGCGAATCTCAAGCTCTAACAAAAGATTAGTCATACCACCGGTCATTTGGTGTGGAAATACTAAATACTTCGACTGAGACATCAAGTAACTTAACCTCTATTAAAATTTAAAATTAAAAACACCTAACACTCGCACTTATTCATCTATTTTAGCCAGCAACCTTCTATAAAACACCACCATCGCCGCTATAAAACACCACTTTACAACGAAAAAAATACAAGCTCTAAATTGATTACAACTTGATCTAACAATACGCTTTAAGCGCTAGCAACTTAGAAAAATCATACTATACTTCAAACAGGATTAGTCAAACATAAAAGCAGCATCTGAAAATTAAATTGATAAAAAATAACTCAGAGCTACAACCATCAAATTTATTAATAATTAAGAGCAAAATGCTATGGAAAACATTTTTTTTGACACTAGCAAACTCAAGCATGTAGGTAAAAACGTCATCATAGGCAAGACTGTTCGTATTCGCCATCCAGAATTAGTTAGTATAGGTGATAACTGTGTAATTGATGATTTCACATACATTTCAGCTGAACTTGAAATGGGGCGATTCTGCCACATCGCCTCTAACTCGGTTATTTTAGGCGGTGGCGGCAAGGGCAAGTGTATATTTGAAGATTGCAGTGGTGTTGCACCAGGAGCAAGAATCATTACGGCAACGGATGATTACGTAGGTAGCATGGCAGGTCCTAGCGTGCCTAAAAAATATCTTGCGGTGAATGAAGGTGGTTTAGTCCACATTAAAAGATACTGTGTACTAGGGACAAACACTGTTATTTTACCCAACGTAACCATTGAAGAAGGTGTATCAACTGGCGCAATGACTTTGGTGCGTAAAAATTTAGATGCATGGACAATATATGCAGGTAATCCTGCCCGAAAAATTGCGCCTCGCGACAAAGAAGGTGGCATGAAAATAGTAAACGCGTTTTGGAAAGAATATGAAGCAACTGAAGGGAGATTTGACAGAAGCTAATCACTTAACCCTTAAAAAGCTGTATTATGAATAAGCATCAGAGACTATCGCTAAGAAAGCTTACAGAATAACGCTGTTTATTTAAATGAAAAAAACAGGGGCAAGAAACGTGTCGACAAAATCTAACCCAAGCAGCGATAGAGATAAATGGCTACGCTGGCCTACAATAAATCCCCTTGAAACTCCAGACTCATGGCTTAACGAGGGCTTAGAGATAGGTCTAGAATCGGCCAAGAGAGATAAAAAGAAGCTACAAGATGGCTTTAAATTAAAACTTTTTGCTTTTGTCTTTTCGCTAACGGGAAATATCCTAGCTCGTTTTTTTCGCCGCTCAAATGCGAGCGGAACGATACATGACATCTATCAATGCCCATGGTTACCTCTTTGGCCCAACTTATCATCTCATTCTTTTCATGAGCAAGAGCCTGAATGGACACACTTACTTAAAGACAATTACCCGACCATAAGAAGAGAACTTACTCAACTCATCAATAATGATATCGGGTTTCAGCAAGCTGTATATGACGGCTTTAAAGGCAAGCCATGGACAGCAAAGTATTTTCATCTATTTGGTAAACGCATTGCCGAAACAAATGAGCTATGCCCTATAACGAGTGCAGTTCTCGAAAAAATCCCCCATAATCTTATGCATACCTGCTTTTCGTGTATTCCCGCTGGCGGAGCATTACCGCCACATGTTGGCCCTACAAACACGTCACTTGTTTGCCACTTAGGCTTAATGAATTGCGATAAATCAGCCATTTTTTCAGGCAAAAAAATTAAACGTTATGTTGAAGGAGAAACACTCATTCTTGATGACAGTTTTATACACGGCGCTAAAAATGCAGGGGAGCTACCCCGCTACACATTAATGCTCTCATTTTGGCATCCTGATTTATCTTCCATTGAGATCAAAGCACTCAAGTATTTTTATAAGGCCTTTTCATCTGTTGGCAGTTAGTAATACTCAATATAATAGCGGTAGCTGATACATTCACTTGTCTTATAATAAATAGAATTAATTAATAGAAATAATATTTTCAAGCATCGAGAATTATTAGGAACCACTCAATATGAATGCGGTACATAGATATATTAAATTTCCAATAGACATTTTTTCTAATCCGATATCAGACATTAAGACTCTTATAAAAGAATATAATGTAGCGTTAAATGAAGATACGCTTTGCCATTTTAGATTTCCACTATCGGCAATCCCTAGTGTATTTAATGAATGGTTCCACAAAGAGTACCCAGATTTATATATTAAAGATTGGGAAGTTTTTTACACACCACCTGGACATCAACTACCAATACATTCTGATGGCTTTAAACCATTTATTGATTTTATTAAGTTTAACTATGTATATAACGGCGAAAATAGCGTTATGTCTTGGTACGAATTGATAGATGATTCTGATTTACAAGCAGACAAGACAGGGATAAACACATCTTACACGGCTATATCACCTGAAAATGTCAAGCTTATTCACCAATGCAATATCGGCACTCCCAGCTTGATTAATGCAGGTGCACCTCACGGCGTCGACAATAGTAATAATGAGCAAGCTCGGTGGTGCGTCTGCCTAATCCCCTGCTACAGAAATCCCAAAGAAGGCGAGACTTCAAGAATTGTTTTTCAGGATGCTTTAACTATTTTTGAAAACTATACAAATTAGTTTATAACTAGGATTAATAGCTATAGCCAAACGACTACTTAGACTTTGTAATGTATTTTATAAATTGATACGCAAGATTTTTAGACTTCGAATCACTTTGTTTTTTTAAGCTGGTTTTTATTTTAACATCAGAAAAATCTAGACCTACTAGGCTAAAGAAACGCTGAAATACTTTAGTATTTTTTTGATCGCTGAAATCTTCGTAGCAATACTCATCGCAGACAACACTCTTATATTTCTCTTCATAAACGTCCTGCATCTTTAAAATATTACTTAACGCTTCTGAAATCTCATAATGAGCTACAGTCTTAGCCTCACCGTTACCTTTAACGCCTGAAACCCACTGACCTGTTTTTAATGCTTTTGCAAAAGATACCGCCTGATCAATTTTATTCTTTCGGTAAAGATAAATAACATGATCAAAATTCAGGTCTAAAACGTTGAACCCCCTACTCTCAAGCTCCATCATTTGTCGAATATGAACCTTTACAGAAAAAAAACCGTTAGACGAGGTTGTATTTTGTAACAATGATTTAAGATAGTCTTGAAAGCTTGCTTTTTCATTACCTGGAAGCTTTAGGTATGCATTAAAAAAATCAGTTTTAAACCACTCTTGAGGCTGGCCACATAAACCAGTATGGGTAAGCACATCACAAAATAAATTGGACCCGGTCCTGTCTGTAGATAAAATTAAAATCTTCTTATGAACATAAGGTGAAGCAGACTGACTGCCCGACGCTAGCACCTGAACTTGTTCAAAAATTAAATCATCAATATTTTTCATAGGATAAATTATTTTGTATTAGCCCAGCTTACTATTACGTACCTGAGGCCGCTTTCTACAAGTTGAGCTTCATGCAAATATAAATGGTCAGATGGAAAAACCAAAAGGTCGCCTTTCTCAGGTTGGTAGGTATAATTAAAATGCTCAAAACGAATTGCTCCACCTTCAAAGTCGTCATTGAGGTAAAGTAATAAACTATAATCCCTATCTAAAACTTTTTTCCATACACCCTTTTCAGCATCAAATATCTCTGAATCTGAATGCGCCTTGTAGTAACCACCTTTGGTATACCTCATCAAATCCGGTTTAGAAAAGCTGCGGATTTTACAACCCACACGTTTTGCAACAAACTTATAAAATATATCTGCAACCCATTTATCTATGATTGCCTGCCTATCACCAAGGTCAATTCTAGACGTGACTCTATCGCTGTTAACAACAGCCGAAAGTGACGCTTTAGCTTCACCTGAATTTTCAGTAAATATAGCTAAATCGCTAGAAAAAGCCTGCTTTTCAACATAGCTGATCAACTTGTCAGAAACTGCATCTGACAGAAATTTTTTCTTTAAAATAAGGCCGTAAGGTAAAGCCCTATCGGCTTTTTTAGAGCCACAGCAATCAGCAAAGCGTTGTTTTTTACCACATAAGCACTGGGCATCAGGATCAGGCCGAAAAGACTCTATTGGATCTATCATATCTAACAACTTATTTAGCCAGCCTACTTTAAGGACAGTCATCACATTAAATAGCTTGAATGACGAACATTAGTTTAAAACTATTCACTTTTATTCAAGTCACACACAAAATAGTTAATCTACTTTACAATGCTATACTCTAGTATATTACTAATAATTTAAAAGACCAATCACCAACAAGTTAGCACAATCATAGAGCTATGAAAATATGAAGACGCCGAAAGTACAAAACCGTTTATCCAATAGACTTCAGCTAATAACACTTATTGCTTGTGTTAGCTCAGCCTCTAACGCCAATGAGGCGAACACAAACAATACAACCAAAGCCCAACAACCAATATCACACATAGATAATGTTGTAATTTCAACGGATGGTTTTGCCAGAACTGATGAGCAAAACAATACCATTAAAGGAAATGGTACCGGTGACCTTGTGCTCGTTGTATATGATTCTAGTGGAAAGTCGCCTCGTAAAAAATCCTTTTTGTTAGACCTGTCTTATAAAGACAAACAAGGCAACATTAATGATTTAAATCTAAATGATATTGGTTCTATTCGTAATAACATCACTATTAGCAACCCCGAACTATCCACCTTTATTCAATCTAGTAAATCTACTGATAAAATAATTTGGCAAGTGTTTGCCATAGCTAACCATTATCATTTAGGTGAGAAATTTGGCGATATCAAATTAATTAATTTTGGTCTTGCAACTACAGAACTGAACAAGCGAACAAAGCCACTCACCCACCAAGAGTTACACCAGTCAAAAGTTCATCGAGCAAATTTGATACACGAAAACATTATTTATGGCGTTAACACTAACGAGAGCCTTGTGTCATATACCGGTGAACCGTCTGCATTCAATATGGGGATTCATAATAACTTAGGTGACGGTATGCCAGCGTCAGGCAAACTAAACCAAGAACTTATATTTATCACTCATAAACTAAAATCCACAATCGATAAAGAATCAAAAAATAACCTATTTACCACCCACTACGAACAGCTAGGCAGCTTTAAAATCAATCAATCAAACACTGATCAAAGCTGGCAGATCATTTTTTCACCCACTAAAAATCGCTAAATATTTTAAACACCAAGCTTTAATTAGTCTAAACCACTTACAAAAAAATCATGCAAAAAAAAAGCTGATCCGAAGATCAGCTTTTTTGCGCTATCTGCCGTATTTACGCAGCAGTTAACTATACAACTTGAATTGTAACTTAGTTAGCTAAGTCACCTGAAGCAGCGTTGCTACGTAAACGACCAGCAGCACACTCATTACTTAAGTTAAAGT
>JBELIP010000038.1:0-2507 GCA_042090785.1 Cellvibrionales bacterium | reverse complement strand
CTTTCCCTACACGACGCTCTTCCGATCTAAAACGACGAGTTACCGGCAAAAGGGCTAACTGATCGGAGGCAACAAAGTGCTCACCTAGGCCATAACCTATAATTAAGGGGCTACCGGAACGGGCAACTACTAGCTCATCAGGTGATTCACTATCCACTACCACCATGCCGTAGGCACCGACTAATTGTTTGCTGGCGGCAAATACAGTTGATCTAAGATCTTCATGATCTGCTGAAAGCTGATGAATCAGATGCACAATCACTTCGGTATCTGTGTCTGAATTAAATACATAACCTTGAGCGGTTAATGATTCACGAAGTTCATGATGGTTTTCAATAATGCCATTGTGTACCACTGAAAAACGATTACCCGACTGATGTGGGTGGGCATTGCGCTCGGAGGGCACACCATGGGTGGCCCAACGTGTATGGGCGATACCGGTGGTGCCGCTAGGCGCCTGATCTTTAATTGCCTGAGCCAAGGCCTCTACCTTGCCTTCACGCTTAACACAGGTTGTAGTGCCGCTTGTATCAAGCACGGCAACGCCGGCCGAATCATAGCCGCGATACTCAAGGCGCTTTAGGCCTTCAATTAAGATTTCTGTTATGGGTCGCTCAGCGACCGCACCTACAATTCCGCACATATGTAATAACTTATTCTATTTAGTTGTTTTTTAAGACTTAATGTAACCGCTTTGGTTCAATTATAATGGCTTATATGGCTTTTAGCTGTTTAAAATCAGCTGCTTCAAGCCTGGGGCCAAAGCGCTCTACCACCATGGCCGCTGCCCTATTGGCTAGCTTTGCCGCCGACTGATAATCTTCACTGGCGCTAATGGCATATAAAAAGGCGCCGGCAAACATATCGCCCGCGCCATTGGTATTTACAGCCTTTGCTTTAACGGCTGGAGTGTTGATCAAGTTTTTACCATCAAAAACTAATGCGCCATTAGCACCATCAGTTATGGCAAAGGTCTTGGTGTAGGTTTTTAATGCTTCGGCCGCAGTTTCAAGACTATCTTCTTGGGTAAAGGCTAGTGCCTCGTCTTTGTTGCAAAAAATTAAATCAACCCCATCACCAATAACGCTTTTTAAATTGCCAGAAAATAACTGGGCAACAAAGGGATCAGATAAGCTTAGCGCTACTTTTACACCATCCTGCCTGGCTTTTTCTACCGCTGCTTTGATAACGGCTGTGCGCTGATCATCGGTTTGCAGATAACCCTCTATATAGAACCACTCAGAACTCATTAAAGCATTATGATTAATTTCTGCTTCTGAAAAGCTATCGCTTACACCCAAATAGGTGTTCATGGTGCGCTCGGCATCGTCGGTCACCATAACTAGGCATTTACCAGTAACACCCATCTCAGACTTGGCTGAGTAGAAGGTTACATTAGCTTGCTCTAAATCATTGGCAAACAACTCACCATCGCCATCATTGGCTACCTTGCCACCAAAGCAGGCTGTGGCGCCAAAATAACTGGCCGCAACCGCTGTATTACAGGCCGACCCGCCACTTTGGCGATGAAAATTTGCGCCGCAGCTATTTAAGGCGTCTAACAACTCAGCTTGACGCGATTGCTCAACCAGCGTCATCACACCCTTATCGATTGAATGGTCTTGTAAAAACACGTCGCTAACCGTTACTTCAGTATCCACAAGCGCAGCGCCAACGGCGTAAATATTCGTTTTTTTCATCGTATAAGTTGACACCAATGTTTAGTATTTAAAGCCACTATATACTTTGCACTTCAGATTTTAGCTGTTCTATTTCTCGTCTTAACTGCTGATATTCGTTTTCTTTTCGCGCTAGGAATGTCTTGGTAATCATGGCTTTCTCATTAATCCCTTTGGGTGTAAGTAAATACATATAGCCCATCTTATTATCTGAGCGCTTAAAGTTATCTAACTTAACCCAACCCACCTCAATTAAAGAGCTGATTAAATAATGAGTCTTTCCAAGGCTTACGCCCAGCTCTTTTGCAAGCTGGCGCTGAGTGATATTGGGGTTTTTTTCTAAACACTTAAGCACTTTATACTCAAGCTCTTGCTTCGACATAATGATCACAACGGCCTAAAAGAAAAAGATAAGAGAAAATAGCCGTGCAGGCTACCGCAGGGAAAGTTTATCCCTATCAAACGGTTATTCTAGTTTATAACTTGTTAAGTCAATTATAGCAATGCGTTCATATGATGAACACGATAATTATCACGGGGAGGATTATTACAAATATGAATAGCAATGTATCTAATACTTAAGTACTAAATGTATTAAAATATTAACCATTGCTTTGCAACTAAGATAGCTCAGCAGTCGCCTGCTGAGATCGACTCAACAGCAAATACATCAGCAGATATACGCCAACTTGTAAACAAAATACCCAACCCCAGGCACTATCGGTGGGCGCCAATAATTGCCAGTGGTAACCCACAAACGCTAACCCCGTACTTGCACCAGCAATTAACAAACCGGTAAGGGAGTTCGCCGCAACACGCGACTTAGTT
>JBELIP010000037.1:0-2594 GCA_042090785.1 Cellvibrionales bacterium | reverse complement strand
CGCTTAAAGCGAGAAACAAAGTAACCCGCTAAACCATTAAAAAACTGTGGTGAAGTCGAAATCACGACATCAGTCTTAGGTAAAAATGGCGCTATCAACATAGCCATTACCATATAAATAACGTAGTTAAGCGTGCGTTTTAAAAACCCTTCGTTGGCGGTGATATACGTTTTAATTTTAATCGCACGAATGCCATCTTTGTTTTCTTCGAACCACCAGCGATTATGGTAGCCGGGGTACGCCTCGCCCATAGGGTGGTGCGGGACACAACTGATGACCGTCACCTCATGCCCTTGCTCGACCCAACGTTTGCAATGCTCATATGTACGCGTCGCGGGTGCATTAACCTCAGGAGGAAAGTAATGGGATAAAAAAAGGATTTTCATTATATAAAACGCTGAATGCGATAACCTAAGTTGAGCGGCATAAAACCTTGCCGATAAATAACGATACAATCAATGTCGTGCTTAACACCAAATTCTGGGCAGTAAATCGTTTTTTTAATACGATACTGACAATCAATATTTATTTCTAATTTGGCGAAAATGACACCATTTAATAATATTTTTATATTTTTTTCGTCTATGGACTCAAGTACAAAGTCGGGATGAATATGAATATAGCTCTCAGCTTCATGTTCTCCCTTTCCACTCAGTGTATCAACGACCTCAATGCTTTCGACAGCATCTTTAACTAACTTTACATTGATATCACGCTGATGCTTAAAGCGCGGCTTCCAGCCCGTTATTACTCCATAAAAACAACTAGGCGAGCCATAAAAGCCACAAAAAGCACCTGTTATACTAACCTGCTCGTCAACCGCGCATACTTGTGCATCTAGCTTTTTCGCCCTGCGGGCTACTCGGAATTCGCCCCATATTTCAGACTGCTCATCACCATCAATGGAGACCGTATTATGCGCCTGTGTAGAACGAACATAATGCCTAAGCGGCCCCGGCTCATATTCGAACACACCCGTATCAACCACAAGACGCTTGCCACCTAACATCAATTCATAGCTTAGAAAATCACAATGTGTATGGCCAGGCTGGTAAGACGGGCCGATATCCCCGCAATCCATCAGCAGCATGTCGTCACTGCTTCGTAACCCATATAAACCACTGTCATGCTTTTCGATAGTCGTTAAAGACTTTGTTGGCTCTTGGCATTTATAAGCAAAAAGTTGATAGGCATATTGGTTAAGTTTTTCTAATGAAGGCGAAATACCAAAAGCGGAATCATTAAATAGAGGAATATTATTATCTGGAAAAACAATATCGTTTAAATAGTTTAAACCTAGTACAGAATATTTTTTAAGCTCTGAAATAAAAACAGCATCAAAAAAACTTCTACTGCTAACTGCCAAATTATAAATATCGAGATAATTCTCTAACATTAAAACATGATACTGAGGAGACCTTTCGTAGTGACCGCCATCAGCAAGCGTTTGCTCTTTTAATTGTTGAAGAATTTCATGCTTACTACGCTTTAACCATCTGTGAGAATTTTTTTCATTGCTATCGCCGCCAGAAAAGAAACAGCCGGCAAACATTAATGCTTTGAGATTCTCGAAATAATGATTAGCCAATATATGCTGCTCATCATTATGCTCTAACCAAAGCGCCTGCTCATAAACGCTATGCTGCACTTCTGACGTCATATACTGCTTATTTTTATTCAAGAACAAAAACCAATTCACCAATCTTAAACTACAGTTAAAAGGTTCCCATCCAGGTTGTGTTGACTGCTTGTTATTAGCAATCCAGCTATTAATCATGCTGAATTTTTCTTCAACAGACCAAGCCGGGTCACGCAAATAATCAAAATAGTGAAGGTTATAACGCCATAAGCGCTGCATATCAACGGGGCACCAATCAATAGCATCCAATTCAAACGATTGATTGTGATTTAAAAAACGAATAGCATTTTTTGACTCTACTCTATAGCTGGTAGCAATAGGGGCAATTAGACTAAGTTGATTAGCCACAGGTAATACAGTAGGCACACGAACAAGGGTGGAAGAAAATTTTCTACGCAGGATAAAATAAAAAAGCTGACGAACTTTTAAATATTTAAGCGTATTTAATAATCGAATAATTTTTCGAATCATATTAAATACGCTCGCCAAATAAAATGCTTATTGATTTACGTCTAGCCAATTTGATCTATTACATCAAAACAGGCTAAAGCAACTTCCCTCAACTCATTAAAGTCAATGAGACCAGAAGTATCGCCAGTAGTAATAGCATTTACAAAGGCCTTAGCACATTGCGCTTGACCTTTATTTTGTCGCCACAATTTGTCAGATTTAAAACCAGGCCAGCCATAACCACGCAGGGTGCGGAAATTATCTAACTGTAAGACAGCGCCATTACAAAAAATCTCTAAGCGCTCTTTCGATAATGATTTACTGCCATTCGCTAGATAATTAACAACACCAATGGAACCGTTCGCAAATCGCAACTGCACAGAAACTGAATCCTGACACTGACCATCCATCGCAATAGCATTCACCGACTCAATCGGTGCATCCGCTAAATGTCTGAGTAAATCAATAAAATGACATGCTTCGCCAATAATTCTTCCGCCACCCA
>JBELIP010000013.1:55594-60852 GCA_042090785.1 Cellvibrionales bacterium | reverse complement strand
GGCCTCGGGCACCATACACTTAAGAATCCTTAAGCTAACCTATTGATAAGCAAGCATTCCTTCAGGATTTGAGTGTTTGGGTAGCCAATATGGTAGACAAATTTGTTCCTTATTATTGCTTTGTAAAAGACGCCACCTATTACTTCAGTAGGCACGTGCCTATCGATTTACGTGAGCATTATTCAACGAGCGTATTCAGCTGTGCTTGAAAACACGCTCACCTCATAACGCAGCCAACGCTGTTAAGTCCATCAATCAAAAGCTTGATGATTATTGGATGGCGCTGCGGCTCTCTACTATGGAAAATCCTGCCTTAAGGTTTCTTAAGGACAGAGAAGTGAAGACCTCAGCAGCGCCCCTACTATCAGAAGCACTTGATACGTATCTCAGACTTAAAGGGAGTAACAAAGCGTCCACTTTCCATAGAGGTGCCAAGAGAAACATCACAGCAGTGGTTGATGTTCGGTGATAAACCTATCGATCAATATCGCTCTTCAGATGCAGCAGCCTATAGAGATTATTCTCTTGAGAGAGGCTTAACGCTTGCATCTGTTAAAAGGAACGTCTCTACCATTCGATCAATTATCAACTTAACGTTGTCTGAGCAAGGTATTGACTGTCGCACCCCTTTCTCAAACCTGATGATTGATTCTTACTTTGATGCATAGGCAAGATTTTGATGCCAAAAGTCAACAATGTAGTCAACTCTTACCCGCAGTGATTGTCGATAATCAGGTAAATCACTTAAGTGCACCCAGCGACACTCAATAATCCCTTCAGATACTTGCGGTATTGTATTATCGTCAACACCATTATAGGCCATCATAAACCAGTGAGTTTTCTTTAGGTATTTAATATTTTCATGACGGGTCGTATGCCATGTCGACACTAATTTTCCGGTAATTTCGAGTTTTTTTAAGTCTAGACCTGTCTCTTCATTAACTTCTCTTAAGGCCGTCTGTTCTTTAGATTGGCCTTCATCAATACGCCCTTTGGGCATATCCCATTTGCCTCTCTTAAACATTAAAAGAATATGGTGGTTTTTGTTGTATACAAGTCCACCAGCAGACTCTATAACCGGAAGGTTCAAAGTTTTAACAAGGTTTTGTAATTTATGTTTAGAAATGCTGTTCACCTTTTAATAAAAAAATATTTATATATTCTTTATTAATTAATCTTCAAGGTCAATAAAGAATGCTTCTTGTTCTTTTAGCTCTTTTAATATTGCTAACTGCTGCAAAGAGAGCCCTCTAAACTTTACACCGCCGAGTTTAATACTATGAGTAAGCGATACATCTTCACCCGTTAGAGGCTTAAAGGATCGACGGCCTAAAAGTCTAACTAAATATAGCATTGATGTTAAACGGGCCTCTTTCTTTTTATTTGCGTTTATAAGAACCCAAGGTGATATCTTTGACGAAGTGTAAGCAAACATCTGCTCTTTATAGCTGGTGAAAACCTCCCATTTTTTTCTAGCCTGTAAATCGTTTTTTGAAAGTTTCCAGAATGTTAGGGGGCTACTTAATCGATCTTCAAAACGGTACAGCTGTGTTTCTTTTTCTATAGACAAGTAAAATTTAACTATTAAAAGACCATTTTCGATATGTTTATGCTCCCATTTGAGCACATTACGCATAAAATACCTGTAACGATTCTCGCTACAATAACCCATGGTGGGTTCTATTAATGCTCTAGTGTACCACGAGCGATCAAAAAAACTTATATTACCGTTTGAGGGGAAGCATTTTTCATATCTTTTAAACCAGTATTTAGCTTCTGATTTATTTGGCACGTCAAATGCGTGTTCTTTGAAATGTGCAGGTATTAGATTTTCTGTGAACCGCTTAATAGTAGAACCTTTTCCTGCGGCATCTCTTCCCTCGAAAACAATTACCAAACGTTGATTGTTTCTAGTTATTTCCTGCTGAATTTTTAGTAATTCAACCTGCAACCTACGTTTTTCAACTTGATAATCAGTCTCATTGATTCCAACATAGGGTGTCTCTATGGCTTTAAGCTTTTTTGATTTCATATCATAAGGTCAATAAAATTTTATAATTAGTTTATGTTATGAGTAAATGATTACATTTTTGTTACAGCGGTAAGTGCGTACGAAGCAGAGCATAGGGGTATGGTTTTTATTTCTGAAGTCATATTCTAAGACGTTAGCGATTAGCTTTCTAGTTAATTATGCTAAACCTTAACGAGAGAAAGGTTTTATTGATATAAATTCCTTATTTACAGCCTATCGCATCAGCCTTAATGGGACACGCATGGGCACTGAAAAATAAAACAGCTATCTGACCCCGGTTTCGTGTCGATGCTGGGCTTAGGTGCAGTTAAGTTGAGAAGAAAGTGAGTTAGGGTTTAACCTGCCATCGCCGAATCTGCTGACCCAGTACTTTAAGTTCTGCCATTGTTTCGTTGCGCTTAGCTCGTATGGTTCTCGTTTCACGCCCGTGTAATGAGAAACGGGATCGAAAAACGGGGTTAGATACCTTATTGGGTTATCGTAATCAGTAGAACAAATCAATTTCGTTGATTGTTTTTGTTTTGCAAACTGGAACATTTTCTTTTACCAAAAAATGTCTTTATGAAATCCCTCGATATGATTACATTTTGGAAATACGCGATCAGAATAATATCCTTCATAGTCACCGTCTAAAAAAAACACCGGCGCAAGCTCTTAAGCACTTACGTATTTTCGAGCTTGTATAAATTATCATTAAGCGCCTTAAGCTTCAAAACTCGTCTACCAGGCCGAGTCAGTAACACACCAGCATAAGTTAAAATAATAGATAGAAAAGTCAGTATAAAACCCGCAGCAATACCCTCTTCAACCAGCCAAAATGGATCGGAAACCACTGTTATCATAAACAATAGAGGGAATAAGAAAATAGAATAGCCAAACCCTAGCATCAAATAAAAACCTAAGCGTTTAACTCTTGAAATATCTTTATATTTTTCTAGGTAATTAATATCACGCTTTAATTTTTCAATCTCAAAATTAATCTCTTCTTCTTTTTCTTGTTTTAATTTATATAGTTGCTCATCAAGTTTTTTTATTTGCATCTCAAGTGACTTTTCAGCTTTTATTAACTTTACCTTTTTGGCAGAATTTTTTTCACAAATAATTTCATTGTCAATCTCACTCTTAATCTGAAGCGATTCTTCCTGAGTTTTAGCACACTCAATATAGCCATCAATATCAGTAAGAAATTTATTGGTTTGGGTAAAAATATTATAAAGCTGCTTAGGTAAATCGATTATAATATAAAGCATTATATTGACTAGAAGATAGGCCAAGTCGATTAAGGTAGGAGTAAACGCTATTGCCAATCTTATAAGGTAAATACTTATTTTGAAAAAAAAAGTGAGCAGATTAAACAGAAAAGATAACAAATAAGAAATCCACGTTAGAATGGTAAAAAACAACGCTGGCCCAGCCGCTTTTTTACCTCTGAGCTGAATACCTCCAAACTTGAAGGAAGATCTATTGGGATTAGTAAAATTATAAGTACCATACTTACTTTTTGAAGATAATGAAAACCCAGATTTTGAAAGGTTAAGGTTAAGTAATTGGTTTTTGGTTGACCACCTGCCCCTTACAACCGTATTACCACCTTGCACTCCGAGCGTTAGCCCCTTAAAGGTCTTAGATGCCCTAACTCCATATTTAGTACTAAGAGTCAGCCCTCTTAATGGATGATAAGCGGCATTGACCCCTGACGTTCTCGAAGCTCTAACTCTGACTTTTGAGTCATCTGAATGTACCTTAATTTCAGCTCGCTTTAACGGCTTGCCAGAAAATATCTTAAGGAGTTTCATTGTAATCTATTGATATTTGATTAAATCTATACATGCTTCAACTCAAACGGGCTGATAAATTATGAAGGGCTATTGTGGTATGCGTTTCTTTTTCAAAAGAAGCCATAGGATATCTCTATTTTTTTAATTCCAAGCCACTCAAATTAGCCATGATTTTAATACTTCTTTATAATTCGAAATCATAGGGCTCTTTATCCAAAAGCTCGCTTACCCAATCCATAGATTTCTTATCACCATTTTTAATTTTTTTACCAATCTCTCTAATTTCATTTCTTTTGTCATTAAAAGACGGCTCGTGTAACTCAAAGTTCCTTTGGGATAACGCCTTAAAAATTTCAATACTGCTTGCATCAATATTTTCTACAGGACACGCTACAGCAAAATCCCCCCAACCATGTCTACCGCTAGCGAATATCTTTTCCTTTTCGTTTCTATAAACAGTAAAACCTGATATTTTAGGTGTATTATAGCCATGCTTAAAATCTTTAACCAAGCTATAAAGGGATAGCTTCCTCTCATCTTTCTTACCCCAAACATTCAATCTCTGACATACTTTTTTTGTATCTGGATGATAAAAAGAGACCCCATCACTCATGGAAAAGTTTATTTTTAAGTAATTTGAACTTGACTTTATTACCTCTAAAGCTCGCGTTAAACCCTGAATAGATTCAGGGCTTAATTTACCTTCCCAAGATTTAAGCCAAACCTTTTCGTCCAATAAAACCTTTTGGCCTTTTCTTTTTACTGCATCATTTGACTGCTCAAGTACTGTTATTGCTCTAGCGAAAATAGTTTCATCTATAGGTGTGTCAGAAATCCCAAGATCAACTCGACATTGAACCGAAAATCTACTTAACAAAGAGAAAACTTCATGCGCTTGTGATTCTGGTATTTCCACAACTTCATTTTTATCTGCTTCATAAATGTCGTTTATCTTTTCAAATAACGCAGTATATACCTTGATTGCCTCATCGCCGCCCACCATTTGCATTTGTATAAGCGAAAAAGGTAAAGCCAGCATCTCCTTAGAATCAAGCTGATTATCCTTCAGCATATTTTTTGCACTTTCTAAAATGGTTTTATACAGCTGCACCTTTTCATCAAAAACCCTCTCACTTTTTTTACTCTCTTGCTCAATTTCAGTTTGCTTATTTAAAAGGAACATTGTCATCAAAATAGCGAAAATAGAGCCAAAAGTTGCTCCCAGAACTCTACCTGGAATACCACCTCCCACAAGTTCAAATAAAGGACCGTATCCAAAAAAAACAACAATACCGACAACGCCTAGTATTATTAAAATTTTAATCCCCTGCTTTCTAGTGTTATCAATATTGCTAACGCTCATAACTTCCCCCTAAACAATTATTACGAACAACCAAGTCATACTTGTAATCTGTATATTTGGCATCTAGATATTTATTATCATTTTT
>JBELIP010000013.1:50491-55494 GCA_042090785.1 Cellvibrionales bacterium | reverse complement strand
TCCACCTGAATTTAATGCTTCATCGACTATACCAACCATTGCAACTCCTTTTTTTATATTTTAACATTTCTCTAAATACAACGATTTTTTACTGATGACCAACTTAACGCTTTTGCTATCACTTTCTCGCCGCTCTAATTCAGTATTGATTAATATCAATATCTGAGTCAGATTTCTGAATAAAAAACTTTAAAGGCACAAGAATTAGGACCGAAACAATGGACCATATAACTAATACAAGCTGCCAATGATTTAAAAATAAAAAATTCTCCATCAAATAAGAAAAGATATTATTTGAGCTAACAATGAAACCCGTCAGCAGGGATGCCAAACCTATAGCAAGCGCATAAAACTCAGCACCAATAAAAATTTCGACAATCAATAAAAAAATGCCTAAAGCAATCCAAAAATTTACATTACTCAAGAGTTCAGCAATCATGATTTTAAAACCTCTTGTAATGAGGCAATTGAGCCAAGCGTTTTAGTTACATCCGTTGGGACGACAAGTAGCTTGGAATTATCAGATGCGGCTAAACTTTTTATCGCCTCAACTTGACGCTTCAATACATCATAATCAACTGCAGGTTTACCATCATTGGATATTGCCAATGCGACAACCCTAGTTTGTTCTGCTGTAGCTTCAGCCTCCACTTTTAAACGATAAGCTTCAGCATCTGCAGCAATCTTTACAGCCTCTGATTGCTTCTGCGCTTCATATAATTGCGCATCAGCTTGAAGCTCCACTTTTTTCTTTTCACCTTCAGCAATCGCAACTAATGCCCGCCTTTCTCTCTCGGCATTAAGCTGTTGCCTTTGAGCATCTTTAGTCTGACTATCAACCTTGACATCCGTAATCTCGGTTCTGGTTATCTCAATACCCCAAACTTCAGCGGCCTCTTGTAAGTTTCTAAGAATTTCAGCATTCATTTCCGAGCGTGATGATTGCAATTCATCTAATTCAAGCTTTCCAGCCGCTGAACGAACAATCGATTCCGCCGCTGTTTGCAACGCTCTGTCAATATTAGCAATTCGATATACCGATCGAGCTGCATCAACAACCCTATAAAAATTGGTTGTCTCTAAATTCACTTCAACGTTATCTCTAGTAATAACACTTATATCAAACTCATCTAATTGCCTTTCTAATATCGAAAGTTTATGCGTTACACGATCTAGAAATGGAAAAATAAAATTAATCCCAGCATGAAGCGTTCTATTATACTTTCCAAACCTTTCAATTATGAACTCTGTGCTTTGAGAAACAACTTGAATGGATTTAATGACACTAACAATTGACAGTATTATAAAAAGGAGCAATGAAAAATTGCCTAGCGAAATAAAATTATCAATACCTTCCATATCGTGCTCTCCAAAAAATTAATAAAACTCATATAACAATAAACTGCGAACAAACCTTCAGTATCTATTTAAATTTCAGCAGTATAATTATGGCTAAACCATAGACAAACTTACTTTTGATACTTCTTTAGATCTAATACTTTTTTCACTCTTGTAAAATAATGGTAAACATCATCCGTCTTGGTTAAATCTGGCCTAAACACACCATAAAATTTATATACGGTCTGGCCAAAAATATTTTTTTGATGGGCAAAAACAACTCGGTCATAATCATCTTTCGATGGCATTGGGTGCGGCTTCCCGTCTTTCCTGAATTGGCAGATTGAATTGGTTTTTTCATCAAAACTATTCACCCAGTCAGAATTTGAATACAGCTTTGGAAACCAAACCATTTCACTAAATTTACCATTTTTCCATACTGCTCGTTGATAGTGTCCCTTTTTATAACCAAATAAACGCAGCACATCTCTATGGTTCAACAAAGCCACATTATCGCTTACGCTTATTGTTTGGTTTTTAATATACCATTCAGGCGAGAATTTCTGATCATAATCCCAACTTACATGAAAACCTTGTTTTATTAAATATTGTTTTTTTTGTTTTACATGCTGAATAAAGTCATCAATTTCTGCATTAATCATTTCAAGCTGTTTATCCGCTTTAGTGCTTTTGTTATTTACAAACACTGAAATCCTTTTGCACTCCCAATCCGTTGCTTCTAAAATTTCAGCATCTCTTTTGATATCTAAAATCTTATGATGGTCGGATTTATGATGACCTTCATCAATCTCAAGATAGAGCTTTAAAGATGGGAAAGCCAAATCAGCCAAATAGTATCCACTATTTTGAGGAGGGTTAATATATTGCTGACATACATACTCTATATCTGGATCATTTAACAAATGAACCACTCTTGTAATGACATACAACTCCCAGCGTTTATTAGCAATTTTTTGAAAATTCCTAGTGACATATGTTTCCTTTGAAAAAGAAGCCATTATTATTCTTTCCTAATTAATACTTTATTCGGCCTTAACGCTTTAAATGGTTTTAATTATGAATAATATTTTTTATGCATTCCACTTTGGCAGATACTCATTTTTATTTAAAAATTAACATGAATATTTCCCGCCAGCGCTCCTAACATTCAAAGAAGCTCACTTATCAAGATAACTCTCTTTTTTCTACTATAGCGTTACGCTCTCTAAATCGGAACAAATAAGATTTTTAATTTCATCCTCCTCTATAACGCCATCCTCTATAGCTCTTAATGCCTGGAATTCTAATGATGACTCAAAAAGCTTACGAACCTCTCGCGCATTAGCAAAACCATGAGAGAGCTTCTCTTTTTTAGCACTCAGTTTTTCTTCTACAACTTTAAGCACCTCTTTTTTGATTTTTATTTTTTGAGAAGCGCACATTTTTTTAAAAATCTTAATTAAATCAGCTTCCGAAAAATCTTCAAAATTTAAGGTCGTTTTGAACCTAGACTCTAGACCAGGATTCGATTGAGTAAATTCTTCCATTTGTTCTGGATAACCAGCAACAATAACAACGAGTCGATCACGATCATCTTCCATTCTTTTAAGCAGCGTTTCGATCACCTCACTTCCATAATCGTTTTTAGAGGTGTTAGATGTTAAAGAATAAGCCTCATCAATAAACAAAACACCATCTAAGGCACTTTCAATTACTGCTGTAGTTTTAGGCGCGGTTTGGCCAATGTAACTACCTACAAGATCTGAGCGATCGACTTCAATAAGATGTCCGGATTCCAATAGGCCTAGCTCTTTATAAATACTACCAATAATTCTAGCAACCGTTGTTTTACCTGTTCCAGGGTTTCCAGAAAAAACCAGATGAAGACTCTGATTCAAGCTCTTTATATTCAAAGAAGATCTTTTTTTATTAACTTCAGAAATAGCAATGAGTTTTTTAATTTCAAACTTTACATCATCTAAACCCACTAAAGCATCAAGCTTAGCAACAAGCTTTTTTAATTTCGTTGATTTAGGCCTTTTATCGTTGGTTTTAGTCTTTGATTTAACCTCCTCGATATCCTTAACTTTACCTTTGACTTTAGTCTCTGCCATATATTCTTGGCCTGCTTGTGTCTTAAAAATATCGACTATCTTCTCCTGTAAAACAGGAATAAGTGATTGATGAATACTAGCGTGCACCGGATTGTTTTTCGCAGATTCAAACAACTTAGCAGTCATCTGCTGTATTAAAAGCAAGCAGCTTTCATCATCAAGACCCTCTATCATTTCAGTGACTTTCTGTTTCGTGAAACCTTTTTTGGGTTTGTAATTAACTATGAGATCAGCGAACATATTTAGAAGCGTTTTTTTGGACCTGACTCTTTTAAATAAAACCTGCGTTGGTACAGAAAACTCAACCTCGACTTCTATATCTTTTTTAATAGTAAAACAAAAACTCAAATCATCAATAAAATCTGGCTCAGGCGGAAACAGCCCCTTGAATTGCTTTAGCCACCGCTTACCTGTGCCGATGTTTGAGAATTGAAAGCTTATATTTTTTTTATCGGGTAGCCTTATAGTAACAACAAAATGTTTATAGATATTTATTAACGGATTGTTTTTATAGCGCCCATCAGGATCGCCGTTTTTATTCTCATGCGTCCATCGAGTTCTTATAACCTCAGAATGTTTACCCTCCCATTCCGACTCCTTATATTTACCATCAACAGATATGTCACTGAAAGCAATCAAGTCATTATTAAGCATGACTATGCCTGCGGGAGTTATAATAAACGGCTTTGATGAACACGCTCGAAAAAGCTCAGTGGCATCATTATTAATAAAAGCCTTACCTTGAGCCAGCTTGTGCACCCACTCAAAATTCGATATGAATTCGCCACCTCTATAGACTTCAATGTCTGATCCGAAAAATGCGAGTTTTGCAGTCTCTACAAATGATTGCCAAGCTTTTATATAATGAGCATTTAGGTGGAAATGTACCGATTTATTTTTTTTTAAGAACCGTTTAATTCGGCATGAAAGTAAATTATCGCGAATTACGCATTCTGAATTTTCAATGTCGTATATCTTTTGCCGCCCCTCCTCACTAGAAATCAACACCATTGATTTAGCCTGAGCATCAATGACTTCCTGTCTAGAAATATTTTGCTTTCTCGTCGAAGGAGTCACTTTTTTTTCAATAATAGACGCCCTTAAATCAAGCGTCTTATTCATCATGCTATCTACAACATCCCCATAAGACTCTGCACTATTATTTTTTTTACAAAGACACAAATAAATAATCGCTATCGGCCATACAAAAATAGCAATTGACACCCAAAGATAGATACTTTTATTTTTTAAGTATGCAAGAACTGCAGGTATGGCTATATACAGAATTAAAAAAATATAAAATGTATCAGCACTCATAAATAACTCTTTGAATAGAAACCATACAACCAGAAAATAAACAACTGGAAATGGTTAACATTTAACCAGCTTAATCTTCTGTTTTTTTTTGGCTTCTCACCGATCCAGCGGAAAAATTACCTCATTTTTTTATTCTAAGTTAGCAAATCTCCGCTTAACAAACAACCGCCGTATAGGTCTTTACTACTGACATCAGACATTGTGGATCGGTGGATCGGTGGATCGGTGGATCGG
>JBELIP010000013.1:37723-50391 GCA_042090785.1 Cellvibrionales bacterium | reverse complement strand
GTGGATCGGTGGATCGGTGGATCGGTGGATCGGAGTCAGTACAATTGATTACCGCTATGCTTCACAAAATTCTTAAAAGAGTAAGAAATAGAAAACTCTTTTCGCCTTAGTCTATATTTCTTTGGTTTATTCTTTTTTTCTCCCAGTTGATCGGTGGTCTATAGCGTTCCATACTCTCGTCAAGGCGCGCAACTTATCAAGAGCTAGAGTATCTGTTTCTCTCAGTGTCACTCTAATAAAGTGGCGAAGGCATTTAATTTCTATCAATAGCTGCTGGTTAATTAAAAAAACGTTCCGGCCTCTTTTATTGCCGAGTAGTTTTCAATGTTAAGGGGAATGATTATCGGCTAATCGTAAAAATCATTTACCCCTTTGGAATGGTACATCTACGTTTTGTGAGAACATATAAAATATACGATCAAATAGACGCGACTACAATGGGAACATTAAACCTATTAAAACTGAAGCAGATTACGAAACAACTTTAGCGCTTGTTATGGCATTAATGAATGCAAAGGCAGATACTCTAGAAGGCAACGAACTGGATGTTTTAGGGACATTTGTTGAGGTCTATGAATCCAAAAACTTCGCTATTGATAAACCAAATCCGGTAGAAGTTATTCGTTTTTGTATGGAGCAATACGGGCTTAAAGATAAAGATCTGGTTCCTTTCTTTGGCCACTCAGGTCGAGTTTCTGAAGTACTAAATTACAGCCGCAAATTAACACTGACAATGATTCGAAAGTTACATAAAGCGGTGCTGACAAGCTGCATATTAGTGAACGAACGTTTGCCAACCACCGGTTCAATATTAGAAAAAAAACCGGCCAGCAAGCCGCCGATGTTGCACAATTTATTTACGATTATTCTAATGTGGAATTGTTTATTTCAATGTTGAAATAATTTTATAGATAGACCATACAGCAACAGGGAAGTACAAAATGTGTACTGGCTATTCTCAAGCAATACAAGTAATCATTTAAAAATAACGCACCCATCAGGCATTATGCCCATCTAAAAACAAAGCATCACTTTATACAACCTATACAGCTTCACTCAATACATCTTTGCCGAACACAGCATCTCAACGCACAGACTTATCACTTTGCCACCAGCTATTCAACAATGGACGGCGCAGCGGAGCATACCCTGCAAGAACCAATAGCCCCGCCACCACTGCTAAATTTTTAACGAAATTTTGTAATACATGGGCAAGCAAATCAGCACTCATAGTCCAAAAATCATGTAGCATAAAATTAACTAGCAGCACATAAACGACAAAACCGTAAGATACTATTTTGATATGCCGACCAGTCATTAAAAATATTCCGCCAATAATACTCACCACACCTGCAAAGCCTAAAAGCTGCGGTGCAAAAGCAATATCATGCGATTGCATATAGGCAACCAGTTTGTCTGACTCGGTAAACTTTCTTATACCCGGCACTAAAAAATAAAGCCCTAGCAAAAAACGACCGGCCACTATGCTGATAGCTTCCATCACTTATGCTCCTCAATATCATTTAAATAGCGCTCTAAATAGAGCAAGAAAAAACCTTTTTTAACTCGCAGGAATTAGCCAAATTTGTGCGCCATAGGTCTGCTCACAATTAAGCAACATACGCTCATTACCATCATACTCCAACTCAAGACTAAATTTGCCGAACCAATCTAACTGATGAGTTAAGTGAATAGAGGCATCGCCTAAGGGTATTATTGCTTCAGCGTTCTTATTAGCTGCCGCCGGCCTACTACTAATTGGCGTCAATAGCATCTCACTCAGATTATCTGCCGTAGCTAATGTGTTTTTAGGTGAGATTTTAATCTTTCGCAAACATTTCGCACCATTAGCATGCACTGCGTGCGAGCCTAACGGGATACGCAAACTAACAGGCGTACTATCTTGTATTAGGTAAGGCAAGTCAGTATTTTTTGCACCACCTAACAACCATTTAAGCTGCTGCCCATCAGGGCGAATACGCTCATAGCTTTGACACTTTAAAAGGGGGATGGCAGTTGGCTTAAGACGCTGTAAAACTCTTGCAATGTTATCGCTACGCAAACACCAATCTTTAGGACCATATGGCATGGCCACCCAAGGCAGTAAGCGCCACGATATCGTCTTTTTACTTTTCGATATAAGGTGAATTAAACCCAAGCGAGCGGCTAACAATAATAGCGGCCGTCGCCACGTTGGCTTTAAAGATAATAATTCAATATAAAACTGATCGTTAAAAACAATTAACGCATTAACTGTGTGCTCGTGTTCACCACCAAACTGAACAGTAAAACCTAAATCGGTAAATTGCTGTACCGCTTGCTCTAGGTTGGGCACATAAATAACAACATGATCAAAGGCGAGTGAACTCATCAATCGGCCTGCTCCGAATTAAGCCCCGCCAATGCTTGCGAAATAATATCTGCGCCCTGCTCCAATACCTGTGCTCGCCACTCTGGATCGTTAGGATAAAACAAACGAAGCACCTGCTCTTTTAAATCAGCAATGGTTTCAGCGCTAGCACCAACTGCATCACAGCGTAACCATCTATCAATAATAAGTCCTTTAAGCATCTTGTGGTTGGCATAGGTGCCAAACTCGATAACCGATGAGGTTGTTTTAGCGCCTGTAGCTTGCGCTATATCGCGCGCCGTATTAATCAATAGCCCCTGATAATCAGGCCGCTCGCCCGAGGCATAACTGGCATTACTTTTATCAACCTCTTGACCCCACCAACGACGTGCACGCAGGTATGACGCTGAATCAGGCGCATCAAAGCAAAGAAAACAAGGTTTAGCATAATCACCAACGCCCGTATGCCAATCAATAATCGCCACTTTCTCAGCTTGTTGTAAGCTATTTTTTAACAACGCCTGCAACACTTGGTTAGACCACTCGGCACAGTGTCCACCAAAGCCAATACCTTTTGGGTGGCTGTATTGACCATTAGAAATTTCATTAACTACCGGCTTTAACCCAACACTCAATAACAACCTGACAAGACCTAACAAGATAGCTGTGTAGCGAGGGCCCTTAGCGTTAGATAATGACAGTAGCGTTTGCATGCGATTAGCTAAGGAGGTTTCTGAGGGTTGATGCTGGTGATCAATAAAATTACGGTTAAGATCAACATTATTTTCTGTCGTGCGGCTGCAATGCGCCCAGCCAAAAGGGTTAGCCCCATGAATCAGTAACATTGCCATTGAAGAAGACGGAAAAGCCGTATGTGTTTTAAGCCAGTCGAGTTGTATGGCTGCGCCGGCATAGCTTTCAGGCCCATGAGTACCAGCAATCATAACCATGACACTTTTTGCATCTCGAGGGCCAACCCAAGCGATGTCCAATGTTAATGCCGCATTATCTTCGCTCCGCGCGAATGGATGCTCGAATGACTGACACGCTGCACCGGTTTTGTTAGCTTGAACTAAAAACCTTTCTCGCGCTTGTTCGTAACTGTCACTAAAGGCCATTAATTAACTTTTTTCGCATAATTCATGGCTTTGGTCAAAAACTTTTCCGACTGTTTAAAACCAGTTTTTAGTTCTGCCTGCTCGCCAAGGTCACTAATCTGCGGATAACAATCTAAGACATTATCGGCTGTCTGATCCTCGGGTGCTAAAAACACGCCTTCGGTTTCAAATAACCGTGTACTTGAATAACCGCCGGCACCCGCGCAAAGAATCATGCGGTTCGGTGCTTCGTCATGACATAACGTCAACAACCCTGCGGTCACCGATTCAGGTGTTAGAATATCTAGAATATCCTTACCCATAAGATCTTCTGTCATACGAGTACCCGCGGTTGGCGCAAGCGCATTCACACGGATGTTGGCTTTTTTACCCTCTAAAACCAACGTATTCATTAAACCCAGTACGGCCATTTTTGCCGCGCCATAATTTGATTGGCCAAAATTACCGTACATACCGCTAGAGGATGTCGTCATTACAATACGGCCATATTCTTGCGCCTTCATAATATCCCATACCGCCTTACAGCAATTAACCGTACCCATTAGGTGCACATCAACGACTAAACGAAAATCCTCAAGGTCCATTTTCGAAAAAGATTTATCACGTAAGATTCCTGCATTGTTAATGAGAATATCAACTCTGCCCCATTTATCCATAGCTTGCTGAACCATGTCTTGCACTTCATCAAAGTTGGCGACGTTTGCACCATGAGCAATGGCTTCACCACCCTCAGCTTCAATTAACACCACCACTTCTTGAGCTGCTTGCGAGTTTGCCCCGCTACCTTCTCGGTTGCCATCTCGCGCACCGCCTAAATCATTAATCACTAACTTAGCGCCAAGCTTTGCAAGTGCCAACGCATGCGAACGGCCTAAGCCATTGCCAGCACCGGTTACAATGGCAACCTTTCCGGTAAAATGAATCGACATCGGTTATTCCTGTAATAACAACACTATGGGTGCGGCTTTGTTAAACCCCGCTCTCCACTCTTTAAAACTTTAAACATATTTTAATATCTCAGCTCTTGCCACCACCATTCTATGCACCTCATCAGGCCCATCGGCTAGCCGCAAAGTGCGGTTATTGGTAAACATAGTAGCCAATGGCGTCCATTGCGAAACGCCGGCACCACCGTGCATTTGAATCGCACGGTCAATAATGCCACCCGTCACTTTTGGCACCAAAGCTTTAATAGCCGAAATATAAATGCGTGCTTCTTTTATGCCAAGTAAATCCATTGCTTTTGCCGCTTGTAGTACCATTAACCTGCAACTATCAATTTCAATACGACTCTCGGCAACAATATCAAAGTTTCCACCCAACTTTATTAATGGCTTACCAAACGCTTCGCGTGATAAACCACGCTTAACTAACAGCTCTAAGGCTAATTCCGCTTGACCTAATGCGCGCATACAATGGTGAATACGCCCCGGTCCTAAACGGCCCTGTGAAATTTCAAAACCTCGCCCCTCACCCAATAAAATATTGCTTGCAGGCACGCGGCAATTATTAAAGCGTAAATGCATATGGCCATGAGGCGCGTCTGGGTTACCAAAGACCTTCATTGGACCTAATACTTCAACCCCAGGGTAATCCATGGGTACAAGAATTTGGCTCTGACGAAGATGCATAGGCGCATCGGGATCAAGGTTGGTTTTAACCATAACAATCATTATGGCGCAACGACTATCACCAGCACCGGAAATATAAAATTTCTCGCCATTAATGACCCATTCGCCATTCTCTAACACGGCAGTTGTGGAAATGTTTTTTGCATCCGATGAAGCAACGTTTGGCTCGGTCATTGCGTAAGCCGAGCGTATTTCGCCAGCAAGTAAGGGCGTTAGCCATTGCGCTTGCTGTTCAGGCGTACCGTATTTAGCCAGCACTTCCATATTGCCAGTATCGGGCGCATTACAATTAAATACCTCGGGCGCCAAATGGCTCTTACCCATTTCTTGCGCTAAATAGGCGTAGTCTAAATTGCTAACGCCTTCGCCGTTCCAATCGGGTAAAAAGAAATTCCATAAACCTTGTTCGCGCGCTTTGGCTTTTAGGCCTTCAATAATCTCGCTTTGGCGCTGACTTAATGTCCAAATATCATCTTTATTGGGCGAGTGATGAAACTCATGTTCAACAGGGACAATTTCATTGGCAATAAAGTGTTTAACTTTTTCAAGTACCGGAACCATCTTGTCGGACAGTTGAAGATTGAATAATTCTGACATGAAAACTTTCTCTCTTATTACAGCATTAAATAGAATTGTTTGTCCGCAGCTAAAAGCTAAATCGTTATACCGCCATCAACCACAATACACTCACCAGTGGTGTAACTCGAAGCATCCGATACCAAATACAATACCGTACCAGCCATTTCATTCGGCTCAGCATGACGCCCCATGGGCACATTGCTCATAGCCTCTTTATAAATATCCTCGTTGTGAAATAAAGCACCAGCAAATTTTGTTTTAGTAATACCCGGCAACAAAGCGTTAACACGAATACCATGTACTGCACATTCTTTGGCAAACGCTTTGGTCATATTAACGACGGCCGCTTTAGTTATAGAGTAAATGCCTTGAAAAGGCCCAGGCTGTAAAGCATTAACCGACGCGGTATTAACAATAGTACCGCCGCCCGCTTCGCGCATCATGCGGCCGCCTTGCACTGACATAAAAAAGTAGCCGCGCACATTAACATCTACCGTTTTTGTATAGGCCGCTAAATCGGTATCAAGAATATCGCCAAAGTAAGGGTTAGCCGCCGCGTTATTCACCAGAATATCCAGCTTGCCATGTTTAGCTTTAATATGGCCAAACACCGATTCAATATCCTCCATATTACCGACATGACAAGCAAATGCTTCGGCGCTGCCACCAGCAGCAACAATCGCATCAGCAACCACTTGGCAACCATCAATCTTTCGGCTTGAAACAATAACATGAGCACCCTGCTCGGCTAACAGGCTTGCTATTGCTTCGCCAATACCTCGGCTAGCACCAGTGACCAATGCAACCTTACCCGTTAAATCAAATAAATGTGTACTCACAATAGGTTTACCTTATTTATAAATTAATTTTCTTATTATAACGATTTGTCACTTTTCAACTATCTCTCTTCAACTATCTCTCTTCAACTAACGCCATAGCCATGGTTGAAAGCACCTGTACCATTTCACCTAACATAGCAGCGTTTTTATTCGAGGCATTCCCGCCCTGCGACCGTTTATAAACACCTTGCGCAATAGCGGCTAAACGAAAATAACTAAAGGCCAAATAAAAATGCCAATGCTCTATTTTTGCAACACCGCGAAGCTGACAATATTGTGCAACAATGGCTTCTTCGCTTGGTATACCTAATGCGACTCTATCCATTCCTGCTAAGCCATTACTATGAGCAGTTTTTGGTAACCGTAAACCCATACAAAAATAGGCTAAGTCGGCTAACGGATTGCCTAACGTTGATAGTTCCCAATCAAGCACCGCAATAATACGATTATCTTTTTCATGCAACATCAAATTATCCAGTCGATAATCGCCATGAATTAAACATGCTTCGCAATCATCCGAAGGCAAATGAGCCGTAAGCCAATCCATTAATTTGTCCATACTAGGAATGACACTCGTTTCGGAGGCACGATACTGCTTACTCCACCGACTTATTTGTCGCTCAAAATAGTTACCCGGCTTGCCATAATCGGCCAACCCCACTGCGTTAAGGTCAACACTGTGCATAGCAGCCATAACGCGAATAATTTCTTCGTAAATAGCGCCACGGTCAGCCTTAGAAAATGATGGTAACGATGGGTCCCAAAAAATATTACCCGCCTCGAAACTCATGACATAAAACATACTGCCAATAATGCTATCGTCTTTACACAGATGATAAGCCTGCGCCACTGGCACGTCGGTATATTCTAACGCTTTTAATACGCGATACTCACGGTCTACCGCATGAGCTGAGGGTAACAATACGCCCGGCGGCTTGCGACGCAACACGTATTGCCCACTGGCTGCTGTCAGTAAATAGGTAGGATTAGATTGGCCATCAGAAAATTTCTCTACCGTTAGCGGACCAGCGAAGCCCGCTATCTTAGCTTGCAAATAACGCGCTAACTTTTCCGCATCAATAGTATGTACATTGCTTGTCATTATTATTTATTACTCACTACCAAAAATTAAAACCATTCATCACGCATAGCATAACAAGCTGCATTCGCATCCATAAGAATTTTGGCTTGAGCATTGATTTGCGGTAGCTCCCATTCAATATAATATTGTGCTGCTTGTATTTTGCCAGAATAAAAATGCGTATCTTGCTCGCTAATATCTGAATCTGCTAACGCATTAACCGCAATGCACGCTTGACGCAGCCAAACCCAACTCACGACTACGCGACCCATTAAATCCAGGTACAACGTTGCATTGGCTAATGCTAACTCAACATCTGCCGCTAAATGTTCTAACAAACTTTGTGTAACTGTTTTTAAGGTGTCGGCACCTTGCTCTAGGCCCTCTGACAGGCTGACTAATTGCGGCAAAGCTTGCGCCTGCGCAATGGTGTTATCAATGTCTTTAATGAGTAAGCCAAAACCCATGCCGTTTTTTTGCAATATTTTACGACCCAACAAATCAAGACCATGAATACCTTCGGTACCTTCGTGAATCGCGTTAAGACGATTGTCACGATAATACTGCTCTACCGGATATTCGCGGGTATAGCCAGAGCCACCCAACACTTGAATAGCTAAACTATTAGCCTCAGGGCCATATTTTGAGGGCCATGATTTAATCACCGGAATTAACAACTCTAACAATTCGTTAGCCGCTTCTTTTTCACTTTCTAACGCCAAACTTCGGCTATCTTCAAATAATTGGCTACCATACAAACACAGCGCCATTGCACCTTCAGCATAGGCTTTTTGCGCCAATAACATACGGCGCACATCGGGGTGCTGAATAATATTCACCTGTTCAGATGCTGGGTCTTTATTTGATACTAAGCGCCCTTGCGGACGTTCACGCGCATAGCCCAAGGAGTAGTTATAACCCTGGTATGCTAATACCGCTGCACCCATCCCCACACCTATGCGGGCTTCATTCATCATTTGAAACATGCACAGCAAACCATGGTGCGGCTTACCCACAAGATACGCAGTTGCCCCCTCTTGCTCGCCAAAGTTCAGCACGGTAGAGGTGGTATTACGGTTACCCATTTTATGCAGCAAACCAGCTAACTGCACATCGTTACGCTCGCCGATACTGCCATCGTCATTGACTAAAAACTTAGGACAAATAAATAAACTAATGCCTTTTACACCAGCGGGAGCGCCATCAATTTTCGCTAGCACCATATGAATAATATTGTCTGTGAGCTCGTGGTCACCACCAGAGATATACATTTTTTGGCCGCTAAGTTTATAACTGCCATCAGCTTGTTCAATAGCGCGAGTGCGGATATCCGCTAACGCTGACCCTTGGTTCGGCTCGGTAAGCGCCATAGTGCCGGAAAAGCGACCTGTTTTCATGCTAGGTAAAAACCGAGCTTGATGCTCAGGCGCAGCAAAAGAGCGAATTAAATTAGCCGCTCCCATGGTTAAAAAACCATAAGCAGCCGTGCTCACATTCGCCGCGCTTGGGTATGCCATAGCAACGCGTAATACCGTTTCTGGCAGTTGCATGCCGCCTTCATCAAACGGGTAATGGGCCGCTAAAAAGCCGGCTTCGGCCCAAGCATCCCAAGCCGCTTTTGTTTCGGAAGTTATGCTCACAGTTTTGCCGTTAAACTGAGGTTCGTTAGCATCCCCTTTTTGGTTGTGGTTGGCGAATTTATCTTCGGCAATGGATTTAGCAGTATCCAATACTGCATCAAAAATTTCTCGGCTATGCTCACGGTAAAGTGGTCGTTGCAATACGGCATCAGTGTCTAAGAACTCATGCAACAAAAAGGCAATATCCCTTTCGTTTAACAACTCAGTATTCATTGATTAGCCTCTGCTTTTATCGTTTTTAGCCATATTAAGTGAAAAGCCATTAACTCTGTACTTATTAATCGTTAACCTGTTAATTAAAAAGGCATTAGAGCAATAAGAAACAAAGGAGAATGACAAAATATAAAAAGAAATGAGGGCGAGTAAAGAGAAATAAGGGAGAATAAAGAGAAACACAGAAAAAGCTGTTTAAAATTTAATCTTACCAACAAGGATATCCTTAAACATAACAAAATCGCCTAAGTAGCTGTATAACGGATAGCTAAAGGTAGCGGGTTTGTTTTTTTCAAAGAAAAAATGCCCTACCCAAGCAAAGGCATAACCCGCCACTAACGACAATAAAATGAGCGCATAGTTAGCTGTGTACAAAGCGTATAACAGTATCACTAAGCCGGACAATGTGCCCGAAAAATGCAATCGGCGACAAATGTGATTTTGGTGCTGTGATAGGTAAAAAGGATAAAACGCTGTAAAGCTCGTGTATTGCTTGCTCATCTTAGCTCTCCACTTATCTAAGGGGATTGGTTTTTCGTAATTGTATGGCCGAAGTTTGAATGGCAATGAGTAAGGCGCTAAAAATAACTAAGCCAAACAGCGGCACGCTAGGTACCGAGGCAGAATTAACCGGCGGTGTTCTATTCTCATCCATAATGGTCTGTGCAATTGCTTTTAAATCTGTGGCATACCCAGGATCATAGGCAAAAGTTGTCAAATCAATATCATAAATGGCATTTAACCAGACTAAGCGACCTAAGGCTTTTAACATGTCGCCTGCATGCCCTTTTATATCAACAAACAATGAATTGCTGGCATCGCCAATAAGAGAATCAACATCAGGTAGATTATCGGCATCAAATAACAACCTAAGTTCGACAGCAGCTAAACCATGCGGAATACTAAAAATATCCGTCGTGGGATAAAGCGCGCTTAACTCAGTTATAAAATTACGCCAGCCAATATCATGAGATTCATTTAATACATTCGCATATTCGGTAGCGCTAAACATGGCAGGAAAATCTATCCACGGCATAGCTACTGCAATACGGGTATTAGGATTTTTATCGAGAGCGTAGTTAATCCAATTAATATAGCCCTCCATGGTTGGATACTCGCCAGCATAGGTCATAGCAAATAGCTCTACATCACCGCCGTCCAAAACCGCTTTAATTTCTGCTGCATGAGATGCATCTTCCCAAAGCGCCTGAGGTGCCCCCGAAGCACCGCCAGAAAAAACCACTGTCTGAGTGTGACCAACTATACCGGCTTGTGCAGTATAAAAAGGCATACCATTAGCAAAAGGAACAAAAAAACTATGACCAATAAATAAGGAGTTATAACCCGTTTGTGCATGGGTGACAGAACTAGCCAATAGAATGGCGGCAGCAACGCTCACAAAGAACGCTCTAAGCTGTATACATGTCATGTTAATCCCTCTTTATTTTTATGAATTATCTATTATCGAGATCACTATAGTAGATAACTGTAACTCAGTTATACCCAATTTCACTGATATTAAACGCAATTGTATTCACTTGTAACAGGCCTTTACTCCTGTTGTTAGCAATATAGCTATAACTTATTCTGAGATTATCAATCATTAAGCGGATTTTTGCTTTGCAAGAAACGAAGCCAAATACGCATTATGCTCGGGTAATGATTCAACGGTTCTATCAATATTATCTTTAATATTTTTTAAAAAATCACTTAGCTCTTTCGTGCTCATAGTGTCGACTAAAGCATGATGACGATCAGGCATTAACCCCTGGCCATACATAACCTGCTGCCATGAATCATCAAATAATTCGTTAGGGTTGCGGAACACGTGCCCAGTCTCTTTAAAGATATCAATTCGGTGCGCCAAACTATCGGGGATATCCATGTTACGGCAATGACGCCAAAACTCGGTGTCGGTTCGGTTGGTTACTTTATAATGTAAAATAATAAAGTCTCGAATTCGCTCTAAATCGTAGTTAGCTTGCTCATTGAACTCATCAACCTCGCTTTGACGAATCCCCGCCGTCGGGAACATTCTTAAAAAGCGCACAATATTTTGTTGAATTAAATGAATGCTGGTTGATTCTAACGGTTCTAAAAAGCCGCTAGAAAGACCTACTGCCAAACAGTTTTTATTCCATTGTTTAAGGCGACGTCCAGTATTGAATCTAATCCTTAATGGCTTGGTGAGCTTTTCGCCTTCAACATTATTTAATAGTGTTTGCTCTGCATCGTCATGGTCCATATAACGGCTGCTATACACCATGCCGTTGCCCACACGATGCTGCAATGGAATACGCCACTGCCACCCCGATTCACGCGCAATTGAACGTGTATAGGGTAACGGCTCGCTCACTGACGCAGTTTGAATGGCTACAGCACTATCACTGGGCAACCATTGTGACCAAGACTCATAGCCAGTATGTAAAGCCTCTTCAATCAGCAAGGCACGCATACCCGTACAGTCAATAAAGAAATCACCTTCAACCACTTGCCTGCTATCCAGTGTCAAAGAACGGATATAGCCATTTTCTGGATCTTTATTGACTGTCGCAATTTTTCCTTCAATGCGGTTAACACCAAAACCTTCGCTGAACTGACGCAAATATTTTGCGTACAGTGAACTATCTATATGAAACGCATAGTTAAGACCGTTATTAGGTAAGTGGGCAAACTTATGCGCTTCGGCGGCTTTTCGTTCTAAACAATAATCACCAAAATCACCGGCAATACCAAGCTCACGACCCTTCATCCAAAAATGTTGAAAACCACAAGCCCAGCAGTCTTTGCCTGTTACGCCATAAGCGTTGTTTTATTTACTTATTTCTTGTGTTCGTTTTTTAATCGATTAGCGTTTTATTGTTGATGAAAAAGCGTTACTTAAAAGCACCTGTTTTCGACATAGCAATGTAAAGCTATTGTCGAGCGATGATTGAGCTGAACTTGCAGCCACTCACAAAAGGACGTCATAAAAATTGCACCAGTAAAAGTCCCCCCTATGAGCTTGGCAATAATCGCTCTAGATCTGCTGAATAAAAAACACTACGAGAAGCACCCGACCGGCTACCCCCGACCACCTGTTGACCTTAAACCTCCTCTCAGCCAAAAAAACAGCCTGGTTACAAAATGATACAAGTCCATACAACAGCAAGATACTTTCACGACAAATCTCTTTTAAAGTTATTTCAACATCAGCAAACAACATGAGTAAACAACA
>JBELIP010000013.1:13152-37623 GCA_042090785.1 Cellvibrionales bacterium | reverse complement strand
AAACAACATGAGTAAACAACACTAGCCAACAGGAGAACAACATGAAAACCATCGCCAAACTAACAGCAGCACTAACCCTAGCCGCCAGCACCAGCGTAATGGCAGCCAGCATTAATGACCGACAAGACAACCAGCAAACACGTATCAAGCAAGGCGTTGTCAGTGGCGAGCTAACCGCAAAAGAAGCAACCAAACTTAGCCGACAGCATGTCAAAAATCAGCGTAAAGAAGCTCGCTTCAAATCGGATGGTAACTTCACCAAAAAAGAGCGTGCCATATTACAAAGAGACCTAAGCAAAAATAGCGCAACTATCTACAAGCAAAAACATGACAAACAAAAACGTTTTTAAATAAGACCTCTCATTGACACCATGAGCATTGGCTGTAGCTTTTTTAAGCTGCAGCCAATGCACTACATAGGCTATAAAAAATTCACATCACCCTAGTTCATCCATAAAAAAAGACCCACCGCCACCCAGTGATGAACAACAATAGCGCCACCCTCCTTGTTTTCATCCGACATCATGCCGTTAAAAAAACTATTGTGTAACAGACCTGTTATAAAGATATCAATAGGACAACTGACTTTGATAAGCTAGCCCTATTCGACAAGGATAAAAAACCATAAAAACCTTGAGGCTTAATAAAAAATGATTAAAAAACGTCAGCTCGTAGCTTATCTTTTTTCTCTAGCATGTATAGCTGCATGGCTTGTTGCCAACAAGCAAAACTCTGCCAATGAACAAAAAGCGCCAAATTTTATTATTATTTATGTCGATGACTTAGGCTATGGCGACTTAGGTATTTATCAAGATAAAAAACTCAATACTCCCTCTATTGATGAGCTAGTGAATACGGGCCAAAGCTGGACAAACTTCTATACCTCGGCCTCAGTTTGTAGCCCAAGCCGTGGTGCTTTATTAACAGGAAATTTACCGGTGCGAACCGGGCTTTATGGTAATCGCCTCGCTGTACTTTGGCCGGGCAGCCAAACAGGTATGCCAGCGGAACAGCAAACGCTGGCCGAAATATTTAAACAGCACAATTACACCACCGGTATGTTTGGTAAATGGCATCTCGGCGATGCCCCCGAATTTTTACCCACTCGCCACGGCTTTGATGAATGGTTAGGCATTCCCTACTCTAACGATATGGATTGGACGATTGGCGATATCACCAGTACCAATGTGAATAGCGACCTTTCTATATCCCATGAGAAATGGGCTAAGGCTGGGCCTATTTACCAAAAGCAACTGCGCAACCCAACACTCTCAGATTGGAACGTACCCCTAATGCATAGCGTGGCGCATGCCGACCAATCTTATAGCGACAACATCATTGAGCGTCCGGCCGACCAAACACGTTATACGCAACGTTTTACCCATGAATCACAACGTTTTATTCAGCAATCGGTTAAGGCAGACAAACCCTTCTTTATCTTTTTATCGCATAGCATGGTTCATGTACCGCTGTTCCGATCGCCTGCCTTTGTTGGCAAAAGCGCATTAGGGCTTTACGGTGACGTACTGGAGGAAATTGACTGGAGTGTGGGTGAAATCGTTAAAACACTTAAAGACCAACAAATAGAAGACAACACCTATGTGGTATTCACCAGCGACAATGGCCCATGGTTAACCTATGCACCTGATCACGCCGGTTCTGCCGGCCCGCTGCGCGGTGGCAAGGGACAAACTTACGAAGGTGGTATGCGCGTTATGACACTGTTTAAAGGCCCCAATATAGAGCCGGGAATAGTCTCAGCGTTGGGTATGGACACTGATATTTTTAATACCTTTATGAACTTAGCAAACCTACCCTCTAAACCCAGTGCCACAGACAGTTATGATTTATCTGCTACGTTAGTTGCTAAAGCCGCCAGCCCAAGGGACTTTATCCCTTTTTATCGTAATTCAACATTACGTGCCTTTCGCTTAGGCAATCAAAAGTTACATTTTATCACTAACGATAAATTTGGTGGGCCAACCACTCACCATGAACCGCCGCTATTGATTAATTTAGACGATGATATTGATGAGAGCAATAACTTAGCATCAAGCAGACCGCAAGATGTAGAAAGAATTAAACAACGCGTAGCAGAATTTAAATCAGCAACGCCTATAGCAGCTTCAATATTCGATCTTCAAAAAGGCAAGCAAGCCGAATAAATCATTCGGCTTGTTTTAAAATAGAGAGCAATATAGCGAGCAATGAACAACGCATGCGTTACTGCTGAATTAAAAACTCTGGGCTGACATTAACGCCATAAACTGCATTTTTAAAACGATCAAGCTCGCTACCTGCCGATGCAATGGCTTGAATTAAAGCGTCACGGGTACCGGTATTACTGGTGTATTTCAACTTACCTGCACTCAAGTAAAAATCCAAATAGTCGACTATCGCTTCGGCTTTATCCATATTGGAACCTGCCGTAGCCAGAAAAATTGCCTGCAAGCGCGCTGGGTTTAATTTAACTTTTAATTGCTCTGCCGTAAAGTTAGAGAAGTTAAGCGAGCGATAAGAATACATATTCTCACTGAGCAAGCGATTATAAATATTCATCGTCGCAAAAATTTGCGACTCGGTCATTAACTGAAACTCGGGCGCGACCAATGACTGACTGGCTAATTCACCCGTCGGTGAAAAATCGGGTAAATAGAAATTAAATACCGAATCAGCACCCAGCGAACGCTGACCGAGACCAAGGTTTTCAATGCGCATTAAACTTGCGCCTTCATCATAAAAATCACGTAATGGATATAACGGTGAAGCGCTGTCGTTAAAACTTATTTGAGAGCTTGCCTGCAATAAGCGCATAGTCGCGGCCAACTGCAATACCGGCTCTTTTAACTTGCCGTAAGTCGTTGAATTAAGCACATTCGGATTGCGCGCTTCTGGGTCTAATAAAATAGTTTTTATCACTGCAGTTAAATCGCCACTGCCACCAAAAGCATTGGCAACACGCTCAATATAATTAGCACTTGGGTTAGAGGTCACAAAACGCTGTATCAATAAACGACCAATAAAAGGTGCCGTTGTTTGGTGGTTTACCAACGCATCAATAACAAATCTTAACTCTGCATCAGCGGCATTTGTTGATTGACTAGTAGCCGCATCAATAACAACAGGGACACCATTGTCAGTAAATAAAGTCTTTGCATCATAATCATGCCATGCAACAAAAAACTTCATCGGGTTAGTCCAACGATGCTGTTGATTATAAGCTTGGTCACCGCGATCATAATAATTGTTCACGGTTTTAACGCCATTTTGAGTTATGTAACTAAACCCAAGCCCCGTAAACACCCTGGCCATATCGCGAATAACATCGTTATCGTAAGTTGCTATGGGTAAGTTATCTTCGCCTAAAAGTAGGCTCCCATCTTTAGCACGGTGAACCAAACCAAAACTAAACAACTGCATAACTTCGCGCGCGAAGTTCTCATCGGGATAAGAGCCTACGCTTGGGTCCGACTTTTTATTGCGCAGATGACTCAACCACGTTCCCATAACAGGATGCAAAGCCGTATCATGTAATGCATCGTTATAAAAACCAAAAGCATGACTGGCGAGATGGTCCCAATAATTAGCTGCGCCACGATGCCCCTTGCGAATAGTCGCTTGAGCATCACTCACCACTAAAATTTGGCTTAAGGCAAATGCCATTCGCTGCCGTAACTGATCCTTGCCATACACGGCCATCGGCCAAAACGCATCGCGACGTAAATGATAGGTTGGCTCAGACGTACCATACATTCCTGAAGGTGTATCACCATAAGAAAACAGTGGCACACCACTTTCCATTAAGTCATACATACTGGTTTGCGGTAAGGCAACCTGCTCGTCTATCCAATCACTATAAACTTGTAATCGATTACTGCCATCGGTAGCAATTTGACTGCGTAATGCAGTGTATTGTTCTGGGGTAGCACCAAATGTCGCCTGCGTTAAAAAGCGAATAATATCTCTATCAACATCATCAGCCGTTAACTCAGTTTCTTCGGGCGGCTCAATAGCTTCGTTATAAATAAAGCTTGCTGAAATTTCACCCGCTGGATAATTTGCCGTATGAATATTAATGTAAAACTCGCCGTTGAATAGCGCATCAAGCATGGCCTGCTCGGTAGTAAAAATACCACCCGGTGCTAAATCCCATGCAAAATCATAAACACTGCCATAGGCATTGACATCTTTAATAACAGTGCCTGATGGCGATAAGTGAATATGCTGGTCAGTTTGCTCGGCACTTAAATTGGAAAAGTTATAATTCAATAAGGCGTTATCATTGTCACCATCAACAATAAGGCTTAACACGCCCGAACCCGAAGTAACCGCATCACCTTGTGGCGCAAAGACACCAAAGAACACTTTCGCATTAGCACTATCGTTGCTAGCATCGGCAATCATTAAACTGGCGGTAATACCACTATTAAGGGCATAGCCTGTACCATTAGCCAAGGTTAGCTGAAGCATCTCTGGCACTTCATGAAGTTCATCATCTATTGGCTGCAACTCAATAACTCTTGAGTTCTGATTTTCTGCTAGTGTTATTGTCTGCCCGACTAAACTGCCATCGGCATAAACCAATTGGTAATCATCTGCCGATGCCGAACCTTTAACAGGGTTAGGGTTACCTGCAAGACTATAGTGAATCGTTATCTCTGCCGTGCCCGAACTGCGCACAATACTAAACTGCGCTAATTGCTGATTTTTTTCTATAGCCAGGTCATTAATAACATTTAAAGACACAAAAGGGTTAGGTGTTGCATCGCAAAGATCGCCAACGCCATCGGCATCGAGATCAGACTGTAATGGGTTAGGGACTGTAGGGCAGTTATCGACTAACTGGTCAATCAGGTCTCCATCATCGTCACCATTCGGTGTATAAGCACAAAAGCTACCATCGCCAGAAAAATCCTGATTACAGGTACAGCTATAACCTGCAGGCTCATTACTGCATGAAGCATTAGCATCGCAGGGTAATAATGATAAACAGGCATTAGAGACATCAGCCACATCAATACGAATGGCAATATCTCCATCCACTGTTTCAGCCATATAAACATCATATAAATCGATGGCCGTATCACCAGTATCACCAACAGCATCAGAAGCTATTGGTAGCTCATTAGTCCAATCAATGCACCAACCCCACAACGTACAATGGTTGTTCAACTCACCATCAACGTTATTCACATAGAGCGTGCCACTTAAACCAACAATAATAATAAAACCAGAAATAGAATTGCGTAGCTGTTTAGCTTTTACTGCAACGGCTGCAAGAATCAATAACAATAAAATCAGTGCAGCATTAGGGAGTATTGGAATGTTTTCGGTAGATGCCAAATGGAATACGATTGCCGAGCCAGCATCAGCGGCTAAACTATCCACGGCTTGACTCATATTATTTTCTGCTTGCAAAACCACGCGAACTTGATGAGCGCCATCAAGTATGCTGCTTGGAATAAAGGCTTCAACACTATCAGGCTGAGGTGCTTGATTTAATGTTGTCGTCCATAGGTCACTCGACAACGCTGTTGGGTTCGTATAATCCCAAGCACCATTATCGCAAGCAATCACCTGTCCGCTTATACCGTATTGATCAATCACACCAGGGGCAAGCATAGCTAACTCAAGGTAGTGTTCAAAACCACCCATATCGTTAGGGCTTGCTAAAGTACCAACATCATAACTACAGCCGTTGTTAGTGGCCGCATTATCCGTATCAATAAAAACTCGATAGGTAAATTGCTCTTGAGCGAATGTAAAGATACTCGCAAATAATAAAGCTGCAGCGAATACACTTATTGAAAGCAAACGGAACATATTCATACCCCTGCTCCTGGGTTAATAAAACCTAAGTTCGCGTCACTATGAAATGGGTCTGCAAAGTTTGCCACGGTTGGAAATAACTGAGGCAAATCAGGCTTATCAACACCAAACCAATGCGCAATCACCGACACACATTGTGTGGTTGCTGTGGTGGGCACCCATCGGCCTCTTCCATTACTGGCATCCAAGCCCTGGCCTAATTTTAAATCGGGATGCTCACCAAATAATTGCCCACCATTAATCATGCCACCCATCACGAGAGCATGACCACCCCAAGCATGATCAGTACCCGTGCTTGCATCATCACCATTAGGCGTTAATGTTCGGCCAAATTCCGAACCGACAAAGCTAAGTACTTTATCAAAATCATTTTGCTGCGTGAGTGCATCGCGAAACCCCTTTAATGCCGCACTCAGCTCGCCCATTAAAACGTTATGGTCGGCCAATAAGTTTTGGTGCGCATCAAAACCAGTCACCTTAACAAAATACACCGGACGATTATTCCCAGTGGATGCTCGGCCCGCTATCATTTTTGCAACCGTCTTTAATTGATTACCCAGTTTAGAATCTGCTGTACCAGCCGCGGCAAAAATAGCATCGTAATCAACACCCGTACTATCAGCCTCAGCAAAAGCACCGTTAACAATCGACTCAGCTTGAATCGCCGAGTTAAATATATCGCGATGTTTTTGCATCATTAAATGAGAAGACCCATCAATGGAAGCCATCGAGTCTTCAACCATGGTTTTTCTAGCACCGTTGTAATTCCACAATGGCGTTACGCCATTAGTACCTAAGGCGTAGGGGTTTAAAACACTGTCTCTACTCACTTGAAAAGCATTTAAACCCGACATAGATATTAACGGTGACACCGTAGCCGCACTATTATAGCTTTGAGTTAACTCAGCTAAACGGCCACCCCAACCAAAACGAAAAGGCAATGCTGGCTCACTTTGAAACTGCTGCTGCTGGTCAGCATGCGAAAACAACTGGGGAGGTAACGTGCTACCGCCATTAAAAAATTGATCGCGTGTCGTCGGCTCATAAAGATTACCCACATTACAAATCACTGACATTTCTTCATTATTAAATAAATCAGCCATATGACCGCAGGCAGGATGCAAACCAAAATCATTGTAATTTTCGCCACCATAAATGGAGGCCGGCGCGGCTAAGTTAATCGCTTGCAAATCACCCGCAGGCAAAGCAACAATTCGTCGCCCTGCCTCATAATCATCACGCAACTGACCCGCACCGCGTGGTACCAACATATTAAAGGCATCGTTACCGCCATCTAAAAATATAAATACCAGCGCCTTATAATCCTCGGCCGCAAGACTTTTAGACGCACCCAGCAAACCGGCTAAACCAAAAGACTGAATAGCTGCCGCCGAGCCCAAGCAAGCACTTTGTTTAATGAAGTTTCGCCTTGATACGTCTTTTAACTTTAATGTCATTCGGGAAAGCCTTTTTATTATTAATACGACTTTAAATTATTTTTATATTTTCCTTTAACAATGTCATTGCGCCACAATAACACTTCGTACATAACATTCCGTACATAGGAATAAATCTAAGCCACAAAAAATAAACCAACAATAACAATAGCTTAAACCGACAACCTGAAGTAAAAAAACGCTTAATTGCGCCGTGAACCCTTACGGTTAGCAACCAGCAACGCTGTATTCGCTAATGTTTACTATATGATAAATTTGCCCAGAAAATACCTCCAACCCCCCATCACTTTGTATCATTTTGTAACAAGAATTCAGCATCGAAAATCGACCCTGATAAGCTACGCCAGAAAAGACAGGAAACAAAGGGAAGAACGGAAAGAAGTGGTCTGAAATAAGTAATGAACGTATAAAAATAATAGATTATTTTTACGCTATCCGGCGCACGCCCCTAACGATACAAACTATGCAAAAAACAGGACTTTACTGGCTGGGCAACGACCTGCGCCGCAACGACAACCATTGCTTTGCCCAAGCAGCACAATCGGTGGACCATCTTTTAGTGGTTTATTGCATTGAACCACAATGGTTAACCGCCGGTCGCTATCAACAAATACGCATGGGGCAACATCGTCGCCAATTTTTATCGCAAAGCCTTAAACAACTCAAACGTCAACTAGAAAGCGAAGGCCAGCAACTGCTCATTTTTGCAGGTGACCCGCTAACCGTTTTACCTAAGCTCATAAAGCAATATAACGTTGAACAGGTGTATAGAAGCTTACACCCCGCTGTTGAAGAACAGCAGCAATGGCAGTGGTTGCGCGAAAACAATGAACAGCTAGCCAGCGCCAATAACATTCAATGGCATGAGCTGGACAACCTAAGCCTAATTAACCAACACGATATTAGTAAGCTAACGCAGATTGATATTGAACAACGGCATTTAAACCCAGCGCTGCAAGCCTTTATCCCTAGCTTTTCAAAATTTCGCCGCCTAGTTGAAACCGCAATTAAAAAACAACTGCTTATTATTGATGATCCCTTAATAGAAAAATATGCTTTACCCAAACCCGTAGCATTATCACCGAGTAATTACTCGCAGTTAGCCGAGCACTGGGTCCATGATATTGATACCGCACTTGAGTTACCAGCATCAGATAACGACACCGCTACTGAAGAGACGTTTTATGGTGGCGAGCAGTCTGCGCTAGCACATTTACAGCACTACTTTTCTGACCGGCGCGCGCACCAGTACAAAAGCGTTCGCAATGCATTAGGTGGTTGGCAAAACTCTACTAAATTCTCTGCCTGGCTAGCCAATGGCTCATTATCCGCTCGACAAGTCATTGCTGCATTGCATCATTTCGAACAACAACATGAACGCAGTGATTCCAGTTACTGGATATTTTTTGAAATACTTTGGCGTGAATACTTTTTCTGGTATGCGCTTATTTATCAACACAAGTTATTTCGCTTTAGTGGCATTGATAATCGCCGGCCCCTTTCTAGTTTTTATCCCGACCGATTTAAATGCTGGACTGATGGCAACACCCCCTACCCGCTGGTGAATGCTTGCATGACGCAACTGAACAAAACGGGTTATATGTCCAATCGTGGCCGGCAAATTGTTGCTAGCTGCTTTGTCAATGAGCTTCAACTCGACTGGCGCTACGGTGCCGCTTATTTTGAGACGCAACTTATTGATTATGACCCCGCTGCAAACTGGGGCAATTGGCAATACCTTGCCGGCGTCGGTGCTGACCCGCGCAGTAAAGACCCAAAAAGCATTCATGCCGACGGCCGTCACTTTGATTTAACCAAACAACAGCAACGGTTTGACCCTAAAGGTGAATACATCAAACAATGGCTGGGCAAGGATGCTAGCGTGCACGCCAGTGAATCGCTAATCGATTCTATTGATGCCAATGGCTGGCCCATTCAATGATCGATATTGTTTGGCTAAAACGCGATTTACGTTTAACGGATCACCCACCGTTATTGCAAGCCAGCAAAAAATCTAACGCTTTAGTATTGCTGTATATTATTGAGCCCAGCTTAATTAACAACCCTCACTACGATATTCGGCATTGGCGCTTTATCTGGCAGTCACTGCAAGCTATTCAGCAACAACTCAATAGCGTTAACGGCATGCTTTATATTGCCTACGGCGAAGCGCTCGACGTATTCAAAGCGCTTCAAACTGAGCATGGCATTGCCTCTCTGTATAGCCACCAAGAAGTCGGCATTGCTGCCACTTACAAACGTGATATTGCTGTCATGCAATGGATGCAAGAAAATCATATTGACTGGCACGAATTTCAGCAAGGCGCAGTTATTCGTGGCGCTAAAAATAGACGTGACTGGGATAAACTTTGGAAGCGCGTTATGCGCGCCCCCTTAGCCAATCCACAACTTAATGAAATTCATTGGGCTAAGCTAACACTTCATTCAAGCCTTACAGTTCCGCCCGCACTCATTCAAGACTGGCAAGTTGTTAACCCAGACTTTCAACTTGGAGGCTCTGAACAAGCATGGAACACCCTAAACAACTTTCATGAAAAACGCGGCATCGATTATTACTGGAATATCTCAAGCCCACTTAACAGTCGAAAATACTGCTCAAGGCTATCGCCCTATTTAGCTTGGGGTAATATTAGCTTACGAGAAATGTACCAGACATTATTACAACACTGGAAAAAACCCGGTTGGCGCAGAAGTTTAGTAGCACTCGCATCCCGCCTGCATTGGCACTGCCATTTCATGCAAAAATTTGATAACGAATCCGACATGGAATGGCGGCCAATTAATCGCGCCTATTATGATTTCCCTTATCATGATGCCGATTCCAATGAATCCATTACTCATTTAAAAGCATGGCAACAAGGCAAAACAGGCTACCCATTAATTGATGCCTCTATGCGCTGCTTACAACAAACTGGGTATATCAACTTTCGTTCACGCGCTATGTTGGTGAGTTTTTTATGCCATCACTTATTAGTAGACTGGCGTTTAGGTGTTGAGCATCTTGCGCGGCTATTTCTCGATTTCGAACCGGGTATTCATTACCCGCAGTTTCAAATGCAAGCTGGTGTTGTTGGCATACATACCATTCGGATTTATAACCCCACTAAACAAGCAGAAGATAAAGACCCCAACGCAGAATTTATTCAGCAGTGGCTTCCCGAGCTAAAAACACTACCCAATACATTGGCGCATAAGCCTTGGTTAATTACACCCATGGAAGAGCAAATGCTTAACTTTCAACTGGGTCGAGATTATCCGGCGCCGATAGTTAATATTGAAGAGACAGGCAGAAATGCCCGAGAATTATTGTGGGAGTACCGAAACCGGCCGATGGTAAAACAAGAAAGCCAACGTATTTTACGCCGACATGTTAGGCAGTAAGTGCTTTTAAAGCGTTAACCTTGCGCGCGCGTATCCATAGCCAACTTAGGTGTTCTATCCGTTTTATATAAGCCCCAATGTTTTTCAGGCTCTAACGGGTCACTTGAACCTTTCCAGTTTTCATCAAAAGCTTCAAAAAAGTAAATTAACACCTGCTCTTGCTCAGCCCAATCCATTAACTGCTGAAAGTACTGCTTTTGATAAACCTCATTCACTTTATCAGCATCAATACCCTGATCGTTTGACTTAGTCGCCCATCCTGCCTCGGTAATAACAACCTGTACATCAGGATACGCATGCGCAACAGCGTTATAATTATCAATGGTATACGACAAGCCTTCTTGAATTGTTTTATATTCCCATACTGGGTAAGTATGAATAGAAATAAAATCTATTTCGTCAACCAGAGGTTTTAACTTATCTAACCATGGCACATAGTTTTCGCAAAACGTTACCGGCTGACTAACCGAAGATTTAAGGCGTTTTGCATAATCACATAAACTTTCAACAGGCACCATGTGGTCAGTCCAACTCACCGACGCTTCGTTACCTATAGAAACCGAACTCACAATATTGTTATAAGTATTCGCCAAGCTTATTAACTTAGTAATTTCTGTTTGGTTATGCGCTTTATTTTTTTTGAGCTCTTCTGCCGAATAATCAGCACCCCAAGGACATTCAGGGTTGCTTAATTCCGCCGTAATATATGCGCCTAGCATGACATCAAAGGGCATATTCTCTTTATCAATAACATCCAATACCGTTTCAGAATGCGCATCACTGGCATACAAACGCAGCGACTGCCACTGGCCTTTTAAAATGAGTAAATCTTGTTTAACTTCATCGTATGTAGGCAAGGCATCTGTCTCTGGACTTTGGCCATCGCGATAACCGGAATAACAAATGGCTTTCGCGTAAGGCAGTGCAGCAACAGATTTTGGATTCTTATTATTCATGGTTTTTATTTACACGTATTTAAGTTTCTCGTCTTTATCCCACAACCCCCAATAAGCGCCAACGTCACCTTCGGCACCGACCTTCCATGATTCATCAAACGACGAAAAGTAGAAAATATCAATGTCGTCGGTTTGCGCCCAATATTGAGTGTTAAGAAAGTAGCGAATAGCATTTTCTTGCGAAGGCACGGCACCGTAAAAAGTTTGGCCTTTATTAGGCCAGCCCGTTTCAGTGATAATAACCTTCTTTCCTGCCGCAACTTTCTCAGTTCTGCGATACATATCCTTCATGTATAGCAGTGAATATTCAATTGAGCAACCTTCCCAGAAAGGATAACAGTTTGCAAGGATAACATCACAGAGTTCAGTAATGGCTGGACGGTCTTCAAACTCATAATAAGCATCGACATAACCTACCGGAACATCAGGCACAGCCGCTTTAACGCGACGCATATAATCAAGCAATTGCTCTTCTGTTAGGTCGTCACGGTACATGACTTCATTACCTACCGCAGCAACATCCACATAGCCATCTTTGGCGAGTTTAATAAGCGCTTCTATCTCTTGCTCATTTTTTTCTAAGTCATCACCTAACCATGCACCAACAAGGGTCTTTAACCCCTGCTGTCTAGCAACCATAGGAATTAACTCATTACCCTGTATGCACGAGAACGAACGTACCCATTGCACATAAGGCTTAATAATTGTCATTCTGCGCTGTACTTGCGCCAAATTTAGCTCATCGCCAGGCTTCTGGCCTTCTTCATAAGCGCTAAAGCCAATACCATGCATCCCCTTTTCTGGGTTTGCTTTAAAATAGTCACTTAACTGCCCTTCGCTTGCAGGGGACACATTCATCCCTGAAAGGGACAATATTTTGCCGTCTCTCTTAGACATTCAATACATTACCTTGATAAATTTTGATTGGATTGTTTGTTACATATACGCGTTATAGGCTCTATAGACGCGTCATTGGCACGCTTAGGTGCTTTTGATACCAGGCTCAAGCAATAAAACATTTAAAATGCGTTAGGAAGGTCGGGCATCGAAATTCGGCGCGATAGTACAGAACAAAACTTGAAGATACAACTGTGAAAACTAGCTTAAAATACGCACCCAAAAACCCATGGATAAGCATACCCGTAAGCAGTTGATGCGCCTGATAAATTGCCAGCAAAAGTGCATAAAACGATTTCAATAATCCAGTAATTGACATAAGACTCATCTAAAAACCAACTTCCAGCTAATGCTCATGCGCTATGCCAGCACCGCTAGGAATACGAATATCGTCAACCAAGTCCTGAACAACTAATGGCGGCGGCGCAGTCACCTTACTCAGGGCACAGGCTGTCGCAACATTCAAAAGCATACCAATAAAACCAATACCCTCAGGTGAAATACCCAGCAACCAAAATTCGGCGCTATTCAGCTCGGGGGCATAAAATTTAAAGTACACGATATAACTAAAGGTAAATACCAAACCAACTAACATACCCGCTATAGCGCCCTCTTTATTAATACGCTTACTAAAAATACCCAGTAAAATAGCGGGAAACAACGAAGCTGCCGCCAAACCAAAAGCAAAGGCAACCACTTGCGCAACAAAAGCTGGCGGGTAAATACCAAAAAGGCCTGCAACACAAACCGCAACCGCAGCGGCAAGACGAGCAAATAACAGCTCTTGCTTGTCAGTGATATTTGGCATCAAAGTTTGTTTAAGTAGATCGTGGGATATTGAACTGGAAATCACTAACAGTAAGCCAGCGGCTGTCGATAGCGCTGCGGCAACTCCTCCGGCAGCAACTAACGCTATGACCCAACCTGGCAAATTGGCAATTTCGGGGTTCGCCAACACCATAATATCGCGATCAATATAAACTTCATTGACTGAGTCGGTAGGCTGATTACTTAACTCACGCTGACCATAGTCACCGACCTTATTGGTAAAGACAGGCTTAATTGGCGACAGTGCCGCGCCGGCACCGTATTGCATAATGCCATCGTCATTTTTATCCTGCCAAGCAACCAGTCCAGTCGCCTCCCAATTACCTAACCATTCGGGCGCATCTTCATAAGCCGTGTTGTGCACCGTATCAACTAAATTTAAACGGGCAAAAGACGCAACGGCTGGCGCCGTAGTATAAAGAATCGCAATAAACGCCAGCGCATAGCCGGCTGAAATACGAGCATCCGACACTTTAGGTACGGTAAAAAAGCGTACTAACACATGCGGTAAGCCTGCCGTACCAAACATAAGCGCAGCAGTAATAGCAAACACATCAATCGTCGATTTACTGCCTTCGGTATAGGCGCTAAACCCCATATCCATTAATACACCATTGAGTTTTTCAAGCACCGAAAGCCCCGAACCGGAGCCATCAGCATTCAGAACTTCGGAACCAAAACCCAGTTGTGGAATAGGATTGCCAGTCATCATAATTGAGATGAAAACTGCCGGTACCATATAGGCAAAAATTAACACGCAGTACTGCGCCACTTGCGTATAAGTAATCCCTTTCATGCCGCCAAGCACCGCATACATAAATACAATGGCCATACCAATAATCACACCGGTATTCACTTCCACCTCTAAAAATCGCGAAAACACAATGCCTACGCCACGCATCTGCCCCGCTACATAAGTAAACGAAACAAAGATTAAACAGACCACAGCAACAATACGTGCCGTTTTAGAATAGTAACGCTCACCAATAAAATCGGGCACCGTAAAGCGACCGAACTTACGTAAATAAGGAGCAAGCAAAAGGGCTAACAAGACATAGCCACCCGTCCAACCCAATAAGTAAACCGAACCATCACGGCCAATAAAAGAAATGATGCCCGCCATAGAGATAAACGAAGCCGCACTCATCCAATCCGCAGCGGTAGCCATACCATTAACAACAGGGTGAACACCTCCACCGGCCACATAAAAATCTTTAGTTGATCCGGCGCGAGACCAAATAGCAATGCCAATATAAAGCGCAAAAGAAAGACCGACAAATAAATACGTTAGCATTTGGGTGCTCATTATTGGTGCGCTCCAGTGTTATTGTTACTCGCACTCTCACTTTTTTCCGTGTCATCATTCACGCCAAATGCTCGATCAATACCATTAATACGCCAAGCGTAAATAAATATAAGGGCAACAAAAACGTAAATAGCGCCCTGTTGAGCAAACCAAAAACCTAATTTAAAACCAAAAAAACTAAATTGATCGAGCCAATCGACAAATAAAATGGCACAACCAAAAGACACGACAAACCAAACCAACAACAATTTAGCTAACAGCGCTAAGTTTGCCTGCCAATAAGCTTTTGCACTTAGCTCAAGAATAGTTTTTTTATCGTTATCATCATGCGGCGGGAGATTTTCGCCCTGATGATGGTACGGTTGCTTAGACATTAATGACCTCTTTTAAATTAAGGTTATAGAGTATTGCAGGATAAAAATTGATTATACCCAAGAGCAAACAGATTGTTCTCACTTAATCTAAACACTCCTCAGCACCTTTCACCCTCAAACTGTATAAAAATAACCCAAAATGGAGTCGATACACCACTTTATGCTTCATCTGACTATAAATGTATTAACACTGTCGTTTATAATGACGAGCAAAATCGTTAGACATGAATAACTCGAATGACAGCGATGAGATCAAGCAGATCAATTATTTAACCAAGCCATTCAATGGTTATTGATTAAACAGCCAATCATCTGTAAATTACGTTTTTTTCTACCGACTCATACCAATGAAGCCGATTGAGATTAGCCCAACAACGCGTCGTAGCACGCTAAACTAACAGGAACGAAAAATGCAAAACCAATTACTACAACAAGGCATTGAATTAATGCTTTATGGTATGGGTACTGTATTAACGTTTCTCGTATTATTGATCCTTGCAACAACCATAATGTCTTCCTTACTTCAGCGTTTTGGCAAAGCCGAACCTGCAGTAAAGTCAGCGGCGGCTTCAAAAACTCTCGGCAACGATGACCAACTCATCGCAGTCATTAGCGCAGCTATTCATAAATATCGTGCTCGCCATAAAAAACAGAGATAAACATACACACTAAACGATTTATGTTGAAAGTGATTGTTAATAGCCATTATCTCTTACCGCTAAAACTCAACATCTATCATGCTTGCCACTTAAAACAGCAAGAATAAACAGTATTTTTTAATGACAATTTTTATTACAAGGTTCGACAATGAGTGAAATTAAAAAACCCTTAGGCATTACCGATGTTGTATTGCGCGATGCCCACCAATCTTTATTTGCAACACGTATGCGTTTAGACGATATGCTACCGATTGCCGAGAAACTCGACCAAGTGGGTTTTTGGTCGCTCGAGTCTTGGGGTGGCGCCACCTTTGACGCCTGTATTCGTTACTTAGGTGAAGACCCATGGGAACGTATTCGCGAACTTAAAAAAGCTATGCCTAACACGCCACAGCAAATGCTTTTCCGCGGCCAAAATATTCTTGGCTACCGACACTATGCCGACGATGTGGTTGAGCGCTTTGTTGAACGCGCAGCAATTAATGGTGTTGATGTGTTCCGCGTATTTGATGCGATTAACGACCCACGCAACTTAGCAACATCTATTAAAGCCGTGCGCAAAGTTGGAAAACACGCACAAGGTACTATCGCTTATACACTAAGTCCTGTTCACAATATTGATTTATGGGTTAACTTAGCCAAGCAAATTGAATCCATGGGTGCCGACTCTATTGCTATTAAAGATATGGCTGGCTTATTAAAACCGTATGTAGCCTTTGAATTAGTGTCGCGTCTGAAAAAAGAATTAAACATCCCCATTCACATGCAATGCCATGCAACGACAGGTATGTCTACAGCCACTGCGCTTAAAGCCATTGAAGCTGGCATTGATAACATTGATACCTCTATCTCATCAATGAGCATGACCTACGGCCACTCGCCAACTGAATCGGTCGTTGCCATGCTGCAGGACACCGATCGTGATACCGGCCTTAACATTCATCTGCTCGAAGAGATTGCTGCTTACTTTCGTGACATACGCAAAAAATACGCTAAATTCGAAGGGTTACTTCGCGGCGTAGATTCTCGTATCTTAGTAGCCCAAGTGCCTGGTGGCATGTTAACTAACATGGAAAACCAGCTGAAAGATCAAGGGGCTGCCGATAAACTCGACGCCGTACTCGAAGAAATCCCACGCGTGCGTGAAGACCTTGGCTTTATTCCATTGGTAACACCCACATCACAAATTGTCGGCACTCAGGCCGTTATGAACGTGATATTTGGTGAGCGTTATAAGTCCATATCAAAAGAAACCGCTGGCGTACTAAAAGGCGAGTACGGTGCAACGCCTGCTGCCGTCAATACCGACCTACAAGAAAAAGTGTTAGAAGGTGCCGAAGCCATTACTTGTCGTCCAGCCGACCTACTCACATCTGAGCTCGACAAACTCACCACCGATTTACAAAGCATTGCCAAAGAGCAAGATATTCAATTAGCAGCTGGCGACAACCAAATTGATGACGTATTAACTTACGCTTTATTCCCAGAGATTGGTCTTAAGTTTTTACAGCACCGCGGTAATGCCGATATGTTTGAGCCCGCGCCCTCTGGCGAAGAAAGCCCAGCAGCACCAGCGGCAACCCTTTCCAGCACATCAGCGACTAACGGCCCTGAAACCTATACCGTAAACGTTGCAGGCCAAAGCTATGTCGTAGAAGTTGCCGAAGGCAGTGACATTTCAGCCATTACGCCTACGGCTGCTGCTGCACCTGCACCCGCTGCGCTTCCAACGGGTGACGGTCAACCGGTTATTGCTCCGTTAGCAGGTAATATCTTTAAAGTAAATGTAGCTGCCGGCGAGCGCATTCAGCAAGGTGATGTCATTATTATTCTTGAAGCCATGAAAATGGAAACCGAAGTAAGAGCAGCTCACTCAGGTGTGGTTGTGAGCGTTAGTGCAAAAGAAGGGAACTACGTCTCTGTAGGCGATACCCTGATTACTGTCGCGTAACGGAGCTGAATAATGGATAAGTTACTTTCGCTTTGGTATGACTCGGGTATTTACCAAATGGCCAGCGGCCAATTTATTATGATACTCGTGTGTCTTTTATTATTGTATCTAGCCATTAAACGCGGCTTTGAACCACTGTTACTGGTACCCATTGGCTTTGGCGGCCTACTCGCTAATATTCCTGCCGCGGGGCTGGCGTTTTCCGCCGTTGAAAACGCCATTAACTCGGGCAACCCCGAGGTACTTAAAGCGTTGGCGCAATCCCTACAGCTAGCAAGCTGGGAAACCGGTAAAGATATTTTTTCTGCTTATGAATCTGCCTCTGCAAGCCTACACGTTTTAGCTGAACAAACCGCAAAAGATTTAGGCTTTTTAAATGGCATGCTCTATAACTTTTACAACATAGCCATTGCCAGTGGTGCTGCCCCGCTTATTATCTTTATGGGTGTGGGCTCAATGACCGACTTTGGCCCGCTATTAGCTAACCCCAAAACTTTATTGTTAGGTGCCGCCGCCCAATTTGGCATATTTGCTACCGTAATCGGCGCATTGGGTTTAACCGCTCTTGGCATTATGGATTTCTCGCTTGCCGATGCAGCCGCTATAGGCATTATTGGTGGTGCCGATGGACCAACTGCCATTTATGTCGCCAGCTTACTCGCCCCCGATTTATTGGGTGCTATTGCGGTTGCCGCGTATTCGTATATGGCACTAGTGCCATTAATTCAACCGCCCATTATGCGCGCACTGACCACCGAAAAAGAGCGCCAGATTGTCATGACTCAGCTGCGCCCAATATCTAAACTCGAAAAAGTATGTTTTCCCCTCGTGTTATTAATTTTAGTGGCGCTGTTTCTTCCCTCAGCTGCACCGTTACTCGGCATGTTTTGCTTAGGTAATTTAATGCGCGAATGTGGTGTGGTTGATCGTTTAAGTGACACCACCCAAAATGCCCTAATTAATATCACCACTATATTCTTAGGCTTATCGGTTGGCTCAAAACTTAGCGCCGACAAATTTCTTGACTTAAAAACCCTGGGTATTTTATTACTCGGCATTGTTGCATTTGCTATTGGCACAGCTTGTGGCGTATTAATGGCTAAGTTAATGAACAAACTATCGAAAACGCCGATTAACCCTTTAATTGGCTCGGCGGGAGTTTCTGCGGTACCTATGGCAGCACGAGTATCTAACCGCGTAGGTCTCAATGCCAACCCACAAAACTTTTTATTAATGCATGCTATGGGCCCTAATGTGGCCGGTGTTATTGGTTCCGCCGTAGCGGCAGGTGTTATGATAAGTTTAGTAGGCGGTTAGCCAGATATTAAACGATAACCGCTCTAAATAAGTGAATAGCAGCCATTGAAGAAAAGACAGGGATGTCTTTTCTAGCGATAATAAAAATAAAATAAATAGAATAAACAAAAAAACGCGTTTTTTTTTGCTCTACTCTTGCTCTACTCTTGCTCTACTCTCGCCAACCAAGACTCGTTCCCCCTTGGCTCTGGAGCAAGCCGAACAAATCCCAGTCAGCGCTAGTAGACTGCAAAACAGATAGCAAAACACACAATGGCAAAATATGCGCCACTGCGACTTTAAATGTAATGGGATTTTTTAGGCAAGGCGAGTTCACACAAAATAAGACTAACTATTAAATATAGCTGCAGCCGTAATAACACTTTGCATGAGGGACTTACCAGGTAACCCCATTAGAGCAGTGATTCTAATTATTAAAAAGTTGAATTCGTGAAACGCTTCAATACATTTATTATTAGAACCATGCTTTAGCCCATTATGAGCTATTTATCCGTTAAAAAACAAGCTGCCTAGATTTTTTTTTAACCAATAAGTTATTACCAATTAGACATTAAACAACGCCTCCCTCCAAAACTCATCGATTCCCCTCCATCACCACCAGCCTAACAACTTAATTAAGCTGCAATTTAAGCTGCAATCCCAAGTAACAACATAAAACATATAAAAAACAGTACATAGCCCTTTGGATAAAACGATAGATACTATATACTGTATGTACATACAGTATATAAAAATAAACTAGCAGCACATTTCCATGAAACACTCAGCGATGAAATACCCAACAATGAAACACCCAGTTATGAAACGCTCTGTCATACAGTATCCTCTATACAACCAATTTATCTCGGCGGCGGGTTTTGAATCGCCAGCCGATGATTATTTAGAAGCACGCCTTAGTCTTGATGAACTATTAATTACCCACCCCGCTGCTACCCATATGGTTTGGGCCAGTGGTAACTGTCAGCAGCCACGCGGCATCTTTCATAAAGACTTGCTCATTGTTAACCGTGCATTAGAACCCCGCCATGGCGATATGGTGGTTGCTCATATCGACGGCCAGATGACCTGTAAACGTTTAGATATAAAAAACCGCCGGCTGGTTTCTTCTAACCCACGTTATCCCTCTATAGATATTCAGGACGGCCAAGATGTATGTATAGAAGGGGTTATTCCTTTTAGCGTCCGCGGCCATCGCGGCTGGCCATGATAGGTATTGTTGACTGCAACTCTTGTTACGCCTCTTGTGAACAAATATTTCGCCCAGAACTGCGCAACAAACCCGTTGTCGTGTTAAGCAATAACGATGGCTTTGTTATTGCACGCTCTAAAGAAGCAAAAGCACTAGGCATTGGTGAGCTACAAGCTTTTTTTAAAATAGAACCCTTACTGCGCAAACATAAGGTCACTATTTTTAGCAGTAACTATCCGTTGTATGGCGATATATCCAATCGCGTTATGACCACACTCAGCACTTTTTCACCATCAGTTGAGGTGTACAGCATAGATGAAATGTTTCTCGACTTAACGGGGATTCAAGAACCGATGGGCAGCTATGGCCAGCAGATAAAAAAAACCGTGTGGCAACATATTCGCATGCCGGTATGTGTAGGTGTTGCGCCCAGCAAAACCTTAGCAAAGCTAGCCAACAAAGCCGCAAAAACCTACAACCATTGCCAAGGCGTTTGCGTACTTGAGCAACCACGCCAATGGCAGTGGCTACAAAAACGTATGCCCGTGAACAAAGTATGGGGCATTGGCTTAAGGCTAACTAAACGACTCGCCAGCCTCGACATTCATACCGCTTATGACTTATCACGCGCTAACACTAAAATAATGCGGCGGCATATGAACATTAATATTGAGCGAACGATAGAAGAGCTGAATGGCCACGCCTGTATTGATTTTGAAGAACAACCGCCAGCCAAAAAACAAATTTATTGCTCACGCAGTTTTGGCGAAAAAATTAGCGCGCTCGCACCGCTACTGCAAGCCATTGCCAACTATGCCAGCCGAGCAACAGAGAAACTGCGCAAGCAAAAATGTCTTGTCATTAGCATTCATGTGTTTTTACACACCTCACCGTACGAGTCGAATTACTATAGCAATGCGATAACCGTTAAACTGCCCTATCCTACTGATGACACCACGGTCGTCATCGATGCCGCTAGCCAAGCCATTAAATACCTTTATAGAGGCGGTTTACGGTTTCAAAAAGCAGGTATTGGTTTAATTGATATTAAACCCAAAAAACAATTACAGTTTGATTTGTTTCATGCGGGTCAATCAAAAAAACGTGATCAGTTAATGCATGTTGTAGACAGCATTAATCATAACTATGGCAAAGGTGCCGCGCATTTTGCAGCCGCAAGCGGTGTAAAAAAATGGGCCATGCGACAACAGTATTTATCCCCCGCCTATACGACACGCTGGACGGACTTACCAATTATTCATACCTAGTGAGTCACTTATCATTTAGCATGATAAAGATTAATTATTTTCTAACAAAAAAAACCGCAACATAAGCTGCGGTTTTTTTTACTAAAGAAACAATATAATTAAAACGCTTTAGAAGCCGTTAAACCATAAGTTCTAGGTTGGTTACGATAACCAAAGTAACCTTGAGTACCCGCAACCGTTGGGAATGCCGTAGTCGTTGTCGCATGATCAGTTAAATTACGACCCCATATCGACACACTCCAACCATCATCCATTAATAAGCCTGTAGAGATATTAAGATTTTTGACTTCCTCAATCGAAAGCTCTGCTGGCACGTTATCATTGGTTGCTACTGCATCATCATATTGATAATCGCCTCGCACAAATCCATCCATACCATTAGGTAATACAAAGCTATAGGTTGCCGATGCCGACAAACTCACCTCATGAATACCGGCAGGCGTTTGCCCGGTAAGAGAACCAATACCATCATCAGGTGCCGAACTCTCTGATGTCACTATCGCATCAAAAGCACTACCTTCTGGTACAGCCGCATTTTCAAACGAGTCATACTTAGGATCTAAGAAAGTACCCGCTAGCGTTAAACGCAGTGCATCTATAGGATAGTAAGCCAAATCAAATTCAAGCCCCTGAGTCGATTGCTCGCCAGCATTAACGAGGTTAAACCCAGTGCCTAAAAAGACATTAGACTGAAAGCCTTTAATGCTTTGATCAAAAATAGCCACATTGAGTGAGCCGCGTTCAAAGGAAGCCTTTAAGCCAACTTCATAAGCCGTGGCTTCTTCTGGCCCAGCAAATCGCGTGCCTGAGGTTAGGTTGTTTTCCGTATTTGCACCTAAGCCGACAATACTCTCGGCCGTAGGACGCGAATCACGGCTCAAGTTCCATGAGGTGGCTTTAAAGCCGGTCGACACACTGGCATAAACACTCACATCATCATTAACATCCATAGCTAAACGGAAAGCGTAAGTGAGTTTGTCATCGGCACTTTTACCCTCTTCAACCGCATTGGGAAAACCCTGTAATGGCGGTAAAAACTGAGCCGCTTGAAGCGGAAGAAAGAAATTACATGACTCACTGGCTGGATCAAAGGCCGGGCATATCACTGAGTGTGTTCCTGCCGCAAGGCCAGCTATATCGTCCCAGCTAGGCAAGGTTGGCGCCGTGCCTGCAACGGTATCGTAAAATGCACCAAATACCTCAAGATCCAAAGAACTAAACACATCCGTATTCGGCTGATTCGCAGTTGCCTCTTTTTTATCATCGGTATAATTAAAGCCAACAGTAGCCGTCAAACGATCACTAATATGCCAATCGGCCTGAGCAAACAAAGAGACCGCCTGATTATCTAAAGACGCCACTTCGTTAATGCCATCGTCACCAGAGAAAAAGGTATCCGTAGGCCCTATTAAGCCAGCTAGCTGAGAAACGCCTTGCACTAAATCTAATGGGTAAGTCCCAGGGGCAGGAACAGGACCCGGCGCAATAGTTAAAGCATCAATAAAAGATCTAAACTCATCTCCGTAATCCAGGTCATTGTTAAAATCAATCTGCTCATCAAAATAGAAGCCCCCTATCATCCAATCAACCGCATTATCGCCGGTTGAGGTTAAACGGAATTCTTGAGTAAACGTATCAATCTGCGTATCAACCGAATTAAGCAAATAATCACCTGTAGAAAAATCCGCATCGATGGCATAAAAAGAATCGGCACTTCGATAAGCGGTAATGGAGGTGAGCGCCATACCGTCATAGTCTTTATCAATTTGAATCGATAAACCCTTATTAGTAATTTCATTAGCCGAATCATTATTGTGTTTAACGCTTAGGGCCAGAGGTTGATTGGCATTGACTTCTGCTAAGGTTTGCGAATTAATAAACGCCTCTAATGGCGACTGAAAAATATTATTAACACCACAACACACTTCATCAATCGAATCATAATCAGCAATCACGCGCACACTCGTTGTGTCGTTAGGCGTAAAGACAAGCTGACCACGTAACGCCTCACGGTCACGATTATTGAGTTGTGTGCCCGTCACTTCATTTTCATTATAACCATCGCGCTTATTCAGACTACCCGCTAAATCAAAAGCAAGATTATCAGCTAATGCACCCTCTAGCTGTGCCTTTAAAACATGCTGATCAAAATTGCCAACTGTAGCTGAAATGTTACCGCGCGATTCACCATCAGGTGCACGTGTCACCACACTAATAACACCTGCTGAAGCATTCTTACCAAACAACGTACTTTGTGGACCGCGTAATACTTCCACACGCTCTAAATTAGGCAAGTCGCCAATTTGCGCCGCTGAACGCGAACGGTAGACCCCATCAATAAAGACGCCGACTGAAGGCTCTATACCAGGGTTATTAGCGCCATTACCAAAGCCGCGAATAGTAAAGTTAGTATTAGTAGAGTTCTGCAATGTATTAATGCGTAAAGATGGCACAACACTTTGCAGGTCTTTCAGGTCAAGTATTCCTGCTTTCTCAACAGTCTCTGCAGAAGTAACACTAACTGCAACAGGAATTTCTTGTAAGGTTTGTTCTTTTTTAGTGGACGTTACAATAATCTCTTCAATTAAACGCTCTTGCGCATACAATGTTGATGTTATTGAAAAACATAAGGTGGATAAAAAAATGGGCGCAACTTTTTTTATAGTATTCATAACTTCTCTCCATTAAAATTATTTTAATCTGGTGATACTGTTATCAAACTGGTACATTTTTTAGATAGGTTCTGGATAATTTTTTTGCAATAGATATAAGTGATAACTTGATCTTGAAATAACTACATTAATTATATTATGTTGTAACTATAAAGTTGTTATACGCCACTCACAGCAAAAAACAAGACCTCAAATGCCTAAATAGTAACTGCGTCATAATTAGCAGGTGAACGCGATTCCTTGTCTGTTTTTTATGCGCTTCTCGCATATCAAAAACAAGTATCATAGGTAAAGGTTATTAAGAACTAATGCTGCACGCGCTTTAAAAGTATCGCTAGCATTGGCAGCTAGCTAGACAAACAAACA
>JBELIP010000013.1:0-13052 GCA_042090785.1 Cellvibrionales bacterium | reverse complement strand
ACAGACAGACAGACAGACAGACAGATCAAAAAATTAAAGATGAAAAAAGGCACTTCGCCATCTACAAAGATACGAAATGCCTTTTTAACAACGTTTGTTCTAAACGCTGTTACATTGACTAGAAGCCTGCCTGAATACCTAACGTCAACACATTAGTGGTAGAGGTCTGACTTGACCATGCAGTACCCACAACGCTACCAGGATTACCACCACTTAAAAAGTTAAGTGGTACCCAGCCTTCAACGCGAATAGCCTCAGCAAACAAATTAAGATTAGGTGCAACATAATAAGATGCGCCTAATACTAACTGGTCTTGCTTTTCCCATGGTGAGCCAGCAGGACCTGCTTTAAAGCGACTAAACTCAATGGAGAAGTCAACATCATTCGCTAAACCAACATCCGCAGATTGACGCGCACCAACAGTAAAGGTTTTATTCTTTGCTGCAGCAAACTCTGGAATATAAGGGTTAAATGTACCCGGCCATACCTTCAACGTTTCTGCATACTCAGCCAACAACATTACGCCATCTTTATTGTAGGTAGAATAAACAGCAATAGAGTCGTTATTATCTTCGCAAGCATTAAAATGTTTTACACCTTGAGCGACTGTATTAATAAATACACCCGGACCAGCTGCCTGGTGTGTAGAAGGGTCATCAACATAACCCTGACAATAGCTAGAGCCATACTGATAACTAGCACCGACACTTAATGTCGCATCATCTGATATAGCAATATCGATATTTGCATCTAAGGCATAGTTATTAACAAGAGAAGGCACATTAGTACCTTCAACCGGCGCGTTCGCATTTCTAAACTGTGCACCACCTTGAATAGCCATAGCACGCAAATGAAGATTATCTTTTGAATAACCCACTAAACCACCATATGCCAAGCCAGCAAATGAATGCCAATTGGTCGAATTAGTAAATGGGCTTACGGTGTCATTTAAGCCAAAGGGAATATCCATTTTACCAATAGACGCATAAACAGGTGCTTTAGCAAGGTCACCCCACAAGATATAAGCACGACGTACATTGACATTATTACGTGGTAAACCTGTGATAGTAGAACCCGATGCAAAATTTTGTTCAGGGTTATAAAGAAACTCAACATAACCAGTAAAGCCGTCGGCTAATTTCGCAGTTACATTTAAGTTACTTGAATGAATAACAGCTTAAGAAACCGTTTCACCAATTTGGTTAGCGGAGGTTGGGGGACGTATCAACCAGCCAAACTTAGTATCTTCGTTAGCTCTTTGATAGTTAGCTAAGGCCGTTACCTGCCCGCCTAAAGTGATCTTGCTTGGTAGCGTGCCGTCCCTTAACGATTCCAATTGATAAAGTTGTTTTGTATTAGTACTTTCAGCATGGTCTAAAACTTTAAAGCTATATTCGGCGTTAGTGCCGACAACGCTTTCTTTAGCTTCAGAAAGTTGCTGCTGTGTTGCTTTTAGCATTTCATACAATTCAGCGTTACTAGGTGCTTCATCAATTGCTGCATGTCCATATCCAGCAGTTAATGAAAGCACGCATATCATTTTTGATAGTGTAATTTTCATAAGATGCTCTCAAAGTTTATTATTAAAATATATTCTCCAGAAAAAACGCCGTTAATAAAATCAACGACGTCCTATTTTAGTGCCGTTATAGTAATGAAAATAATCAGGGGATGGTAGCTATAAAAACCTCAAACTTAATTAAGCTAATTTTATAATTGGCGGGCTACGCACCTTAATCGCCTAACAAAAAGAGTCGCCAATATTTTGCAAAACAAACTAAGAAATATCGTTAGATTTTAGTAAAAATAACAATCAAATCGGATATCTATCAACCTATAGCGAGTGGTGATATAAAAAAAGAAGGGATTAAAAAATTAGAATGAAATGATTAAAAAAATAAACTGGTATTGAGTGCAGCCTTACTAAGCAAGGGGTACTTTTTATAAAGCCACACTCAATCCAGCGTAAAACTAAAAACTCATAACAAATAATACTGCTTTGTAATCAGAAACTGGCATTGAATGTGACCTCAGTAAGCAAGGGGTACTTTTTCTAAAGTCACATTCAATCCAGGTTGAAACTGACTATTTTCTATTGAAAGACTCTCTACCTCTTCTAACAACAACTAACGTAGCAATAGATAAACTAAAAAACCATGCTGATGCTGGTAATGGCACTTCGCTCACTTGAAAGCTTATTTCATATTCCGCAACACCGTCATCACCCGGTAATGGCAACTCGGCAGAAATAGTAACGTAAACTTCTTCGATGTTATTGAGTTGTGCTAGCGACGACAAATCGACTGACAATATCTGCTCTTGATCTGAACCTATTTCAATAGGATTTGATGTCACCGTCGTCGCCCCATCGGATGCCGACAAAGAAAAATCCCACGGATTTTCATCGTGATTTAAAATGGACTGTGAAAACGTATCGTATTCGCTCCAATCTAACGTTAAACCCTCACTGCCTATATCTGCCGAAGCTTGACCGTTTCCGAACACCCAAAAAGTAAGAAACGTTACACCATCTTCATCGTCGCCCGTTAGGCGAGTATCGGGCTCTACACTGCCTGAATAATTAATTTGACTAAAGCCAAGAATATCATCGAGATCAAGTGACACCATGGCTGCCGAGCTAAACGGTGCTAATGATAAAGTGGCTAACAATGCTATGCACTGCACAACAGAGCGGCCGAATAGTTTAATCATAGTATTTTTTATTTTTTTATTTTTCATTTTAATACCTTATTTACTGCTAAAACTTATTAACAAAATTCGCTAAATATTTTAATTATTTTTTCTTAACACGAGCAACATCAGCGCTGAACTAAACAAAATTACAGACGAAGGAACCGGCACAGGATTTACATCACCAACTTCAAAGGCAATTTCATACTCAGCAACACGATCGTAATTATCGACAGGTAAGATGCCTGAAATATTGAGACTAACGGATGCAATGCTAGAGAGGTTGACCGAATCAAACTCGACCGAAGAAAAATCAAAAGAGAGAATACCCTCAGTCACACCAGGAGTAACCTCATCACCGGATACGCCGGCTAGCGTTAAAGCATTAGAAGTAAAGGTGCTTGACCCATCATCAATACTCATTGAGAAAGTCCAAGCACTTTCGTCACGATTGATAATGCGTTGTTGAAAACTATTATGTTCGCTCCAGTTGGCGCTCCAAGATACGGGCGTCGCAATAGAGCCAAGGCTAAAACCGTTTTCTGAAAACAACCAGAACGTTAAGAAAACAGCACCCTCATCGGTGTGGTTAGTCTGAAAAGAAAATGCAGGAGCGCCTTGATCAACGGCCTCCATACTTTGAATTTCGCCGCTGTCAAGGCTCACAACACTCGCCCACGACGAAGCCGCCGCAAATGACATGAGAAAACACAGGGTGAAAAGAATACGAGTGGAAAGATCCCCTAGAGATAAACAAAGCTTTTTCATTCTGGCCTACAACCGGATTAACGGTAGCAATGGTACTTCCAGGATAAAATAAACTTCAGTCAGATAAGGGGGGGCTGACTTTAACTGAGCGTTAGGCAAGTTGCCTTAACATCTTTACAGTTAGCCCAAAAGAGCTCTTTTAGGACTTGATTGAGAATCGTACACAGACAAAGCTAAGCAGTCAAGACTAAATTTATTCGTTAGTAAAAAAACCTCTACTACCCTGTCAAAAAAAAAGAAAAAAACATATAACTATTAACAAGTTATGTAATTATTGAGCAGTTAGCTTCTAACCATTAACTCTAGTTAAATAGCCTGATAATTAACCAGGCTAGCCAATCGTAGTATTTCAATTCGCCCGCATTTCGATTTTCAAGGTGCTATTAAAGCACTCCCAAGCACTGTCAAAGCACTCCCAAAAAATCATTACATACTCAAAGGAAAACGACAAATATCAGCTAATATTATCGCTATTGGCAATAGCAACAATAGGCGCTATTGCTTCTGAGCTGTTTTCGCTTCATTTCGTGAGCTATTCACACGATAAGCGCTCCTCAGCGATTGTATTGCCAAAGCGCATTCATTAAACTGCGCGCGTTTGCGCAGGTCACCAAATAAGATCATTCATAGCTTAACGAATGGTTTAAAGCTTATCGCTGTTTTCTGCCATTACCATTAAGAGAGCCCAAGTCGTTAGCGCCTCAGCTCTATGATACGCGTCCCAACCTCTTCCCTCATTTGAGATTATTTATACCATGTTTGAGTTTCACCCCAGTCGTGTTGCCACGATTAAGAACGATTTATTATCCGGCCTAACCGTAGCACTCGCATTGGTTCCAGAAGCCGTTGCTTTCGCCTTTGTTGCCGGCGTTGATCCTTTAGTCGGTTTATATACGGCTTTTATCGTAGGCTTAATTACTGCATGCATAGGTGGTCGTCCCGGTATGATCTCGGGGGCTACCGGTGCACTTGCTGTTGTTATGGTGGCATTGGTTGCCGATCATGGCGTTGAATATTTATTTGCCACCGTGGTGCTTATGGGCATACTGCAAATAAGTGCGGGGGCATTTAAACTGGGTAAGTTTATTCGCATGGTGCCGCACCCCGTTATGCTTGGCTTTGTTAACGGTCTAGCCATTGTTATTTTTCTTGCGCAGCTAAGCCAATTTGGTACGCCCGGCGAAGCAGGCTGGTTAGCCGGCACATTTATGGAAGGCTCTATTATTGATGTGGCATGGCTTGAAGGTCAGCAACTTCAGCTATTACTAGGCCTAGTTGCCGTTACCATGATTATTATTCATTTCTTACCACGGCTCACTACCGCTGTACCCTCTTCCCTAGTGGCTATTGGCGCCGTAACGCTACTGGTTTTTGGCTTAGATCTTGATACTCGCGTTGTAGGTGATGTTGCCTCTATTAAAGGCGGCTTGCCCAGCTTTCATATTCCCATGGTGCCGCTCAATTTTGAAACCATGACCATTATCTTTCCCTACGCCATTATTCTTGCCGCTATCGGCTTAATTGAATCGTTATTAACGTTGCGATTAGTTGATGAAATTACCGAGTCTCGCGGTCGTGGTAACCGTGAATGCATTGGCCAGGGTGTCGCCAATACCGTTACCGGTTTTTTTGGCGGCATGGGCGGTTGCGCCATGATTGGCCAGAGTATGATTAATGTGAATTCCGGAGGTCGTGGCCGACTATCCGGCATTACAGCTGCATTATGTTTACTTATCTTTATCTTAATTGCCTCACCGTTAATTGAACAAATTCCATTAGCCGCATTAATTGGCGTTATGTTCATTGTGGTTATCGGCACTTTTGAATGGAGTAGCTTCCGCATTATGGGTAAGGTGCCACGCAGTGATGCATTGATATTAGTTTTAGTATCAGCCGTTACTGTTGCTACCGATCTCGCCGTTGCTGTTGTGTTAGGTGTTATTGTTTCAGCACTGGTGTTTGCATGGGGGCACGCTAAAAAAATTCGTATTCTTTCGCGCGAAGACCATAAAGGCTCTACGGTTTATGCCGTTATTGGGCCGTTATTTTTTGGCTCGGTCACTTCGTTTTTAGAACAATTTGACGTAAGCAAAGATAACGAAGATGTGGTGATTGATTTTGCTCGCTCACGCGTAGCAGACCATTCGGGGCTTGAAGCTATTGACACATTAGCTGAACGCTATGTGAATGCGGGCAAAAAACTGCACTTAGTGCATTTAAGTGCAGAGTGTGTACAGCTACTGCATAAGGCGGGCAACCTCTGCGAAGTCAATGTTATTGAAGATCCTAAATACTTTGTCGCCGAGGACAGTCTAGATAACTAACTATAGAAAGATGACTATCTATACAAAGATAACTACCTATAGAAAAATAACTAATCTCTAAAATTACTGACTTGCAGCGGCAAACCAAAATCTTGCGCGCGTACAAAAGCAATTACCGTCTGCAAGTCATCACGTTTTTTACCCGTCACCCTCACCTGCTCACTTTGAATGGTTGATTGCACTTTTAACTTTTCGCCTTTAATGGCCTTAACAATTTTTTTACAGGTGTCGGTATCAATACCATGCTTCAACGTCACTGACTGCTTGCACTGCATGCCGGTTAAAACAATATCGCCAAAATCCATACAGGCAATATCAATATCGCACTTATGCAATGCCGACTGCAAAATATCTGTCATTTGTTGAATTTGAAATTCCGCTTCAGCCTGCATAGTAATGGTTCGCTGCTCACGCTCAAATTTGGCATCCACACCTTTAAAATCAAAACGATTTGAAATTATTCGACCCGCTTGATCAACGGCATTAGTCAGTTGATGCAAATCAACTTCGGATACAATATCAAAAGATGGCATAGTGGTTATTCCTAAAAAATGGTTTGTCTCAAACAATAAAATTCATGTATTAACAACACCCAAATAGTTTAACGCGTTGCTATAAACAAAACTATATGCGAAATTAAGCGGCTTGAACACTGAACAAACACAGACCAAAACAGAGATGGTTTTAACGTGACAGAAAATCAACAACATTGGTACATTATTGGCGCTGGCGCCATTGGCTGTCTATGGGCCTATGCGCTAAAACAATCTGGCTGTAATGTGACCATGATTGTGCGAGACACCACCCCAAAGAGCATAAAAACACCGCACTCTATGTCACAACGCCTCTCACTTACCAGCGACAATAAGCACTTCAATCATGTCCATGTAAATACGCTTACAGCTCGCGAAATAATTGCTCATAAAACTATTATTAAGCACTGCATTATCGCCACTAAGGCCTATGACGCAAATTCTGCACTCGAAGCCATTACGCCCGCTCTATCAACATCAGCAACCGTACTATCACTGTGTAATGGCATGGGAATGCACAAGGCCATGCAGCAACAGCTACAAAGCCATAGTAAACATATTCAATTTTTATTAGGTGTCACATCCGATGGCGCATTACTGCAGCAAGCCTTCCAATTAACCCATACCGGTGTTGGTCATACATTTATTGGTCGTTACCTTCTACAGGAAAATTCGCTACAGGAAAATCCGCTACAGGAACACTCGGAGCAAGAACACCATCAACAAACTAACCGTTTGTTGCCGCCTAATTTTTATTTACAGCACTCAATTGTCAACAACATTCATGTAGCGCTTTGGCAAAAAATGCTTATTAACTGTGTCATCAATCCACTCACCCTAATTTACCAATGCAAAAATGGTGAGCTATTTAATAAAAATCACCATGCAGAAATACAAGCCTTGTGTGACGAGTTAAGTGGCATTGCCAACACCCCTTCAATTACCCATGGTGAGTACAGCATAAGCGCTGCAATGCTGTTTGAAGCCGCTAAAAAGGTAGCCGCTCAGACAGCACATAACACATCATCAATGCTTAAGGATGCCCAGCTAGGACGACCTCTAGAGCTTGAATATATTAACGGCTATCTAGTAAAACTCGCGCAAGACAATGGCATAGCCTGCCCTATCAATGAGCAACTGCTAAGCAAGCTCTCATAAACTCAATGTCGCCTATATGCTGCAAATAGCCTTAGCATTACATCAGCAATAGCAACAGGTTTTAACCACACAGTCTGCTATGATTAATATTTAGCGATTAAACATTGGTTAAAGCTCATGCCTGACACACACTCACATTGCCTAGCACCAGAGCGTCAAGCCCTGCTAAAAGCAGTAGAAGCCACACTTAAAAGCAGCAATAACCAGCAACATCTCACTGCGTTGGCAATAATTGATGTCAGGGATTTCCATGAACTGAATAGAAGTTTTGGTAGCGAATGTGGTGATGCGATATTGTCAGCTATCCAGCTGCGTCTTAAAGCATTATCCAGCGAAGCCTTTGTAGCACATTATCTAGGCAACGATGAATTTGGCGTACTGTTACCACAACTTAAAAGCCCCGGCTTTGCCGTTATTTGTGCCGAGCAAATACTCGCCTTATTTAAAGGCGTATTTGAATGGCAAAACCACAGTTTAAAAATCACAATTAATATTGGCATTGCCTACAACTATGCCAACCATCTTGATGCCAATAAATTATTACTCGATACAGAGCTAGCCCTTAAACAAGCCAAGACCAGCAACCAAGCTTATGCCATGCTGGGTAAAAACGAACAGCAATCCAGCGACCAATTAAAATGGGAGCTATTAAATAACCTACACGTTGCTATGCAGCAAGATGAGTTAGAACTCTACTACCAACCCAAACTATGTATTAACGGCGCAGGCGCAAGCTCAGACACAGCGGCAGACCAGCATAACTCGCGTTATGCCGAAGCCTTAATACGCTGGCCGACGGTTGACCATGGGCTTATTTCGCCCGACATCACTATTCCGCTTATTGAACACTTAGGGTCAGAGTTAGATTTAATTAACTGGTTAGTGAATACCGCGCTAAAACACTTAAGTGAAATGAGTGGCTCACATAACGGCGGCGTTAGCGTTAATATACCCGCCAATTCAGTTACTTCTAAAACCCTTTACGAACTCGTAGCACAAGCTTTAGCACTGTGGCATGTTGAACCCAACCGGCTAACGTTAGAAATTACTGAAGACGTATTAATTAAAGACAAAGAACTTGCCTTTGATTATTTAAGCAAGGTTCGCGAAACCGGCGTTAGGATTTCTATCGATGATTTTGGTACTGGCTATTCCTCATTAGCCTATTTTAAACATATTCCCGCTGACGAATTAAAGATTGACCAATTTTTTGTGAGCAACATGCTGCACAACGAAGGTGATAGAAATATTGTTAAGCTGATTATTGATTTAGCACATGCATTCAAATTAGTTGTCGTTGCCGAGGGCGTAGAAGATAGCGAGACATTAGATTTACTCAAAACCATGGGCTGCGATTATGCTCAAGGCTATTTAATTTCTCGCCCTATGCCGTATCAAGAGTATCTCGGTTGGCTTAAAGACAACCATCAATTTTAATTGAAAAAAAACCGCTTACGAATAAGCGGTTTTTTTATTAGCGAAGTCACTATCGCCAAATGTTTTTAAAGCATGATGACTAGATGTCATAACCTCTTTCGTTATGCGATACCAAATCAAGGCCTTCGGCTTCTTGGTCTTCATCAACACGGATACCGCCAGTGATTAAACCAATTACTTTAAAGATGATATAAGTCACCACCGCCGTATAAGCAACTGCAGCAACAATGCCTGTTACCTGAACACCCAACTGGCTACCAATAGTGCCGTCAAGACCTTGACCACTAAACAAACCAAGCTCTGAGCTAGCAAAAATAGCAACTGCTAATGTACCCAAAATACCGCCCACGCCGTGAACCGGCATAACGTCAAGCGAGTCATCAATTTTAAGTTTTTGCTTAAGATACAAAGTAGCATAAAAGCAAACAGCACCCGCTGAAATACCAATTACCACTGCACCAGCAGGACCAACAAAGCCTGACGCTGGCGTAATCGTACCAAGACCAGCAACCATACCCGTGATAATACCTAACACACTAGGCTTGCCGTATTTAACCCATTCGATAACAGACCAAGTTGCCGCACCACACGCCGCTGACAAATGCGTTACCAAAATAGCCATACCCGCGTCACCATTAGCAGCAAGAGCACTACCGCCGTTAAAGCCAAACCAACCCACCCACAGCATACCGGCACCAGCAACTGATAACGTTAGATTGTGTGGTGGCATAGGCGTGCTTGGAAAACCGCTTCGTGGGCCAACCATTAACGCTGCAACTAAAGCCGCAACACCGGCAGTGATATGCACCACAATACCGCCAGCAAAATCGAGAGCGCCTTTGTCACCTAACCAACCGCCGCCCCATACCCAATGGCATATCGGTGCGTAAACAGCTAGCAACCAAAAGACAGTAAACAACATAACCGCACTAAACTTCATACGCTCAGCAAAACCGCCAACAACTAGCGCCGGTGTAATAATGGCAAATGTCATTTGAAACATAAGGAAAACACTTTCAGGGATATCACCAGCCATAGTGTCTTCGCCAACATTAGCAAGGAACATATTGCTAAGGTCACCAATAAAGTTATTGCCTTCACTAAAAGCCAAGCTATAACCGGCAACAAACCACACGACAGAAGCAACACAGGCAATAGAAAAACATTGCATCAATACTGATAAAACGTTTTTAGAGCGGACCAAACCGGCGTAGAACAAAGCTAAGCCTGGCAGCGTCATAAACAGCACTAAGGCTGTTGATGTCATGATCCATGAAGTGTTAGCGCCACTGAGCCCATCTTGCGCAGCAGCAGCAACTGATAACGTTAGCGCCGCAAGACCGGCCACTGTTATTTTAATTAATCGTTCAATATTCAAGGTAGAACTCCCAATACATATTATTAAATTTATAACTACTAAAATTTATAACTACTAAAATTCTAGCCACTAAAATTTTAAGCTGGTGCGATGTTATGGGCTTTTACTGTGCAAATCGAGTGCTTTAATGGGGAATCATTGGATTTATTTGCCCTTTGGCGGTGCTTTGTACAGTAACACCAACAATAAGCACCAACTAAGTGCATAAAAGAAATCAGAAGATCCAAAATAAGGCCGTTACGGGTGCATGGTGAAGATATAAGACCATTAAAAGTAAGAATCTGCCGACTTACCAGAAGCATTGCGTGCAAAAACGGTCATACAAGGTATATTTGCGCTGCGGCGATAATCGATGCTTATTAAACCGTCTATTAATCCGCCTACCAACCCAGGCTTTAACGTATTAACTGAAAAAGAGACGCCATGAACGACAGCGACGGTTATCAGCAAAAGAAAAACCGCTTTGAGAATATGCTAACCATATACGGCCGCAAGCCAGTGTTAGAGGCCCTTCAAGATACCTCCATACCCATTTACCGCGTGCATTTAGCTAACAGTAATAAAAAGGCGCCGATACTGGTTAAAATTGAAGCTCTTGCCACAGAGCGTGAAATCACGACCGAACACATTGATAAGTTAGCGTTATCGCGCATTTCACGCAGCAGCAAACAAGACCAAGGTGTTGCTGCCGACTTAGCCCTACCCGGCTACCAACAGTTGAAGAGTTTTTTAAAGGATTATCAAGTCAGCAATCACGACCGTTTTCTTGCGGTTGATAATGTATCCAACCCACAAAACTTAGGCATGATTATTCGCTCGGCAGCGGCATCGGGTATTCGTGGATTAATTATTCCTAAGCAAGGGTCGGCAGCCTTAGGGCCATTAGTGATTAAAGCGAGTGCGGGAGCTATTTTTAAGTGCCCGATTATTCGTTGTGAAAAATTGAGTGATGCTATTTCGCAGCTGCAGGAACGTGGTGTGAAAGTGGCGACGTTATGTGTTGACAATGAATCAGCTAGGAACAATATAAGTTTGCAAGCGTTAACGCAGCAGGCTCCGGCTGCTACGGTGTTTGTGTTAGGTAACGAGTCTGAAGGTGTGTCGTCGCAGACGCAGTCGCAGGCTGACTATAGTGTTTTTATTCCTATGCATAATGAGGTGGAGTCTTTGAATGTGGCTATTACTGCGGCGTTAATTGCGTTTGCTGGGCGTGGGTGACGTTTTTTGATTTAACTTTTTATTTAACTTTTTTGATTTAACTTTAATAGTTACAGTCAGAGTCAAGGTCAACGACTTAAAATAAAAAATCATACCCCATGCCAAAAAGTCGCCACCATAGAATCCGCTAACGCTTTCGGCGGAAGCCCCAAAGACTGCACTGCCCCTTCAGGTATCGTCACATTATCCGCTTTCTCACTGGTCCAAATATGCGCCTCAGGCTCAAACGTAAACCCTGAAAGCTGGCTGGCTATAACAGCCACCGCACCATTAAGCACAGCGACCGCAACATAAACAGGCGCCTCACAAGCGGCACAAGCATAATGCGTTTTATCAAAACCAGAATTACCCTTAATTGTCGAAGTCGTCGTCTGGCCATTAACATGGCATTGGTCGGGCTTAAAAAAAACGATATTACTAAATGGCATAGCCGTAAAAGCTTGGCAATCGCTACAGTGACAAACCAACTGTACAACGGGTGCCCCTTGAATGGTTAGCTCAAGCGCACCACAACCACAACGCGCAGATAAATTTTGTACTTCCGTCATATCATGACTCTTAGGAGATTTAATACACACACATAAAAAAAGATATTAAGCCGCTGTTATATCAAAAACTCTTACTTCGGGGCCAGCCGAACACATATTCTGAATAGCAGTAATGGTTCCATCCTCAAGCCGAAAAGCAAAATACTTATCGTAGTGTTCTTTGCTATCCCAAACCTCAGTAAATACAAAGTTATTCGGGTTCTCTCTATTAATCACCAGATTAATATTCTGACAGCCCTCTACCGTTCGAGTTACTTTAAAACCCTCGCCACAGATAACAGGAAAAACATCTTTAAATTCATCTTTCAAAGTGCCTTCTACCAAAACGCTCACAGACATTTTGCTTACCTCTTAATTGACCCTAAGCCTATTCATAAATCGAACATAGCAAATGCCAGCAAACTAAACAATATTGTTAGTTATTAAATAAGTTTAAGCATTAATAGCTTATACACTACCTCAAAGACAAGGATTAACAATTTGATAAAAACGACACCTGATTATTTTCTATATCCACCTTATACGGCGTAATATTACACTGTTCGCCAAACTTAATAAGCTGGCTTTGGTAAACATGCGAGGTGGCTTGCTGTTCGGTATGCGAATTAGACCATGTAAAGTAGATGTATGCCTTTTTTTGATAATCTCGCATATGCTGCAGTGTAAAAATTAAACTGTAATCCTTTACTGCAATTGAATCTCCAGGGACTAAAAAAAAACGCTGCCCTCGCTTTACTGCTTCGAGGTTCGCGACAGCAATAAATAAATATTGCATTTAACCCTTTAAAAAATGGGTTTTTTTCTTATATTTAAAAATTGTTCAAATGACCAATAAAAATATTCGCCAAGACTTTTTAAACCAAAAAAAAATGGCTCTACAATAATTTTTACAATTCAAAGAAAAGGAAAATAACAAAATAGGACGGGAATAAATAAACGACAGCGACAATAACAACGACAACGACAACGACAACGACAACGACAACGACAACGACAA
>JBELIP010000036.1:0-2730 GCA_042090785.1 Cellvibrionales bacterium | reverse complement strand
TGGTGCTAGCGTGACTTGTGTTGATGTTGTGCAAGAAAAAATTGATGCGCTTAAAAACGGCGTTATGCCTATTTATGAGCCTGGTCTTGACCAGTTGGTTAAAAAGAATGTCGATGCTGGTCGATTGCATTTTTCAACGGCTTTAGTAGAAGAAGTACCTGAAGCGGATATTATTTTTATTGCCGTTGGCACACCTACGCGTCGCGGTGATGGTCATGCAGATTTAACTTATGTTTATGATGCAGCAAAGCAAATTGGTCAACACCTTAAAGGTTATACCGTTATCGTTAATAAATCGACGGTTCCGGTTGGTACAGCAAGACAGGTTTCACGATTAATTTCAGAGGCGAATCCCGATGCTGAATTTTCAGTAGCCTCTAATCCCGAGTTTTTACGAGAAGGTGCTGCGATAGGTGATTTCATGCGTCCTGATCGCGTGGTTCTGGGTGTGGAGGATGATCGTGCAGAATCGATTTTAAGAGAGTTATATCGGCCAATTAATTTAATTGAGGCGCCTATTTTAGCGACTAACTGGGAGAGCGCCGAGTTAACCAAATATGCAGCGAATGCTTTCTTGGCGACTAAAATCAGTTTTATAAATGAAATATCAAATCTTTGTGAAGCTGTTGGTGCTGATGTGCATGATGTTGCAAAAGGCATGGGTCTTGATGGTCGTATTGGTAAAAAGTTTTTACACCCAGGCCCCGGCTATGGTGGCTCTTGTTTTCCTAAAGATACTTTAGCGCTAATTAGAATTGCACAAGAAAATGATGTGCCATCGCGTATTGTCGAAAGTGTTGTCGAAGTTAACGCCGCTCAAAAAGCCAGAATGGTGAAAAAAATACGCACCGTTCTTGGTAATGTGTCAGGGAAAACAATAGCAATTTTAGGTTTAACTTTTAAGCCTGAAACTGATGATATGCGCGACTCACCTTCGCTCTCTATTATTCCACCGCTTTTAGATAAAGGCGCAATAATAAAAGCGCATGACCCTAAAGGTGTTAAAGAGGCAAAACATGAATTGCCTGACTCCGTTCAATATGTCGATGATATTAATGATGCAATTAGTGGCGCTGATGCCTTAGTGATCATGACGGAGTGGAATGAATATCGTAGCCTGAACCTTGCCAGTATAAAAGAGACAATGCGTGGCAATGCGTTTATCGATTTGCGTAATGTTTACGAGCGCAAAGCCGTAGAAGCCGCAGGTTTTGAATATGCCGCGGTAGGGAGGTAATCAACGATGAATATTTTAGTAACAGGTGCCGCTGGCTTTATTGGCTCGGCATTATCAATACGGTTATTGGCTGATGGTCATAATGTTATCGGTATTGATAACTTTAATGACTACTATGATGTTAGCTTAAAGCGTGCGCGAGTTGCTCGAGCGCTATCCTTTGAAAAATTTAGCTTGCATGAAATTGATGTGGCCGATAAGCAAGCTGTTGCTCAAGTGTTTCAACAAGAATCTATTGATCGAGTTATGCATCTGGCTGCACAGGCTGGCGTTCGCTATTCCTTAGATAATCCTTCGGCTTATATTGATGCCAATATGCATGGTTTTTTAAATATTTTAGAAGCTTGTCGTGATCACCCTGTAGAGCATTTAGTATATGCATCAACGAGTTCGGTTTATGGTGCTAATCAAACAATGCCATTTTCAGAACATATTGGCACCAATCACCCAGTCAGTCTTTATGCTGCGACGAAAAAAGCCAATGAGTTAATGGCCCATTCATACGCACATTTATTTCAAGTACCGGTAACAGGCTTGCGGTTTTTTACTGTTTACGGCCCATGGGGTCGACCTGATATGGCCCTCTTTAAGTTTACTCAAAAAATACTAGCCGGTGAGCCCATAGATGTTTATGGCTATGGCGAGCAGTCGCGGGATTTCACTTATATAGATGATATTGTTGAAGGTATTGTTAGGACTTTAGCTAATCCTGCGAAGCCAGCTAATAACTGGGATGCACAACAGCCAGACCCATCACTTGCAAGTGCGCCTTATAAAATCTACAACATTGGCAGTAATAGCCCACAACCATTAATGCGCTATATTGAGGTGTTAGAAGAGTGTCTGGGTGTGGAGGCACAGAAAAATATGCTGCCAATGCAGCCAGGTGATGTAAAGAATACCTATGCTGACGTGAGTGATTTGATCGCAGATGTTGGCTACAAACCCGATACCACTATCGAAGTGGGTGTTAAACACTTTGTTGAATGGTATAGAAATTATTTTAAGTCCGATAATAAAAATTAAATTATATTCGAGTTATTAAATGAAAAGTGTCAGTGAATTCCAAACAGTTTGTGTCATGGGTCTTGGCTATATTGGCCTACCAACAGCCTCACTATTAGCGACGAAAGGTTTTACCGTAACGGGTATCGATGTTTCGCAAAAAGTGGTCGATACGATCAATAAGGGCGAGATTCATATTGTCGAGCCTGATTTGGATATATTGGTTAAGTCTGCTGTTCACTCAGGCAATCTTTCAGCCAGTCTTGAGCCTGTCGAGGCGGACGTTTTTATTATTGCGGTACCAACACCGTTTAAAGATGGCGGTCCCGATCATATCTCGGGGAAAAAACCTGATCTTTCTTATATAGAAGCTGCCACCAAAAAAATATCGCCTTATGTTAAGCCTGGTAATCTTGTCATACTCGAGTCAACAAGCCCAGTTGGCACAACTGACGAAGTGGTTGCTGCGATTCTTGAGCAAGACGGCC
>JBELIP010000035.1:0-2835 GCA_042090785.1 Cellvibrionales bacterium | reverse complement strand
AATTTGGCTCCGCCTGCTGGGCTCGAACCAGCGACCCAATGATTAACAGTCATTTGCTCTACCAACTGAGCTAAGGCGGAATGGTTGAAAGCGTTATCAATAAATTGATTAAACTCTCTCTTAGCTTAGCAGATCTTTGTGGCTTCAAATAAAATAATTCTATCCGAAATGCCGTTCAAGACATGCTATTGATCCTAGGTGTTTAAGTCGTAGATCAATGCCAAGGGCGGGCATATTAATGGGCTGTCGAGGCCTCGTCAAGTGTTGCGGACCGATTCTTTTGTCCGGTGTAAACATAAGTATCAGTTAAGCATAACTTGGCCATAAAAAGAGCCATTTTTGGTTAATCGGCGTATTCAATAGTCTATGTGTATGTCAGAATGAATGCCGATTTTTTACCGCCGCTGAATTGACCTAGCCGAATGACAAAGACCTTTACCGTTGAAGCCCCCTATAAGCCTGCTGGCGATCAGCCAAAGGCCATAGAAGAGCTTGTGAGCGGCATAAAAGCTGGGTTGGCCAGCCAGACGCTGTTAGGTGTTACCGGTTCAGGTAAGACTTTTACCGTGGCTAATGTGGTATCTGAACTGCAGCGGCCCACTATCGTCATGGCGCACAATAAGACCCTAGCCGCCCAGCTCTATGGTGAATTCAAAGAGTTTTTTCCCAATAATGCGGTTGAGTACTTTGTTTCCTATTACGACTACTACCAGCCGGAGGCCTATGTTGCGGCTTCGGACACTTTTATAGAGAAAGATTCGTCGGTTAATGAGCATATTGAGCAAATGCGCTTATCCGCCACGAAAGCCCTGTTAGAGCGGCCCGATGCTTTAGTGGTTGCCACCGTATCGGCCATTTATGGTCTGGGTGACCCCGAAGCATATTTAAAAATGGTATTGCATTTGCGTTGTGGCGAACGTTATACACAAAACGATGTGTTAACTCGTTTAGCTGAGTTGCAATACAGCCGAAACGATATTGATTTTGCGCGAGGTAACTTTCGCGTACGCGGTGATGTGATAGATATTTTTCCGGCCGAGTCCGAGCGCGATGCTATTCGCTTAGATTTATTTGATGATGAGTTGGAATCGTTAAGTTTGTTTGATCCATTAACCGGCGAAGTACAAGCTAAGTTACCGCGTTTTACTATTTATCCTAAATCACATTATGTCACGCCGCGCGACAATATTTTAAAAGCGGCTGACGCGATTGAAGAAGAGTTACGTGATCGTTTAGAGGTATTAAAAAATAACGATAAATTAGTCGAAGAGCAACGGTTAGGTCAGCGCACAAAATACGATTTAGAGTTAATACGCGAATTAGGTTTTTGTACGGGTATAGAAAACTATTCCAAGCATTTATCGGGTCGCAAAACCGGCGAGCCGCCGCCCACTTTATTTGATTATTTGCCGCATAATGGTTTAGTGGTAGTCGATGAGTCGCATGTGACCATACCGCAAATTGGTGCTATGTATAAAGGAGATAGATCGCGTAAAGAAAACTTAGTGCAGTATGGTTTCCGCTTACCTTCAGCGTTAGATAATCGTCCGTTACGCTTTGAAGAGTGGGAAAATTTAGTTCCGCAATGTATTTTTGTATCGGCCACACCTAGCCGTTATGAAAATGAACATGCGGGTGCGGTAGTTGAGCAATTGGTAAGGCCTACAGGCTTACTTGATCCGGAAATAGAAGTGCGCCCAGCGACCACACAGGTTGATGATTTATTGTCAGAAATTAATATACGCACCGCAAAGGGTGAGCGTATTTTAGTCACCACCTTGACCAAGCGCATGTCAGAAGATTTAACCGAGTATTTAGAAGAGCACGGTATTAAAGTGCGTTACTTACATTCGGATATTGACACAGTTGAGCGAGTAGAGATTATTCGTGATTTACGGTTAGGTAAATTTGATGTGTTGGTAGGTATTAACTTATTGCGAGAAGGTTTAGATATTCCCGAAGTATCGTTGGTAGCTATATTAGATGCGGATAAAGAAGGTTTTTTACGATCAGAGACGGCATTGATTCAGACTATAGGTCGAGCGGCACGAAATTTAAATGGTCGAGCAATTTTATATGCCGATAAAATTACGGGTTCGATGAAGCGCGCTATAGATGAGACTGCGCGACGTCGTTTAATTCAAAAGGCGCACAACGAGGAGCATGGCATAACACCCGAAAGCATTCGCAAGAGTGTTACCGATATTATGGAAGGCGCATATGCCAGTTCAAGTCAATCGAAGCGTGGTGGGGGTCGTAAAGTGGCAGAGCCCACAGTGGCCTCGTATGCGGATACGGTCGAAGATTTGTCACCTAAAGCTTTAACTTGCAAAATCAAAGAGTTAGAAATGGTGATGTACAAGCATTCGCGAGATTTAGAGTTTGAAGAAGCGGCCAGGGTACGGGATCAGTTAACGATATTAAAGCGTAAGGCGTTTGTGAGTTAAGTTTAGTTCGATAAATTTGCAGCGGCTGAGATGATACGTATAATGGCGCTCCGCTGAACGGCATCCTTGTTGGTTAGCGAGACAGTTCATAGTACGACCGTAGCTCAGTTGGTTAGAGCACCACCCTTGATTTTATGAAGAGCGGGTGGGGGTCGGTGGTTCGATCAACTGCGCAGCAGTTGAACACGAGCCGAAGGCGAAGTCCCCGTTGTGTAACAAAAGGAGGTTCAAGCAAACCAAAGTTTGTTTGAATGCATCCACTTCGAGTGGATGAGAACGTTAATACAAGTTTACAGTACGACCGTAGCTCAGTTGGTTAGAGCACCACCTTGACATGGTGGGGGTCGGTGGTTCGAATCCACTCGGTCGTACCAATATTAAAGCCCGC
>JBELIP010000024.1:0-15550 GCA_042090785.1 Cellvibrionales bacterium | reverse complement strand
GCTTGCTTATCAATAGGTTAGCTTAAGGATTCTTAAGTGTATGGTGCCCGAGGCCGGACTTGAACCGGCACGGTGTTGCCACCGAGGGATTTTAAGTCCCTTGCGTCTACCAATTTCGCCACTCGGGCAGAGTACTTACAGCAGGCTGGTAAAGCCTTTGGCTTATCTTGAATGATTCGCCGGTCTTACTATTTAACTTAACGACTTAAAACTAAACTATCTATTTAAAACGCATGTTGCTGTGTTTTAAATTTGGAGGCGCGGGTCGGAATCGAACCGACGATGGCGGAGTTGCAGTCCACAGCATTACCACTTTGCTACCGCGCCCAATAAAACTCGTGCTTCCTAAAATGTTCGTCGTACTATTTATGCGGGTCGGAAGAATATTAACAGCCTTTGGGCTATTAATCCCCTTCGGGCTTCGCTTCGCTCGTTGCTAATTGCTTCGCAATTGGTCGAACCGACGATGGCGGAGTTGCAGTCCACAGCAGCCTGTCTTGAACCACTATAAATAATACTTTGCTACCGCGCCTAAAATTTCGCTTAGCTACTCAAACACCTATCTCAAAACTAAAACGCCCACTCGTGGGCGGGCGTTTATTACCGCCTAAGCAACGGCTAAAATATGGAGCGGGAAACCGGGTTCGAACCGGCGACCTCAACCTTGGCAAGGTTGCGCTCTACCAACTGAGCTATTCCCGCAATTCACTTTTTAGTGCTTTGCTAATTCACTACTAATGCTAAGGCTCTAGGCGTTAACTTTTATAATGATGGCGACCCTCAAAAGAGAGCGGCATATTCTATGGTTTTATCGACTCTTGTCAAGAAAAAACCACGCTTCTATATAAGATATGTGCAAGATAAGTTACTAACAGTTAAAGACTTTTGCTATTTCTTGGCTTCTTTGTGGTTTTTTGTCCCTGCTGTCTGATTATCAGCCACTTATATCGCTGTTTTCTTGTCTGGCTGATTAATTACCTTGAGTCTTTCTATCACCGCTTGGAGTCTTTCTATTACTTAAATAGAACCTTTCTATCATTTACATAGAACCTTTAAAATCTGGCCAAGCTGCTCTTAGGTACACAATCATGGACCATAGGGTTAGGGCGGCAGCTAAATAAAGTGAGATAAAGCCTAAAATTTCAATGCGGCTATCAACCACGCTGGTTTGGGTTAGCAGTATGATAATGGCGACCATTTGCATGGTGGTCTTGAATTTGCCTACATACGAAACCGCTACACTAGTGCGATTGCCTATCTCGGCCATCCATTCACGTAACGCTGATATCACAATTTCACGGCCAATAATGATCATTGCCGGAATGGTAAACCAGGCGTGTGGGTAGCGCTCTAACAAAACAACTAAGGCGATTGCGACCATAAGCTTATCGGCTACGGGGTCTAAAAAGGCGCCAAAAGGTGTAGCTTGGTCGAGTTTGCGGGCTAAATAGCCGTCAAACCAGTCGGTAATGGCGGCTGTGGTAAATATTGCTGCGGCGGCAATGCCTGTCCATGAGTAGGGGAGGTAAAACACGATAACCAGCACGGGAATCAATAGAATACGAAATAATGTAAAGGCGTTGGGGATATTCATTAAAGTTACAGCTTAAAGTCAGGTAGTGGTTTAGGCGCATGCGCCGGTAATAGGTGTTTATTAATCTTGTTGCTTGCTCATTGTTTATTATAGGCGACTATCTCTCTTTGTGGCCTATCTTTGTTAATAACGGCAATATATGTGTGTCTTTTAGCTTTTATTCAGTTCGGCGTGAATATCTTGTGCAATTTTTTTGCTAATGCCCTCTACATTGGTGAGTTCATCGACAGTGGCGCGTTCAATTTCTTGCCAGCCACCAAAGTGGCGAAGTAGCTCGCGCCGTCGCTTTGGTCCAACGCCAGGGATATCTTGCAGGGGTGAGCTGGTTTTTTTCTTGGCTCGTCGTGCGCGATGGCCGGTTATGGCAAAGCGGTGTGCCTCGTCTCTAACCTGTTGTATTAGATGCAGTGATGCTGCGTCGCTGGGTAGCGAGAGTGGGTTGTCTGCGCTACCAACAAACAATGTTTCTAAACCAGGTTTACGTAGTTCGCCTTTGGCTACGCCTATAATAAGTACTTGATCAATCTGTAGTTCTTCTAGTACTTCTATGGCTTGGTTTATTTGTCCTTTGCCGCCATCAATTAATAGAATGTCGGGGAGTACACCTTCGCCTTTTTTTATCCGGGTATAACGACGCTCTACCGCTTGGCGCATGGCGGCATAATCATCACCGCCTGTAATGCCGTCAATATTAAATTTTCGGTAGTCACTTTTTTTGGCGCCTTCGTGAGTAAAGACAACACAAGAGGCGACGGTTTGTTCGCCACCGCTATGACTAATGTCAAAACATTCTATGCGTTCGGGTAGCTCGGCAAGCTGTAAATCTTTTTGCAGTTTTTCAAAGCGGTCGCGCACTTGTTGGCGGCTATTCATTCTGGCTGTAAGGTTTTGTATAGCGGTTTCGCTCGCCATAGCTAACCATTTTGCTTTGCCGCTTCGTACATTGTTAAGCAGTTTAATTTGTTTGCCAACGCTTTCACTTAAAGCGCTGCTTAGACTGCCTGCATCGGTTGCTTCTATGTTGGTGATTATTTCTGATGGTACACTGCCCATGGCGCCGCCAGAGGCTATGTAGGCTTGCGATATAAATGCAGCTAATAAGTCGCTTTGGTTCTCGATAATACCGAGGTTGGGGTAGTAACTTCGACTGCCCAGCATGCGGCCTCGACGAACATATAGTACTTGTATACAAGCATGGCCTGAACCTATAGCCGCCGCAATAATATCGGTGTCGCCACGGCCATTATCGATATATTGTTTTTCTTGTATGCGCCGTAAGTGACTTATTTGGTCGCGTTTTTCGGCAGCTATTTCAAATTCCAAATCTTCAGCGGCGCTGTCCATTTCGGTTAAAATTTCATTGGTTAAGTCATCATTGTGACCTTGCAAGAACATTGTCGATTTACGGACGGTTTCGGCATAATTTTTTTTGTCGATTAAGTTTACGCAAGGTGCTGAGCAGCGACCAATTTGATGTTGCAGGCAAGGGCGTGAACGATTTTTGAAAAAACTGTCTTCGCATTGCCGTACTTTAAACATTTTTTGTAATAGGCTTAGGCTTTCTCTAACGGCATAACCATTTGGGAAGGGGCCAAAGTATTCGCCCTTGGCACGACGATGTCCGCGATGCAGTGTTAGTCGTGGGTACTCATGATTACTCGATAAAAAAACATAAGGGTAGGATTTATCATCGCGCAGCAGAATATTATATGGTGGCCGCTCGGTTTTAATTAAGTTGTTTTCTAGTATGAGGGCTTCGGTCTCGCTGTTGGTTACCGTAACATCTATATGAATAATTTTTTTAACCAGTGCTTCGGTTTTGCTGCCAGGCGTTTGTGGCCTAAAGTAGCTGGCTAGCCGTTTTTTAAGATGCTTGGCTTTTCCGATATACAGGTGCTTACCATTCATATCGTACATTTGATAAACGCCAGGCTTATGGCTGCAGCTAGCCAAAAACGACTTGGAATCAAAAGAGGGCTTGTTGGCCTTATCTGGCAGCTGCTCTGCAGGCGGTAATTTGCTCAACACGCTTCTCCATTGGTTGAGCAATTACTATGCACATTTTTACTCTGGCGAATCACCGATAGGGTTATGGGTGGTGTTGTCAGTGCGCTTATCATCATTCTTACTGCTGCTCACTTGCGTGTTTTCAGGTTCTATCATTGTGTGTCTAAGGGCTAAAAGGGTCAACTCGACATCGCTATGCAGGTCGAGCTTTTCAAGTACACGCTGTCTATAAATACTTACCGTTTTTGCGGCGATACCGAGTTTATTGGCTATTTCTGGCGTTTGGTAACATTCAAGAAGCATTAAGGCAATTTGAAGCTCTCTTTCGCTTAATGCGTCAAAGGGGTTTTCATTACTGTTATTGCCCATTTCTGCAACGCGGCATGCTACTTCGCTAGACAGGTAGGCTTCGCCGCGATAAACAGTTTTTATGGCTTCTACTAAATCATCAACGCCAACATCTTTAGTGACATAGCCCATAGCTCCCGCGCGAATAAACATACCCGGATAGGTGCCATCGTTGTAGCCAGACAGGCCAATGACTTTTGTACTGGGCCTATGGGCAAGAATGCGCTTAGTGGCTTCGAGCCCGCCAATACCCGGCATACGAACATCCATTAGCACGACATCGGGTGGGGTTTGCTTAACAAGCTTTACCGCACCTTCTCCAGTTTTTGCTTCACCGCTAATGGTTATATCTTCTACCTCGCTGAGAACGAGTGTGAAGCTGTGACGAACCATGTCGTGATCGTCGGCAATAAGTACCTTAATCAATTTTCCTTCCTCGTGTATCAATCGCTAGCGGTCCATTATGCTATCAGGCGTGACCTAGCAATTGAAATTTCAAAAAATCCCTGAAAAATTTATAAATGTGTTTATGCCTGAATCATTTATATAATGGATTATAGGGTTATTGATGCTGCGATTTCTACCAAATTTTGTCCATAAACGAAGCGTTAGATGCGTTTTGTCCAGTGACTGTAAATAATCTGGGCTAAGCCGGCTACCGATTGTATTTTGGTATATACCCCCTAATGAGCAAAGAATGCACTTGATAAGAAGGAAATTGCCGTAAATATTCGAGTGATCGCAATAAACATGGGTTCAGAATGGGGTATTAAGTAACGGTTTCGTATAAAATTAACCACTTTCCGCAGAGCCTATTTCGACCATTGGCTTTGCTCATTTATTTTTGAAGCGCCTAAATTTTATAACGACCTATTATTGGGCGTCGCTGTTGGAAGCACTGTTATGAGTACGATGATTAAAACTGCTGAAGAACTGGATAAAATGCGTGTGGCGGGCCGACTAGCTGCCGAGGTGCTTGAGATGATAGGTGAGCATGTAGTGGCTGGCATTTCAACCGGTGAGCTTGATCGTATTTGTCATGAGTATATTGTCAATACGCAAGATGCTATCCCTGCGCCGCTAAATTACAACGGTTTTCCTAAGTCTATTTGTACTTCGGTGAATCAGGTGGTTTGTCATGGTATTCCGGCCGATAAAAAAATACTGAAAAACGGCGACATTATTAATATTGATATCACCGTTATTAAAGAGGGTTACCACGGCGATACCAGTAAGATGTTTGTGGTGGGTGAGGTACCTACTCATGCTAGCCGTTTAATTCAGGTAACGCAGGAATGTTTGTACTTAGGCATAGAAACCGTTAAGCCTGGTGCAACACTGGGCGATATTGGTCATGTTATTTATCAGCATGCTACTAAGCACTACTACAGTATTGTTAGAGAATATTGCGGTCACGGCATTGGTGCCGTTTTTCATGAAGACCCACAAGTTCTGCATTACGGTTCGCCGGGTAAGGGGGTGGTACTGCAAGAAGGCATGACATTTACTATTGAGCCAATGCTCAATGCAGGTAAACGGCATGTTAAGTTGAACCGTCGCGATGGTTGGACCGTAGAAACCAAAGACGGCAGGTTGTCGGCGCAGTGGGAACACACATTGGCAGTAACAGCAACGGGTGTTGAAGTGCTGACTGCGCGTAGTGAAGAATCCTTTTGATTTTTTTAATACTTTATACTTCAAGAATGGCACATAATTAATGGTATCTCTTTTTAATAGCGATGTTCCTAAGGCATCTAACACCTCTGTAACCCCTTTAATTAATATCGACGATGCAGCGCCTTTTGAGCTTTCGTATAATACTTTTCTTACCGAATTAGCTAAAACTAAAACCGCTATAGAATGCAAAGCATTACTGCAAAATTATCAAGAGCAGATGGACGAGGCTTTTAAAGCCGGCGTTGATCCGGGCTTGTTGATTCAGGCGCGCTCAAAGTTAATTGATATATTGTTGCGTTATCTTTGGACTCAGGAAGATTGGGGGGAGCAGAAAATTGCTTTAATTGCTGTGGGTGGATATGGGCGAGGCGAATTACATCCACGTTCTGATATCGATTTATTGTTTGTGTTAGAAAAAGCCGCCAGCAAAAAAAATGGTGAAACCATTGGTCGTATGGTGACTTATTTATGGGATTGCGGGCTTGATCTTGGTCATAGTGTTCGAACGCTTGATGAGTGTCTGCATTACGCCAAAGATGACATTACTGTATTGACCAATATGTTGGAGTCGCGACCCATTGCTGGTGAAGAGTCATTATTTACGCGTTTGAAGCTATTAACTGATACCGAGCATATGTGGAACTCAAGTGAGTTCTTTGTGGGTAAATGGAAAGAGCAGCGCGATCGTCATCGTGATACTAATAGCAATGAATATAATCTTGAACCGAATATTAAAACTTCACCGGGTGGCCTGCGAGATATCCAAAATATTATTTGGATTGCGCAGCGGCACTTAGGTGAAGGTAATATTGAGCGCTTAGAGAAAAGTGGCTTTTTAACCGAGGTAGAAGCCGTTAACTTGGTGGAGGGCGTTAACTTTTTATGGAAGGTGCGTTATGCCTTGCATATGCTTTCGCAGCGACATGAGGATCGCTTGCTATTTGAATACCAAATAAAAGTTGCCTCGCTATTTGGCTATGCCGACGATGATGCCAACCTGGCTGTCGAAAAGTTTATGCATGAATATTATCGGCGTGTATTGCTCTTAGCTGAGTTAAACGATGTCTTGATTCAGCATTTTGATCAAGACAGTGTGCGAGCAGGCGAAGAAGAAGAGCTTATTACACTTAACGAACGCTTTTGTGTACGCAATGGTTATATTGATGTGGTTGATGAGCAAGTATTTGTTGATCATCTTTGGGCATTAATTGAAATTTTTGTGTTAATGGCCGAGCATAATTATATTCGAGGTGTGCGTGCATCAACCATGCGTTTAATGCGCACGCACCGTGAACGTATTGATGATAATTTTAGAAACGATCCTAAGGTCATTGATTTATTTATGCAGTTAGTTAAATCTAACCGCAATGTACCACTGCAGTTTAAACGTATGCGTAAGCATGGCATTTTAAGTAAATACCTCCCCGCATTTGGCGAGATTATTGGCAAAATGCAGTACGATTTATTTCATATGTATACGGTTGATATTCATACCTTAGCCGTGGTGCTGAATGTTTATCGCTTTGCACATGAAGGCTCTGAACAAGACTATGTGTTAGCGGCAAAAATCATTAACGGTCACGTTAAAATTGAGCTCTTATACCTTGCCGCCTTATTCCACGATATTGCTAAAGGTCGCGGTGGTAGTCATTCTGAGTTAGGCGCTGTTGATGCGCGTGAGTTTTGTTTGCGTCATGGCGTTAACGAGCGCGACACTAATTTGGTTGCTTGGTTAGTTGAAAGCCATTTGGTCATGTCAACCATTTCGCAGAAAATGGATTTGTCTGACCCAGAAACAATAAGAGAGTTTGCTACGGCAGTAGGTAGCCGTGCGCGTTTAGACTATTTGTTTGTGTTAACAGTGGCTGATATTCAAGGTACAAACCCTGAGCTATGGAATGCCTGGCGTGCCTCTTTATTGCGTCAACTCTATGCCGCTGCAACGCGCGCGTTACGTCGCGGCCTAGAAAACCCTGTCGACAAATCTGAACTCATTGCCGAGAAGCAGCAAGCGGCATTGCAGCTGTTGAATGAAACAGGCATTGATTCTGCCGATGTTCATTTACAGTGGCAGGATAGGGTAGATGACTACTTTATGCGCGAGTCAGTAGAAGATTTAGTGCTGCATGCCGAGAGTATTTTGGCACACAAAGGCAGTGACACGCCGCTGGTTATTATAAAAAAACCGTCGGATATTTTTGATACCGATGTGACTCAAATAACCATTTACTGCAAACTCATAGAAAATCGCTTTTCGTTTATTACGCTGGCTTTAGAGCAATTAAATTTAAGTATTTATGATGCCCGGTTATTAATTGCTGGCGGTGGTCATGTGTTAGATACCTTTTATGTGCAAGATGCTGATGATGAAGCGATTGATCACGACTCGCCGCGTATTGATGATATTAAAGCAAAATTACTGCAGGTAATGATGGAGCCAAACGAACGATGGCTATCTACCGATCGCCGTGCTAGCCGCCGGATAAGAAGCTTTGATTGGCCTTGTCAGACGGATTTCTCAAATGATTCTGCGCCAGGTTTAAGTGTGTTAGAGGTGGTGGCGCCTGATCGCCCAGGCCTATTAACTATTATAGGGCAGGTTTTCTTTAAGCATAAATTGCGTTTACATAATGCCAAGATTTCGACATTAGGTGAGCGTGTAGAGGATATCTTTTTTATTACTGACCGTGAGGATCAAATGATTGAAGATCTTGAATGGATTGAAGCAATTCAGCACGATATAAAAGCCGACCTTGATGAGCATAGGCAGCAATAATAAATTATGAATCAATATTTAAAGCAGCTGCATGAATATCCTTTTACTAAGTTGGCGGCCTTGCTTGCCGATGTAGAGGTGCAAAGTACAGATGCTGCTATTGCTATGACGATTGGTGAGCCGCAGCATGCACCGCCAACGTCGGTATTGGAGGCGTTAACCGCTGAGTTAGGTGGTTTAAATAAATACCCTTCTACGCAGGGCGGTTTAGCGTTGCGACAAAGCATTGCTGCATGGTTAGAGCGTCGCTATCAATTACCGACGGGCCTAGTTAGCCCAGAGACAATGGTGTTACCTGTTGTAGGTTCACGTGAGGCGTTATTTGCCATTGCGCAAACGGTTGTTGATAGTTCGACGGTTGATGATAAGCCATTGGTTATTATCCCTTCGCCGTTCTACCAAATTTATGAAGGCGCGGCGATTATGGCGGGTGCCGAACCGTTGTATTTACCTTGCGATAAAGATAATGATTATGTACCCGATTTGGATGCCGTGACCGAGGCGCAGTGGCAGCGTTGCCAGCTTATTTATATTTGTAATCCTTCAAACCCCACGGGTGCAGTGCCCGCGCGAGAATTTTATGAGCGCTTGCTTACGCTCGCCGACCGTTATGATTTTGTTATTGCTAGCGATGAATGCTATTCGGAAATTTATTTTAATGAGTTGTCGCCGCCGCCGGGTTTGTTAGAAATTTGTTACGCCACAGGGCGTGAAGATTTTTCACGTTGTCTGGTATTTAATAGTTTATCCAAGCGTTCAAATTTAGCGGGCATGCGTTCGGGGTTTGTAGCAGGGTGTAAGACAGCCATTAAAGCCTTTATGTTGTATCGTACTTATCATGGCTCGGCAATGCCGAATCATCATCAGGCAGCCAGTATTGTGGCTTGGAATGATGAGGCGCACGTACAAGACAATCGCGTTTTGTACCGTGAAAAAATGCAGGCAGTGGTACCCATACTCCAAAAGGTGATGTTGGTTGATATTCCCGCAGCAGGATTTTGTCTTTGGGCAAAGCTACCGGTTGATGATGAGATGTTTACTCAAAGACTTTTTAGTGATGAGCAGGTAAAGGTATTGCCCGGTCAGTATTTAGCGAGAAGCGTAAACGGTTATAACCCTGGTGCTGGCTATATACGTCTGGCGCTGGTGCATCCCTTAGAGGTTTGTGTTGCAGCTGCTGAGCGAATAGTGGCTTGTTTGCAGGCATTAAAGAGTGGCGATTAAGCTAAAAAAAGCTGCAAGCTCAAGTAATTACCGTGAAAACGCACATGCTGGTCATATATGCACCAGTTTTGGTTCTCATTGATTGCTTAATAGTGTAGATTCCCGCCCCAAGTTTATAGTCAGTGCTTTTTTAATCTAAGGGCTGGTTTAGCGCGTGAGTGTTGGTATTTAGCTATTCGTCAAATACAAGAATGGCTTAATTGACTGCTTATTGAAGAAAAAGGTGAGTAAACGACTCAATGAGATTGAGTCGTGTTTAGATAGTGTTTAGATGGTTTTTATACAGTTTTAGATATAAGTTAGATGGGGATAAAAAGAAATTAAATGGCATTAATTGTCCAAAAATATGGCGGCACATCCGTTGGTACACCTGAACGAATTCAAGCGGTAGCCGACCGTGTTAAACGGTATGTCGATCGTGGTGATCAAGTAGTGGTTGTGGTTTCAGCCATGAGCGGTGAAACGAATCGCTTATTGGCGTTTTCACAGGCGTTAAGCGCTAACCCAAGCCCTCGAGAAATGGATGTTTTATTGTCCACAGGTGAGCAGGTAACTATTGCCTTGTTATCATTGGCTTTGCAAGAGCAGTCATTAGCGGCGCGTTCGTACTTAGGTTCACAAGTTAAAATATTGACAGACAATGCGCACGGTAAAGCAAGAATAAAAGCAATAGATAGCGAGTCTATTCTTGCCGATGTGAACGGCGGAAAAGTAGCGATAGTTGCAGGTTTTCAAGGTGTAGATGCCGAAGGCAACATTACTACGCTAGGCCGTGGCGGCTCAGATACAACGGCTGTGGCAGTAGCTGCAGCATTAAAAGCCGATGAGTGTCAGATTTATACTGACGTTGATGGTGTTTATACCACCGACCCACGCGTAGTCGATTGCGCGCGTCGTCTAGAGCAAATAACCTTTGAAGAAATGCTCGAAATGGCAAGTTTAGGGTCAAAAGTTTTACAAATCCGCGCGGTTGAATTTGCCGGTAAATATCAAGTGCCGTTAAGGGTACTATCCAGTTTTGAAGAGGGGCCAGGTACATTGATTTCAGTTGATGATAAAGCAGATATGGAGGCGCCGCTGGTTTCGGGTATTGCCTTTAATCGAGACGAAGCAAGAATAGTGGTTCGCGGCGTACCAGATACGCCAGGCGTAGCGTATAAAATATTAGGGCCGGTGAGCGACGGTAATGTTGAAGTAGACGTTATTGTGCAAAATGTTGCCGCCGACGGCACTACCGATTTAACCTTTACCGTTCATCGTAATGAGCTGGATAAAGCACAAGAAATTACCGAAAAAATCGCTCAGGAATTAAACGCGCGCGAAGTATCGGTTGATGGTAACATATGCAAAGTTTCATTGGTGGGTGTAGGAATGAGGTCTCACGCAGGCATCGCCAGCCAAATGTTTAAAGCCCTTGCTGATGTGGGAATAAACATTGAATTAATAACGACTTCAGAAATAAAAATTTCGGTCGTTATAGAAGAAAAGTATATGGAATTAGCGGTTAGAGCGTTACACACAGCATTTGGTTTAGACAATGCTGCTGAGTTAGGCGATAACAGTTAAGAAAGCATAGGCTGTCACAGGGATTAGGTAACCATTTACAGTAATACCCAAGAAGGGTTGCGCTGTAAGAATTGAAAGTTAAGTGACAGTTTGTATGCATAAAGGTAAGTCGTTTTTTATTGGCCTATTTTTTTTGCTGTGGTTGCCGTAATGGGAGGGAAGTTAGCCGGAGGCTACACGCACATTTGTGCTGAAAGCCAGCAGGACATCGGGAGATGCGTAATGCTGATTTTAACTCGTCGTATAGGCGAAACATTAATGGTTGGAGACGACGTTACAGTTACTGTTCTTGGAGTAAAAGGTAACCAAGTAAGATTAGGTGTTAACGCGCCTAAAGAAATCGCCGTCCACCGCGAAGAAATTTATCAACGCATTCAACAGGAAAAAGAACAATCATCGTCTGTTGAAAACGAAGTTGATTATTAGGTTTTAAAAAGCCAATGCTGTTAAAGCAGGACGCTTCGATTTAACTTTGGTTTTCGCTTTTAATGAACTGAGTTTTCACTTTAGTTTAATTAAAAGGTTAATTCGCCTTAGTAATAAAATATCTAATCATTTAAATAATTGAATGATTAGGTATTTTGCTGTGTGAAATGAAATAGTTTATGTTCTCAATGCCAAATTATTTTCTTTGATAAGTTGGTTCGTCATATTTATCCCAGTTCGTTTCAGTCTTCCTGTCAATTTTTTCGTCAATACGTCGTTGTTTTTTTGTCTTGCCAAAAGCGTTCATATGCTCTTCGTTAATTAGCTCATCAATTTTTTGTTTAGTGATTATATTCAATAAAAGCCCCGCCTGAAAAAAGCCATGTATTTCATGTTGTAACTCTTCTTTCCTGGCTGTTTTTACAGAGCCATAACTGTATATTTTTTTTAATCGCGAGCGTGCTTCTGTAATAAAAATAGTTTTTTTATGATCAGTATTAAGGGTCATTTGCGCCTCGGGATATTGTTATTTAATCGCTTATTCAATTTACCACTTTGGGCATTTTCGGCAAGTACTGATTAAGCATGAATAAAATATAAAAACGGAGGGTATGGGGCGGTTATTAGTTGTACAGCATTTAAAGGGGTTTAGCTTTAAGTCACACTAAAGCGGTATTTACATCAACACATGCGAGTCTTGTTCTTGTCATTCAGGCATAAATAGCTCGATAAGCGCCGAGTTATTTGTTTTTATAAAATAACCCATCCAAGAGAAATTAAGACTACTTGAATGACTAATGCGATGACAAAAAGAATAAATATAGCTGGTATTGATGCGATAACCCACTTGACCATAAATTTCACCATAGACCAAAAGGGCATATTGAAGTTGGTTATGACTACATCAGTAGTACTGATTTCTGTTTTATCATTGCTAGTTAAAGTCGCTTTGTTTCCATTGTTGCTAATACTTGATGCAACATACCATTGGTTCTCGATTTTTCTCCCTATGTACTCTGCATCTTTAATTCGAGCTATTACTATATCAACCTCAATACCATATCTTTTGGCGTATTCTTCAACGGGTAACATACCTTCAGGGATATTCATTTTTTAACCTCGAAAAGCGCTATACATCTCATTATTTGAATTTTATTTTACTCTTCTGTTAATTGAAAAGCTCCCAGAAATACAATTACCGTTTGAATAAACGTAGACTGATTAAACCTGAAGCAAATAGCCAGAAGGCTACTGGGAGTGGGACTGCAGCTAAGCCTCCTTGTAACAGACGGCTTCCGCCGAGTTCTGTATGAGAAATAATATTTACTTGGTTGTTTACTGGATTAATGCTGGCTAGATAATCTTGACCATCATTTTGAGTCTGAAGAAAGGAATAAATAGCATCACCAAACGAATTTAAACTGATGCACAAAAACAGACACGCACTCAAGCGTAATAGATAGGTCATTCCGTATTCTCCAAATTCCATTTACATAGAGTCATCGGGGGAGATGGGTCTCTATCTTTTTTATTTTAAATTATTTTAAATTATTTAAAGTTACTTACTTCCTCAACCTAACCGCACCTAAGCCCAGCATCGACAGACCCAGTGCTAACAAACCTATGATGCCCATAGCTGGTACTTGTTTATTGATACCCAGTGCTTCTAATGCACTTAACTCTGCTTGGTCGCCATCTGAGGGGTCGTTAGGATTCATACCAACTGCAGTTTCAATTGTATTTCTTATAGAATCACCATCTATATCAATATCACAAGCATCACCTTCAGCATCACCATCTATATTTGATTGGTCTGAATTAGCAATTGTTGGGCAGTTATCTTGCGGCGGAACATAACAAACGGTTATACAGGGGTCGTTCTCGTTACACCCTGGAGCTCTTAAACAAACATTGTCGTTGTAATGAGGAGTACCTGAGCTATCTACACCATCATTATCTGGGTCAGTTGATAAGTATTGATTCAAATCGTCATCGTCACTGACCGAAAAAAAGCTGTCATTATCTTTATCGCTATCGCAGACATCTCCATATCCGTCCTGATCAAAGTCTTCTTGCTCCGCGTTTTCAATTAAGGCACAGTTATCCAGGATGTCAACAACACCATCATTATCACTATCAGTACTATTAGTATCAATCACTGTCACAACTACGGTGATTGATAAAGGTGCATTACTTGTGTCTGTAACTTCAATGGTCATGCCGTTTAACGGCACCTGTACACTTTGTCCTTCCTGTAGATAACCATCAACTGGGTCGTAGTAATCTTGAAGGCTCTCACTAATATCCAGACCAAGAGCTGAAATTGAACCAGGCGTCATATCGATTTCATAGGGAATACAAGGTGACCAGGCATAAGGTAAATTTGAACAACGTAGGCCCTGTATTAGAGCGCCAAATTTGTTGTAATCATCTGCAAGGTTTCGGCGTGTATCGCCCGATTCCGTAGGTTCAATATAATTGACGAAATTACGTTCACGAGTATCAAAACCTGTGTGGCCGCGAAATTCTATTGTGAGCGTATCAAATTCAAATAAACTACCATTTGGTGCTTGAGCTGGTATGTTTTCTTTCAGCGGTATCTCTACCATGAGTTTGTCACCATTATTTGGAGGTGATGCAGCTAAGTCAAAAATCTCTATGGTATACACGCCATCATCAGTTATTGTTAATTTACTTGTGGGAGGTATCCATCCTAAAAAATCTTTAAAGTGAGAGTTCATGTGCGTTCCCGCTGCACGTCCACCCGAACCCATAATGTCATGTTGGTGCGGACCAATATGAGCGCAGTCAGTCGGCACATCTGAAATCGGTTTTTCAGCTGTACAGCGGTAAGCATTTGCATGAAGCGGAATATAACCATGTAGTATCTCGTGAGCATAAGTGCTGTTAGATACTTGAGCAAAATCAGGTTGAAGCACAGAAGCTATTTGGCAGAGATTGGCTGCTGGGCTGAGTATATCTTCTTGCTTTTTAGTACAACGTTGGTTGTCGGTTGTCGATATTATTTCACACCGTGTCTCGGATGGATCGCCAGTAATAGTTGCCGTATCCATGATAACTTGACCTTCGTTATCAAGTTCACATAAAAAAACTTTCGAACTTAGATCTCCAGGTGTTAAAAATACGAAATTACCAAAGGAGTTTTGCGCATAAGCTTCACGAAAATATGGCTTGCTAGTGGAGCGCGCCACTGGCATGAAAATGCCATCAATAACGTTATTGCCACCATTAAAGCTAGCGTTGTATACATCGTTTGGATCCTCTACGGAATACAGACTTTCATGCCCAAAACTACCAACGTTAAAATTACATGGGCCATCAGGATGTATTACGCCAATAAAATGATCGAGCGAGAGCCAATCGGGGTTTGGTTCAAGCTTTTCATCGATATCGATGAGCATATTAGAGCTGCCAGGATGACAAGCACCTTCCGGCGGATATAGCTCGTCTGGAGTCATCGACACGATAAAAGACTCTTCTAAACTAAAGGCTCCGTAAGACATTTCATTTATCAAGGATGCAACTGAGAATTGGCTATCAAACATTACCTTTCGAAGTTGAGTATCGCTTATTTGGTTGCCATCATTAGTACGAATATATTGGCCAACGCCAAGTGTTCGAGTACCGGTCGCAGGAATGTGCGGGCCACCAGGCTCAAGCTGGCCTGCACGAGTTTCTAGCGTCACAATTAGCGCTGAAAGAAATGTCAAAGATGTTATTATTTTTTTCACGGTTGAATCTCTTAGGTAGCAGCCTACGAGGGAGATGGGTGTCTATAGTTTTATTATTTAACAGAAAATATCAGATGTTTAACAAGTTATCAACGAAGAAGTTTTTCATCGAAATATCAGAGAGTTATGGGGCGATTTTACGTTCAGGTTTTATGTTTGATATGGCGGAGAGAGAGTCCG
>JBELIP010000012.1:3047-65024 GCA_042090785.1 Cellvibrionales bacterium | reverse complement strand
ATTGAGCAAAGCCCTTGGATGGGCATTCATGTATCGGGCTTTTACGATGATAAATTACCGCCTGGTCCCGTTCATAAATCCTCTAAAGGTTTGGCAATACCGGTTATTGGTTGTCTTGACCAGTTGGTGAAAGATGCTAAGACAAATAGGTATGATTCTATTTATGTTGCTTTGCCCATGCGCGCCGAAAAGAAAATGAAAACCCTAATTCATGATTTGGCCGACAGCTCTGCCAATGTGAATTATGTGCCTGATATTTTCACGTTTAATTTAATGAATTCACGGATGCGACAGATAGGTGGCATACCAACCATAAGTGTTTATGACACACCCTTCGATAGCTTTGGTCGTTTTGTTAAGCGTAGTTTAGATGTGCTGTTGTCATTATTTATTCTGACGATTATTGCTTTGCCCATGTTAGTTATTTATTGCGCAATAAAAATGGAATCACCTGGCCCAGTAATATTTAAGCAGCGTCGTTATGGGTTAAGCGGTGATACATTTTGGGTATGGAAATTCCGTAGTATGTCAACGCAAGATAATGGCGACAACATTCAGCAAGCCAGTAAAAATGATAAACGCATTACCCGCTTGGGCAGTTTTTTACGCAGAAGTTCATTAGATGAATTGCCGCAATTTATTAATGTGTTGCAAGGCACTATGTCTATTGTCGGTCCGCGCCCACATGCGGTGGCGCATAACGAGCTTTACCGACAAGAAATTGATCAATACATGCTGCGTCATATTGTTAAGCCAGGCATTACAGGCTGGGCGCAAATTAACGGTTGGCGCGGCGAAACCGATACCCCCGATAAAATGCAAAAGCGCATTGAATTCGACCTGCATTATATTCGTAATTGGTCAGTTCTTCTTGATATAAAAATTATCTTTCTTACGCCGTTTAAAGGCTTTGTTAATAAAAATGCTTACTAACAATGTTTGACTATCTTATAAGGGCTGTTTTTAAATAGTTCTTCCCTTTTTTATCAGTGTTGATTAACCGTTGCTTGTGTTACTTTACTGCCTACGCGAATAATAATGCATTCAATTCACTGATAAGCTAATACGTATATGCTCAACAAATCGTCCACCCGCTTAAATAAATACATTAGCGAGAGCGGTATTTGCTCGCGCCGTGAGGCTGACCGATTTATTGAGCAGGGTAATGTCTATATTAATGGCAAGCGTGCTGCTATTGGCGCGCAGGTATTTGCCGGCGATACGGTTAAGGTTAATGGACAGTTGATAGAGGCGCAGGAAGAAGAGGATTTAATTTTTATTGCGCTGAATAAACCGGCTGGCATTGTGAGTACCACCGAAAGTCGCGAGGCAAATAATATTGTCGATTTTATTAATCATAGTACGCGTATCTTTCCTATTGGTCGTTTGGATAAAGATTCTCAAGGATTAATCTTTTTAACCAATAACGGCGATTTGGTTAATAAGATTTTACGCGCCGGTAATAACCACGAAAAAGAATACCGCGTAACAGTGAATAAATCGATTAGCGATGATTTTATTCGCGATATGGGTAATGGCGTGCCTATTCTGGGCGTTAAGACTAAGCGCTGCAAAATCACTAAAGAATCGCAATATGTTTTTACTATTACCTTAGTGCAGGGTTTGAATCGCCAAATCCGTCGTATGTGCGAGTATTTTAATTACGAGGTGGTGAATTTAGAGCGCGTGCGTATTATGAACGTCAGTTTAAAAAAATTGCCTGTGGGCGACTGGCGCGATTTAACCGAAAAAGAATTAACGAATTTGTTGGCGTTAACGAAAGATTCATCTTCGGAGGCCGAGGCCGGTACTAAAAAAAGAACCAAGAACCCCGATGCGCGCTATAAACAAAAACCGGTGGTAGGTGCTAAGCATAAACCCGCTAATGGTGAAGGCCGAGGTAAAGGTAAGCATAAAGCAAAGGCTAAGGGCGGCAGTAAGGCGAGTAGCCAGGGCAAAAACCAAAACAAGACCCAAGGTAAAAGCCAACCTAAAAAACTAGCTAAAGCTAGCCATCGAAACGCGTCTAAAAATAAACCTAAAGCGGGTGGCGGGCAAAGAGGCCGGCGTTGATTGCGGGTTGGTAAAATATATTTTTATCAGCGACTTAATGATTATTGCGCGAGCAAGGTAATTTACATTTAAATCAAACACTTACAAGCAAAAAACTAACATCGCCACGCGTTTTATCCTTAGCGTCTTTTATTAGACTATTGATAACACCTTCCATAACAGCATCGATAATACCTTCCGCATCTGCTAAAGCGCTAAGTTATTGATTTAAAAATAGAATAACCCCGTATGCGCTGAGTGGGCGGGAAAATAAGTTGGAATTGCTCTATTTGAGCGAAAAAACGGCATAAGATTGATACTTTAGGCTAGTATTTAACGTATAAAATAAGGTAGTTCTATACAAAGCACTAAACCAAAAAATTGCTAATAAAAATAATGTGAGAGAAGCCCAGATGTTTGAGAAGTCTTATCTTGTCAGTCGCCCGCTAATTACGGCCTTTTTATCTTTCTGCTTGGCCATTGGGGCAAGTGTTAACGCTCATGCTTATGATGTTGAGGCGGATAGCGTTAATAACAGTATTTATATTCTTTTGCGCAACCTTAACCCCGACGATGCTTATGATTCTATTAGTGTGACTAACACGGCGCCGGGTATTGTTAGCGCGGCTTCGGCAACCATTATTCCTGCATCGGTAGCTGCCAGTGGCAGTGATATTGCTGCTGTCGAGTTTACTGTTGCAGCAGGTGCGTCTTTGGGCGCTACCGGCGAATTGGCGATTACCGTGACGGGAACGGTGGCTGGCCAAAGCGTTGATGTCGATATTATGGTGCCGTTAGAAGTAGTGGCTAATGTAGCTTCGGCGCAGGGTTTTGTGGGTACGGGTTTACCTACACCCGATGCATCGGGTGTTGATTCGGATGGCGATGGTGTTAACGATGCCTTAGAGCTTGCCTTTGGTTCTGACCCTAACAGTGCTGATTCTCAGCCCGGCGACCCAATCGTTTATCTTGAAGAAAATGTTCCTATGCTGGGATTCCTTGGCCTGCTTGCCATGGCTGTATTTTTTGTGGTTTCTGGTTCAGCTGCCGCGCGCCGCAATGTTGGTGTTTTGATGTTGCTAGCGGTGACTTTTTTGCCCATGGACTTGAATGCCGGTTCAGCAACACGTATTCATTTAATTGCTGAAATTCCTATTCCGCCACCACCGCCTGTGCAGCTCACTATTGCAAGCGCCACAGCCAGTTCGCAGTTAATGCCTGCATCAATGGCTATTGATGGCAGTATCACTACCCGTTGGGAGTCTTCTCACGGTATTGATCCGCAAACGCTGACAGTTGATTTAGGCGCGACGCATTTATTATCGGAAGTTATTATTAAATGGGAGGCGGCTAATGCCTCATCTTACCGCATTGATGGCTCTTTAGATGGCACCAACTGGACTACCGGTTTGGCGTCTTTTTCGGGTGGTACTTGGGACCCAGGTGCGGGTGTGAGACGCACTGATACGTTGTCGGTATCAGGCAGTTATCGCTATGTGCGTATGTATGGCCTAACCCGTCCGGCGGGTAACTCTTACGGCTATTCTATTTGGGAGATTGACGTTTATGGTAATGCCATTGTCGATACCGATAATGACGGTGTGCCCGATAGTGATGACCAATGTCCGAGTACACCGGCTGGCAGTGATGTTGATGCTGATGGTTGTATTATTATTGATACCGATAATGACGGTGTGCCTGATGCTTCAGATTTATGCGCAAACACACCGGCAGGAAGTTATGTTGATGCAAGTGGTTGCGCGATTAATGCTGTATTGATTTCGGCAACGGCGACCGCGAGTTCGGGTACGGGTATTGCCAGCCTTGCTGTTGATGGCAATATGGCGTCTCGCTGGGCATCTGCCGCTGGCACTGATCCCAGTTGGCTGCAATTGGATTTTGGCAGCCTTTACGATTTAGCGTATGTGACGATTTACTGGGAAGCTGCGAATGCCGAGACCTATGAGATCCAAGGGTCGATAAACGGTGAAGACTGGACAACACTTGCCAGTGAGTCGGGCGGTGTTTTTGGTGATCGAACTGACAACGTCACGGTGTCGGGCATGTATCGCTATGTTCGTATGAATGGGTTAACGCGCACCAGTGTTTATGGTTATTCTATTTGGGAGATGGAAGTCTACGGCGAAGAAGCGCCTGACGCTGATGGCGATGGTGTATCTGATAGCTTAGATCAGTGCCCGAATACCGCGGCTGGCAGCAGCGTGGATGCAAACGGTTGTGTTATTTTGGATAGCGATAGTGACGGCGTGCCGGATAGTGCCGATCTCTGTCCTAACACAGCGGCAGACGCTCTGGTTGATGCGAATGGCTGCGAGATTATTATTTATGTGAATGAAGTTGCTTCCATCAACGGAATCTTGGCGGGGGGTGCGGGTGCTAGCCAGCCGGGCCTAACGTTATATGTGTTTGATAACGATCCTGTTAATGGTGGCGTAAGTAATTGTAATGGCGGTTGTGCAACGAATTGGCCGCCACTGTTAGTGGGTGACGGTGTGCCATCGGGCGTAACTGACTTAAGCATTGTGGTGCGAGCCGATGGTTCAGAGCAAGTGGCTTATAACGGTCGACCACTGTATTACTTTATTGCTGACTCGGCGGTGGGCGATACCAATGGTGATGGTGCGGGTGGTGTGTGGCATACGATTGCTTATGCACAGCTGTATGCGAATTTGTTTGATAATACCGCGGTGTTAGAGCCAGATACGCAATTTGAAACAGCGGATGCTTTAGTCACGCGTTGGTCGGATAGACCGCGTACTCGCCATGCACGCGAATCGCAATATCAGTCCTACGATCATTATATTAAATTCTATTTTGAAGATCGCTCAAGCAATATCGAAATTGTTGATTATGTTGCTAAAGGTGGCGATACCATTGAAATGAACGTGCGGACTATTTTTCCGCTTAGCAACAGCCAAGCAGAAAACCGTTGGTGGTTTGCAAGCCCTAGTGCCAAGTACATGAGTAATACCATCATGGAATATAAAGGCTTTGATGGGACTTATTATCACTACCAAAAAGTAGGGACAAATAACCCGCGTACAAATAGTGCTATTGCGGTGGGTGATCGTCTTGAAATTGAAATTAGTCAATTCAGTGCGCCGGGTATTCCGCGTGGTCAGGCGAATTATTACGGCACGGTGTTTTTGTATATTGTCGGCGAAGGTATTGTGCCTTGGTATGCAGAAGTCGGTGATGAAGACAGCCAAAAAATTCCTGAAGAATATTGGCTGGGTGGTGAAACGACGATTCATTACCAGTACTCGGATGAGCCGAATGATCATTTCTTACAGATGGCAACCAACTTAGGTTACGACAACGGTCAAAACTTTTTATTGGGTCGTCGTGTACATCACTCATCGTTTGTTAGCGGTTTGCATGATGAAGATCCTGCTAATGGCGTGTTAAGCAGCAATGCTGGTTTAGCGGGTACGCGTTATATTAATGAACGTTGTTCTGATTGCCATGAAAGAAATGGCAGCGCGCCGGTGGCTGATAATGGTGAATTACTTGATCGCTGGGTATTTAAAGTCGGTGATGCTAACGGTAATGAAGATCCGAACCGTGGTCATGTATTACAACCTAACGGCAGCGCGGGTGAGGGTAGTGTATCCATTGCTTCATGGACAGAGCTTGGTAATGGTTTACGTACACCTAACTACCAATTTACCGGTGGCACGCCAGCGACATTCTCTGCGCGGATTGCACCACGCTTAGTAGGTTTAGGATTGTTAGAAGCCATTGTTGAATCGGATATTGAAGCACTGGCAGATCCTAATGATCTTAATGGCGATGGTATTTCGGGTCGAATGAATATTGTTGCTGATGCTGTTACCGGACAAAATCGTGTCGGTCGTTTTGGTTGGAAGGCTGCGCAGCCGACAGTTAAACAACATACCGCATCAGCATTGAGTACTGACTTGGGTGTGCGTACATCGGTTGTACCGAATCCAGACTGTGGCTCGGCACAAACCAATTGTGGTGAAAATAGCCCACTGATGTCGGATGAAAATCTTGATAATTTAACGCTATATCTTTCTGCTTTAGGTGTTCGTCCTCAGCGCGTTTGGAAGGAAGGCGTAGAAGATCAGCAAGTATTGCAAGGCCGTGAGCTATTTAGAAATAGTGGCTGCGTAGATTGTCATACGGAGACTTTCCAGACGAGTGAATATCATCCTTTAGCCGAAGTGCGTAACCAAACTATTCACCCCTATAGTGATATGTTATTGCACGATATGGGTCCTGGGCTTGCCGATAATTTAGGTGAAGGCGTAGCCACTGGTAGCGAGTGGCGAACAACGCCGCTATGGGGGCTTGGCTTATCGGCTTGTGTAACAGGTGGCGTGATTAATCCTTCGGGCACAGAAGGTGGCGAAAGTTGTACGCCGCATCATGCTTACCTTCATGATGGTCGCGCGCGTTCAATTGACGAAGCAATTATGTGGCACGGCGGTGAGGCGGCAGCTTCGCAGTCGGCTTATAGTGCGATGAGTGCAAGCGATAAGGCCTTGATGATTCGCTTCTTAGAATCGTTGTAAGGGTTTATTGAGTTTACGATTAACGACAACAGAATGTTGGCGCATTTTGTTGTCGTTACATGAAAATTAAATCAGAAATGACATTCGAGTTTTAAACAATCCAGCTACACGCCTTAAATTTATTGAATAAATAAAAGACGCATGGTGGTAAAGATGGTGGGCCCTCCGTGACTCGAACACGGGACCTGCCGATTATGAGTCGGATGCTCTAACCAACTGAGCTAAGGGCCCTTAACTTGATAAGCTAAGTGAAGAGGTGCTGATGCAGTAATTACTCGTCGAGGAAGCTGCGTAAATGATCCGAGCGCGAAGGATGACGTAACTTGCGCAATGCCTTGGCTTCTATCTGACGAATCCGCTCGCGCGTCACATCAAATTGTTTGCCTACTTCTTCTAAGGTATGGTCGGTGTTCATTTCAATACCAAAACGCATTCTTAATACTTTTGCTTCACGCGCTGTTAGGCTACCTAAAACATCCGTCGTCGCATCACGTAAACTTTGGTCGGTCGCTGAATCAATCGGTGAATCAACCGTGCCGTCTTCAATAAAATCGCCTAGGTGCGAATCTTCGTCGTCACCAATCGGTGTTTCCATTGAAATAGGTTCTTTGGCAATCTTTAAGACTTTACGCACTTTGTCTTCGGGCATTTCCATGCGCTCGCCTAATTCTTCTGGCGTTGGCTCGCGACCAATTTCTTGTAACATCTGGCGCGAAATACGATTCAGTTTGTTAATCGTTTCAATCATGTGCACAGGAATACGAATAGTCCGCGCCTGATCCGCAATCGAGCGCGTAATCGCCTGACGTATCCACCATGTTGCGTAGGTCGAGAATTTATAACCACGACGGTATTCAAATTTATCAACCGCTTTCATTAGACCAATGTTGCCTTCTTGAATCAGATCAAGAAATTGTAAACCGCGGTTGGTGTACTTTTTAGCAATCGAGATAACCAGACGTAAGTTGGCTTCAACCATTTCTTTCTTGGCGCGTCGTGCTCGGGCTTCACCCAGAGACATGCGGCGATTAATGTCTTTGATCTCGGCAATATTCAGCTCAACGGATTCTTCAATGCTAATAATCTTACGCTGCGCACGCAGAATATCTTCGCGAGACATGGATAGTTTTTTGGCAGAGGGTTGCTCGCCAGCCTTAATGATCTCATCAACCCATTCAATCTCGGTCTCGTGACCAACAAAGGCTTTAATAAATGTTTTGCGAGGAATCTTCGATACCTTGCAGCACAGGCGCATGATTTCGCGCTCTTGCTCACGAATTTGATACAGCGTGACGCGCGGTGCGTTCATCACTGGGTCAAGAACACGTGGGACAAGTTTTAGGTATTTGAATTTTTCGCCAAGCTCAAAAAGATTTTTGACTGACGATGCAGCATCGCGGCCATAACGGTTAATGGAGCGCTCGGCTTTAACGTGATACTCGGCAATTTCGTCGAAGCGCATCTTGGCTTCTTCGGGGTCGGGGCCGTTATCAACCACTTCGTCTTCGGCTTCGCCACTGGCGGCTTTTGCGGTTTTGGCCGCTTGTGCGTCTGCAATTTCTTGTGCTGATGGCACAGAATCGGCCGGGTTTAAGTAGCCAATTAATACGTCAGAGAGTTTTTTCTCTTCGGTTTCTGTTAATGCGTATTCAATTAAAATGCTATTAACGGCATTCGGATAGCAAGCCAAGGCTGCCATCATTTCACGAATGCCTTCTTCAATGCGTTTCGCTATGGCAATTTCGCCTTCGCGTGTGAGTAGCTCAACGGTGCCCATTTCACGCATGTACATGCGCACTGGGTCGGTGGTGCGGCCGGCTTCGGTTTCTACGGCAGCAAGTGCAGCGGCAGCTTCGGCAGCGGCAATATCATCGGTAGAATCGTTTTCGGCAAGCAGTAAATCATCGGCATCGGGTGCGGTTTCAAACACCTTAATACCCATGTCATTAATCATTTGAATAATATCTTCAACCTGATCGGGATCAGAAATATCTTCGGGTAGGTGATCGTTGACCTCGGCATAGGTTAAATACCCTTGCTCTTTCCCTCGAGTGATTAATTCCTTAATGCGAGATTGTTTCTCGTCAGACATGTGCTTACTTCCTGAAAAATATCAAAGCTGGTTAGCTATTACTGTGTGATTTATCATTGTCTTTAGTGTATTCACACCTCTAATCCAGACAAACGTGCTTGCTGCTTTTCTCATTGCTCATTGCTAGTAGTACTAGAATTACTAGCATTAAACATGCGCTATTAAGACTATTCGTTAATCATAATAGTCGTTAAATGCACTATTGATGAGAGAAAACCCTAATAAGCAAACAGCTTCACTTCTGTAACAGAATCTTGGTGGCTATTCTAAGCATGCAAGCTGCTATTTTTTTACGCGGCTATTTTTTATGTAGCTGCCTTTTTATGTAACTGCTTTTATGTAACTGCCGAGATCTGCCCGTATTTTAACAATACGGCTAAAATTTAGCCGGACATTATAACGTATAGTCGCCAAATCTTATAACGATAATGGGCTTTAGGAGGCAGAAAGTTGGCTAAAAACGCTTATTAGCCATGAAAATACTCGATTAGACTGTTTTTGAGTCGATTATCGAGGCCTCATGCTCGTTTTTGCTCCTAAAAAATGGCTAGGATGATACGAGCTAATGCGTGACGGACTTTTCGTTGCTTGCCCTCTAATACTTACCTATTGCCTCAATTGAGCTGTGCCTGATGGATCACTTGCTTTTGTTTAAACCAATAGACTTGAGCTTGTTTCGTTCGTCTTCGCTTAAGTCTGACAGTGGTTTGCGCTCGAGTTCCGCAATAAATTGGCTGAGTTCACGTGCTTCAAACTGCTCTTTAATTCTGCTTAATACGTCAGAGAATTCTTGTTCGGCAACGGCTTCTTTTTCTGAGGGTTTATGGCGGCTGGCGCAGTGGTTAAGTGCGGCAGCTTCGGCGGTGCCATGCCAGTAACCCAGTAGCATACTGGTGGTAACGGTTTGCGTTTGCGTTTTTATATGGGTAAAGAGTTTGAGCAGTAACTTGGCTTCTTCACTGTTAATACGGGTTACGCAGCTGGGTAGTTCAATAGTTTTAGCCAGTTGTGGGTAGTGAAGCAGTAATGCAATAGCCCAAACAATAGGTGTTTTTTCTAGGCCTAATTCTGTGCCGGCCGGTTTATTGCTGGTTGCTGCGGTTGATAAAGGTTTATTTTGCGGCTCGCTTGCTTGTGCTTTTTGTTGTCCTTTTTGCTGGCCGGCTTCGTTGCCAGTGGTTTTGGCCGAGCTGGGTGTTTTGGCTGCGGCAATTTCTGCTTCGCGTGATTGTAATAAGCTGATGTCGGCACCGGTTTCATTAGCTAAGCGGGTTAACATTAGCTGTTTAAATACGCCGTGTGGCAGCTGTTGAATAAGTGGCAGTGCACGCTGGCTTAATTTGGCTTTGCCAGCTACTGAGTCAAGGCTAATACCTTCGCTGGCGGTTGCAAATAAAAAGTCTTCAAGCGGCATGGCTTGATCAACGGTATGAAAAAACGCTTCTTTACCGTTACTACGGACATAAGTATCGGGATCTTCACCATCGGGTAAAAATAAGAAACACACTTCGCGGCCATCAGACATAGCGGGTAGGGCGGTTTCTAATACGCGAGAGGCGGCTTTTTTACCTGCGGCATCACCATCAAAACACACGACTAATTTACTGGTATGACGAAATATTTTTTCTAGGTGGTAAATGCTACTGGCGGTACCGAGGGTGGCAACGGCATTGGTAATGCCAAACTGTACCAGCGATACGACATCCATATAGCCTTCTACCATTAGCAGATAGTCGAGCTGCCGGTTGGCTTTGCGGGCTTCGTAAAGGCCATATAACTCGCGTTGTTTATGGAATACCGGTGTTTCGGGCGAGTTTAAATATTTGGGTTTGTCATCGTTAAGTACACGGCCACCAAAAGCAATAACGCGGCCGCGGTTGTCGCGGATGGGAAAGATAATGCGTTCGCGAAAGCGGTCGTAAAAGTCGCCGTTCTCTTTTTTAACTAGCATGCCAGCGGTTTCTAATTGGGCAATTTTTTGTTGGCGTGTTTTGTCGTCGCTCTTATGGCTCTCGTCGGTCGCTAATAACAAGTTATCCCAGCCTGGGGGCGCGTAACCAATACCAAAATCGCGGGCAACTTCGCCGCTTAGGCCGCGGTTTTTTAAATAATCTATGGCCTGTGTTTTATTACTGTGTTGGCGCAGCTGCATTTGAAAATGGTGTGCTGTCCATGCCAGTACCTCGTAAAGGCTTTGCGCTTGGCTTTTGCGCTGGCGTTGTAAATTACTGTTGCCGCCGGTTTCTTCGCGCGGCACGTCAAGGCCGACCATGGCTGCTAGTGATTCTACCGCGGCGGGAAAGTCGATATTTTCGTAGTCCATGATAAAGCCAACGCTATTGCCGCCGGCACCACAGCCAAAGCAGTAATAAAATTGTTTATCGGGGTTAACGCTAAAAGAGGGGTTTTTTTCGTCGTGAAACGGGCAGCAGGCAGTGTAGTTACGACCACTTTTTTTTAGGCTGACGCGCCGATCAATAACCTCGACAATATCGACGCGATCGAGCACATCATCGATAAACTGTTGAGGAATAAGTCCGGCCATTATTAAATTATCGCTTGTCTGTTATTGAGTGATTAATTGCTTAAGCGAGAGCGGCTTTTATTTTGCCACTCACTGCGCCAACATCCGCTCGACCTTGTAGCTGCGGCTTTAGGATGCCCATGACTTTACCCATATCCTTCATGTTTTCTGCGCCCGAGGCCGCAATGGCTTCGGCAATAAGATCAGCAATTTCTTGCTCGCTGAGTTGAGCAGGCAAAAAAGATTGAATAACCAGCATCTCGGCTTCTTCAATTTCTGCTAGGTCTACGCGGCTAGCGGCACGAAACTGTTCTATAGAGTCGCGGCGTTGTTTGAGCATTTTATCGAGCACAGCGATGACGCGGTCGTTATCGACATCTATGCGCTCATCGACTTCTATGCGTTTAATCTCGGCGAGAATAAGACGAATAGTGCTAAGTGTCGGCTTATCTTTGGCGCGCATGGCTGCTTTCATGGCGTCTTCTATGGCGATTTTTTGCTCACACTTACTCATGGGTCATCCTCGGTAATGGTTGTTTAGCTAACAGCTTGTTTGCAAGTTTATGCAATTCTTTCTAGGTGGACGGTGCTTTATCGGTCTATTGGTTAATCGCCCGCTAGTTGCTTAGCAGTATACCGTGAGCGATGAAGGGGTTATACGGCTTTAAAAACAAAAAACCCGACACAGGGCCGGGTTTTTGGGGCATGCTACACCAGTCAAAGACTAGTACATGCGAACTCTAGAGCGAATTTCACGACCGACTTTCTTCTGATGACGCTTAACAGCGGCTGCTGCTTTGCGCTTACGAACAGCCGTTGGCTTTTCGTAGAATTCACGACGGCGAACTTCGGCAATGACGCCAGCTTTTTCGCAAGATCGTTTAAAACGACGTAACGCGATATCAAAGGGCTCGTTATCTTTTACTCTAACTTGTGGCATAAAAACTCATCTACTTGGTATAAGGTTCAAATATACATTTTAAGGATAATCATTGTGATTATCAGGCACAGCCATAGGCTGGCTTTTCTAAGGGCGGCAATTCTATACAGGCTACAGGTAAAATGCAAAGGCATTTAAGTGGTTTTTGTTGCTTATTACTTGCGCCCCATGCAGGCTTGGGCTGAGATTAACCGATTGTGCGTCTTAAGTGCTTCATGGCGGCCTTGGTCATTGGGCGGTTTAGCGCATTTTTTGTGAAAAATAAGCTGTTTCTATTAAATGGTAGCTGCCAATGCATCAGCTATGCCATTGTTTTTAATCGTAAAATACGCATAATGAGCCGCTAGGGCTGCGCTTGCCGCTGCTGCTGTTTAAGAAACCTCTTATTTGCGTATCGGTCGAAGTTTATTCGCAGCAACGTTTGTTTGCCGCGTTGAATCATAAAAAGCCATTTTGAGGATGGTGTCTGAGATAGTGTCTAAGAGTGAGTGTTATGGAGATAGTGTTATGAATAAATTATTGAATTTCTCAGCAGCCTTTAAGCTAGCGTCTATTTTATCGGCTAGTTTGGTATTGCTTGCCTGCGTACCTTCTCAGCAGACAGGCACCAGTTATTCGCGTAGCGAAGCGCGCACAGTACAAAATGTGAAGCTGGGCACTATAGTCGACGCCACGCCGGTGATGATTGAAGGCACAAAAAGCGGTATTGGCGGTGTGCTGGGTGGTGTTGTGGGTGGGCTTGCTGGCTCAACCGTCGATGATGGCACGACTGGCGACATTGCTGCAGTGATAGTGGGTGCGGCGGGTGCTGCCGTTGGCGCTAAAGCCGAGAGTGCTTTGACTAAAGCGCAAGGCATGGAATACACCATTAAGTTAGATGATGGCGAAGTGATTTCTGTTGTGCAGGCGTTAGACCCTGCTGCCGAGCCTATTGGTGCCGGTGATGCAGTTAAGCTGTTGTCGCAAGGCGGTACCTTTCGAGTCACTAAGTTAGCGAGTAAGCGATATTAATGTCAGCTTTCATTAAAAAAGGCAGTGCAGCTAAATGTTAGTGTTAGGTATTGAAACGTCTTGTGATGAAACAGGCATTGCGTTGTATGACACTGAACGTGGTTTGTTGGCCGATGCACTGCACAGCCAAATTGATTTACACGTAGAATTTGGTGGCGTGGTACCTGAGCTAGCTTCGCGTGATCATATTCGTAAAACCTTGCCTATGATTCGTCAATTAATGGCTGATGCAGGCGTTAATAAAGATGCGATTGATGGTATTGCTTACACGGCAGGCCCCGGTTTAATTGGCGCGTTATTAGTGGGGGCTTCTCTTGGTCGTTCGCTCGCCATGGCGTGGAATGTACCGGCTGTTGGTGTGCATCATATGGAAGGCCATTTACTAGCGCCCATGTTAGAAGATAAACCACCGGCTTTTCCATTTGTTGCGTTATTAGTTTCTGGCGGTCACACACAGTTAGTTGAAGTAAAACAGTTAGGTGATTACACGCTGTTAGGTGAATCGCTAGATGATGCGGCAGGTGAAGCTTTTGATAAGGCGGCAAAGATGTTGGGCTTGCCTTATCCTGGTGGTCCGCAAATTGCGCGTTTAGCGCAGCAAGGTATTGAAGGGCGTTTTGATTTTCCAAGACCTATGGTTAACAGGCCGGGTTTGGATTTTAGTTTTAGTGGCTTAAAAACGTTTACTAAAAATACTATTGCAAAGTGTCAGCAAGAGCAGTTATTAAATAAAGAAGCACTCGACGACAAAATACTAGACGAGCAAACGCAAGCCGATATTGCGCGAGCGTTTGAAGAGGCGGTAGTGAGTACCTTAACAATAAAATGTAAGCGTGCTTTAAAACAGACAGGTTTAAAACGTTTAATTATTGCTGGTGGTGTGAGTGCTAACCAGCGCTTGCGCGAATCGTTAGAAGCCATGACAGCGGCACAACGCTCGGAAGTGTATTATGCAAGACCAGAGTATTGTACTGACAATGGTGCAATGATTGCCTTGGCGGGGGCGCTACGTTTGCAAGCGGGACATATTGAGCCGTTAGCAGTAAACGTTAAACCGCGCTGGCCGCTTGAAGAATTAGAAAAGTTAGCTTAAAGAATAAAAAGCAAAACATGAAATAAAAAAGATTAAATTAGGTGTGATATGGCAACGGTTTTTATTGAAGATTTAAAAGTAGATACAGTTATTGGTTTATGCGAGTGGGAAAAGCATGTTAAGCAGACGCTACATTTTGATATTGATATGCAAGTGGATATTAATGGTGCGGCCGATGGCGATAATATTGATGCGACAGTAGATTATGCGGCGGTTGCGCAACAAGTTATTGATTTCACTCAAGCACAAAGCTGCTTGTTAATTGAAACCTTGCTGGAGTCTTTGTTAAAGCATTTGCTCGATAGTCATGAGCGTATTAGCGAAATAACCATCACTTTGCGTAAGCCTCAAGCGATTCCAGCAGCGGCTTGTGCAGGCATAACCAGTTCTTTAAGTCGTCAGGAATAACGGCAGTATTAAAACTGTTGTTTTAATTCGGCAACACATACTTTTCTTGCATTGCGCACAGACTCGCCAATGGCTTCGCCGCTAATACCTGCGGCAACAAACTCCTTGGCGTTAATGCTTTTGCAAAGCTCATAGGCCATTCTTAAAAAAGCGATAGAACCTAAATTTTGGTGTGAGCGTTCTGGGCTGGTAGAGATTAAAGCTTCGCAGGTTTGTAAAAACCCTTCAAAGCGGTCGGGTCGTCGCCATGCATCGCAAACATCTAATAGCAAAATAATAATATCAGGCTTGGCTGCTTTGGCATGAATTGCAAAATCAATATAGTAGGCAACAAGGTTGGCGAGGCCGCTATAGTCATTGGGTACTCTTAAGCGCTTACTAATAATATGAATAGTGTTGTCGTCATTATTTTTGTTGCGCAGGACTTTAGCGATAATGTTTTTGGGCCGGCTGTTACTGTCAGTGGCGTGTAATACAATGGCCCATCGTACTTCGCCTGAATAGTTTTGCTTGGCGGCGTATTCTAAGGCTGCCAGCGTTCGCTTACCGATATTGCTTGATACATCGAGCATATTATCGCTGTTGTGAAAGCAGCGGTTCAGCTCGGGCAGTAGCTGCTCTAATGCGTCACATTGATAAAGCGTTTGAATAAACGCTTGTGGTGATGTTTCGTTTAAACCTTTACTGAATTCCTGCCATATGCGTTCGGGCGATAACGTTTTTAATTCGCCTGAGTGGCTTATCGCTTTCATGAGTGCGAGTGTTTCATCAGCAATGCTAAAGCCTAAATGTAATAGCTTGGCATGAAATCTGGCAACCCGTAATACACGTAATGGATCTTCGATAAATGCGTTAGATACATGTCGGAGGAAGCGATTATTAATATCGGCCAGTCCGTTGTAAGGGTCTATTAAGCGACCGCTCTCATCTTTAGCAATGGCATTAATGGTTAAGTCGCGTCGTAAAAGATCTTGCTCGAGGGTGACATCGGGGCTGGCATAAACTTGAAACCCTGTATGTCCGCTACCGTCTTTTCTTTCGGTGCGGGCTAGGGCATGTTCTTCTTTGGTTTGTGGGTGTAAAAAAACGGGGAAGTCTTTGCCGACTTGTTGAAACGCTTGCTCAAGCATGTCTTCGACCGTTGCGCCCACGACGACCCAGTCACGTTCAATGACTTTAATGCCTAACAGTTGGTCGCGAACAGCGCCGCCAACTAAGAAGGTTTTTATTGTCTGTGAGTTGCTGTTGTTTTTCATTGGTTGTTCATATTCAGCGGCTAGCTTTGGCTGTAGTTATGTGGTGGTTGTCTAATTGCATTAACGTTAACGTTTGGCCCCATACGCAACCAGTATCAAGGCCGAATAAATTTTTATGATTAATATGTCCATTCAGTGCGGCCCAGTGACCAAAAATAATACGTTGTTGCTGGGTTTGTCTATTGGCTTGTTTAAACCAAGGCTGATATCCGTCAGGTATATGCTTGGTGCCACCCGTGTAGCTAAACTCCAGTTTGCCATCGCTATTACAAATACGCATGCGGGTAAAATAATTGGTAATGCAGCGGAGTCTATCAGCGCCCGTTAAATCATCATGCCATAAGTCGGGGGTGTTGCCGTACATGTTTTTTAAAAAAGGATGTATAGCTTCGGTTTTTAAAACGGCTTCTACTTCGGCGGAATAGTTAAGGGCTTGCGTTAATGACCATTGCGGAGCAATACCTGCATGCGCCATGGTGTAATTCATTTTTTCGTCGTGAAGGCATAGCGGCTGCTGTCTTAACCAAGTGATGAGTTCTTCGCTATTATCGGCATCTAATATATCCACTGCGGTATCTGACGGTTTAGCTTGGCGGTGGCCAAAGTAAATGGCGAGCAGATGTAAATCATGATTGCCGAGTACGCAACGAACGCTGTTACGGTGTTGATATAAAAATTGCAGAGTGGCAAGCGAATCGGGTCCGCGATTCACCATGTCGCCGGCAACCCATAGGCAGTCGTTAGCGGGGTTAAAGGCTACCTGTTCTAGGCAGTCCATTAGTTCGCGATAGCAACCTTGAATATCACCTACGGCATATTGAGTCATGGTTGATTAGGCGCCATATTAATTATGTAAGCCATTGGTTTAAGGGGCTGGGCTTTATTGTAATGAGTTTGGATGGATTAACCCAAACGGTTTAATAATGGCATCAAAAGGCAGGCCGGTTTCGGAACACATTTTATAGCTACCTTCCATTGTGCCGGTTTTGGTAGAGAGAATGGCGCCGCTGCTGTATTGGTAGCGCTCTCCGGGTTTAATATACGGTTGCTTACCGACAACGCCTTCGCCTTCTATTTCTCGAATACTGTTATTGCCATCGGTGATAATCCAATGACGGGCTAACAGTTGCACGGTTTCATCGCCATGGTTGGTAATTTCAACCGTATAGGCAAAGGTATATTCCGCCACCGATTCGTTGGATTGCTCGGGAAGGTATTGCGGACTAACGCTAACCTCAATGCTTTCTTGTAATACTATTTGTTCTGAATTCATAAGCAATATTATGCCGCAATCAATGTGAGTTGTCCCGCTTGCTGCAGGATAGATTTTTTATGAGGTTGTTTTTGCTGTTAGTGTATTTGAGATATTGACGAAAGTGGCAATATCCAGTGTTTCGGCTCTTGCACTTGGGTCAATATTAATCGCTTCGAGTTCTGCGGCACTTATTAATCCTTTTAAACCATTACGCAGTGTTTTGCGTCTTTGTGCAAACGCAGCGCGTACGATTTTGTCGAGTATTTGTGGTTGCTCTGCCTTGAGAGGTAACTCTTTATAAGGAAGCAAGCGCACAATAGCTGACATGACTTTTGGCTTGGGCGAAAACGCTTCGGGCGGCACATCAAATAATGGTTCTACCTGACAGTAGTATTGCGTCATGATGCTTAAGCGGCCATAAGTTTTATTGCCAGGCGGCGCTGCCATTCGGTCAATAACTTCGCGCTGCAGCATAAAGTGCATGTCGCTTATTATATTAGAAGACGACTCTGCGGTTGCTTGCTGCAGTAAATGAAAAATTAATGGCGTAGAAATATTGTAGGGTAGGTTGCCAAACACGCGTAAGGGTTTTTCGGCTTGCTGGTGGAGTGCAGTAAAGTCAAAATCTAAGGCGTCACCTAAATGAATGCTAACGCGCTCGTCACTGCCAAATTGAATCTTTAATTGTGCCGCTAAGTCTCTATCGATTTCTAATAATGTTAATGCGCAGTTATTTGCGAGCTGCTCAATAAGCGGTTTGGTGAGTGCGGCTTGGCCTGGGCCAATTTCAACCAGCTGGTCACCACTGGCTGGGCCAATGGCGCATAAAATATTATCAATCACCGACGCATCTTGTAAAAAATTTTGACCAAAACGTTTGCGAGCTGTATGCGATGTAGGCTTATAGTCAGAATTCGATTCAACGTTGGTGTTGGAATAAGTCACTGGGTACTCGCCTGCTGGGATAAATCAATGGCCATTGAGAGGGCGGTTTCTAAACTGCTTATGTTAGCTTTGCCTGTGCCGGCAAGATCAAAAGCAGTGCCATGGTCTACCGAGGTTCTAATAAAGGGCAGTCCTAGCGTTATATTGACGGCTTGTCCAAAGCAATGCGATTTAAGTACGGGTAAACCTTGATCGTGATACATGGCTAAAACAGCATCGGCTGTGTCTAAATATTTTGCTGTAAATAATGTGTCTGCCGGTAGGGCTTGGGATAGTCGCATGCCTTGGCTGCGCAGCTTGGCAAGACAGGGTTCAATAATATTAATTTCTTCGTCACCTAGGTCGCCTTGTTCGCCGGCATGTGGGTTAAGCCCACAGACTAAAATATTGGGCTGGCTAATACCAAAGTGTGAGACTAAATTGTTATGCAAAATACGCAATGTTTGTTCTAGCATTGCGGGTTGAATAGCGTCGGCAACATTGCGTAGTGGTAAGTGCGTAGTGGCAAGCGCTACTCTTAATGGCTGCTTGAGCAGTGATGAATCACTGTTAGCCGTTGCAAGCATCATAACTACGCGAGGTGTTTGTGTTTGCTCGGCTAAATATTCCGTGTGGCCGCTAAATAAAATATCAGTATTTTTATGGTTAGATAAATACTGATTAATTAAATATTTATTAATTGGGCCCGTGACGAGTGCATCTAGTACGTTATTTTTGCAATGAGTAATAGCGGTATCTAAAGTTTTTAAAACGTACTTGCCTGAAACGCTACTGGCAATACCGGGTTCTGGTATTGCTGCGAGCTCAATGGCTTCAACATAAAGTTGTCCTGCATTGGCGCATTGAGCGGGCGCGTTGGCATTAAAAGGAATAATGGACAGTGGCAGCTTAAGACGTTTTGCGCGATCCAGTAATAGTTTAGGGTCGGCGATAGCAACTATTTGTGCGCGTTGTTTATGCTGCGCAAGTTGCACAAGAATGTCGGGGCCAATGCCGGCAGGTTCTCCTGGCGTTATGGCAATGCGCGAAATTGTTTTCATGTTAAGTCAGTGCCTAGTTTTTTGTTTTTTAGGCGAGCGTTTTTAGTTAAACGTCTAGGTCATTAAAATGCTATTTAGCTTAAATGGTACTTTGGTTGTTAGTAGGTAGTAAAAAGACATTAGCAATTATTTTATATCTACTATTTTTTTATGCCTACTACTTTATGTCTACGAATGCGTTATCGCGTAACTCTTGTAGCCAGTTATTGAGCTCGTCATCGTATTTGGTTTCTGCAATAGCCATTCTGGCTTGCTGGGTGGCACGCTCTTGCGATAAATCTTTTTCTCGTCGTTCGCTGACTTCAAGAATATGCCAGCCGAATTGGCTTTCAAATACTGGGCTGCTTATGCCGATTTCGGCATTATTCATTGTCTCTTCAAATATGGGCACGAGCACGCCGGGTTCTGTCCAGCCAAGATCGCCGCCAGATAATGCTGAGCCGGGATCGTCAGAATATTTGCGCGCAAGCTGCACAAAGTCTTCGCCTTCGTTGAGTTTTGTTTTTACTTCGTTGGCCAGTATTTTGGCTTCGTCCATAGAGCGAATTTCATTAGGTGCAATAAGTATATGTCTTACTTTGGTTTCTGTTGTTTTGCCCGCCACGCCGCCGCGTTTGTTATTGATGTGAATGACGTGATAGCCGCTGTCACTAAGAATTGGCTCGCTGACATCACCGATTGCCATGTCGTCAATTACACCTTTAAAAAGGCTGGGCATGTTTTCGGCGCGGCGCCAGCCTAGCGGGCTGCGTTCGGCATTGTGGGCTGCAATTTTATCTTGAATGGCTTCAAAGCCACCGTTTTTTAAGGCCAGCTGTTGGAGTTGTGTGGCTTTTTCTTTGGCTAACACTTTTGTTTGCTCGCCAGCATCTGTAGGGATGGATAATAAAATATGGTCGATATTAAACTCGGGCGATAATAAAAGTTTGCCTTGTTCCGATTGCAAAAAATTATCTACTTCGCTTTCGCTGATGTTAATGTTTCTAATGACGCTTCTACGCTGTACTTCGTTAATGAGTAAATCTTTGCGTATCTTTTCTCGAATGTTTAAATACGATTCACCTTGTTGTTCAACTGATGCCTTGAAATCGGCTAGCGATAAATTATTGCGTGCAGCAATATTTGTCATGGCTTCGTTGAGTTGTTGGTCGCTAATACGCATGCCGATTTGTGCGGCGCGTTGTAACTGTAAATTCTCAAGAATGCTGCGTTCGAGTACCTGCTCAAATAGCACGTCATCGGCAGGCATTTTGCCGCCACTTGAGGTGATGCGCTGCTTGATGCTAATTATTTGATCTCTAAGATCACTGGCAAGCACAATGTCGTCTTCTACGATGGCAACAACACGATCGATGAGTTGGTACTCTGCATGGGCTGTATGGCTAAATACAGTGAAGGTCGATGCTAAAATTGCCGATGCTGCTAACGTTTTTACTAAGTGCGTTACCATATAAAAATATTATCCTGTTAATCTTATTGCGCTGGTTAAGCGGCTAAAACAAAACGAATTAAAATAAATTAAAACGAATTATGTCGGCTGCCAAGGCTGCCGGTTGAGAGTGATCGATAGCCTAGAATTGATTCATCAAGAATATTTTCTAAGGTGTTTCCTACGCCAAATAAGCCTTTGAGCTCAATTTGTAAGAATACACTGCGGTCACGTTCATTTTCTATTCCTGCGCCACGATAGACAAGACCGTCTCGATAAATAACCCGTAATTTTATGCAGCAGTTATTGTACTCGATTCCTGCCAAAGATTCGTTACTTCGATCTTGGGTGGTGTCGTATTGGTAGCGGCCAATGAATGCCCAGCGGTGGCTTAAAGGTGTGACAAAACTGAGGTCGGCTTGTTCAATATCTTGTTGCAAAAGGCTTAAGCGGTTGTCGGCTTGTCGGTAATGATAGCTGAGGTTGGCAATGCTGGCTGGGCGCTGAGCGTTGTTGGCATTGTGCTTATTGCGATAACGTAGCGAAAAACTGCCTTCTTCTAGCTGGTTATCGTTGGAATCCCATAATGCGGTCATATGGCTTTGCCACTGTAAGCCTAATTTGGCCTTGATATCGGTTATGAGAGCTGAGCTATCGCTGTCATTATTACGCGTGTTAAATAGGTTGGCGGCGGTGCTGGCATCCTGAAAATAATGAATTTGGCCAAGGGTGGCCGCCAGTGTTTCTTGGCCACGCGTATTAAAATGCCGATGAGTTAAATAAACAGCGGCTTGGTGTGTGTCTTCGAGCCGATCATAACCGCTAAAGGCACTGTTTCGAGTGAGCTGGTTACGATTAATGATGAGTAGGTTGGTGTCAAATAATGGCAACGTGTCTTGCTGGTCGGCATTGCGGTAAATATAAAAGATGCCGGGTTCTAGTGTGCGGCGTGAGGTATGGTTTTTTTCAAATACCATATCGAATTTAATCTGTGCCTGCGGTGCGGTAATTGAGGGTGTGTCATCTAACACATTAATGCTGTTGTCTAAATTATACGCCAAATGTTGCACGCCAATTGATGGTGCAAGGCGAACACCACCCCATTGCATGGGGTAATTAATATTCATTTCGCCGAAATGTCTGGTACCGGTATCGAATTCGTCATGATCGAAGTCGGTGTGTCTTAAGTGGATATTGCTGCCTATACGAAAAGGTGTAGCCGATGATTCATAGCTAAGCCAAAATTCAGGTGCTTTTTCAAATGGCTTTATAATATCGACGTTGCTGTTGTTAATGTTGATATTGTTGAGTGTTTGATATTGTTGAATATTGAATCCAGCACGCCAGTAATCGCCATAAAAATTAAATGCGGCACGTTGGTTGAGGTGCGTTTTACGGCTTATAGAAAGGCTCGTTGTGTTGAGGTCGCGCAGATAATCATTATCGCTAATGCGAGTGTAATCAATATGGCTAAAAAAGTTTTTAGCGAATTGTCCCCGTTCTTTTATGTTAATAACCCAACGCCGACCATTGTTAAGGTTGTCGTCTTGAGAAAATAGTTTGTCGTTATCGATATAGGCGCCACTGACTACCCATTGGTCAAACTGATTTAGCCAGCGGCCTTCGGCTTCGGTAATGTAGCCACGTTCTGCGTTATAACGTGGCGCTAATGTTGTGTCTATATTGCTAGCAATGTTGATATAGTAAGGCAACGTTATATCAAAGCCGCTACTGCTATCAGATAAGCTGGGAAACAAAAGACCTGATTGTCGAGCTTCGCCAATAGGGAACTGTGCATAGGGAACGTAAACAATAGGTATATTTTTAATTGTTAACTTGGCATGCCGCGCTGTGCCTTGGCCGCTTTCTTTATTCAGTGTAATTTTTCCAGCATCTAATGCCCAGAGTTGGCTTTTGGGACTGCATTGCGTGTAGCTACCATTATCAATTTGAATATTGCCGTTAGCCTTGGCCGAAATTTTATTGGCGCTGCCGCGAATATGTTGTTGATGAACAAGGTAATTAGCGTCGTTAATAGTGCTGGTATTTTTAGCAATGTTGACGCTGGCCGAACGACCACCAAAAGCGGCGGCACTGGTGCGCACTACGACATTACCGTTAAGTTCGAGCTGTTCGGTTTCTACGGCATAGGTCACTTTGTTGGCTTGCAGTGAAACATTGCCTTGGGTAACTAATACATTGTCTTCAAACACCGCGAGTGAACCTTGCATAGATGTACGGCCAGCACTCGCTTCAATGGGCAATTCATCTTGAGGTAAGTCTGTTTGTTGGGTGGCGGGAATGGGGTTGATATAAGCGCCGCCGCAATAAGGTTGGTTGATATTGGCGCTGCTTTGCCAATCTTGGCTGGCTAGGTCGCGGTGGTCAATGTTAGTAGCCGGAGTGTTGTGATTGATTATTGTGCTGGATGAGTCGTCGGCAAAATCGTCTTCGTCTTCAATAACTGGCTCTGTTAATACTGACGCTGCAGATACTGGGCTGGACTTTGTTGTCTGCGAGGGCTTTACGATTGTTTTATTATCGCTATCACATGCCCATTCGGTTTTACTTGCTACGTTAGGCTGCTGGCAGTTAAAGCCGTTACTGTCATTCTCACCTGCATGCACCGATATCGCCAGCCATGAGGCAACAAATAAGCACACACAAAAAGCCGATTGCTGCAGCTGCACTTTGTTTGAGTGTTGTACTTGGTATCGATACTGTTGTTTCAAAATCGCTCGCATACAGTTGTGGTCGTTATTTTTCAGGTGGTTGTCTATGACCTGAGTGAAGAATGCTATGAAGCACGCTATAAAGGGTTAAACAAATTGCTCAATAGCTATTACAATCAAAGCTTATGAATACTCGGCCTTTAAAAGCTTGATGATAAAGCATTACGATGCGGTATTCTAAAACCTTGCATGTTCTTATGACCGATATTGGCGAAGCAATGTCCCAACCTGATCACCGATTAGCACCTTTAAAGCAGTGGACCATAACGGCATTACACAATGCTTTTGCGCCTGAAACACCGATTTTAGCCGATTATTTGCTGCCGACTTGGGATTCTGTGAGTGGCGATGCGAGCTTTCGGCGCTATTTTCGGACCCATTTTAAGGGTTGTAGCTATATTGTTATGGATGCACCGCCGCAAAAAGAGTCGATTGAGCCCTTTGTGGATATTGCTCAGCGATTGCTCAATGCGGGGTTGCGTGCACCTGTTATTGTGGCCCAGGAATTAGAGCAGGGGTTTTTGCTATTAGAGGATTTGGGCGACGTAATGCTCAAGTCGTTACTGCATGAGGCTAGTGGCCAACCCTTATTTGATGCCGTTTTGCCTGTGTTGGCGATTATGGCGTCTTCTTGCGATGCATCGGGCTTGCCCGGCTATTCTCCAGCCAAGCTACAAGAGGAGTCAGCGCTGTTTCCTGATTGGTATTTGCAGCGGCATCTTAGTGTCACCATGACTAACGATGAAGCTAAGTGTTGGCAGCAACTCACTCAGTTGTTGGTCGATAATGCTTTAGCGCAGCCACAAGTGTTTGTGCATCGCGATTTTCATAGTTGTAATTTACATCAATTGCCTAATGGTGATATTGGCATTATTGATTTTCAAGATGCGGTTTCTGGCCCGTTAACTTATGACTTGGCATCATGGTTATGGGATCGTTACATGACTTGGTCGCGTGCTGATTTAGAGTTGTGGATGTTGCAGGCGCGCGAAAAATTGGCACCGCATATCGATGAACAATGCTGGATTCGTTGGTGTGATTTAATGGGCTTGCAGCGAAATTTAAAAATTGTTGGTATCTTTGCGCGTTTACATTACCGTGACAATAAAGACGGTTACCTTGAAATGATTCCACGTTTTTCTGCTTATATTACCGCTGTATTACCGCATTATCCTGAATTAGCACCCTGTAGAAATATGCTAGAAAAGTGGTTGGAAAATTAATGAAAGCAATGATTTTAGCCGCCGGTCGTGGCGAGCGAATGCGGCCGTTAACCGACACAACACCTAAACCGTTAGTAATGGTAAAAGGTAAGCCGCTGATTGTTTATCATATTGAGCGCTTAGTGGCGGCAGGTATTGTTGATATTATTATTAACCATGCACATTTGGGTAAACAAATTGAATCAGCTTTGGGTAATGGCTCACCGTGGGGAGCCAATATCATTTATTCGCCCGAGCCCGAAGGTGGTTTAGAAACAGCCGGTGGTATTGTGCAGGCGTTGCCGTTATTGGGTGACGATCCATTTATTGTTGTGAATGGCGATGTTTGGACCGATTATAATTTTTCTACACTCGCCGCATTGCCATTGCATAATTGTTTAGCGCATTTAGTACTGGTTAATAACCCCGAACATCATCCGGCGGGGGATTTTTATTTGTCGTCGCAGGCAAAGGTAGTAGAGCAGGCAGGACAGGGTAATAGCCAGGCCTTAACCTTTTCGGGTATTTCGGTTTTGCATCCTCATTTATTTAAGAGTGTATCTGCTGGCCGTTCGAAGCTGGCACCATTATTTCGTAAAGCCATGCAGCAGAGTCTGGTCAGCGGTGAGTATTTTGTGGGTGATTGGCAGGATATTGGTACCCTAGAACGGCTTGAATTTCTTAGGCAAAGAAATTAGTTAATATTTCGTAGCAGCAGAACATCCTTTCTTTTTATTAGTCATAACCTTTCTTTCTTTACCTTTTAAAACGGTTTATTGGTTATGGCGTTTTCTCTAGCATTTATCCTTTTTGCATTATCCATGTGTTTCACTCCTGGCCCAAATAATGTCATGCTAATGTCCTCGGGTCTTAATTTTGGTATTAGCAAAAGTTTGCCACATTTATTTGGCGTTCTTTTCGGTTTTCCTTCTATGGTTGTTATGGTGGGGCTTGGCTTGGGTGTCATGTTTGAGCTATATCCTTTTATTCATGATGTGATTAAAGTGCTTGGAATTATTTATTTACTTTATTTTGCTTGGCGAGTTGCTAATGCAAAATCAAAGTCGCTTAATTGTAAAGCGCCGCAGCCATTTACATTTTTACAGGCGGCGTTATTTCAGTGGGTTAACCCTAAGGCATGGGTGATGGCTAGCACGAGTGTTGCTGTCTACACATCTATAGACGCCAGTATGTTTTATCAGGTATTTGTCCTTGCTGTGGTATTTGTTTTTATTGGCTTTCTTTCGGGTAGTACATGGTTGTTCTTGGGTCATGGATTAAAGCGAGTGTTGACATCAGATATTCACCAAATATTGTTCAATAGGGCCATGGCCAGCTTATTAGTGATGTCTGTATTGCCAGCAGTATATGGCTTAGTGGTTAAAATTTCAGCTTAAACAGTTGCTTATAGTTACTAGCTAGCGTTTCAGTGAGACGTTATTCACAGGGTGAAAGCGAGGCTTATGCTGTCTGAATAAAGGTTCTACCTTCCGATTTTTTTGTCTCTATTAAATAAATAAAGCAACTTTATGAATTATTTTATTGCAAATAATAATCATTATCATTTAACATGCACCCAATGATGCTGCTTGGGAGTGTTTACCTATGAATATGAAGTTAGAGAATAGGAAGTTAAAATTTTTATGTGACTCGCATCGCGGGGCGCTGAGCGAGAAGTCATCACTGGCGATTAATTGCGGGCAAAACGGTTTTGATACCGGGCAGTTATTTCACGACCAACAGTTGTGGCGTGAGGCATTGCCGCATTTGGGTTGTGCTTTTGAGTCGGCAGAAATCATGATTTCAACGTAAGCCATAGAGCGAAGCAATGCCTATGAAATTTTCACTCAGTCAGCCATTTTGTTAGCTGATACTTTTTTATGCAATTAGAGTATGTTGATCGCGGTCGCGAGATTTGCTTATTATCGATTACTCGTTTTGAAAAAGAGTTGAATGTTCTTCCTGAGATACAAGGCTTAATAAAAGCACAGCTAGATATTCTTTATCAGTCGGTTCGTCAGTTGGATGTGCCGCTGTTAGGTGTGGATGGTGAGCTTAATAATGATACGGCGAGTAAACGTTTGTATCATTGTTCTTCGTTTATTTATTCTTAAGTTTGTTCATTAAAGCAGGAGTAAAAGCTATGTCTTATATTCAAGTGGAGCTGTCTACGAATACATTGCGACAGTTACTGGCTGAAGATCAATTAAGTTTGTCTGATGTGCATGGTTTAAATAAGCTATCAGCAATTGAACTTAAAAAAATATTGCTTGATAGCTTAAAAAATACTGATATATAAGCTTTAACTTAGTTTTTTCTAAAACGTTTTTCTAGCCAGTCTCTAACGCGACGTTGCGTGTGCGTTATGCCTGCTGTACCTTTAGGTGAAGTAATTAACCGGTAATTTTTAGTAAAGCCTGCAAGATAAAATTTTCGTTTGCGATTATTTTTTTCTGCTGCACTAATGCCGTGATCTACTACATCTAAAACAGTGATTTGACTTTGCGCTAACGCGGTTAAATGCGAGTGCGACAATTGATTGTCCTCTACTCGCCAAAGCACTAAGCCACTTGTAGCATCGGCCTGATTAATCGATGCTGTAATGGCGCGCTGTGCAGTGAGGTTTTCTGCTATTAACGTGGTTGATCGTATGTTTTTGCTAAATAAAAAATTAATACTAGTAGCAATTCTTGCTGCCGCTAATGTCTCATTTTCTTCTAAAGAATTTTCAGTGACTTCAGGCAAACTGATATGCAGCGTTGACCAATCAGTTAAGGGAAGTTCCGTATAAAGCTCACGCATTAAACTTTGCTTGGCAAGCTTATGAATACTGTCGGGCATTAAAATGACGGCCATTTGTGCGGGCTGTAATGCTGGGCGGTATAAACTAATAAATCGCTGCTTATCTTCTGCGAGCCAGAGGACTTCACTAGGGTCTAATGCTGCTGCCAATGTGCCCATATGGTTTTGCTGCGGTGGGAGGCCGCTTCGCTCTAATGCTGAGGCTTCGGGGTCTGTGGATGCTGCCGTCGTGGGCATGACATCTTCAATGGCATTATTGGTCGTTTGATCAGTTGTTTGGTTATTTGTCATTTCACCATTAGTTGAGCCTTCGGCAAAGACTATTGGGCTTGTCAGTAATAATAAACATAGCGCTATGACAGCGGGAATGGATTGACGGTCTGAGCTAGCTGGGTAAATAAGTGTGCTGTTAGATTGTGGCATAGTTGAGTAGAATCTCATTTTTATCGGTAAGCGCTTATTATCAATGAATAGCAGTTCAATTCATTGAGCACGGATAAACGATGTGCATTTTATAGTAAATTACCGCGTTATCCTAAAAGGTTAAACATTCACCAGTAATGCGCTGGTCAATTCAGCATTCATGAAAAGGTATGCCCTATGACAGAGTTTAAAATAGCGCCTTCTATTTTGTCGGCCGATTTTGCCCGCTTGGGCGAAGAGGTTGAAGCCGTACTCGCTGCGGGTGCCGATATTATCCATTTTGATGTTATGGATAACCATTATGTGCCCAATTTAACTATTGGCCCCATGGTCTGCAAGGCTTTGCGTGACTACGGTATTACCGCACCGATTGATGTGCATTTAATGGCGAGCCCGGTTGACCAGCTCATTGGCGACTTTGCCGAGGCGGGCGCGTCTTATATTACTTTTCATCCCGAGGCGAGCAATCATGTTGACCGCTCTGTGCAGCTAATTAAAGATGCAGGCTGTAAGGCGGGTTTGGTATTTAATCCAGCAACGCCTTTGGATGCATTAAGTCATGTCATGGATAAGCTGGATATGATTTTGCTGATGTCGGTTAATCCTGGTTTTGGTGGTCAGACTTTTATTCCATCAACGCTATCTAAATTGTCCGAAGCGCGTGAACTTATTGATTCCACTGGCGGTGATATCCGCTTGGAAGTCGATGGTGGTGTAACCACTGCGAATATCCGTGAAATTGCTCAGGCTGGCGCGGATACCTTTGTTGCAGGGTCGGCCATATTTAATACCGATAACTATAAAACGGTTATTGATAAAATGCGTGCCGAGCTGGCGCAGGCATAATATCGGCCCAATGGGCTTGATTAAACAAATAACAACTTGCGAGACCCGCTGGCTGGGTTACAATTAAACAACGAAATGTGATCAACCTTTATTGACTGCGATAAATTGTTGGTTGCCATTAAGTTAGCCGTTCTTATTAGTTTTGTGTCACGCTAATAGGCTAAGGCTCCAGATAAGTAACCGGTGGATAGAGTGAAACAAATAAATAGTTTTTTACGATGGCGTTGGCAATAACAATTCATTCGTTAGTATCGAAAGCGCTTCGATAGCTATTTTTTGCAATTACCGTGTGACTCAACTGTCTGGATTCGCCATGAACCTGAATTTACAACAATTTTCTGATCTTGCTAGCGCAGGATATAACCGTATTCCGATGACGCGCGAAGTGCTCGCGGATATGGACACACCGCTGAGCGCCTATCATAAGCTCGCTTCTGGCAAATACTCTTATTTATTTGAATCGGTACAGGGCGGCGAAAAATGGGGCCGCTATTCTATTATTGGTCTGCCTTGCCGCACCGTTTTAAAAGTCTTTGGTGAACATATTACCGTTGAGCGCGACGGTGTAGTAATTGAAGAAGCCAGCATGGCTGATCCGTTAGAATTTGTCGAAGCGTTTCAAGCGCGTTATACCGCCCCCGATATTGAAGGCCTGCCAGCATTTTTTGGTGGGCTAGTGGGCTACTTTGGTTACGACACCGTTCGCTATGTTGAACCTAAGTTAAAAGTTTCTACGCCACCAGACCAGCTAGGTACGCCTGATATTTTATTAATGGTGTCTGAAGAAGTCTTGGTGTTTGATAATTTGGCCGGCAAAATTCATATTGTTGCGCATGCTGACCCTAGCCTTGAAGGTGAAAAAGGAGAATCTGAAAAAGGAGAATGTGAAGCCGACCGGTTTGAGCGTGCAATGGCTAAAGCTGTTGATCGTATTAACGCCTTAGCCGCAAAGTTACCTGTAGCCACGCCAGCATTACCGCCTATTGCTTTAGAGCAAGATCAACAAAAAGGTGAAAGCCCTAGTTTAAATGAAAGTGATTTTAAATCGGGTTTTAAACAAGAAGATTACGAAGCCGTTGTTGAAAAAATAAAAGCTTACACCTTGGCTGGTGATGTTATGCAAGTGGTGCCGTCGCAGCGAATGCGTGTGCCGTTTACTGTTCCACCGCTTAATTTATATCGTTCGCTACGCAGTTTAAATCCATCACCCTATATGTATTTTCTTGATTTGGGTGATTTTCAAATTGTTGGCTCATCGCCAGAAATTCTTGCCCGTGTTGAAGAAGACGTTGTGACTGTTCGTCCAATTGCGGGTACGCGTCGACGCGGTTACACCGAAGAAGAAGATGATGCATTAGAAGCTGAACTATTAGCCGATCCCAAAGAAATTGCCGAGCATTTAATGTTAATTGATTTAGGTCGTAATGATGCTGGTCGTGTTTCTGAAATTGGTTCGGTAAAACTCACCGATAAAATGATCGTCGAACGCTATTCGCACGTAATGCATATTGTCTCTAACGTAACGGGTAAAGTGCGAAAAGGCTTAAGTGCTATTGATGTATTAAAGGCGGCGTTGCCAGCCGGCACGTTAAGCGGTGCACCCAAAGTCCGCGCCATGCAAATTATTGATGAAGTTGAGCCCGTTAAACGCGGTATTTATGGTGGTGCGGTTGGCTATATTAGTTGGACGGGCAATATGGATACGGCTATTGCTATTCGTACCGCGGTTATTAAAGACGGTGTCTTAAATGTGCAGGCGGGTGGCGGTGTAGTTGCCGATTCTATTCCTCGATTAGAATGGAAAGAAACCATGAATAAATCACGCGCTATGTTTCGCGCTGCAGCTCAGGCCAGTCGTCCCACTAACAGTGAAGGAGAGTCGTAATGTTATTAATGGTCGACAACTACGACTCATTTACTTATAACGTTGTGCAGTATTTAGGTGAGTTAGGTGCAGACGTTAAAGTGGTGCGCAACGATGAAATTAGCTGTGATGATATTGTTACACTCGCGCCCGAAAAGATTGTTATTTCGCCTGGCCCATGCACGCCTAACGAGGCGGGTATTTCGTTAGAGTTGGTTGAACGTTTTTCTGGCAAGATTCCATTGCTAGGTATTTGTTTGGGTCATCAAAGTATTGGTCAAGCATTTGGCGGTAAGGTGGTTCGCGCGCGCGCAGTAATGCATGGTAAAACCTCGCCGATTTACCACAACGGCACTGGCGTATTTACTGGCTTAAAAAATCCCTACGAGGCAACACGTTATCACTCTTTAGTGGTTGAGCGAGAAAGCTTGCCCGAGTGTTTTGAAATTACTGCTTGGACGCAGCATGAAGATGGCTCGATGGATGAAATAATGGGTTTGCGTCATAAAACCTTAGCGGTTGAAGGTGTGCAATTTCATCCCGAATCTATTTTAACCGAGTTCGGCTACGAGCTACTTGATAATTTTTTAAAGGCTTGAGTGTATGAATATCCAGTCAGCAATTAATGCGGCGATAGAGCAACAGAATTTATCTGAGTCGGACATGATTGCAGTAATGCGATCGATTATGACTGGCGAAGCGACAGCTGCGCAAATTGCAGGTTTTTTAGTGGCGCTTCGTATTAAAGGTGAAACGGTGACTGAAATCGCAGCAGCGGCAACGGTTATGCGCGAGTTAGCCACCAAGGTTGAGGTATCTGGCGATCACTTAGTTGATATTGTGGGTACGGGTGGTGACGGCGCGCGTTTATTTAATGTTTCAACTGCCAGTACTTTTGTGGCGGCAGCAGCAGGTTGTCGGGTCGCTAAGCATGGCAATCGTTCGGTAAGTAGTTCTAGCGGCGCTGCCGATGTCTTAGAAGCAGCGGATGTGCGTCTTGATATGAATGCTGCGCAAGTGGCGCATTGTGTTGAAAGTGTTGGTGTTGGTTTTATGTTTGCACAAAATCATCACGGTGCTATGCGTCATGCCATTGGCCCACGTAAAGAGTTGGGCACAAGAACCTTATTTAATGTCTTAGGCCCCATTACTAATCCGGCGGGTGTTAAAAATCAATTGCTCGGAGTTTACTCGCGTGCTTTAGTGCGACCGATAGCTGATGTATTAAATGCTTTAGGTAGCAATCATGTCATGGTCGTACATTCGGCTGATGGCTTAGATGAAATCAGTATTGCGGCTGAGACTTATGTCGCCGAATTAAAAGGCGGTGTTGTCACTGAATATACGGTTTCTCCTGAGCAGGTCGGTATGAGTGTCACAGCGATTGATGATTTATCGGTTGCTGATGCTGCAGAGAGTTTACAGTTAATTCAGTCGGTGTTAGGTAAAACAAAAGGTGATTTTTCTGCGCGTGAACAGGCGGCGGCCAATATTATTGCGATTAATGCCGGTGCCGCTATTTATGTTGCTGGCTGTGCATCTGATTGGCAGCAAGGCGTAGCAATAGCACAGGATATGATTGCATCCGGTATGGCTTTAGAAAAAATGAAAGAGTTGGCCGATTTTACGGCGGCTTTAAAAGCAGCAGAATAGATATTATATGAGTACACAATTGAGTTCGGATACACCCACCATCTTAAAAAAAATTCTTGATCGTAAGGTCGAGGAAATCGCCGAGCGCAGCGCTATCCGTTCGCAAGCCGATTTGATGACGGCCATTGTGGATGCAAGCCCTTGTCGAGGTTTTGTTGCCGCTATGCAGCGGACTTTAGATGCCGGTCATTCGGCGGTGATTGCTGAAGTCAAAAAAGCTTCGCCAAGTAAAGGTGTGATTCGCGAAGATTTTGATCCAGCCAGTATTGCGCAGAGTTATGAAAAAGGCGGCGCGGCTTGTTTGTCGGTATTAACAGATATTGATTTTTTTCAGGGTGCGGATAACTATTTAATTGAGGCGCGTGAAGCTTGTCAGCTACCTGTGATCCGTAAAGATTTTATTATTGATCCTTATCAGATTTACGAAGCGCGTGCCATGGGCGCCGATTGTATTTTATTAATTGTTGCTGCGCTTACCGATAATCAACTGCAATTATTAAATGAATGTGCGTTGTCTTTGGGTATGGATGTTTTGGTTGAAGTGCATAATCGCGACGAGCTTATTCGCTCACTGCCGCTAGGTAATACACTAGTTGGAATTAATAATCGTGATCTGCATTTATTTGAAACCAGTCATGAAAATACTTATCAGTTATTAGATGACATACCTGCAGATCGTATTGTAGTCACTGAGAGTGGTATTCACACGGCTGAAGATGTTGCCGCTATGCGCGCGCATGATGTTAATGCGTTTTTGGTGGGCGAAGCCTTTATGCGTGCCGATGAGCCGGGCGAGCGATTGCATGATTTATTTTTTTAATCGAAGATTATTCTTAACAACAAAAAACGGCAGCTATTAAAGCTGCCGTTTTTTGTTGTTGCTCGTGTTAGTTTTGTTGTTGCTGATTTGGCGTTGTTACTGGTTTAGCGAGTACCGAAAACAACCATGGTTTTACCTTTAACATCCACTAAGCCTTGCTCTTCTAAATCTTTTAATACGCGGCCAACCATCTCGCGTGAGCAGCCAACAATGCGGCCAATTTCTTGACGTGTAATTTTAATCTGCATGCCATCGGGATGTGTCATGGCATCAGGCTCTTTGCATAATTCTAGTAAGGTGCGAGCAACACGGCCGGTGACATCAAGAAAAGCTAAGTCACCCACTTTACGTGTCGTCTTGCGTAAACGGCTAGCCATTTGCTGGCTCACTGAAAACATTAAGTCGGGGTGCTGTTGAGAAAGCTCATGGAATTTAGTGAAACTAATTTCTGCAACTTCACATTCGGTCTTGGCGCGAATCCAAGCGCTTCGAGCATCTTCGTTATCGAACAAACCCATTTCGCCAAAAAAATCACCGTCGTTAAGGTAGGCGACAATCATTTCTTTGCCTTCATCGTCTTCAATGGCAACGGTAACCGAACCTTTAATGATGTAGTACAAGGTTTCAGAGGTGTCGCCGGCATAGATAATGGTGCTTTTAACCGGATAGCGACGTCGATGACTATTGGCAATCAGCGTCTCTGCATTTTTAATATGAGGAGTGAGCGGCACGGGAGTCACAAATGATCTTCCTTTAGTAGCAAGTGGTACGTCACGGTTTGTATTCGAGTTTAGTTTGGGAGCTAGCATAATATATCAACAACCTATGTGCGTGAGACAACAAATTTAACGGCTTTCTTCCTTTTAGTATTGTCTATATTGAGTGTGAAGCCAGTCACAGTTGTTCAAAATGTGAACTAGCACTCGTTGTGTTGTTATTTTGATCGATTTCAATTTTGCCAATATTATGTAAGTAATTGAATTTTCTAAAACTCTGGCTAATTTGTGTCGAAAAGTCTTTTTTGAGGCTTGGCGGGGCTAAAAAAGCATACTGAATAAAAAGAAGCGGGTATCATTCGCATCCTTATCAACTATTGCATTTGAGCTTAGTGATGGTCTTGAGCGTATAAGCCTTAAGTGAGAAAGCCGTCGTTAAGACCAAATCAGCGTAATTTCAAGGGGTAATACATGAAGGCAACCGTCCAGTGGACAGGCAACGTCAGCTTTAAAGCGGAATCTGAAACCGGTCATACGGTGCAAATGGATGGGCCCGCCGATAAAGGCGGTGAGAATCTTGGGCCTAGGCCGATGGAAATGCTCCTTATGGGTATGGGCGGCTGTGCTTCTTTCGATGTCATGTCGATGCTAAGTAAGGGCCGTCAAGATGTGGTGAGTTGCGTGGCCGAGCTAAGTGCCGAGCGCGCCGATGCAGTACCCGCTGTATTTACTCATATCCACCTCAAATTTATTGTTACGGGTAACAAATTAAAAGACGCGCAAGTTAAGCGAGCGGTGAGTTTATCGGCCGAAAAATACTGCTCGGCTTCTATTATGATGGAAGCCGCAGGCGCAGAAGTGACCCATAGTTACGTGGTTGAGGAGGCATAATGAGCAAGAAAACAGCCTATGTTGGTAAGCGCCCACCTTCAACATCAGGTATGCGCCATGTGGCTTTGTTTGTTCCCGACTTTGATGCGGCCTGTCATTTCTATATTGAGCTACTTGGCATGGCAGTGGAGTGGCAGCCCGACCCTGACAATATTTATTTATGTTCGGGTAATGACAATGTGGCGCTGCATAATAAGCCTGATAACGTGAATTTAAATCCTGCCCAGCAGCGTTTAGATCATATCGGTTTTATTATTGATGACATGGCCGATGTGGATCGCTGGTACGATTTTCTCACGGCTAATAAGGTTAAAATGCAAAGCGAGCCACGTACTCACCGCGATGGGGCTAGAAGCTTTTATTGTCTAGACCCAGCTGGGACATTGGTGCAAATTATTTATCATCCGCCGCTTTCTACTGGCGGTTCGGCTGGAGGCTCGACTGGAGTCTCGACTGAAGAGTCAGCCGACCTATAAATAGGATAAAGTCTTAAATCCGATAGCTGGTGGCGGTCATCAGCTTTGATATCGCCGTCATCAGTTTCTTGGCCGGCGGGTTAAAAGCAACCCCGCCGTGCTCCATGGCTTTTTCACCATGATGTTCTTCATCGCTAAGCATTTGCGTTAGGATTGCCCGCGTTTTTTCGTCGTATTCTGGCAATTGTTCTAGGTGCGAGCGCAAATGCTGGCAAACTTGATCTTCGGTTGCTGCCACAAATCCTAGGCTCCATTTGTCGCCCGCGACACCGGCTAATGCGCCAATGCCAAACGATAAGCCGTAAAAAAGCGGGTTAAGGTAGCTGGGTTTGCTGTTTAGCTGATCTAGGCGCTCTTCACACCAGGCTAGGTGATCTTCTTCTTCTTTGGCCGATTCGTTCATGGCATTACGAATTGTTTCGGTTTTAGCGGTTAATGCCTGCCCTTGATACAGCGCTTGCGCGCAGACTTCGCCGGTATGATTAATGCGCATTAAACCGCCGATATGTTTTTTCTCTTGCGGGTTAAGTGACTCGATATCATCTTGAATGCTATTCAGTTGCGCGGCTGGCGATTCTCTATGCGCGCGCGTGCTACCCGGGCTAATGGTGCGAACAATATGGTCAACGCCCATAATGAGTTGGTCGACGGCAGTGATTTTTCTTGGCGATTTATCTGGTGGCGACGCTGATGTATTTTCGGGCATTGTCTTAGGTTTCACAGTTAATTTAGTGCATATTGTAGGCGAATTTAAACACGGTATTCAGTCATCGCGCAAACTCATGGTTGGCCAGCCCGCTTTAATCGCGTGGCCGTGCAGTGTGCTATCGGCATCAACGGCTATAGGGTGGCCAACGGCTTCTAACAGCGGGATATCGTTGTGAGAATCACTATAAAAGCAGGCTTCCGCTAAGTTGAAGGGGTTGTCGATTAGCCATTCATTAAGTCGCGCGACTTTACCTGCTTGAAAGCAAGGCGTGCCAGTGGGTTTTCCTGTGTAAACGCCGTCTTTTTGCTCGGCATTACTGGCCAGAATGGCATCGACGCCCAGTCGTTGCGCAATGGGGCGTGTGACAAAATCGTTGGTGGCCGTAATAATAAGTAGGTAGTCACCGGCATTGCGGTGCTTTTCTAGCAAGGCATCGGCTTTGGCCAGGCGCATGGGTTCCACGAAGTTAATCATAAAGTCGTTGTGCAGCGGCGCGAGCGCTGCGGCTGATTGGCCAGCAATAGCGGTTAATGCAAAGGTTAAATACGCGGTGATATCCAGCGTGCCGTTATTATAGTCAGCATAAAAACCGTCATTGGCTTGTTTATGCGCATCGGCATCGACTAAGCCTTTTTGAATTAAAAACTCGCCCCAGGCATGGTCGCTATCACCGCCCAGTAAGGTGTTGTCGAGGTCAAAGATAGCCAGTTTTTGTTGGCCCTGCGGCATGCCATGCTCCTGATAAAGTGAAATAGCGTTATTGCTTTTCATTAGCAGCGGTAATTCTATTCTGTCTAAAAAAAGATACAAAGAAGATAAATACCGATCTTTATTATTATTTTTTTAACCGGATTAAAGTAGAAACAAAACGTATTTTTAACAGGCCCTTAGAAGCGCTGTGTTATAGTGCGCAGCTTAATTATTATGAAGGTGGATAGAAAGTTGTTGGATGCTGATGGATATCGGTTAAATATAGGCATCGTCATTGCCAATGGCCACGGTGATGTGCTGTGGGCGCGGCGTGTTCGTCAAGGCGGCTGGCAGTTTCCACAGGGCGGCATTCATGAGGGTGAATCTCACGAGCAGGCAATGTATCGCGAGCTTGAAGAGGAAACCGGCCTCACCAAAGACCAAGTGGAAGTGTGGGGCGTAACCCGTGATTGGCTGCGATATCGGCTACCTAAAAAAATGATACGACCTTCTAGCGGCCAAGTGTGTATTGGCCAAAAGCAAAAATGGTATCTCTTGCGACTAACCGCTGATGAGTCCGCCATTCACTTTAATGGCTGCGATAAGCCCGAATTTGATCATTGGGAGTGGGTGAGTTATTGGTACCCGCTTAATCAAATTATCGATTTTAAGCGACAGGTATATCAGCGTATGCTTAAAGAGCTCTCTGGCTTACATTCCCAAAAAGTTGGCCAATTTATTGGTAGCGATAGGTAGCAGCCAAGACAATGAATATTCTTCAATCCCTCAGTAATATCGTTCAAAAAGTGAACGCGGCGCCCGACCTTCAATCGGCGCTGGATATTATTGTGACTCAGGTGCGTGAGGTCATGGGAACCGAAGTGTGCACCGTTTATATGGCTGACCATCAAGAGCAGCGATTAGTGTTTCGCGCCACCGAAGGCCTTAATAAAAGTGCGCTAGGTCATTTAAGCTTGGGTTTTGGTGAAGGCCTGGTAGGGCAGGTTGCCTTGCGCGAAGAACCCATTAATACCGATAACGCCGAATCCCATCGCTACTTTCAATATCTCGAAGATATTGGCGAAGAGCGTTTCAGCTCTTTTCTGGGCGTTCCTATTATTCACCACCGTATTGTTTTAGGTGTATTGATTGTTCAGCAAACGATAAAGCGCCGCTTTGATGAAAGTGAAGAAGCTTTTTTGGTGACTATGTCGGCACAGTTAGCGGGGCTAATTGCACATGCGCAGGTTACCGGTTTAGTCGATTTGCGTGCCGATGCCGATGCCGTGAATGCTGAGTTTCGTGGTGTGGCGGGTGCTTCTGGTGTGGCCATTGGCCGTGCCGTAGTCGTGTCGCCGCCAGCCGATTTGTATGCCGTGCCACAGCGTAAAAGCCGCGACCCCTACGAAGAATTAACTTTTTTTCGCGCTTGTGTGGCGCGAGTACGTAATGATATTGAGCAGTTAAGTTCGCAATTAGCTGACCGTTTGCCGCCACAGGAATTAGCCTTATTTGAAGTGTATTCAAAGATGCTTGATAGCCCAGCGTTGCCGGCTGAAATTGAAGAGTTAATTGAGCAAGGCGAATGGGCGCAGGGTGCGGTTGCTCATGTTATTCGAATGCACTTAAAAGCTTTTGAGCAAATGGATAACCCTTATTTAAGAGAGCGAGCGGTTGATGTTAAAGACCTTGGCCGTCGTTTATTAGAGTACTTGCAGCAAGCGAACCAAGAGCCTGTTATTTATCCCGATCGTACCATATTAATTGGCCATGAATTAACGGCATCTATGCTTGCAGAGTTGCCGCGTAAAAAATTAGCGGGCTTAGTATCCCTTCGCGGTTCGCGTAATTCACATGTGGCAATACTGGCGCGCAGTATGGGAATACCGACTGTGATGGGTGCCGCAGATGTCCCTTTTATGCAGCTTGATGGTAGCGAGTTAATTGTCGATGGCTATGCCGGTTTAGTTTATTTTAATCCAGCCATTGAATTACTTGCCAGTTACGAAGAAATTGTTGAAGAAGAGCGTTTAGTGTCGCGTGGCCTTGAGGCGCTTAAAGATTTAAGTTGCGAGACAACCGATAAGCATCGCGTTTCTCTGTGGGTAAATACCGGTTTAGCTTCGGATATTGTGCGCTCTTTAGATCGCGGTGCAGAAGGTGTTGGTTTATATCGCACCGAAGTTCCTTTTATTATGCAAGACCGCTTTCCGAGTGAAGAAGAGCAGCGCACAATTTATCGTATGCAGCTTGAAGCTTTTGCGCCGCGTCCAGTAACCATGCGAACGTTAGATATTGGTGGCGATAAAGCCTTGTCTTACTTTCCAATAGAAGAAGACAACCCCTTTTTGGGTTGGCGCGGTATACGTGTAACGTTAGATCATCCAGAGATATTTCTTTCGCAAGTGCGTGCCATGATGAAGGCCAGTGTTGGCTTAAATAATTTGCGCATCATGCTGCCAATGATCAGCTACGTAAAAGAATTAGATGAGGCGTTAGTGTTAATTCGTCGTGCTCATGCCGAATTAATTGAAGAAGGTGTTGATGTTTTATTGCCATCAATAGGTGTGATGGTTGAGGTTCCCGCAGCCGTTTATTTATCTGCTCAGCTAGCTTCACGTGTCGACTTTTTATCGGTAGGCAGTAATGATTTAACGCAATATTTATTAGCGGTCGATAGAAATAATTCGAGTGTTGCTGAGCTTTATAACTCTTATCATCCAGCGGTTTTGCAAGCACTGGTACAAGTAGCCAGTGCTGGCCATGCAGCGGGTAAGCCGGTAAGTATTTGTGGTGAGTTAGCGGGTGATCCGGGGGCGGCAGTATTATTAATGGCCATGGGTTATGACTCGTTATCAATGAGTGCAACTAGCTTGCCGAAAGTTAAATCAGTGTTGCGCAGTGTGAGTAAAGTAGAGGCTGATGAATTGCTTGAGCGAGTCATGTCGATGCATGAGATCGAAGATGTTCGTGCCGCAGTAGAAGACTTGTTTGAAGAAAAAGGCATTACCCGATTGTTCCGCGATAGTATTAAACAGCGGCAAGTTATGTAATGGATTCTTTGCAACTAAGCTTGCTGTTGTTTGTTGGTGTTGGCGCTTTTGCGGGTGTGTTAGCGGGATTGTTTGGTGTTGGCGGCGGTGCCATTATTGTGCCAATTCTAATCTTTATATTTACCTTGCAAGGTTTCGATGCGGGGTTGTTAGTTCACTTAGCCATAGGCACATCATTCGCGACCATTGTAGTGACATCGTGTGGCTCGGTTGCTGCCCATCATCGATTAGGTAATATTAATTGGCCTGTTGTTAAATCTATGACGCCGGGTTTAATTGTTGGCGTCCTCTTGGGTTCGACGTTAGCTACTGAACTTGAAGGCCGTTATTTGCAGTTAGCTATTGCTGTATTTTTAATATTAGTTGCGTTACAAATGTTTTTTGCTGTACAGCCAAAAGCGGTGTTTAGCTTGCCGCGTCGCTCACTATTGGCAAGTAGCGGTATCGTAGTGGGTGCTGTGAGTGCTTTTTTTGGTATTGGCGGCGGCTCATTAACGGTACCTTTTTTGTTAGCCTGCAAGCAGATCATGAAGCGTGCTGTAGCGACATCGGCAGCGTGTGGTTTGCCTATTGCTTTATTTGGTGCGCTGGCTTATAGCTATAAAGGTTTTATGATTTCTGGTTTGCCGTCATTTACAACGGGTTATATTTATTGGCCGGCTTTTATTGGTATTGCGATTGCCAGTGTGCCTTGTACGTATATTGGTGCCATACTGGCCGAGCGGGCGTCTGAAAAAATATTAAGGCAGAGTTTTGCCTTGCTGTTATTTTTTATTGGTTGGCAGCTACTGCTAACGCGTTAGTTTTAGTTAATGTAATGAGGCGTTGTTCGCGACCTTATTATTTATTTGGAAGTGCTTATGTTGCAGTATCCATCTATAGACCCGATTATTTTTTCGGTTGGCCCTATTAGCTTACGCTGGTACGGCATGATGTATTTGCTTGGCTTTATTGCCGCCTATTTATTGGGACGAAAGCGTGCGCGGCAACCGTGGTCACCTATGCAGCCCGAGCAGGTTGAAGACTTAGTCTTTACGGGCGCTTTAGGTGCGGTGCTGGGTGGTCGTATGGGCTATGTGTTTTTTTATGGTTTTGATCGTTTTCTAACAGATCCGCTATGGTTGTTTCGCGTCTGGGAAGGCGGTATGGCTTTTCATGGCGGGTTGTTAGGTGTTTTTGTAGCGCTTATTATTTATGCGCGTAAATTAGGTCGTCCGTTAGGCGAGGTTTGCGATTTCGTTGCTCCGCTAGCACCCATTGGTTTAGGTTTGGGGCGCCTGGCTAACTTTATTAATGCTGAGCTTTATGGGCGTGCCACCGATGTCTCGTGGGCTATGGTTTTTCCTGGTGATAGCTTGGCAGTGCCGCGGCACCCTTCGCAGCTTTACCAGTGTCTGCTTGAAGGTGTTGTATTATTTGTTCTCGTCTATGGTTTTACTCGTGTTCGTCGCCCCGCGTGGGCGGCTTCGGGCTTATTTTTATTGGGTTATGGTGTGGCTCGTTACTTTGTTGAGTTTTTTCGTGAGCCAGATGCGTCGTTATTGTTAGATTGGATGACGCGAGGGCAGTTTTTATCGCTGCCAATGATTATCGGTGGCGCGGCTATGTTAGCATTCAGTTATTATCGATTTAGCCAAAATGGTCAGCGTTTTTCTAATGGTGGCGATTACGCCCTAACGGATGCGATTGTCGGTGCTAAGAGCGCAAAAGCAAAGAGAGCAAAGAAATTAAAGGTAAAAGGTAAAAAGAAATTAGGCAAGCGTCACTCGCCTTCATCCAACAGCAATAAGAAGCGTTAGTATTTATGCAGCAATATCTTGATTTAATGCGTCATGTCCGTGATCAGGGCGTTTTTAAAGCCGACCGAACCGGCACAGGGACTTACAGTGTATTTGGTCATCAAATGCGGTTTGATTTATCGCAAGGGTTTCCGGCGGTCACCACTAAAAAACTTCATTTAAAGTCAATTATTCATGAATTACTCTGGTTTTTGTCAGGTAATACAAATATCGCTTACCTTAAAGAGAATGGGGTTTCTATTTGGGATGAGTGGGCCGATGCAAAGGGTGAGCTAGGCCCAGTTTATGGTTATCAGTGGCGATCATGGCCAACAGCAGATGGTCAGAATATTGATCAGATAAAGCAATTAATGAAGCAGTTAAAAGAGTCGCCCGATTCTCGACGCCATATTGTATCTGCTTGGAATGTCGCCTGTATCGAAGATATGGCCCTGCCGCCTTGTCATACGATGTTTCAGTTTTATGTTGCTGAAGGTAAGTTATCTTGCCAGCTCTATCAGCGCAGTGCGGATATCTTTTTAGGTGTGCCCTTTAATATTGCTTCTTATGCTTTGCTCACCATGATGATGGCGCAGGTCTTAGGGCTTAAGCCGGGCGATTTTGTGCATACTTTTGGTGATGCACATTTATACGCCAACCATATGGATCAGGTTGAGCTGCAATTGCAGCGCTCCCCCCTTGAGTTGCCGACAATGACCATTAATCCCGCAGTTAATGATTTGTTTGCCTTTACATATGACGATTTTGAATTGCACGATTATGAGCATCACCCGCACATTGCCGCGCCCATTGCTGTGTAGTTTTACTTAAAGCGCCTAAATTGTATGCAGTGCAATTAATTAGGCGATGATGATTTGATATGAGTGTTACTGTGTTACCAATTTACTCATAAAGAGGGTAAATCTTTCGATTGTTATAAATGCACACATATCAACCCAAAATTATTGAAATTTTAACGTTTCATGAAGGCAATACGATTGCGTTGTAACGGCATATGTTATTAAAATGCGCGGCTCCGTTAGCAGGCTACTTTTGCTAAAGTTTTTTGCAGGTAAAAAGCTGTTTAACGTGAGTGTGATTTAGGTGAACTTTTATGGTGCATGATTTCTGTCGACAAGGTTGTTGATAGTGTGCCAGCAGAATTTAAAGGACTGTCTGTTGTTTATCGACCCACTTTATTATCGTCAGCCGCGCCGATCATTTTTTGTTCGCTGCTGTCATAATGTTTTTAGAAAACAGTATTATTAAATTCGTCCTCACTTTCGGAAATACGAATCTTATGGCTATTAAAACCTTTTCTCCGATTCCCGCCGCGTTTTCGCGCATTGCTCGAGTCGGTCTATGTATTCTTACTTCAGTTTGTTTCTTCACAGCGCCGGCCAGTGCCGATCAGCTTGATGAAGTCTTTAAAGTCGGGCAAAGCAAGGCGGCCGCGGCACAAAAATCGCAAGTCAAAATAGATGGCATTGCAGATCAAACTGATAATCTTCTGCAAAACTACAAGCAAGTGAATAAAGAGATTGAAGGTTTGCGTGTTTATAACGCTCAACTTGAAGCTCGTATTCAAAATCAGCTTGATCGTATTGCTGAAATTGATAAGGCGATGTCACAGGTGACCGTTATCCAGCGTCAAATCACGCCTTTGCTTATTAAAATGCTTAATGGTTTAGAGAATTTTGTTGCCTTAGACGTGCCATTCTTAGCCGAAGAGCGTCAAACGCGTTTAGATAATTTGCGTGGCAACTTAAATAAGTCGAACCAGACAATTGCTGAGCATTTCCGCCAAGTACTTGAAGCTTACAAAATAGAAAATGAGTACGGCCGTAAAATTGAAGCCTACGATGCTTCTATAGACTTTAACGGTGACGGTAAAGATCGCAAAGTGGATATTTTCCGTGTTGGCCGTATTGCGCTGCTGTATAAAACAGAAGATGGCAAAGAAGTTGGCCGTTGGAACAATGACACTCGCGAGTGGGAAGCGTTAGATGCATCCGATTGGGGTGGCTACATTAATACGGGTATTCGCATTGCACGTAACCAAGCAGTTAAAGATATTCTGCAATTACCTATTTCAGCGCCGGAGGCTGCTCAATGAAAACTTTAATGACTAAATTGAGTGCGCTACCGTTATCGCTACTTGTTGCTGGTTCAATGACATTCTCTTCAGGCGCTTTGGCACAAGAAAGCGCTAGGTCTCTTGATGAGCTACTAGAGTATGTTAAACAAGGCAAAGTAAATGAAGCGCGTCAAAATAAAGAGCGTGAAGCACGATTTTTAAAAGATAAAAGACAGCAAGCTAGCTTGTTGAAAAAAGCAGAGCAAACGCGTACTCGTGAAGAAGCGCGTTCAACGCGTCTTGAAAAAATCTTTGAACAGAATAAAGAAAAAATTATTGTTAAGCGTGAAGCGTTAAATGAAGCAAAAGGTTCTTTAAACGAACTTTTTGGTCATATTAACTCAGCCGCTGGTGACATGCGTGAGAACTTTAATACATCGTTAGTTAGCACTGAATACCCTAACCGCGGTGAGTTCTTAACAGGCTTAATTGAAAAGCTGAAGGGTGATGCACTACCAACGATTGAAGAAATTGAGCGCGTTTGGTTTGAAATGCAGCGTGAAATGATTGAGTCAGGTCGTATTGTTCAATACAACACAACAGTTGCAACACCAGCGGGTGATGATATTCAAGCAGATGTCGTTCGCGTGGGTTCGTTTAACATTGTAACTACTGATGGTGAGTATCTGAAGTATTCAGACGATGCATTATCTATTTTGCCACGTCAGCCAGCGAGTTCATTTGTTGGTTGGGCAGAAGACCTTGCTAATTCTTCAGAAGGTTATAGCCGTTTTGGTGTTGACCCAACAGGGCCAACAGGTGGTAGCTTACTGGCTGCGTTTATCGATACGCCGACATTAACTGAGCGTTGGCACCAGGGTCGTCAGGTTGGTTATGTCATTACTGCGGTAGGTATTATTGCTATGCTAATTGCAGCTTGGCGTTTTGTGGTGCTTACCGCTATTGGTGCCAAAGTAAATGCACAGTTAAAATCTTCTGTTGCTAATACTGGTAACCCATTAGGTCGTGTATTGGTTGTTGCTGATGAAAATCCAAACATGGATACCGAGACTTTAGAATTGAAGTTGAATGAAGCAGTACTTAAAGAAATTCCTGCTTTAGAAAACTCACTAACGCTAATTAAAATCATTGCTGCAGTAGCACCGTTGCTCGGTCTACTGGGTACGGTTACCGGTATGATCATTACTTTCCAAGCGATCACCATTTTTGGTGCCGGCGATCCAAAGACAATGGCAAGTGGTATTTCAAGTGCATTGATTACTACAGTATTAGGTTTGATTGTTGCTATCCCAACGTTACTTGCGCATACCATTGTTAGTGGCCGCGCAAAACGTGTTATCCATGTGCTTGAAGAGCAAGCCGCGGGCATTATCGCGCGCAATGCCGAAAGCAAATAAAGTAACAGTAGTGATACAAGTAACAAGGGAAAACTGATATGCAGTTTATTACAGAAGCATTAGGCGTCGTCTTCGACTTTGTCGATATGGGCGGCCCTGTACTGCTACTGATTGGTGGTCTGCTGTTTTTAATGTGGAGCCTAATCTTTGAGCGGGTATTTTATTTCGCTACCGATTTAAGAAACGACATGGATGTGGTTGTTGCTGAGTGGGAGAGTCGAACTGAGCGACGCTCTTGGTATGCGCGAAGTATTCGTGAAGCATTAATCTCTGAAGCCGTCATTAAAATCAATCAGAATATGGCATTGATTAAAACGCTGGTGGCGCTAGCGCCTATGCTAGGTCTGCTGGGTACAGTGACCGGTATGATAGAAGTGTTTCACGTTATGGCGGTAACCGGTGGTGGTGACCCTAAATCAATGGCAGGTGGTGTATCAAGAGCTACTGTGCCAACGATGGCAGGCATGGTTGCTGCTTTATCGGGTGTCTTTGCCCAGGCCTACCTCATGCGAATTGTTGAGCGAGAAAGTTCACTACTAGAAGACAAGCTAACGTCTGACCATTAATTTGCTGTCGCATCGCATGTTGGCATGGCTGGCGTGTATGGATGATAGACATGATAGGTATGATAGACAGAAGCGCAAATTGTTTAGAAAACTAATTAGGATCTGAGAGTATGGCGAAGAGAGGTGTAGCAGCCAAAGCGAACCAAGACGGTGGTGAGATAGATCTTACGCCGATGCTTGACGTGGTTTTTATCATGTTGATCTTTTTTATCGTGACTGCTGTATTTATCAAAGAGCCCGGTGTTGAAGTCACACGACCATCAACTGATAAGCGTGATCAAGTAAAAAACCAGAACGTGTTAATTGCAATAGATGCAAAAAATGCTATTTGGATTGATCGTAAAAAAATTGATGAACGTGCAGTAAAAACTGTCGTTGAGCGTATTCACGCTGACAACCCTCTGGGTGCGGTGGTTATTCAGGCCGATGGAGAATCTAACGCTGCAACTTATGCGTTAGTTTGGGATGCCGCTAAAGAAGCTGGCGTTATTGATATTCACTTAGCTACCGATCCAAAGTAAGGGGATAGTAATCATGCAAGTGATACGTTTAGGCGGCAGCATGCTTCTTGGTTTGGTTATTGCCTTTGCACTTTTTGTATTAATGAGTGCATTGATTGATATGGGTGATCCCGATTTAGACCGAGATGGCGGTGTCAAAATTGCAGACTTCAATATGCCAGATACGGAAATTGAAGCAAAATTAGATGAAGAACTTCCCGATAAGCCTGACGATGTTGAGGCTCCTCCACCTGAGTTAGAAGCGCAAGACATTGAAATTGATACGCCTGATAATGCATTGAATTTATCAGCTGGTGCGGGCAAATTTAACCCTGATATTGGTTTGCAGGGTGGCTTTAGTCGGGATACCGATTTTATTCCGATTTATGTTCCTAAGCCGCGTTACCCTTCTCGTGCAGAGAAAGCGGGTAAAACCGGCTATGCCGTTGTGGAAGTGATTGTGACAGAAGCAGGCGGTGTGCGTGATGTGAAGTTATTGGAAGAGTGGCCAGAAAATTACGGTTTTGGAAGGTCAGCTTTAAAGGCGGCAGAAAAATTAAAATATAACCCAAGGGTTATAAACGGCGTAGCGGTTGAAGTGCCGGGTGTTTTATATAAGTTTACTTTTGCTGGGTTTACAGACGGTAGATAGTCTATCGATTAAATTTTTCGATAGTTTACGGTTGTCGTTATCACTATTGTAAAAAGCTGCGTTCACTAACATATAGCCTAGTGATGCACGCTGGAATAGAAAAAGTTTAGAGTAGGGTAAGGGTAGAGTGGCGTTATGATTTTAAAGCAATTAAATACGGCTTGGTTAGGGCGGTTTTGTTTATCGATAAGCCTGTTCCTAATGGCAACAGTTATTGTAACTGTGGCGACAGATGCTACTGGTTTTGGTATTGCTTCGGTAGCTGCCGAAGAGAAAAAAAAGAAACTGACTAAAGCAGAAAAAGAAGCAAAGCTTAAATATAAAAATGCTGTTTCTCAGCGTCGTAAATCGGTAGGCACAAGCTGTGCTAAAAAGCTGACTAAAGTGCAAGAGTTTACCGAGTTAGAAGATTGGGTGAGTGCTGAGAAAGAGTTGCTTGCGGCTTTTGTGCGTGGTTGTTCAGAAGGCTTTGAGCACTCTCAACTTAACCGTTACCTTGGTTATGTGTATTACGCGCAAGATAAAATTCAATTATCTATTAACGCTTACTTAGCCTTGGTGAATGAGCCAGAGGCTGATCCCCAGCAGCGTACAGATACTCGCTATACAGTAGCGCAATTATTATTTGTAAACGATGATTACAAGCGTGCTGTAGAGCAGCTTGAATTATGGATGACGGAAGCGGCTATTGTTGATCCCGGCGGTAAAATATTGCTTGCTCGCGGTTACTATCAGCTAGAAAGAAAAGCCGAGTCTTTAAGCTTAGTAGAAGAAGTTGTTGAAGAAGCCGTTGCTGCTGGTCTTGTACCAAAAGAGAATTGGTTGAATTTTCAATGGGCGCTTTATTATGAAAAAGATAATTACAAAGCGACGATTCAAGTTAGCAATCGTCTATTAACAAACTACCCAAAAATTAAATACTGGAAGCAGTTGTCAGCCATGTATGGCGCGCTGGAGCAAAGCAAGAGAGAGTTATTGGCTTTAGAGGTAACCTACTTAGAAAATGGGTTGACTAAAGAAAAGCAGCTTATAGCGCTTGCTTATCAATATTTGGCTGTTGATATTCCTTACCGTGCTGCTCAAGTGCTTGATAAGGCGATGAAGGATGGGATTGTTGAGCGCACCGAAAAAAATCTTGCACTATTAGGTTCATCTTATCAGCGAGCACAAGAGTATCGTAAGGCATCACCCATATTAGAAGAAGCCGCTAAAAAATCATCTGATGGCAATGCTTGGTCGCGTCTTGCTGGTGTGTATTTAAATTTGAATGAGAATGAAAAGGCGTTGTTTGCTGCGCGTAATGCAATTAAAAAAGGCAAGCTTAAGCGTGAGGACTTGGCTTGGATGAGTCGTGGTACTGCTGAGCAAGCTTTACATTGCTACAAAGATGCAGAAAAGTCTTTTGCCAAGGCGACTAAGTTTAAGAAAACTGAGAAAGGTGCACGAAGCTGGAAGCGCTACGTGAGCGTTGAGGGTGAACGTCGTCGTAAGTTGATTGCTAACGGTGCTAAGCTGGCGACTTGTAAGAAGGTTTAGTGTCTGTGTTAGCGCGTCTTAAATAGGCAGCTCGGTTTGATTTTGGAAGCCCGGTAATGAGAGTTATCGGGTTTTTTATTGGTTTGGATTTTTAAGTTCAAATTCACAGCCAAAAAATTGTCGGGGATGGCCCGACAATCTTTTGGCTGTGACTGTGAGTTAAGCGTTAAATCATATACATCCTCCTGAAATTTCAAACAATAAAGTCATTTTTCCCCAAGATATTTGTTCCCACCGGAGTAACGGTTATACTGCGCAGCCGATCAGCTATTTATCATATTAATAAATTAATAGGTTCCTCGTTATGACAAAGTCTAAAAATCCCCAACGTCCTTCACCACGCGCTTACTCTTCAGTTATTGTGGATGGTAAAGATCGTGCTGCTAGTCGCGCTATGCTGCGACCTGTCGGGTTTACGGATGCGGATTTTAAGAAGCCTCAAATTGGTGTTGCTTCAACATGGAGCATGGTTACTCCTTGTAACATGCATATTAATAAACTTGCCGATGAAGCATGTAAAGGTGTTGATGGCTCCGGTGGTAAAGGCGTTATCTTTAATACGATAACTATTTCTGACGGTATCTCTATGGGTACAGAGAATATGAAGTACTCGTTAGTTTCGCGAGAGGTGATTGCCGATTCAATTGAAACGGTTATGGCTTGTCAGGGCTTTGATGGCATTGTTGCTGTTGGTGGCTGCGATAAAAACATGCCAGGCTGTTTAATGGCTATTGCGCGTTTAGATCGCCCCGCTGTATTTGTCTATGGCGGTACCATTTTGCCCGGTGAGCATAATGGCGAACAACTCGATGTAGTCTCAGTATTTGAAGCCATTGGCGCCGAAGCGAATAATCGTATTCCACTTAAAGAGCTGAAATCTATTGAATCAAAAGCGATTCCCGGCCCTGGTTCTTGTGGCGGTATGTATACCGCAAATACTATGGCCTCTGCCATTGAAGCTATGGGTATGAGCTTATCTAACAGTTCGGCGCAGGCGGCTGTATCGGGGCAAAAATTAAAAGATTGTGAAGCCGCTGGTGCAGCGGTTATGAATTTGGTTAAAAAAGGCATTACGCCCAAAATGATCATGACCAAAAAAGCATTCGAAAATGCAATGACGGTTGCTATTGCACTGGGTGGTTCAACTAACCTTGTTCTTCACTTAATAGGTATGGCGCATTGTGTCGGTATTAAATTAAGCCTAGCTGACTTTACTCGCGTAGGTAAGCGAGTGCCTATGCTTGCCGACCTTAAGCCAAGTGGCCGCTATAGCATGGCCGACTTGATTGAAATTGGTGGCATTCAGCCACTAATGAAGATGTTACTTGATGCGGGATTGTTGCACGGTGATTGTCTAACAGTGACGGGTAAAACGTTAAAACAAAATTTAGCAAAAGTTAAACCTTACCCGAAGTCGCAAGATATTATTCGTGCTTTAGATAACCCGATTAAATCCGATAGCCATTTAGTGATGTTAAAAGGTAACTTATCCCCTGAAGGCGCCGTGGCTAAAATTTCAGGCCACGAAGGATTACGCTTTGAAGGCAAAGCGCGTGTTTATAATTCCTCGGATGCGGCATTAAAAGCCATCATGGATCGCAAAATTAAGAAAGGCGATGTAGTTGTTATTCGTAATGAAGGACCTAAAGGTGGCCCAGGTATGCAAGAAATGTTATCGCATACCGGTGCAATTATGGGGCAGGGTTTAGGTAATGATGTTGCACTTATTACCGATGGTCGCTTTTCTGGTGGCACACACGGTTTTGTGGTTGGTCATATTACGCCTGAAGCCTTTGTTGGTGGTCCCATTGGTTTAATTAAAAACGGTGATCGTATTACCATTGATGCTAAGACTAAAGCGTTAACTGTGGATGTTAGTGCGAAGGAGCTTAAAGCGCGTAAAGCGAAATGGAAGGCGCCTAAGCCAAAATACAAACGGGGTGTGCTGGCTAAGTATGCCGCTAATGTGAGCTCAGCATCAGAAGGTGCTATTACCGATAAATTTTAACCATAATATTGTGTATTAAAACGGAAGCGCTTGTCGCTTAGATGAAAAATATCAACCGCAAAATGAGTAGGCATGATTAATTTTGTGATTAATATATTCTGTGCAACTAAAGACAAGGATGTCTGGTTAAGCAGAGCACCATAGAAAGTATTCGTCTTATTGGTAGAGCGCGGGCCGTGTCTTTATTGCTGTCAATGCTTACCCATATTACAGGACCTCGCCATTCATCGTGATTCAATCACGTTTCAAGACTTTAGTCGTTACTTATTCTTTAATACCTTTTGCCGCGTCTTTAATCGCTTTTGCAGATGGTGTTTATTTAGATCTGGAGCGTGATGTTGTCGAAAAAATTAAACGACAGGTTAAATCTACCGATAGCGTATATGCTTATGTTTAAAGGTTTTTTTCATAGCACTAACGTTTTTGTCCTTAATTGCTAAGTATATTGTCCCCAAATGCCATGGCCATAAATAATTCTCAATGTAAAATTTCTTTAGGTTTTTACAATTGATAAGGAATTATTTTAATGAAGAGAAAGGGTGCCGGTAAAAAAAGGTTAATGATGGCGGCTTTAGTTGCATTGGCTTCCACAGGTGTGTTTGGAGAAAGGAAACTTTTTGACGGTTATAAAAATATAGAGCAGCAATCAGCGTACTATTACTCTGGTTTAGCGCTTAGTCACGTAGAGAGTGAGCAGCCTGCCTTAGCTATGACAACTGCGCTTAAACTTGATAAGCCATTGGGTGCTTACTTACGTTTTGGTGTGGTGGCTGATAAAGGCGTTTTTCCATATTTTGTGACCGGTGTTACTGGCTGGACGCATTCAGATCATGAAGCGGCATTAAGCAATTTAGGCGACTCAGAAAGCGATGTCTCTTATGGTATTGGTGCTGATTTTGATGTAGCCGAAGATGCTAAAATTAATGTCGAGTATATTGATTATATTGATGGTAATAAAATAGAAACGTCGGGCTTTAGTTTTGGCGCTTCATGGACGTTTTGATTTATTTGAGCTATTTAAGTATTGAAGCATCAAGGCACTAAAGCCTAGCAAATAGTTAATACCCAATAAAAAACCGAACACTATTTAAATGTTCGGTTTTTTGGGTTTTAACGAATGGTTAATTATTTAATGCGTGGTTGGGCATTATTTTTTCGAGTAAAAAATATTTCTTATATACATTTTGGTTTTTTCATCGGGCGAGTCACCTTTTAAATAAAGGACATTGGTAACATCGGTTAAATCTGCATTTCTATCTGTGATTTTGGACATGGGTATTTTGTAGAACTTCCAGTTCTTTTGTAATTGAAGTTTGGCGCTAGGGCCAAACTTCATAGCATTATTTATTTGATTGTTCGCTAAGTAGTGCCCCGTCTGATAGCCGATTTCAAATGACAGTCCAGGGTCGCCGCGCATTTCTAAAATAATATGCCCTGATTTAAATGCTGTTAAATTCTCGCCAGTCTCACTTTCAATACCAAGGCTATTCCCCCACCAATCGCCAGTACCTGTAGTGATTTCAAGAACATCTTCCGCTGTCATGATAATGTTACAGGTGCCTTCCCATGGCGTAATTTTTAATGTGTTACTTGGGTAGCTTGTATTAAGATTTTCACCGAGTAACGACTCGTCAAGTGAGACTATATAAAAATCGGCATTAACAGGTTTGCCTGGCACCGCATTTTCATTAATCGTTGTAATTTTACGTCTAGGCATTTTGCTTTTGTAAGGCGGTGGAAGCACAGAATCCATTAATGCCGCTTCATCACCACCAAAGCTTTTCGTTAGCGGTTTGCCGTTTCGAGTTAGGCCATCAAAAGCCCCTTGGTCAAACGCATCCCAAAGTGGGTATTTAACTTGGTTGTTGAGAGTGATTAAGCCAAAGTGGTTTTCTGAACCAGAAGCTTCGCCAGCGTCTTTCCATTGCTCGTCAAAGATTTCAAAATAAAAAACAGACATGCCGGCTTCATTACCCCAGTCACGCATATGTTGGTAATAAAGTTTTTCTTTTAATTCATCGGCCGCGTGCGAGCCTGTTACACCATATGACGAGCCTGCAATTGAAGCCCAGCCGGTTTCGCCAATATGAATAGGCTTGTCTGCATCGACACTTTTAATGTAGTCAGCAGCACCTTGAAATTGTGATAAGGCACGTTGTTTTGCGCGCAGCATAACCGCTTCTATTTGGTCCATTTGATTAAGGCTTTCTTCCTCAGGAAGCACGCCCCAAAACACGGGATCGTAGTGAGAGTCATGAAAAGGATAAGTATGCAAAGACACATAATCGACAGCTTTGATTAATGAGGCTAGATCATCGGTTTGATAGACCTTGTCGCCACCGCCCCAAGATTCAAAGTTGTCTGAGCTAGTCACCCATAAATCCGCTGGAAGTTCGCCGGTTGATTTTAGTGTTTGTAAATGATTTACCCATTTCAAAATCGTTTTTGGATAAACAAAATAATCCACTGCCCATTGCACCATGGCCTCATTGCCCACAGCGATGACTTTAACAATGTTCGGGTATTGATTAGCCAATTCGACCGCTTTGCCAATTTCGGCGGTATTATTTTCAATACTTCCTTGGCTGTGGTCGGCGTGATCGGTCCATGCCAATCTACAATCTATCCAAGCGCCAAGCATGACATACATCTCGAAGCTTTCATCTTCGGCTTTTAGCTCGTGAATTGCTGCTAAAAGGCGTTCAGCTTGCGGGTATTGCGAGGTGTTGTAGGTACGTAGAATTTTAATGCCTAAGGCCGCTAAAATTCTAACATCATCTTTTATTTCATCTTTAGTGGGTACAACATCGCGTGTTTTTTCGCGGTAACCGCCATATGAGAAGGCAGGGTAATCCGGGTTGCCTAAAATCTCAGCTGCAGAAGGGCTGCTTGCTGTTGTTGATAGCGTTGAAGACGCATCACTAGAGTCGGCGCAAGCGAGTAATAGCGCCATAGAAATTGTTATAAAAACAGTCTTTAAATATGTCATTACAGTTAAATCAGCCTATGCATGGGGAAAGAGGTAATATAAAGTGGCAGCCGCATTCTTTATAGTGCTTGGCGGCCATTCTAGCACTCTAAACTACCCTTTTATCGACTTGCGTGGTGCAAATTACTTTTGGCCTGCTGTCAGCCTATGGTTAGCGTGGTATCCTGTTTTTTAACATTGAAAACACCCTTTTTATGCGCGCCTTAAAGGAGCCGTTTGATGAGCCCTGTTAAGGTTGAATTAACACAAGACAACGAAAAATATCAGTTATTGGTTGACGGCCAGCCGTTTTATATCAACGGCGCCGGTCTCGAGTGGGGCAGTATTCAAAGTCTTGCTGAGCATGGTGGAAATGCGTTTAGAACATGGCGTGTTGATAATGGCGAGAATACAGGGTTAGAAATTCTTGATGAAGCTCACCAGCATGGTTTAATGGTTTGTATGGGCTTAGAAGTTGCTCGCGAACGACATGGCTTTGATTATGATAATGCAGCTGCGGTGGCCAAGCAGAAAGCGCAAATTAAACAAGATGTGTTGGCACTTAAGGATCATCCCGCTTTGTTGATGTGGGGTATTGGCAACGAGCTGAATCTCCGCCATAAAAACCCCAAGGTTTGGGATGCTGTAAACGACTTGTCAGCGATGATTCACGACATCGATCCTAACCACCCAACTTCAACGATGTTAGCGGGCGCTGAACCCGAAGTGATTAAGCAGGTGGTAGAGCGCTGCCCAGATGTGGATTTATTATCGTTTCAAATTTATGGGAAAATTGATCAGCTGCCACGGTTTTTAGATGAAAGCGGCTATCAAGGTGCTTATACGGTATCTGAATGGGGTGCAACCGGCCATTGGGAAACGACTTGCACCGATTGGGGTAGGCCGATTGAAGCGAATAGCAGCGTTAAAGCTAACCATTATAAGACTCGCTTTATTGATTATATTGCCGCCGATGTTAAACAGTGTATTGGTTCGTTTGTGTTTTTATGGGGCCAAAAGCAAGAGCGCACGCCCACTTGGTATGGCGTTATTTTAGAAAACGGCAAAAACACAGAGTCTGCTCAAGTCATGCAATATTTGTGGACAGGTGAGTGGCCCGATCACCGTGCACCCACTGTGGCAGGCCTAACGATAAACGGTTTGAATGCTGACGACAGCGTACGTTTAACACCGGCAGCAGCCTGCCAGGCAGCAGTGGCTATTAAGTCTTCTGATCATCAAGCGTTAACGTATCGCTGGGAAATAATGGCTGAGGTGGACAAATCGGTAGAGAGTGACGGTGGTGATTTTGAGCCTGTCCCAGCGATTGTTTGGCGCGGGTCGTCAACGACTAATAGCGCAGAAATCGAATTTACCGCACCAAGCGCTGGTGAATATCGCTTGTTTGTTTATGCCGACGATATTTATGGTAATGCGGCGACAGCTAATATGCCTATTTTAGTTGAATCAATGTCATGGATGGCTTCGATATCGCATAGAATAAAAAGGTATTTCTCATTAGTTTCTTAATGCACCACCACTCAATGGTTAAGTTAAAGCCATTAGATTACGGGCTCATTAATTTTTAAGTAAAAACATAATTAAGGCTAAAAATAATATGAATACTGCCACGCAGGACGAACCAAAAAAATTAATTCCACTGAGCCAAAAAATTGTATTTGGTATTGGTATGCTCGCTAACCAGCTGTTTCCAGCTGCACTGGGTATTTTCATGGTGATATTGGTACAGAGTTTAGGTATGAGTCCTATTCTTTGGTCATTAATCTTTTTTGTTCCCAAATTAATTGACGCCATAACCGATCCGTTAATGGGCTATATTTCTGACCATACCGTCTCGCGATGGGGTAAGCGCCGACCTTATGTCTTTATTGGCGCAATAGTTTCCGGCCTTTCGTTCATTATGATGTGGCAGCTGTCAGCAGAAAATTCTGAGATGTATAACTTTTATTATTTTCTTGCCTGGTCCTGTGTGTTTTGGATCGGCATGACCATATTCAGCGTGCCTTATGTTGCAATGGGTTATGAAATGAGCTCGGATTTTCATGAGCGAACGCGATTAATGGCGGTAGCACAATGGATAGGCCAGTGGGCATGGGTAATAGCACCTTGGCTTTGGATTGTGCTTTATGACCCGAATTGGTTTGAGTCTGCCACCGAGGGCGCAAGGTATTTATCGCTTTGGGTTGGCGGTGTGTGCATGGTGTTAGCTTTAGTGCCAGCTATTTTTTGTGATTCTATTGCGGGCGTTGAAGCCGATAAAAACGGGGCGAATGATGAAAGCCTTATGGACACCATTCGTGACTTTGGTCGTGGTATTTTTATTACGTTGAGCAATAAGCCGTTTCAAAAAATCTGTATATCCACTTTTTTAATTTTTAATGCCTTTCAAACTGTAGCGGCTTTTTCGTGGTTTATTATTGTTTACTACATGAATGAGGGCAATCCGGCGCAGGCGGGCGTATGGCCAACGCTGTTTGGTTCGGTAGGCGCTTTATGCACTTGCTTTTTGGTTATCCCCATTGTTAATTGGATGGCGCAAAACTACGGTAAACGTTTTACCTTTTTATTGTCACAATCTATTTCGTTAGTGGGTTACGTTTTATTTTGGTGGTGCTTTTCGCCAGAAAAACCCTGGATGATATTTATTCCTTTACCGTTGTTTGCTTTTGGTATTGGTGGTTTGTTTACTATTATGATGTCAATGACAGCCGATATTTGCGACCTGGATGAATTAGAAACCGGTGAGCGCAGAGAAGGTACGTTTGGTGCTATTTACTGGTGGATGGTGAAATTGGGTGCGGCCTTTGCTGGTGGCGCTGCAGGTCTTATTCTAAGCTTTATTGGTTTTGACCAATCGGTTGCTGTGCAGACTGACGAGACTTTAAGTCTGCTACGTTTATCGTATATTGTGATTCCTTGTGTGGGAACTATTATTGCGATTCTCGTTATGCGAAATTATGACTTGGACGAAGCGCGCGCTACAGAAATTCGTATACAGTTAGATGCTCGCAAGAACGCCTAAAAAGGTTGTTTAATCAGTTTAAGCAATTAAAGTAAGCGTATAAAAAAAGCCGGTCATTTAGACCGGCTTTTTTGTTTCTAGCTGATTACTTTTTTAACCTGCTATTTTTTCTAACGTATTCTCTTAGTTTAATCCCGGTGTCAGTAACACGTCAATTTGTGTCACGCTGCCTTTCTTATCAAAGATTTTTAACGACGTTTCTGCATCAATGGTATTACCAGCAATTGTATTTTGTGTGCCATCAGCATAACTAACTACAATTGAAGTATCAGACCCTGTTGCTAAGCCATAAACAACCGGTACCTGACAGTAAGTAAAACCAAGTTGTCCTTTAGCTAAGGCCACGTTTTTCTCACTGCCTTTAACATCAAAGTAGACCAATGTATCGGCGGTAGATAAAAACTCAGCTTTGCGGAGTATAAATGGGTTAAAGGTAATACAGCCCTTAGCCACAATAACGCCCAGTTCCATTAAGCGGGTAATGACTTCTTCTTTGACTTGTCCCGTCATCCCGGGCTGTTTAGCGCCAGCAAACCCGGGTGTATGTGAGTAAGGGTCGGTTGGGAAAGCGCCATAATTAGCTGGCGTTTTATTAAAGCCAATACCTGCACGGATATCAAAATAACAATCGGCCAGTTTACCCATAACGGTTGCATCGGTACCTAGCTCAGCCCCTTTACGGAAGCTTTCTAGTGCTGCAAGCAACAATTTAGTCACCATATGCCAGTAAATAGAGCCTAAGCCCTCGTAGGCGTACATGCCGCCAGAGCGACCGGTAAATTGACGATGATTGAAAATACCTTCAAAGATTTCTTCAATAAGCACCTGATCTTTTTCAACCAGTGCTTCATAACCGTCTGCTTTAAGTGATTGCATAGCCGCTTTAGCGCTATCAACGTTATTAAAGCCGCCATTAAAGTGGTAACCACCTTGAGTGTCTGCTTCGATTAACGAAGTATCACCATCGCTTAGCAGAGTCTTTAGTAACTCAGAGCGATCAACTTGCTCGCTTGGAATAATATTTTTATCGACAAAGCGTGTTAACTCACGATCAGGGTAAAGCAAGTATGTGTGCTGGCGTGCGGTGTAGACAGATGATTTTCTAAGCGCAACCAGTACATCTAAAGATTCTTCTGGCGATAAATAACCAGAGCTTAATACAGCCACTTGGCCTTCGAGCATTTCGTATAAATGAGTAACTGCTACACCATCTTCGCTAGCCGTCATTAAGTTGTAAGCATGGTAAAGACCATCTTCACGACGGTTGGCACGAATAGTGTGGTCAATATATTCTAAAGATGTTTCGAAGAATGCAATTAAATCGGACGTTTTAACTTGGGCGCGATCACCGCTAAAGTTCTTTGTGTAAATGTCAGAGCGGAAAACTGTAGCCGCAACACCTAAGCTGTCTAATATTTTCTTACGATCTGCATCACTAATTTTGCCAGCTAATAAATGTTTATTGCTTTCAAAAGTGCTGTGAATCGACGCTAATAAATCTGCTACTTCTTGAGATACCGATACCTCGTCGAAATCTACCGCCGAGAATAAATCGAGCAAGTACTGTTGGTAGCGACGCGTGTAATAAAGCGTAACCATGGAGACACCAAAGCCAACCAATGCATTGTTTGCATCGTTCCACTCGGGGCGTTGGGTGTTCATCCAAATGCCGCCTTCAGGAATAAGGTTAGACAATTTAGCTAAAACAGTGACTAATAATTTTTCTGTTAGGTTAACGTTATAAACTGACCCTTGGTTATCCCAAACTAATCGGCCATCGGCGCCAACTTTTTCAACCCGTTGGTCAATTAATAATTCGACATCATCATCGTAATCAATGGTGTTATGCGGATCTTTTAGCAGATCTTGGTAGCCTTTAATGCGGTAAGGCAAGTTGGCATAACAAAATAAATCTTGCGTTAAAAAGTTACTTAAAGTGCCTGGGTGATAGTCGTTAGAAAACTCTAAAAACTTTTGTAAATAAATAATTTGGTGGTCACCCCAGTAACCGATATTCGCCCATGGATCACTTGGGTCTGATTTTTCCCAGTCGATACCTGACTTAGTGATACGGTAAGGGTTATAGCCATCAGCAGTACTTGCGTTAACGAACTTACAAATCATGCTTTCAATAAAGTTTGGAATAGAAAAGCTTAACGCTTCCCAGTTTTGGAAAATATCACGCCAGTTACCTTGGAAATCCAGTAACTGCGAGCCATCTTCTTTTTTAACGTTAATCGAAAACTTATTCCACGGTCGTGAAGGGTCGCCATGACGACGGCTAAAGGATAGCGGTAAGTACTCAAAACATAAGCGTTGTAGACCTGCATCGCCTTGTTCAGTAGCGGCTTGAATTAAATCACTGTAGTGAAAAGTGTTATCAAGGCCGTTAAAAAAGTTTTCGAACTGCGAAAATATTTTGCGGTTAAAGCCTTTAACAAAGTTAATCAGGTCAGACTTAGGCACTTCATAGTTATCGACAAATAAACCACCGCGCATAACATTAAATAAAACGTTAGAGAAGTGATGGTTAGCGCTCAGTTTATCTTCAGTGACTTGTAAACCGTCAGAGACACCAACAATGCGGGAAAGGTTTTTGGAGCCAAGCGCAATGTCAGCTTCAATTTCTGCTGCGATATTGCTATCAGCGTCTAAGAAGGCAATGAGGTTTTTAACGTCGGCAGGGCCTTGGTTAATATCGGCAACAATGCTCCAAGATTTTTCACTTTCAGCGGCAAGATCAATTTCAGCATTAACAAAGTATGCGCCGCGACGGGCACGAACATCTGTTTCTTGCTCTAAATCTAAACCCTGACGGAAGCGATCAAGTTGAATAGACGAAATTAGCTTTTTAGCGTTGTTAAGGCCGGTTGACCAAACAGTCGTTGCTGATAACGCTTCACTCGGCTCGGCGCGATCAACAAGAATCGAGCTCATAGTGTAAAGACCAAGACCAGAATCAGCTTGTAATTCATTTTTCTTATAAGCATCGACTAAGCAGCTTAATGAATTTTGAACATCAGGCTCAACACCATAAGGTAAGAGGTTTTCAATACCATCGACAATTTCAATGTTAACCGCCGAATCGCTGTTATTGCTTAACGTTGAGCTTTTAACAAAACCAAATTTATCAGATGTACGCCATGCATAACGGAAAGTGACTGCAAGGTCGTGATTAATTTCTTCAAAAATTAATTTGTCGCCAATAACGTTTTTATACAGGTTACGAGTAATGTTATAAATGCCATCGTACTGCTCAGAGAAGGGCTCCCATAATGAGGTTTTATTATCGCTAGTGACTAAGGCTAACGTGCGGCTGCCGGTATATGCCGAGCCATCGCTGATTTTGTCATCAGAGTAATAAGGGAAAATCGCATTATCAGGGTTAATACGGCCAGCCGAGAGACCGCCGCGAGTAGAAATAAATAACCAATGGTTTGAGTCACTAACAACACTAATAAAAAAGTCTTTCATGTGATCGTAGTTAGCGATTTGGTAGAACACTTCGCCGTCTAGATTAACGTACTGACCGGTGACCTCATTAATAGCGTTATGTCGAAGTTGTTTACCTAAATGTATATGTTTCTGTGTCATTTTAAACTTAATCCAGTTATGTGAGTAGCGCCGTAGCACGCGCTGATATCGCTGTTAAATGCACTCTAATATGCTGCATTTATTTTATGTTAGTTAATGATCTTAATATTGGCTTTTAGCCTAACCCATTAAAAATGGCGCGCCATTGTAATGGTAGGCTTATCATTTCGCTAGTTAGAGAGCCTGACAAGCTGTATATTTGATCAATAATTGACTAAAAAACGACAGGTTGTCCCGTCATTAAGATAGGCTGGAAAGGGAAAAACGGCTAATTTTGTCTATCTACTATGGATGATCTATAAAAGGGATTATCTTCACGGGGTGATATAGTCAGTTAGCGTTATTCACAGAGTTAATATGTTTAAAAAATGCATATTTGGTAAATATTTCGATGCTGTAGTCCTGTGTAAAGCGCGCCAAAATAGCGCATAAAATGGTATTAAAAATAATAAAAGGTAAACCTATGAGGTATATGTCTCCGTTATTCCCCTTTGTGTTTGGCTGGCTATTGTTAATGTTAAGTAGCGAGTTATTTTTTCTTGGGTTAACTAACGGTTTATTACAGTTGCTGTTGTTTGCTTTGGTTGTTTGTATCCCAACAGCATTAACAGGCCGCATGTCATATGTTGATATCGGCTGGCCTTGGGGCTTAGTGTTAATTGGTTTTCTAACATTGTTTTTTAGTGTTGGTGAAACTGGTCGAGTAGCTGCTGTGAGTGCGGCATATGTTTTTGCTGGCGGCCGTATGGGATTAGGCGCAATAAAAATGTGGAAGGCAGGAATATTAAAGAAAGAGTTACCACGTTATGAATACCAAAAGCGCCGTTGGCAAGATGCAGGAAAGACAAATATAAAATTGAATATGCAGGTTGAGGGTATATTACAAGGTTTGGCGAACGCCTCGTTTTTAGCTATGCCGGCTTTTGTTATTGCCTCTAATCCTAGTAAAAGCATTTCTGTGCTTGAGGTAATAGGTTTGTTAATTTGGTTAGCTGCGTTTGTATTTGAGTCGGTGGCGGATAATCAAAAATATGCTTTTTTAAGCGCAATGAAAAAATCCGGACAAAAGAATCGCGTGTGCAATGTTGGTTTGTGGAAGTATAGCCGTCACCCTAATTATTTTTCCGAGTGGATGGTGTGGAACGGTTTAATTATAGCGTCTATACCGTCATGGTTTGCGTTATATAGCAGCGAGTCATTGCCTGTTTGGTTGTTGCTAGGTTGCGGTTTAATTTATGCATCGCGAATGATGTATACGACATTGGTTTATTATACAGGTGCAGTGCCAGCGGAATATTATTCTGTGCAAAGACGACCCGATTATAAAGCGTATCAAGCAACAACGAATCGATTTTTCCCTGGGCCGAAAAAGTAAGTAGTGTTGGTATTGTTTGGCTTTGGTTGAGCCCCTGGTTAAGCCCCTGGTTAAGGCCCCGACATAATTAAAACGCCAGCGGCGAGTAACGCTTCGGAATCATCGGCGGTGGCAGTGTTGGTTTCTAATATGCTGCTTTGTGGCATAAGAAATATATTATTAAATATTTCTATATCACGTGCGCCGGTTAATACTAGCGAAGACGAAAGCGTATTGATAATGGTATTGTTAAATACACAAACACTTTCTGATGGGTATAGGCTGCTTCCTGTGTCGAGGGCTAATGCTGAATTCACTTGGTCAAAAATATTGCCATAAATATCCATGTCAGAAAATAAGCCCGTCATTACTTTATCGCTTGAAGAGCTGTCTGATATTGTCGTGTGTAAATTAATGGCATTAACAACATGATTAAAAACATTATTCGCAAGCTGAATGCCTGACACGGTTTCTTGTCGCTCTAATGAAAATGTACTGCTGCCTAGCCCCTGTGCATTAATTGCCACGCCAGTATCTAAAGTTGCGAATTGATTGTTCTCAATTAAAATATTACTGAGGCCGCGACCATTAGTGACCAACACTTTATCTTCGGATGATTGCTGGCTAAAAATATTGTGTAGATGATTGTTGCGTACTAATAAATTACTCACCCCCATCATGCGTATACCGCCAACATATTTTTCGCCATAAATATGGTGTATGTGGTTGTCGTCTAGGGTGATGTTAGTCGTGTCGCAGGCGCCCGTTATCGCACTGCTAATACCAGCTTCGTTGGCGTTGCGAATTTCAAATACTAATGTTAAAAAGCTGAAGATTCAGCTTTTTAAAGTCACTTACGCTTTAGCGCGGCGACCTAAAACTAATGCACCTAATCCTGAAGCTAGGAATAACCAAGCAGCTGGAACCGGTACCTCAGAAATACCTAATGCATCTACTGATAACTCATAAGCTTCTTCATCGAGCCCATAGTTAAATGCAATA
>JBELIP010000012.1:0-2947 GCA_042090785.1 Cellvibrionales bacterium | reverse complement strand
TGCATCTACTGATAACTCATAAGCTTCTTCATCGAGCCCATAGTTAAATGCAATAAAAATTGAATCCGATGCAGTAAAGCTATTAGTTAACGTTGCGTCAGTAAATCCTTTTAGTACAAGCTCAACTAAGTAAGCGCCAGTTGCTGCAGATTCGTTGATAGCAAAATCGATGTGTGTATGAACGCCACCTTCAGCATCGGCTTCGTCAATAATGCCAACAGGGTTTACGATTCCTGTAGCAGAAACGATGGTTGTTTCATCTAAAGTATCTATTAATGAAACGCTGTCTGAGCCTGTGGCTTCCCAGCTAACACCATCCCAAAAATTTAAAACGCTTTGTACTTCAAAGCCTAAAACGTTGCCGCTGCTAAAACTGCCGTCATCTAAAACAAAGCCTGGCTCATCGGTACCGTATGGGTTGCCTAGTTCACCAAATTCAGTCTCAAAAAGAAAACCGCCGTTGGTTAATGCAATACCGGTTTCTACAGCAATAACGCCATCTTCAAAAACCGAATCGACATCACCAGCATGTGCGTGTGGTTCTGCGTACGCAGAGGTAGCGAATACCCCTAAAAATGCGGCTACAACTATTTTGTTTATCATGATAAATACCTTTTATTGGTTAATATTTTTTGGTTCAAACTGCGAGAAGTATCGGAGGCGGACCCATTCTTATTTTGGTGTTTTGCTGCAAGGCCTTTTTAGAAAACGCTATCCATGGCATATAACGGCTTACATAATCACTCAATTCAGATGTGATACAACATATCATTTATGTGATACAAGTACGAAATATGAACATTTTATTGTGTGGGGATATTTTTGTTTTTTGCTTGGTGTTGGGGGGTGGACGGATTGAGCGAGGGCTGGCGAATACCAGCTTACAGAAGCTTACGCAGATTGGCAGTTATTACAGACACCATGCAATTCAAGCTGTTGATTATTAAGGATAAAACCGGTTTCAATCACATCGGATTTCAGTTTTTTGAGGGTGTCTTTTTTAATGCCGGCTTCGGATACCGATTGGCAGTTATCGCAAATAAGGAATTGGGGCAGTTCGTGCGCATGGCTGCAATTAATATGCTCACAAGCGGTGTATTTATTCACTGATTGCAATTTATGGGCGAGCATTTCATCAACAAGAAAGTTGAGCATACGGTAAGCAGACATGGCGGTAAGCGATTCTTGGTACTGGTTCTTATAGGCATCGATAAGTTCGTAGGCCGAAATAGGGGCGGGCGCATCCAGAAGCAGTGATAAAGCTCTTTTACGCTTATCGGTTAGCTTTACACCAGCTTCGCGGCACATGGCCTCGGCATTTTGAAGTGTTTTGCTGGTAGCTGATTGATTCATGAATACTAAGAACTCAAAGGTAAAGGTTGCTAAATGGAAAAGTGCATACGGTTCATAATATTAAGCACTGTGAATGGGTGGAATATGAATGATCTTATCCCGCATTGCAAGGGGCTTGTAGCCTTAAAAAGGGCTGGATAGAGGCGCAGCAAGGATGGTTTTTTTCGAGCTGTTTAAATGGGTGTGATTATTTAAAACTACAATTGGCTTGCCTTGATTCTGTTGATAAATAACCATGTGTATAGATTTTTCCATTTTCTATGCATATAGGCTAAGATATATAAACAATTTGTTTATATTGGCACTTATATCGTTTGGAGGATGTATGCCGTACCAAGTTCCACTGCTTCCCTTGCCTGATGAAGCTAATTTAGAGACTGTCGCTGTGCTTAAGCAATGTAATGTTGCAAGCCGGCGCTTGGCTGAGTTAAAGGGGGCAGCGCAAAGTATACCTAATGAAGCTATTTTGATTAGTGCTTTAACGCTACAAGAAGCAAAAGACAGTTCTGCGGTTGAGAATATTGTCACGACACATGATGAGTTATATAAAGCCAATTTGTTTGGAAGCTATATAAAAAATCCAGCGGCTAAAGAGGTTAGGAATTATTCGTTGGCTTTGCGTACAGGCTTTGGTCAAGTAAGAAAAAATAGCATTATTCGCTTAATAGATATTCTGGATATTCAGGAGTCTCTTGAAAAAAACAGGGCTGGCTTACGAAAGCTACCAGGTACCGATCTTAAAAACGAAAAAACAGGCGAGGTAGTTTACACCCCTCCGCAAGATGCAGTTCAAATAGAGGCACTCACGAGTAATCTTGTCACTTATATTAATACTGATGATCTTTCACCTTTAGATCCATTAGTGAAGATGGCGATAATCCATCATCAGCTTGAGAGTATTCATCCATTCTATGATGGTAATGGAAGAACTGGGCGCATCATCAATATTCTGTACTTAGTTGCAAAAGGTTTGCTGGACATCCCGATTCTCTATTTGAGTCGCTATATCATAACTAATAAAGCTGAATATTACGGGCAACTTCAAAATGTTAGGGAAAGTGGTAATTGGGAGCCTTGGCTAATCTTTATGTTAAAGGGGGTAGAGGAAACATCACTAGAAACGACCAAGCTTATTGCTGAAATTAAAAAACTGATGATGAATTACAAGTACCGTTTAAGGTCTGAGCTACCCAAAATATATAGCCAAGATTTACTCAACAATATGTTCAAGTACCCGTATACAAAAATTGACTTTGTTATGAAAGACCTTCAGGTAAGCCGTGTAACGGCATCGAAGTATTTAGAGCAGCTAGTGAGTCATAACTTTCTTATTAAAAATAAATTAGGCGTTAACAACTACTATATTAACCCTCCATTATTTAAAATTTTGCTTGGTGATTGAATGTAATAATTTAAAAGTTCTACATTGTGAGCTTGTTTTGGAATATCTATAAGCCCATATTGATTGCCGTAGTACTTATTCAATAAATCATGGCTCACAAAAAAGGCCAACCTTTTATAAGGCTGGCCTTTTTTATTTGGTGGAGACGGCGGGAATTGAACCCGCGTCCGTCAGCACTCTGCCATCGGTTCT
>JBELIP010000034.1:0-2974 GCA_042090785.1 Cellvibrionales bacterium | reverse complement strand
TCGCTTACACAATGTAAATGAATGGTTGGAAGAACAACAAGTGATGGACAATCGTATTATCGCGTTCGGTATTGCAACCTTTTTGTTCTTAATGGTGTGTTTGTTCAATGCCAGTAGCCTATTGCTTGCGCGCTACGAAAGCGGACGATTTGAAACTGCGCTGAAACGTGCCCTTGGTGTCAGCAAAGCTCAATTAATCGCACAAGGGTTAGTCGAGAGCCTGATTGTTGGTCTCTCATCGGGGATGGCGGCCTTGGGATTAAGTTGGGTGTTTTTAGAAGTTTCTAAATACTTTATCAGTGACCTCAATAATATTGCTGAGGTGGAAATTGACACCATGGCTATCGGTATGGGAATTGCAATTATCATCTCAGTACTGTGCATGTTATATCCCCTACTTATGTCGAGCAACAAACGTATTTCAACGGTATTAAAAGGATAAAATCATGAATATTAAAGCGCTAATAAAAGCCCTGATGCAACGTCGTTTTTTGTCCTTTTTATTAATCATTCAATTGGGGTTAACCTTGGGGTTAATCGTCAATAGTGTGATCCTAGCACTCGACGCACGAGAAAAACTGCTTGAGAAAACTGGATTAGACTTAGCTAATATACTGATTATTGAATCAATACCGACGTCGTCTAAGTTTGAAGACAATGACTTTTACCGCTCGGTGATTGACGAAGATTTAATGAGGCTAAGTAATTTAGAGGGAGTGAACGCGGTATCACCACACATTCAACTACCCATTCAAGACGGCGGATGGAACGGAAACTTCCACGATAGTGAAACCGACCATCATGCGCCACCAAAAGATCCTTTACTGCGCTTTGTGGCGTTTTATTCATCAACAGCTGATGGTGCGAAAAGTTTTGGTTTAGAAATTATTGAAGGGCGAGATCTCACACCTGCGGACGAGTTCACAGGTAATGAACACAATAATCGTCATATTTTAATCAGCGAATCGCTGGCCAAAATGATTTACGGAGACGAGTCTGCTGTTGGCAAATTAAGTAATCGCGGACGGGTTGTGGGCGTAGTCAAAGATATGCTTAACGTACCAGGACAAGATTCTGATAAACAGTTTTTTTTATTTAGAGTTTATCCACTCACCATGCATTCTTTCACTCAATACTATGTGCTTAACGTTACGCCGGGGAAAATGGAAAGTGTGCGAGCACAAGTCATTGATGTGATTAATAAAGTAAATCCAGAGCGTGATATTCTTGATATTTACACGATGGAAGATCGCCATAAGGAATTTTTCGAAAACGATACAGGGCTAGCAAGTCTATTCGGACTATTATGCGGTTTGATGTTGCTGGTCACTGCAATTAGTAGTTTTGCCCATGCTCAATTTCATATTAGTAAGCAAAAGAAGCTGATCGGTATTCGTCGTGCTTTAGGCGCGACCCGTAAAGATATTATGCTGTATGTGTTAAGTGAAAATTGGTTAATGACTATCGTTGGCGGTATGATAGGTATTGGCTTTGTGATGTTGTTCAATATTTTATTAAGTGAACAAATCACCATAAGCAAACCATCTATAAGCTTGTATTTAACTGCTTTTTCAGTGATATTTGCATCTTCAACTATCGCGACTTGGTGGCCAGCTCGTCAAACGAGTAAAATCCCACCAGTGATCGCAACGCGTACAGTGTAAATAACGGAGTAACACTATGCCAAAAATACTGGTGGTGGATGATAATTCAGACATCCTTGACTCGCTAGACTTATTATTAGTCCTTCACCAGTATGAAGTGGTTACTGCAGATAACTGCAAAGATGCGTTATTTGCCTTAACGCATCAAGCAATTGATTTGGTCATTCAGGATATGAACTTCAGTGCTGAAGTCACTTCTGGTGAGGAGGGCAAATCACTGTTTTACCAAATCAAACAACAAGCTGCCCATATTCCGATTATTTTAATGACCGCATGGACACAATTAGAGACTGCGGTAGAGCTGGTCAAAGCTGGCGCAGTGGATTACTTACCTAAGCCGTGGGATGACAATAAGCTTTTGGAGGTCATCGCAACACACTGTCAGCAATCAGAGCAGGCACCAAAAGCTGAGTCCTCATTGCTTTACCAAAGCCCATTAATGACTCGGTTAATAAACCAAGCTGACAAAGTGGCTCAAGCAGAGGTAAACTTACTGATCACCGGCCCAAATGGCAGCGGTAAAGAAAAGCTAGCAGATTATATCCACCAGCACTCGCAGCGCGCGGGCCAAAATTTCCTTAAAGTAAATATAGGTGCCTTACCAGAAGACTTAATGGAAGCCGAATTATTCGGTGCTGAAAAAGGCGCCTTTACAGGCGCTAATAGCCGACGGTTAGGGCGTTTTGAGGAGGCCGACGAAGGCACGTTATTCCTTGATGAAATTGGTAACTTATCGCTAGCTGGCCAAGCAAAATTACTGCGCGTTTTACAAACGGGCGAGTTTGAACGTCTTGGGTCAAACAGCACATTAAAAACCGATGTTCGGATAATTTGCGCCACCAATGCCGATCTACCAGAGATGGTTAAAGCCGGCAGCTTTCGCGAAGATTTATGGTTTAGATTAAACGTTATAGAACTCGCATTGCCTGCACTAAAAGAGCGACCAGAAGATATTTCACTGTTGGCAAATAAGTTTATCGGTGATGATTATTTACTGTCACAAGAGGCGATTGATGCACTTAAACAGCATAATTGGCCCGGTAATATAAGAGAGCTCGAAAATGCATGTTTACGCGCAATCGTATTTGCTAACGGCAACACCATTAATGCAAAAGACTTTTCATTAGAGCCCACAGCAGATTTAGCACCCAAAGATCCCAAACAAGCGATCTTAGAGGCACTTGAAAAACACAACTGGGTAATAAAAAAAGCAGCTGAATCATTAGGGTTAACACGGCAATCTCTCTACCGCAGAATGGAAAAACATCAGATAAGCATGCCATCATGATTATCGCTCGGCTTGCTGCTCT
>JBELIP010000023.1:2116-17054 GCA_042090785.1 Cellvibrionales bacterium | reverse complement strand
TGCTGCTTTCGGCTTAGCTGCTGCTTTTGGCTTAGCTGCTACTTTTGATTTAGCTACCGCTTTAGGCTTGGCCGCTGCTTTTGATTTAGCTACCGCTTTAGGCTTAGCCGCTGCTTTTGATTTAGCTGCCGCTTTAGGCTTGGCCGCTGCTTTTGCTTTAGGTTTAGCTGCTGCCTTGGCTTTGGCACTCGACTTAGCTGCCGGTTTTGCCTTGCTGGTGGTGGCTTTTTTGGCTTTTTTGGCTTTTTTGGCTTTAGCCGAACTCGCTGCTTTAGGCATAATGGTTGCTCCTATATGAGTCGTGCACTATACGCGAAATAGTGGCTATAAACCATCAATAGGTCGGTATTGCAATACTAAAATCTAGAAAACCGATGATTTTATAATCGATGAGTAAAAACAACCCGATCAGCCACGAACTTTCTTGACGCTAAATAACGCTAAATAACGCTAAATAACGCTAAATAACGCTATTATTTTGCCGAACGTGCAAGTAAATTGCCGAAATTCGGCAAATTGCCGGACGACAGCTTGCTACTGGCTCTTGACCCCAAAACAGACTTAGCGTGAGCTGTGGAGGCGCCAGACACTCCAAACTAGCCTCAAGGCCTAGCGTTAAACGCACCTCAAACCCATTTAACCGATCGGCTCGCGCTTATGGTTAGCTAGTTCCTCGGGCAAATAATAATGCTTATGCTCTTCGCTATCAGGCGTAGCAAAACCAATACTAATCGCCACTAACTGTAAGTCGGAAGGATGACTATTATCCAGCTCAGTCGATGCACCGCCATAGAGCCTATCACCAAGCACCGGATAACCCAGCAATGATAAGTGACGACGTATTTGGTGCTTTCTACCTGTTTCAATGCTGATATCCAGCACCGAGAAAGTACACCCTACACTGACAAGCGTTTGTGGCGGCTCTTTAAGGCAGGCCTTCTGGGTAATAATGGTGCGGGCTGTTTTACCCTCTATATCGCTATCAATAATATGCGGCAGTGGTAGCTCCACATTACCGGCAACAATCACGCGATAAGTTTTTTTTACCTTGCGATCAGCAAACTGTTTGGCTAAATACGCTGCAGCTTTTTTACTGTGCGCTAACACAACCAAACCCGCTGCCATACGATCAATCCTATGCACAATAAACGCGGTACGCTCTGGCACTAAGTGCTTTTCGGCCCATCGGTTTAACGTGGTATGGTCTCCCCAACGAGAACCCTGACACAACATGCCAGCAGGCTTATACCAAATAGAATAACTGCCTTCATCAGCAATTAATGTTGCGTCGGGGCAGCTACCGGCTAAAACGTCGGCATCGTAATTCAGCGTCAGCTGGTCGCCGGCTTTCAGCTGACTTTTTATACGCCTTAATCGTCGAGGCTTGCTAAAACGTGGAGCCGCTGGTTTTGCTTTTTCGCCAATCGCTTTATCCGCTTTATCCGCTTTATCGCTAACACTTGCCACGCCTTCACGTTCATCTTTATTTTCATGTAAACCACTCATCGGCTCATCTAGTGGCAACCCCTTGGACTTTAATGCCTGGTTTTCTAATGCGCGCGCTCTAACACCATAATAATCTGGCTCTTCAAACGCCTCCTCGACCTCAGGCGGCTTAACCACTTTAGGCTTTAGCTTAATGGCCGGTAGCTGTTTGGTTAACCAAACAGCACCCTTAAGCATGGCATCTTTTACTTGCGCTTTTGTTAGCCCGCTGGCATCGGCCAATACATTAACTGGCAGCAAACCGTCCTCGGTAAGATCAACGGTTATTTGAAGCGGCTTATTATTGTTCATATTGACTCGACTATCTGCTGATGAAACTGGATTTGATCATAAGGTAACTGGTAGAATCTGCGCCGCTTGGCCATTGCGGCCAAACTGCAAGCAGGCTGTATCTAGACCAACACGCTTGCTTAATTATCTTAGCCTAAAACAGCTTACGGGTAGCACATTGATAACACTTTATGGCATCAGTAATTGCGACAGCGTTAAGAAGGCTAAACAATGGCTGAGCGACAATAATATTGTATACGCTTTTCATGACTTTCGGACAGATGGTTTAACTGCCGAGCAAATTAATACATGGTTGAAGCATGTACCTAGTAAGACCTTATTGAACAAGCGCAGCACAACTTGGAAGCAATTACCCGACACATTAAAAAACCAACTTGCCGCCGATAATGCGCCATTACCATTATTAGTTAAAACCATGGTAGAGCAACCAACGCTGGTCAAAAGGCCCGTCTTAGTTGTTACTAACAATAATATTAAGGTGGGTTTTTCTGCTGCCGATTATCAGCAGCTATTAAACTAACGGCTAATAATACGTTAACACTTTGTAAACCACTGTATTTAAGATATCACTTTTAAAAGATTATTTATAAACACAATAAACAGACAGTTACAGGATTAGATTAATGACACAATTGTTTAGCTTTAGTATTGGTATTGGCAGTACAAACGAAAACGGTGAATGGTTAGAGGTTTACTACCCGCAGCCGTTGGCGTTTCTCGACAAAGACACATCTACGGCATTAATAGGTGCCACATCAGCTGCCGGCATTAACTGGAATGGTGGTAACGAGGCTATTAGCTTAGATGATAACGATTTAAATCAAATTGCCGATGCTCTGGTGACGTTTAAACAAATTGAGCAAGCGAACATTGTTGCGCAAATGGTAGGGACAAAACGCAAAGCGGTACTCACTATTCTGGCGAGCGATGATGAACCAAAAAGTGTGCCTGAAGCCTATTTAAAACTGCACTTACTATCACATCGCTTAGTTAAGCCGCATGCTGTTAATTTGTCAGGCATCTTTGCATCGCTACCTAATATTGCCTGGACTAGCGACGGCCCTATAGACCTTAAAGAATTACCTCGCCGCCAATTACAAGCTCGCAATCAAGGCCGCTGGTTAAACGTTAAATGCGTGGATAAGTTTCCTGTTATGACCGATTACGTTGTGCCCTCTGGTGTTCGTATAGCGCATACCGCGCGCGTTAGGCTCGGCGCTTATATCGGCGAAGGTACAACCATTATGCACGAAGGCTTTGTTAACTTTAATGCCGGCACAGCTGGCACAAGCATGATAGAAGGCCGTGTATCGGCGGGTGTATTTGTCGGCGAAGGTTCAGACCTTGGTGGTGGCTGCTCAACAATGGGCACTCTTTCTGGTGGTGGCAACGTTATTATTGCCGTGGGCAAACAATGCCTTATTGGCGCTAATGCCGGTATTGGTATTGGCCTTGGTGATAACTGCACCGTTGAAGCCGGCCTATACATTACTGCGGGCACAAAGGTAACCCTGTTAGATGATAACAACCAAAAAGTAAATGAGGTCAAAGCTCGAGACTTAAGCGGCCAATCTGAATTGCTGTTCCGTCGCAACTCAACCACTGGCGCAGTAGAGTGTAAAACCAACCGCTCGGCTATTGAGCTTAACGAAGCGCTACATAGTAATAATTAATGGCCAATTAAATTGGTTAAATAACTGCAAAATGCTCAAAAGATTTTAAGTTTAAAGAGGATACTATGCGCTTAAAAAATTATATGTCAGCAAAAATACATAATGCAACCGTCACGCGTTCGGACCTGCATTATGTGGGCAGCATTACTATCGACAAAGCGTTATTAGAATTAACCGGTATGCAGAAAAACGAACGCGTACTAGTGGTTAACAACACCTCGGGCTCTAGGCTTGAAACGTATATTATTGAGGGCGAGCGCAACAGTGGCGCCATTGAAATGAATGGCGCTGCAGCACATTTAATTCACCCTGGTGATGAAGTCATTATTATGGCTTTTACTCTGGCCAGCGAACCATTTGAACCTTCAACCATTCTGGTTGACGAAAGCAATAAGTTTGTTCGCTACCTAAACGAAAAAGGCAGCAGCACAGTTGATCACTGTTAACTGCCTTAATTAATAATGCATTGACTCACGATGCGATTAAAAACAGCCTGCCAATGAGCTCACCCAAAAAACCAAATATTGCACTATTGGTTGATGTGCAAAATATTTATTACACCACTCGCCAAGGACTTAACGGACAATTCCATTACCGTAAACTTTGGCAGCAAGTTAACGCGCGTGGCAATATTGTTACGGCAAATGCTTACGCGATAGATCGTGGCGACGAAAAACAGCGTAGCTTTCAGGCCACGTTAAAGTCGATTGGCTTTACCGTAAAGCTCAAACCTTTTATTCAACGAAGCGACGGCTCGGCGAAAGGCGATTGGGATGTGGGGATTGCAATTGATGCTATGCAGGCGGCACCGAACGTCGATATAGTTATTTTATTATCTGGCGATGGTGATTTTGATTTGCTTTTGGAGCGGATTAAAAAAGACTACGATGTCAGCACCGAAGTGTATGGTGTTAAATCTCTAACGGCTGACTCGCTAATTAATAGTGCCGATGTTTTTCATGTTATTGATAAAACACTTTTATTAAGCCATTAGCGGCATAGCTTTCTATTTATAAATAAGCTATGGGCATGAATAATTCCCATACAGTTAACTCGACGATAGCGGCACAACTCCCTATAGTACGCGGCTTACAAATACCCATGACACACCATGGCTTATAAACCCTCTAATTTAGGTAATGACTGTTGATTTCAACTGCAAATATCACCATGCAATTTGGCGCCAAGCCACTGTTTGAAAATATTTCTGCCAAGTTTGGCGACGGTAACCGCTACGGTCTTATTGGTGCCAATGGCTGCGGCAAATCAACGTTTATGAAAATCTTAGATGGCAGCCTAGTACCCAGTGCGGGCAATGTATCCATTACACCTAACGAGCGTGTTGGCACCTTGTCACAGGACCAATATGCCTTTGATGAGTTTTCGGTGCTGGATACTGTCATTATGGGCCACCGTGAGTTATGGGCCGTTAAGCAAGAACGTGATCGCATTTATAGCTTGCCGGAAATGAGCGAAGAAGAAGGCATGAAAGTGGCCGACTTAGAGGTTGAGTTTGCCGAAATGGATGGCTACACCGCCGAAAGCCGTGCCGGTGAAATCCTTCTAGGTGCTGGTATTGAAGAATCGCTGCATACCGGCCTAATGAGCGAAGTCGCTCCAGGTTGGAAGCTGCGTGTCTTACTCGCGCAGGCGCTGTTTTCTGATCCCGATATTTTGCTACTCGATGAGCCAACCAATAACCTTGATATTCATACCATTCGCTGGCTTGAAAACGTGCTTAACGAACGTAAAAGCACCATGATTATTATTTCTCACGACCGTCATTTTTTGAATTCGGTGTGCACTCATATGGCCGATATTGATTACGGCGAACTGCGTTTATACCCCGGCAATTACGATGACTTTATGACGGCGTCGACGCAGGCGCGAGAGCGCATGCATTCAGAAAACGCTAAAAAGAGTGCCGAAATTGCCGACCTGCAACAATTTGTTAGTCGCTTTTCTGCCAATGCTTCTAAAGCTAAACAAGCAACATCGCGAGCCAAACGGTTAGAAAAAATTAAACTCGATGATATTCAAGCATCGAGCCGCGTTAGTCCTTATATTCGCTTTAACCAAGAAAAGAAGTTACATCGCCAAGCAATGGTTATGGAAAAACTAGGACACGGCTTTGAAGAAGAAACTCTTTTTAATAATGGCGATATGATTCTTGAAGCAGGCGCAAGGCTCGCTATTATTGGTGAGAATGGCGCGGGTAAAACCACCCTATTACGCTGCCTAATGAATGAGCTTAGTGCCAATAACGGTAAAATTCAGTGGGCAGAAAATGCCACTCTGGGGTATTGCCCACAAGATAGCACTGAAGATTTTAATTGCGACTTAACCTTATTCGATTGGATGAGCCAATGGCGTAAACCGAGCCACGGTGACCAGATTGTGAGAGCAACACTGGGGCGATTACTATTCTCTTCTGACGATTTTAAAAAACAAGTTAAGGTTTGTTCGGGCGGCGAAAAGAACCGCTTGCTGTTTGGTAAGCTAATGATGATGGACACTAATGTGTTGCTAATGGATGAACCAACTAACCACTTAGATATGGAAGCTATAGAAGCACTAAACTTAGCGTTAGAGCATTACGAGGGCACATTGATTTTTGTTAGCCACGATAGAGAGTTTGTTTCTTCGCTGGCAACCCGAGTGGTTGAAATTAAAGACCAGCAGTTAATCGACTTTCAAGGGACTTATGAAGAATATCTGGCTACACAAGAAGGATCATCTCAAGCGGTTAATGGGTAAACAAAAAAACTGCGTTTTATGGCTTTAATAAGCGGGTGCTTAATCCTATAAAAGCGCCTATAATCACCGCCGGATTCACCGGCTGCCATTTGTGTTTTGTATGGCAGCCCGATTAACCCATTTTTAACTCTACTTTTTACAACGCGCCCGTAGCTCAGCTGGATAGAGCATCCGCCTTCTAAGCGGACGGTCACAGGTTCGAATCCTGTCGGGCGCGCCATCTTCTTTTTCCGTCTTTTGTATTGGCTATCACACCCATAGGCAAACTAGCCATTAAGTGCTTTGCATTAAATTCGGCTAAAAAAATCCTGCGGCTTATTTGAATCGGCTGATACAGCAGGAAGATAGATTAGGCAGACAAAGGAAAGATAAAACGGGTAAAGTAAATGGGGTGGACGATGGGGATTGAACCCACGACCACCGGAATCACAATCCGGCGCTCTACCAACTGAGCTACGCCCACCATTACTTAAACTATTTACAGCTGCTCACATAAAGTTCATAGAACCAAAGTAGCTTGCGGTTAAATCTGTGCGATTGAGCGAACAAGACAAGACCGTTTTGAAATGGTCGGGGATGAGGGATTTGAACCCCCGACATCCTGCTCCCAAAGCAGGCGCGCTACCAGACTGCGCTAATCCCCGAATTCTTAATTTTAACTGATTTATTAGTACACGCTAAGTGATTAATAAGTGCTGCTAAACAAGAGGGCGCGATTCTACTCACCTACTCCGCTATCGTCAAACAAATCGGACCGAAAAATGACAATTTTCGCAGTTGTTATGAATAGTCACACTTCCTAAGCCACTCAAAACCTTAACAAAACAATAATTGCTTGGTTTAAAGCCCAATTATCTACTCGCGACGCCAAGTGGTACCTTCACGACTGTCTTCTAGTACTACACCTGCGGCCAGTAATTGCGACCTAATTTCATCGGCTCCCGCGTAATTTTTATCCAGCTTGGCTTGCTGGCGTGCCGCTATTAGCGTTTCTATTTGCTCGACACTCATGGCATTGGCACTCACCGCTTGCTGAAACCAGTTATTCGGTGACTGCTGTAGCAAACCTAACAATTCAGCACAGGCGAGTAGCTGGCCTTTTAATTGCGCCTGCGCTTGACCGCTGGCCTGGGTCATTGATTTCGCTAAAGCATGTAACTCACGAATGGCGATAGGCGTATTTAAATCGTCTAACAAGGCTTTATAGGCGGGTTGTTCGTTTAACTCCGTAGGCACTTCTGCTACAACATCTTCAACCTGCTTTAGCGCGCCATATAAAGTATCGAGCGCAGCTTTAGCTTGGTCTAATAAATCAACACTAAAACTTAACTCCGAGCGGTATTGAGCACTTAATAATGCAAACCGCAGTGTCTCGCCAGCGTAATGGTCAAGCAGGTCACGTACCATTTTAAAATTGCCTAAAGATTTAGACATTTTTTCGCCATCAATATTGATATAGCCATTGTGCATCCAATAGCGTACAAATAATTTACCATCATGCGCACACTGACTTTGCGCAACTTCATTTTCGTGATGCGGAAATATCAAGTCGCGACCCCCACCATGGATATCTATGGTATCGCCTAGATGCGTTTCTATCATGGCCGAGCACTCTAAGTGCCAACCCGGCCGACCACGTCCCCATGGGCTATCCCAACCCGGCTCATCATCGGATGATGGTTTCCAGAGCACGAAATCTCCGGCATATTTTTTATAGCTGGCGACTTCAACGCGAGCGCCATCTAACATGTCTTCTAAAGAGCGGTTGGATAACTTGCCATAGTCCGACATACTTTTAACGGAAAACAACACATGGCCAGCGGCATCATCAGCAGCATCGATAGCATAAGCGTGACCTTTATCAACTAAACGCTGAACCAATTGTATCATCTGCTCTATATGCTGCGTAGCATAAGGCTGAATAGTTGGCGTCTGATTATGTAAGTCGGCCATATCATCAAAGTAGGCTTGCGCAAACCGTGCACTCACAGCCTCGATGGACTCGCCAGCCTCTTTCGCAGCAGCAATAATTTTATCGTCGATATCAGTAATGTTTCGGGCGTAGACCACCTCGGGGTAAATAGACTTTAATACCCGAAATAAGGTGTCGAATATAACCGCAGGTCGCGCATTACCAATGTGTACGCGGTTATAAACCGTAGGACCACAAACATACATGCTTATGCGTTGCGGGTCTTGTGGCGCAAAAACTTCTTTTTCGCGGCGATGCGTATTGTATAAATGCAATGTCATAATAATTAACTTTGCTCTTGCTTAGGCCAGCTATCACGCAGGCCAATAGTTTTATTAAATACCGGTTTTTCACTGCTGTGATCATAGCGATCAGCAACAAAATAGCCTTCGCGCTCAAATTGAAAAACCTGCTCGGCGTTAGCTTCAAGTAGCGAGGGCTCGGCAATACAGGTGGTTAACTCGGTAAATGAATCGGGGTTAACACAGGCCATAAAGTCATTTTCGCCAGTGTCACTGTCCGCGGCTTTTTCTGGCGCTTCTTGATTAAACAGACGATCATAAAGACGCACGGTTACTGGTATGCCTTTATCAGCCGACACCCACTGAATAACGCCTTTCGGCTTAACGCCATCGCTTGGGTCTTGACCGAGTGTTTCAGGGTCATAGGTCACATGCACTTCGGTAATTTCGCCCTGCGCATCTTTAACAACCGAGTTAGCCATAACGACATAGGCATTTCGCAAGCGAACTTTTTTACCTATCACTAAACGCTTAAATTTTTTGTTAGCTGATTCTCTAAAATCTTCACGGTCGATATAAAAGCTTTTACTAAACGGCACTTTGCGCTCGCCCATAGCTTCGTTTTGCGGTTGATTTGGCGCAGATAATTGTTCGCCTTGATCCTCTGGATAATTAGTAATAACCACTTTTAATGGGTTAATAACCACCATGGCACGTGGCGCGTTAATATTGTGATACTCGCGCACAGCAAACTCTAGCATGGCCATATCGACAATACCGTTAACCCGGGTAACGCCGGTAGCTGCACAAAAATTACGAATAGACTCTGGCGCATAACCGCGACGACGCATACCCGAAATGGTGGGCATACGTGGGTCATCCCAACCATTAACTACGCCATCATCAACTAAGCGCTTAAGCTTACGCTTGCTGGTCACCGTGTAGTTAACATTTAAACGTGAAAACTCATACTGTCGCGGCTGTGAGGGTACGGGTAGCTGCTCTAAAAACCAGTTATACAAAGGCTTGTGATCTTCAAACTCTAGAGTGCATATAGAGTGCGTAATACCTTCTATGGCATCTGACTGGCCGTGAGTAAAATCATAGGTTGGGTAGACACACCATTGATCACCGGTTTGGTGGTGCGTCACTTTACGGATACGGTAAATAATAGGGTCGCGCAAATTAACATTCGGTGCAGCCATATCAATTTTGGCCCTAAGCACACAGGCGCCTTCGTCGAAATCACCCGCTGTCATTTTGGCAAACAAGTCGGCGTTATCTGCAACGCTGCGCTCACGATAAGGGCTATTTGTGCCAGGCTCAGTTAATGTGCCACGGTAATTACGTGCTTCTTCGGCCGATAAATCACAAACATAGGCTAAGCCTTTGGCAATCAGTTCGCTAGCATAGCGATGCAGCTCATCAAAATAGTTAGATGCATAGCGAATATCGCCATGCCACTTAAACCCCAACCAGCTAATATCATCGGTTATGGCTTTAATAAACGCATTACTTTCTTTTTCGGGGTTGGTGTCATCAAAGCGCAAATGACATTGGCCGTTATAATCTTGGGCCAAACCAAAATTCAGGCAAATGGCTTTGGCATGACCAATATGCAAATGGCCATTAGGTTCGGGTGGAAAGCGAGTCACTATCGACCCACTGGCGCCGACGGAGCCATTGGCTAAATCTTTATCAATAATTTGGCGTAAAAAATTCGATGGTTTTTTAGTCTTAGAATCATCATTTGCTGTATTGGTAGAATCAACCATCTTGGCTTCCAGAATTAAACGGCTTATTAATATACAAACACCAGTCAATAGGGTCTTTGTCGACTTCTATCGCTGGTATAAAACGCGTATTATAGCGCCTTCACTACCCGCCCACAGCAGCATAAGGTGGGAAAATTAAGGCAATTCGACGAGTATCCCGAAAATGATTAAATTGAATACGAATATGGGCACCATCACTATCGAGCTAGATTTTGAAAATGCACCTAAAACAGCGGCTAACTTTCAGCAATACGTCGAAGATGGCTTTTATGACGGTAAAATTTTTCACCGTGTTATCGATAACTTTATGGTCCAAGGTGGCGGCTTTGATGTCGATATGAATGAAGGCGAGACCCGCCCCGCTATTGAAAACGAAGCCGATAACGGCTTACAAAATGAAAACGGCACATTGGCTATGGCAAGAACCGGCGACCCGCACTCTGCCAGCTCTCAATTCTTTATTAATGTAACGGATAATGGTTTTTTAAATCATTCTGGCAAAAACCCACAAGGCTGGGGCTATGCAGTATTCGCGAAAGTGGTTGACGGTATGGATGTTGTAGAAGCAATGAAGGCCGTATCAACAGGCTCTCACGGCCATCACCAAGACGTGCCTAGAGAAGCGATTATTATTGAATCGGCTGTTGTTGAAGATTAATGCTGCAGCATACTAAGACAGCGAAGCCCTTATGAGCGACCACAGCTTATTTATTTCTGATTTACACCTGAGCGCACAAAGACCGGATATCACCAAGGCCTTTGTGCGCTTTTGTGCTGACCGCGCCAGCAACGCCGAATCACTTTATATTCTGGGTGATTTAAGCGACGCATGGCTTGGCGATGATGACGACAGTGATATCGCCAAAGTGCTGCGCACCGAAATAAAAAAGCTAACCTCTGTCGGCGTTAAGGTGTTTATTATGGCTGGCAACCGCGACTTTTTAATGGGCCAAGCATTCGCTAATGACTGCGGCTGTGAGATTTTGCCCGACCCTAGTGTTATTAACCTTTATGGCCAGCCGGTATTATTAATGCACGGTGACAGCCTATGTACGAGCGATACTGAATATATGGGTTTTAGAGCGCAAATTCGCAACCCCGATATGCAGCAAATGCTTTTATCGAAATCGCTAGAAGAGCGTCGCGGCATAGCTAAAATGTTACGTGAAAAAAGCCGCAGCGCTAACGCAAGCAAGGCGGCGGACATTATGGATGTGACGCCTGACGAAGTCGTAAAAGCGCTGCTTAATCATAATGTCGACATTATGATTCATGGCCATACTCATCGGCCAAAAATACATTCGCTATTTACCGACACCGAACAGCAAGCAGAAGCTAAACGTTATGTACTGGGTGATTGGGATACTCAGGGCTGGTGTATAACGGCGGCAAAAGATCATCAGTCTTTAAAGCCTACATTAACTTTAGAATCATTCGATTTTTAATTTGCAGGCTGATCTGCTAGCACTTTTATTAAACGTCGCAACAATAACAAACCCGAAATCGACAAGCTAATAATCATTGCCACCCAGAAACCATGCGGGCCGCTTACGCCCGGTAGCTCACTGTAAAAACCTAAGCCTATTGCTATTGGCAAACCAATTAACCAATAAGCAAACATCTGCACCTTTGGCGCACTCACTGTATCGTGGTAGGCCCGCAAGGCCGCAATGGTTGCGGCCTGCAAACAATCAACCACCTGAAACGCCGCACCCAACAATAATAACTGTGCCGCCAATCGAATAACCGCTGTATCACTAGTATATAAACTCACTAGCGGCTCTCTAAACAGCCAAAACACAATAGACAATATAAACGCTAGCAATAAATTAAAGCTGGTTCCCACCTTAACGCTGTAACGGGCACCCGCATAGCACTTAGCACCCAACTGCTGTGACGCTCTAATAATAACCCCTGCCGCAAAGCCGAGATAAATCATAAAAGATGCCGACGCTATACTAATGGCAATAGAGTGAGCACCTGCAGCAACAGGCCCAAAATAAGCAATCAACATACCGGCGCCTGCAAACATACTCATTTCAATAAGCACTGACAAACCAATAGGAAAACCTAATTTTAAGTTCGATAAAATAATCGCAATATCAGGCATAGAAAAGCCCTTAAACACCTGCAGATGACGTATTTTTTTATGCCACTGCAACATAGCCGCGCTAGCAAACAAACCTACCCACAACAAAACGGCTGTTGCCCAACCACAACCCACAGCGCCTAATTTAGGAAAGCCCCAAGCGCCGTAAATTAGCGCATAATCGAGTGGTATATTAAGTAAGAACACAGCAAAGTTAATCCAAAAAACAGGCTGCGTTAAGTTCATAGCCTCCAGACTACCTCTTAATGCTGACAACATTGTCATGGGTACTGCGCCCCATGCAATGGCTTGCAAGTAATCATGGGCACGAGCCGCCATCATTGGCTCAAAACCACTGAACAGTAATATTTCGGCTGCCAATAAAATAGTTAACGCACCCAGCAAACCACAAGCCAATGTTAACCACATAGACTGATGAATCTGCTGACGTAAAGCCTGCGTATCTTCAGCGCCAAAATACCGACCTACTAATGCCTGAGTAATAAGCCCAATACCAAAAAAGAACAGAATGGTCACACACCAAATGTTAGTGCCAAGACTCAGCCCCGCCAGCTCATCTGTACCTGCATGACCAGCAAGCAACACATCGGTAATACCCATGCCCATAATAGCCAGCTGCGACAGTGCAACCGGCAATGCGAGACGAGATAGCGATTTAATTTCGGAGAAAAGTTTTGACATCAATAATGGTTTAAACCAAGTTTTATAATAAAGACGTATTGTAAAGCCGCACAGTATAACGGTAATAACCGTCGCCTAGAGGATAGCTTTACCCTAAAGCCCTTATGGCTTTAAAAATACCAAATGCGTGACGCATTAAAGGTTAAAAATAGCCAGAATAGTCGCAATAATAGAAACGAGGTTGACAGCTGCACTTAATTGCTAATAATCGCGCCTTAACAGGCGTCGTTTTACATAAGGCGTTTAACAAGAGCTGCTTAAACCAAGACTGCCTTTTAGCTGCCTAAATTAAGTACACCACTAATATCGACATGCCGACATGACTGATAACTTTCTTAATGATTTTATAACCCAGCACCTACCCTCTATTGATGCAGCCGGTGTGGCTGTTGATACTGAGAATAGTGAGCAGTTAATCCTTAGCGCACCACTGGCACTTAATCACAACGATAGAGGCAATGCTTTTGGTGGCAGTATTTTTAATATTGCTTTAATGGCTTGCTGGGGTGCACTGTACCTTGAGTGCCGTAAACATATTAACAACCCAAACATTGTGACGCGTGATGGGCAAATACGTTATCGACACCCCTGTGACGAAGAAATTATTCGCGCAAGCTGCAGAAAGCCAAACCAAAGACAGTGGGATGGCTTTTTTGCTCACTACGAAAAAACAGGCAAGACTTCATTATCACTGACGAGCAAAATAATGAATGGCAATGAAATCGCCGCTTATTTTGAAGGCGTTTTTGTTTTACTAGCCGACTAAATGAGTCGGCTCAGATTATCGCTGCTAACAGCTAGCACAGATCTTATTTCAACATTTATTGTAATCAGGACTTAGGCTTACGGAATTTGAGCGTCATTCTATCGCTTTCGCCAATGGCAAAATGTTTATTTTTAGACAGCGCGCTACCACCTAAAGTGGGCAGCAATTCCCATACGCCCTTTCTATAATCTTTAGTGTCCTTAGGGTTAGCATTAATTTCTGATTTATCTTCGAGTATAAACCCGGCATCGGTGGCCAAACCAATCACCGTTGCTTCGGATAAATAACCACTCATTTTATCGCTGTTAGCACGCAATCTATTTTCGCCGCGATGCTGAACAACACCCAGTACAGCGCCCGGCTTTAGGACCTTATAAAAGCTATTAAAGGCAAGCGCCGCGCTACCATCATGCACCCAACCATGGGTGTTTCTAAAAGTTAAGACCATATCTGCTGAATTATCATCGCCCAAAGCCAAAACTTCGGGTGGTGTAAATGCTACGGTCTCTACCCCACTAAAAACAAAGGGTTCACTTTCAAAGCGCTGTAACATTTGCTCGGTAAGTCGAGCCTGATAAGGAGGCTTATTCGGTAAAGTGGCATCGTATGCCGCGGCGATTAAACGCCCATCACGCTTTAAGAAAGGCGCTAGTATTTCGGTATACCATAAAGTACCAGGACTAATTTCAATAACGGTCATGTTCGGCGCTAAACCAAAAAAAGCTAACGTTTGTTCTGGATGACGATACACGTTACGCGCTATGTTTTGCTGACTACGATGAGCACCTTGAGCGGCCCCTGCTATAGACTCGAAAATACTCTCTGAAGGTTCAACGACAGAATCTTTACAGGCTAGCAATGTAATCGACATAAATGATAACGCGACCATCTTAGCCGATAACTTAAATAAACGTTGACTCAATCTCATTTTTATAACCTCTCATCTCGATACAACTTCTTAATTAAATGGCAAAATACTTAAACTACTGATATACCTTAGATTGATAAATATTCGCTGCTAGAATAGCACTAGAGCCTTAAAGCTTGGACATTAAAACTAGAACCCATTCAACATCAACAATATGACCATGAAGATGCACAACCATTCCCAGCAGCCGCTTATTTGCCAAACACTTGCCAAACATATCGCTGTAGTTAAATGCTG
>JBELIP010000023.1:0-2016 GCA_042090785.1 Cellvibrionales bacterium | reverse complement strand
AGAGTATTGAGTCGCTGCTCACTGAAAAAAATCTTATACAGGGAAAAGTCGCCAAACGAATTCGCACATATAATATTGACACTTGGCGACGGCTTGACAACTACCATATATTTATTGAGGGTAAAGGTAAGGATAACGACTATTTAATACAATTTAAGAACCGATGTTACGGTACACGAAATGGCAGCACGCTAATATACAAAACAACTAATAATGAACTGACTAAATTTGACACTATCGGCGTATTAGATAGTTTTATGAATAGTCAAGATATTTTAAGACCTACGCATTCATGTATTATTCAAGATATTTATTATCTTAATCATTTAACTGATAATAAATCAAATACTGTAGAGGACACTACAAAAAAAGAAAAGGAAGGAAAAAAATAAATAAGTCAACAACTCAAAAAATTACTGCTGGCCCGAGCAATACTTATATAAGTATTGCTCGGGCCAGCAGCAAATAAAGATAAAACTTATGATGTGCGTCGTGAAACGCCGACAGCGAGAACACCCAAGCATAAAAGAGCCAATGTTGCGGGCTCTGGTACAGCTTTAGGGATATCGAATTTCAACTTTGCAATAAAAAAGTCATCTTCGAATGAATCAGCCCAAAAGCGGAATGCGGTGCCAGTGTAACAGCTATAACAAACACGCTTTGCGTCTTCCTGAACCGTTGTCTAACCATTATTGTATACCGCTAAATTGAAATCATCGAAATAACCTAATGAGCCAAAGCGTGCACGCTGAAGGTTCACTGAAGAATCAAAGCTAAATACTAGTGCTTCATCTCTACCCCAACCATCAACTTGACCGCTATCAGGAAACCAACCCTCTCTTCGACCTTTAACACCAAGGCCTCTGTCTGTTTGATAGATATTACGGCGATTTACCCAGCCAAAATCATGCTCTTCTTGCGCTCTTGCTGTCATATCATAACCGTCTGAATTAAAGGTATAAGAATTACCAAGGCTTCCGCCATTACCTGTTAAATCAAACGTTACTAGCGCCGCGGATGCAGTAACAGAAACGCCTACCATCGTCACCATTGCCACCAACAGGCTTACCATTTTTTTCTTCATATTTTGAACTCCTTAACATTCAAGTACTTTACTTTTAAACATACATAGCGCTGTAAACGGGAAGATCTGTCAACTCGAAAAGGTGTCAACCTAAGTTGCGCAGTAACAACACACTCAAAGACCAATTCAACAACATAAAAAGCAACAAAAACTTGCCGTTTACCATTCAGAAAAAACGCTTTCAGGTCATAGATTGCTTATCCATTAAAGGATCATGCGACGTTTTTTTTAAAAAAAAAGAGACACGATAAAAAAAGCCGTCGTTACCATAAATAGCAATAACTAGGCCTATTTTAAAAAATCTAAAAAGTAAAAAATAATTATTATTATTTTCAGTAAGTTAGAAGATTTAATTTACATTTCTCAACACTAAAAAATATGATGCCAACTGAGTAGGTATAAGCATATGTAAAGTAAGTCGACACGATTTTTTTCTAAAAAAAGGGAAGACAATGGAATAAGCACTTACCTGCGAACAGCTACTGGCAGCATTGTGTAGCAGCAAAAGGCAGCAGAACTAAGATGAGATTAAGGAATTATTTTTCTTAATGTTTAAAAGGCATAAATAAAACAACGGGAGACTTTCTAACTGTAAAAAAAGATAAAAAACAACAAATAAGCATTTAAAAGTAATAAAAATAAAGCGCTTTAGCAATACATTCAACAACTTTACAAAAATGAGCACCACACCCAGATGGCTGTCCTATACTTGATTAAGTAAACAAAAATTACCGCCCATCATGCTTACATATATCAATAGCTTACAGATAGTAAATCGCATGGAACACCTACAACAACACCACATCCCTAATGCGCAGAATAAAAGCAAAGTGCATATATCTGTTACCCTCGCAGTGGCGATTAGTCTTGTGTTAATAATGGCTTAGCAGCGATTAATGTCGCTGTTAACTTGTCGGCAGTTCAGTTTAATG
>JBELIP010000011.1:40658-70809 GCA_042090785.1 Cellvibrionales bacterium | reverse complement strand
AAATGCCGCTATAGGTCATAGCCTAGATAGAAAAATAGCTGGATAGATAGCTCGCTACGCACTAAGAACATTAGAAAAAGAATCGATAAAATGCAAAGGTTTGGCAAGTATCTGCCGGCCATCTACCTTGTACACCTCATGATAGAGAAAAAATGAGAGCCGGCCGATAAGCCGGGTTCTGTCGTGGACAACCATTCATCTGGGTACTGCGTCGCCGCAGCCCTCAAGCAGCCTACCCGAATCCAGTGCGGGCAGCACCTGTAGGATTCCTATTTGGCCTTGCTCCGAGTGGGGTTTACCATGCCGCTAACTGTTACCAGTAGCGCGGTGCGCTCTTACCGCACCCTTTCACCCTTACCGTTCTATGCAAGCATAGACTTAGGCGGTTTGCTCTCTGTTGCACTGGCCGTCGGCTTGCGCCGCCCAGGCGTTACCTGGCACTCTGCCCTGTGGAGCCCGGACTTTCCTCCGACAATTACAATAAATTGCAACTGTCCGCGATTGTCTGGCCGACTCTCGGGCGCGAGCTTAACAGTACTCGACAAAAGCGCAAGCGCTTTCTAATAACAAAAGCCCTACTCAGTAGTAAAAAATGCGGTGTCGACTATAAATATGAGTGTCAGGGTCACGCAACTGAGCTTGCGTCTTTGGCCCACCAATGGCTGTCCAACCAATGGCAATTAATACGCCGTCTTCAAACACATAAGGTATAAACTCATCATCGGTAACTAAACCGTCAGCAAAAGAGCGTGAACGAAAAAAATAAATTTCTTTTAATTTATCTTCTTCAATATATTCTTCATGCGGCTTGCCAAATCGCGCAGGCATACTCGCCTGTGTTGGGCTCAATACAGCAAGCACCTGCTCTTTACTTTGCCCTAACTGAATATTACTCGCTTGCGCTTCATAGGCACTAATCGCTGTGTTTATCGATTGATTATTCGCACAGGCTGGTAGGAGGCAAACTATACCAACAACCGCTAAAACCTTTATATACTTTGAGCTAAGGATTTTCATATGTCACTCTCTCTTTTTATAGCATAAATTCATGCCGTCTCATTAATATTCCTTTTAATATTCCTTACAATATTCTTTACAATCTCTCGTTAAAAATCACTCATCTTGCGACAAAAAGCGAATAGCGCGCTTATATAAATAGTTTTTCTTTAAACCCGTCAGTTGCACGGCTAATGCCGATGCCTGCTTGGCAGGAAGTTCGGCTAACAAAATACGCAACACGCGATCAGCTTCTTGCTCTTCATTAGAGCGTTCATCATCAAGCGCTGCCGAACCGCTTACCAATATGACCATCTCGCCCCGCTGCTGGTTCCTATCGGTATTCACCTGACTCGCTAACTCTGCCAGCGAACCGTCAATAATAGTTTCATAACGCTTGGTTAACTCACGCGCCAACACCGCCTGACGCTGAGCACCAAAAACCTCGGCCATGGCCTGTAACGTTGCAACAATTCGATGCGGTGCCTCATAAAAAACTAAAGTACAGTTTGAATCGACCAGCTGCTGCAGTCGCTTTTGACGCGCCTGCGCTTTGGCCGGTAAAAAGCCTTCAAACGCAAACCTATCGGTAGGTAAACCCCCGGCTGATAAGGCACTAATAACAGCACAAGCGCCAGGGATAGGAGCAACTCGAAAACCCTGCTCTCGCGCCGACCTGACTATTTTATAGCCAGGATCAGAAATTAACGGTGTGCCTGCATCACTTATCAACGCCACACATTGGCCGGCAGATAAGCGATCCAAGACGCTCTTACAGGCCGCAGCTTCATTATGGTCATGACAGGCAATCATCGGCGTATCGACATCCAGATGCTTAATAAGGCCGCTACTATGGCGTGTATCTTCTGCGGCAATTAAATCAACCGCTTGTAAGACTTGCACCGCTCGGGCACTAATATCACTTAAATTGCCAATAGGCGTAGCAACCACATACAGCGTTGCGGCTGGCCAGTATTGCGAGCCCTTAATACTATCAACGCCAATAGTATCGACGCCAATACGACCAACGCCGAGAGAACTCTCGTCGCCTGTCGCTGCCGACTCTGCAGCTAGAAATGATGGGGTATTGTCGCCAGTCAATGTGTACTCTCTCTTAATAGCCTTAAATAGACCAAACTCACTATTACTTTTTGCAGTGCTTTAAGTAGTGCTCTAAATAGTGCTTTAGCTTTTTTATAGTGCTTCAAGTGGTGCTTCAAAATAGTACCGTTTTGTGCTTTTATGCGCCTATCTGTAGTTCACCCTATCGGCCTGCTGTGGCACCATAGCTGTATAGCTTAACGACTAAACTGACCACAAGGCAGTATTGTACCTAAAATGATCCTAACGCGTTTACTCATATCGTCCTATTCAATAACCTATCGGCTAGCATTAATGAGCTGTCTAGCCATTTTACTGCTCGGCTGTGCCACTGGCGGCAAGCCACCCAGCATGGATAGCGCCTCGGTTTTTAATGATCGTAGCAGCCGCGAAAAACTAACATTGGATGAAATTTTAACGCACAACCGACATCGTGATTTACGCAATGCGCCTAAAATTGTGCTCACAGCATTAACGGCCGCCGTCAAAGAAAAGCGCTGGGATATTGCCGAAAACCTACATAATCTAATTAACCCACAACAATACAGCGTTGATGACCTTGCCAGCTATACATTAGCCATAACGCAATTATGGCTTTACAAAAAAGACTTTCAAAGCGCTAGCGCTTGGCTTAACAGTGAACAACTAACCACCGCTATACCGTTAATGAAAGCAAACGATCAAATAGGTTTAAGCATTGCGCGTGCCGATGTATTGCATGCTCTTGGTTATTATCCGGCTAGCGCCAAAGAACGTATTTTTATTGAAAGCTTATTAAGTAACAATAAAAATAAACACGCTAACGCCAACGCTATTTGGCAAACCTTACTAAAAATGCCCGTTGCGCAATTACAAGAAGAGCAAAGTCGTTCAGTTGATCCTACTTATACCGCTTGGCTAGAACTGGCTGTTATTCACCACACCAACCAAATTGATATTGCCAAACAAGTTGAGCAAGTGCAGAACTGGCGACAACGCTGGCCCACACACAGTGCCGCTAACCGTTTACCTAAATCGATTGAAGCATTAAATAAATCTGCAGCAACACGACCAGAAAAAATTGTTGTGCTACTGCCATTAAGCGGCCCATTGAGCGAAGCCGGTAAAGCAGTACAAGATGGCTTAGCCGCCGCTTATTTCACCGCGCTGAATGAGAACTGGCAACTGCCTACCATTACGAGTTATGACACGCATGAGTATACAATAGAGCAACTCTATGCACAGGCTATTCGTGATAAGGCCGATCTTATTATTGGCCCCTTAGAAAAAAACAAAGTAGCCGCGCTATTAACTATGCCGACCGAAATACCTATTTTAGCGCTTAACTATATTACTGACACGCCAAGCGCTACTCCAAATATGCCAAGCATCACTTCAGGCTCGCCGAGCATTCCTGGTGAAACACCGAATAAAAAAGCTAATGCTCTTGTCAGCATTATGCCCTCCCCCATTAATATTATTCAATTTGGTCTAGCCGCCGAAGATGAAGCCCTTCAACTGGCTCACACGGCTCGCGATAATAATTATCGTAATGCTATGATTATTCAATCCAGTGCTGATTGGTCAAAACGCGCCAGTCAGGTTTTTACCAAACAGTGGCTCGCTTCTGGTGGCGCTATAGTGGCGGACACCACACTCACAGAAGCAAAAAATTATTCAGCAGAAATTGAAAGCAGCTTATTACTGCCCACCAGTCGTGCAAGGCATAAACGCTTAGAAAATATTATTGGTCAAAATATTGAGTTCACCCCGCGCCGCCGCAATGATATCGACGTGATTGTCATTTTTGCTAACAGCAAACAAACCCGCAGCATTAAACCTTTATTAGCCTATCACTATGCAGGAAAACTACCGGTTTACAGCAGCTCACATATTAATGATGGCATTGAACAAGCAACCAAAAATCGTGATTTAAACGGTATTATTTTTAACGAGATTCCTTGGGTGTTAGAGGCTAATAGCTTAAAACCCCAGGTCGCTGCTCGCTACATTAACAATAAAAAACTGGGTCGATTATTTGCTATGGGGTTAGATGCTTTTTATCTTCACCCTCGCATTGCACAATTACAGCAAGCTCCCGACAGCCAATTACAAGGTATGACCGGAAGACTATCACTGCAAAATAATCGTGTGATACGTGAATTACAAATGGCCGAGTTCGTTAAAGGTAAGGCAAAAAAATACCGCTAAGACTCAATTAATGCAGTAATATTTGTAAAGCAAGCCCTTTAAAGGTATGCAAAACTATTTTTCCAAATGGACAGGAAAATGGCACCCAAATCAGTTATTAAACGTTTAGATAACCTTCTACACAAACGCTGCAAAGCAGCAGCTCTAACAACAAAAAATATTGGCGAAACCACTGAGAAAGCCGCTTTAGTCTTTTTATTGGAACAAGGTTTAAAGCTACTCGAAAGCAATTATTATTCGCGTTACGGTGAAATAGATATTGTTATGGCAGATGACAAAGTGATTGTTTTTATTGAAGTACGCTACCGTAAAAGCAACGCCTATGGTGGCGGCGCGACCAGCATCACGCGTAATAAGCAACAAAAATTGATAAAAACAGCAAACCATTACCTGCAACACCACAAAGCTAATGTAGAATGCCGTTTTGACGTTATTGATATGTCGCCCGCTGAATTATCAGCAACTAAAAAAAATCAGCCATTTCATTTTAACTGGATAAAAAATGCGCTTATTTCTATATGAGTACTGATAACCTATTTATTACTGAACGTATTGCTGAGGCAATGCAAAGCTTAGGCGGTCTTCCACCGGAACTGCCTAATGCTATTATTGATGCAGGCGTTCACATTGCCCAGCAACTGGTTCAAGAGCATAAGGTTATTGCTGTTGGTGTCGATAGCTTTGCACCGCTGGCGCAAATGTTTTGCAATAATTTAATGTACCGTGATGCAGAGCTACGCCCTGCTCTTCCGGCGTTATCACTGAATAGTGATGCGAGCGGTATGGCTATGGCATCGGCACATGAAAACGCTGACGCGCTCTACAACCGCCCTTTAAAAGCCATGGGGCAAAGCGGCGATGTGTTGCTGCTGCTTAGCCAAGACTTAAACAGCGCTACCGCAGCAACAACACTGGCGACGGCAAAGGCTAATAATATGACGGCTATTATTATTGGCGCAAATACTGAACAATTAAATATAGCCAATGACGCGCAAAGCCTACCTCTATTGTTAGATGAAGTTAATTTAACAAGAATGCACGAAATTTCATTGTTCATTTTAAATTGTCTTAACGATATTATTGATGAACAATTATTTGGTATGCACTAACTATAAGGTTCTATTAATGATGCCCTCAATAACAGCAATCCAAACACGCACTCTAAGCTTACGGTTAATGCTGAGCGTCGCATGCTTAGTATCAACTATATTACTATCTAGCTGCACATCTATTATCTCGGCATCAAGAGATGAACCGATTGGTGAAAACTATGGTAAGCGCACACCTGGTGCCTATGTTGATGACCAACTCATAGAAACAAAATCGAAAGTTAACTTAAAAAAAATAGATAAGCGCTTTGAGGAAGCTCAAGTCAGCATCGACAGCTTTAATGGCGTGGTGTTATTAACCGGCAACGTATCTGCCGCAGAAATGCGCGATATCGCTACAGAAACTATTCGTAAAATCCGCAAAGTACGCCGCGTTAATAATGAATTAGAAATTTCACCCCCTCGCACGTTTGGCGCAAAAGCTGGCGATGCATGGTTAAGCAGTAAAGTGAAATCACGCTTACGATTTACTAAAAGCGTACCGCATAAACGCATAAACGTCATTACTGAAAATGGCGTGATTTATTTAATGGGCTTAGTCACTCGTAAAGAAGCAGAAAATATTGTTGCCGTGACGAAAAAATCTTACGGCTTGCAGAAAATTGTGCGGGTTTTTGAATATATCGATTAACTGAGTAGCCCGATAGGCGTTAGCTCACACTCAGCAAAATAGAATTTATTTTACGACACGTAAACTGGGCTTTTCCGCAGTCGAAGTATCAATCTTTTTATTTGATACCAACTTGGGGCCTGAACCTTTTGGTGGCTCCGTAGACGGGTCTGGCTCTAACTCTGGCTCAAACATCATACCTTGGCCATTTTCGCGCGCGTAAATACCTAACACTGACTGCATGGGGGCAAAAATATCCATGGGTATGCCACCAAAGCGCGCATTAAAACTCACACCTTTTTTATCAATTAATAAATCACTAATAGCTGACGGTGCAATGTTCAACACTATCTGGCCATCTTTGACATAATCTTGCGGGACTTCAACATTGGGAGCATAGGCATCGACTAGCACATAGGGTGTGCAATGATTATCAACAATCCATTGATATAGCGCATTAACCAGATAGGATTTACTGGATGACATAACCGGTGGTCTAGAATCTGCCATCTTAATACGCTCTTTTAATTCACTATAAGATAAGAGTTAAAACGATTACTGCTTAGCTATAACTCGCTTCTTAATATTCAGAAAAAAATAACGCCCTATCGATTAGGGCGCATCTCACGTTCTAATTCCGTCAAGCTCTCTTGGAATGACTCCATATCAAACAGACGTTTCATATATTCTAACAAAGGTTTGACCTGCTTATTGTTTGGCAGCTTTACACCCAGCGACTCTAAGCGCCACAAAATGGGGCCTAAACAGCAATCAACTAGCGTAAACTCTTCTGACATAAAAAAAGGTTTATCACCAAAAATAGGTGCTATACCGACAAAGCCATCGGCTAAATCTTTAGCCAGCTTCTCAGCATCGTCAGTTTTGCCGCTTTCAATGGCATCAACTAAAGCACACCAGTCTCGCTCAATACGGTAAATAAACAAGCGGCTTTCACCACGCGCTACAGGGTAAACCGGCAACAACGGTGGGTGCGGAAAACGCTCATCTAAATACTCCATAATCACTTTTGATTCATAGAGAACAAGGTCTCTATCCAGCAAAGTGGGGAGTGAGCCGTATGGATTCACATCAACTAAATCAGCAGGCAAATTTTGGCCGTCCGTATCAAGGATGTCACAGGTGACGCCCTTTTCAGCCAATACGATTCTAACTCGATGGCTATAATGGCTAGCTGGATCAGAGAGTAAAGTCATTGATGACCGTTTGGTCACCGCTTCGATAGCATCAGTTTCAGTATTAATGGTTAATATCCTTCCAATATTCGCGGTTCAGTAAGAACGCGAAAACAAAAAACACAGTAATAAAGAGCAATACGCTTATACCCATGCGCTCTCGTTTAACTGCAGCGGGTTCAGCCATGTACGTCATAAAGTTAACTAAATCGTACATAGCTGCTTGATATTCTTCGGGATTTAAACTCCCTTCAGCTTCGCCGGCAACCACTCGTCCACAATCACTGCTCGGATCTTCAAGAGGCTCGCCGTTCTCATCGCGCTTAATACCGCCATTGGCGGCAATCGCAATGGCAGGTCGACATAGCCGGTCACCTTGTAAGCCTAACAGGACATGCGGCATTCCAACATCTTTAAAAACTAAATTATTGACACCATAAGGCCGTGATGGATCCAAATAAAAGGAATTCAGATAGGTGTATAACCACTCTGGCGAACGAGCACGAGCCGCCAGCGTTAAATCAGGTGGTGCTCCACCAAAGACCTTTTTTGAATAGTCTTCGGTCATTGAAATATTCATCAAAGAACCGAATTTCGTATCACTACCCAATATTAGATGCTCTTTGGCAATAGACTCAGGGATGCCTAAATCATCAGCCAAACGCCCCCAACGCATATACTTAGCCGAGTGGCAGCCCATGCAGTAGTTAACAAACAAAGCCGAACCACGCTGTAACGAATCCGTATCGCTTAGGTCTAGATCGAGCTCTGCACAAGGAATTTGACCACAATCATAGGCCGATTCTGCCGCTACGGCTTTGAGCGGAATAATGGCTAACGCTAAAATTAAGATCAGTACCCCTAGAGAGCCAAACACACCCATGCCACCCGTGGTTGTAACTCTATCGGGCACTGGCTTGGTCTTTTCAAATGTTGTCCAAACCGGCATCAACAAGAAGAAAGCAAAGTAAAGCACTGAACAGATACGCGCTAATAAAGTACGCGAGTCGGTTGGCGCCCATACGCCTAGCACGCCAAGAATCAAGAATGACGAAGCAAATAAAACAAGGGCAATTTTAGTAAAGCGACCGCGATAGCGAATAGACCTAACCGGACTACGATCTAACCATGGCAATAAGAATGGAATTGCAACTGATGCGGCAAAGAATACAAAGCCCCAAAACTTATCTGGAATCGCACGCAGTACCGAATAGTAAGGCGTAAAATACCAAACCGGCGCAATATGCTCTGGCGTTTTTAACGGGTTCGCAATTTCAAAGTTAGGCGCTTCTAAAAACAGACCGCCAACCTCTGGCATAAAGAACATAATAAAGCAGAAGATAAACAAGAATACCGCAATGGCTTGTAAATCATGCACCGTGTAGTAAGGGTGAAAAGCCACGCCATCTAACGGAATACCTTTTTCGTCTTTGTGCTTTTTAATGTCCACGCCATCAGGGTTGTTTGAACCCACCTCGTGCAGCGCCAATAAATGCAGTACCACTAAAGCCAGCAATACAATGGGCAATGCCACAACGTGTAAGGCAAAAAAGCGATTTAGCGTAATACCTGAAATAAGATAATCACCACGGAACCACTCAACCAATGCCTCACCAACATAAGGTATAGCGCCAAATAGCGAGATAATAACCTGCGCGCCCCAGTAGGACATTTGTCCCCATGGCAATACGTAACCCATAAAGGCTTCGGCCATTAGCACGACAAAGATCAACATACCGAAGATCCAAATTAATTCACGTGGCTGTTTATAAGAACCATAAATTAACGCACGGAACATATGTAAGTAGATAACCACGAAAAATGCTGAAGCACCTGTTGAGTGCATATAACGCAGAATCCAGCCGTAATCGACATCACGCATGATGTACTCTACCGAGGCAAAGGCCTCTTCTTGGCTAGGCACATAATTCATGGTTAACCAAATACCGGTTAACAACTGATTAACCAATACTAATAATGATAAAACACCAAAGAAGTACCAGAAGTTAAAGTTTTTCGGGGCGTAGTACGCACCCATATGCGTATTCCAAGCGCGCATGATAGGTAAACGAGCGTCTACCCAATCGCGAAGTCCTACTAACCAATTACCCATTATGCATTCTCCCCATCAACACCAATAATCATTAACGAATCCGTTTCGTAGGTGTAAGGTGGTACAACTAAATTTTCTGATGCTGGTACGCCTTTATAAACGCGGCCAGCCATATCGAATTTTGAACCGTGACAAGCACAGAAAAAGCCACCGTTCCAACTTGCGTCAGGGGCAGCAGCATCGAGTTTTTTAATGTATTTTGGTGAACAACCTAAGTGCGTACACAAGCCAACGAGAACAAGATACTCGCTTTTAACCGCACGGTTGCGACCATCAACATAGCTTGGCTGAGAAGAAGCCAGTGATTCTGGATCTTTTAGATCTCCATCATTGCTTTCCAAGCTATCAATTTGTTCTTGAGTGCGTCGAATAACAAACACCGGTTGGCCACGCCATTCAACCCGAACAAGCTGGCCTGGCTCCATTTTTCCAGCATCAAATTTCACTGGTGCGCCAGCGGCTTTAGCTTTTGCGCTAGGGTTCCACGAGCCAATAAACGGAACCGCTATGCCAACAGCACCTGCTGCTGCAACTGTCGAGGTGGCTGCCGTTAAAAACCGTCTTCGGCCGGTATTGGTGCCGTTGTTACTCATTTGCTTCTCCTAAAACCGTATAACCTAATGTCATACTGTGTATGCTAGAACTTTTATCTAAATAGATAGCGCTAATTAGTGGCTAGTACGATGCTAAATAACAAGCATCAAATGCGAAGGATATTGCTTAGCAATTGTCGACTAAAATGCCCATTAGTCGACCGGTGCGAATGGTAAATTAATATGACCTCGCTGTCAGAAAATTGTGCACTTTTGCCGGTATTTTCCTGCTTAAAACCAACCGCTTGACACATTTTTAGCTCATTGCTGATTTACGTTTTCTTGCAACTACTAATATACGCGCAAGCCCGATTATTGGCTCATTAGATCCATGAAAAAAGGCCTGCTTACTGATCCCTATCAATGCGAGCTATTATCATTTGCACCAAGACACCGCAGACAAAAAAAACAAGCCAAAAAAAAGCCCGATAAAATCGGGCTTTTTGCCATCGCCAAAAGACGATTAACGTTTCGAAAATTGTGGCTTTTTACGCGCTTTGCGTAGGCCCACTTTCTTACGTTCAACTTCTCGCGCATCTCGCGTGACGAAGCCTGCTTTTCGTAGCGGCGAACGTAAAGTCTCATCGAATTCAATCAACGCACGAGTAATACCGTGACGGATTGCACCGGCTTGACCAAAGCTACCACCACCTCTAACAGTGACGTTAACATCAAATTTTTCATCACAATCAACCAGTTGCAAAGGTTGACGGACAATCATGCGAGCAACTTGACGACCAAAAAACTCATCAAGTGGACGCTTATTAACAGTAATGGTGCCGCTGCCGTCTTTTAAGAAGACACGTGCTGAAGCCGTCTTACGTCGACCTGTACCCGTGTAATATTGAATCGCTGCCATAATCTTGTGCTCTTACAATTCTAGAATTTGTGGTTGCTGTGCTGTATGTGGATGCTCATCACCCGCGTACACTTTCAGCTTACGAAACATCTCTCGACCTAGAGGATTTCTAGGAAGCATACCTTTAACAGCCGACTGAATAGTCCGCTCAGGCGCTTTTTCGATTAATTTGTTGAACGAGATAGACTTAAGTCCACCCGGATAACCGGTATGCGAATGATAAATTTTATCAGTGCCTTTTTTACCAGTAACCGCAACCTTTTCGGCATTAACGACAATGACATAATCGCCAACGTCCATATGCGGTGTGTATTCAGCTTTATGCTTACCACGCAATCTATGCGCGATTTCAGTCGCCATACGACCGAGAGTTTTGCCTGTTGCGTCGATGATAAACCAATCATGTTGGATATCAGCAGGCTTGGCAGTATAAGTTTTCATCAGAAAACATCCCAAATTGGCCCAATTGGATGGGCATTGACTATGATTGCCCCGCATTTGGAGCAAGCTAAAAAAGAGCGCGAATACTACAGAATCAAATGCGGTTTAGCAACTGATTTATCAATGTGATAAATACGCCCCAATAGCCCGAGCTATAGCCGATTGTTTAGGCCTCCAAAGCGGCCTGATAAACAGCCTGCAAGCAAAGCGATTTCTCCCCTTACTAGCCGTAATATTAGGCTTAATATCTCAGCACACCGTCTTTTTACGACCGCAGCCAAACCAGCCAAACCAGCCAAAACCCAGCAATAGCAAGGGCTAGCGGCTAGGACCAAACGCTAGGCTTTATGGGCGGCAGCCAGATAATCGTGGGACTGCATTTCTTGAAGCCGGCTACATGTTCGCTGAAATTCAAAGACCAAACGCCCATTTTGATACAAATCGGGCAAATCCACGGCAGCAGACAGCACCAACTTGATATTCCGGTCATAGAACTCATCAACCAAATTAATAAAGCGCCGCGCCCTATCCTCATTGTCAGGGCCCATTTGCGGCACATCGCTAATGAGCACCGCATGAAACTCTTTAGCAATCTCAATATAATCATTTTGCGAACGCGGACCATCACAAATCGCATCAAAATCAAACCAGACAACATCATCAGCCAAATAGCGGGCATGAATACGCCGACCCTCAATCTCAATACTCGTATCCTTTTTATGACCGCTGTCCTGAGCTTCACGCTGCGGCGCCAACTGCTGAAAGCTTTGCAGTAAGCTGACATCGGCGCCGGCATCAAGCGGCGTGTAATACAGCTCAGCGCGCTCTAAAGTGCGCAAACGATAATCGACACCGCCATCAATATTAAGCACTTCGGTATGCTGTTTTATTAATTCAATAGCCGGCAAAAAGCGTGCTCGCTGCAACCCGTCTTTATAAAGACCGTCGGGCGCTATATTCGAAGTAGCAACCAAACAAACACCGCGCGCAAATAAAGCGTCAAACATCCCAGCCAAAATCATGGCATCAGTAATATCCGATACAAAAAACTCATCAAAACAAATAACCTTAGCCTGACCAGCAATACGATCAGCAACAACGTCTAACGGATTTTTTGTGTCGGCCAGCGTAGCCAACTCTTGATGCACAAGACGCATAAAACGGTGAAAATGAATGCGCAGTTTTTTATCCATGGGTAAGGCATCAAAAAACATATCCATTAAATACGTTTTACCGCGACCAACACCCCCCCAAAAATACAAACCACGCTCTGGTAAACGCGATATCGATCTTCCTGTTATGCGACGCATTGCTCTGCCTAACGACAATAAACACTTATCTTTTAACGATAACGACTGCTGCGCCAGCAAACGAGTCCATAAATCATCGAGCTTCTTACTCGCCAGTTCTTGCGCAGGATCACAGCGGAAGTCTGGCTTTTCAAGATCCATTAAATAGCGATCATAGGGGCTAATAATAGCGGTCATAAAACAGGCGAATACCAAATCATTAAAAAGGGGCAGCTCATAATAAACCGTGTGTTGTAAGAAACAGTGACGGTAATAGATGCAGGTTACCCGTCCCCTGCACGCTTAGCAATGCGATCTCCGCGATGAATCACAGATAAAATACGCTAATAGCACCCGATTTTTCTTTTTTAGCGTTATACTAAAGCCCTGTTTAGAGGGAATAAATATGTTTGATTTAGGTTTTTTAGTTTTTATTGGCTTTGTCGCAGCTATTATTGGCTTATTGGTCGGTATTGGGCTGTATCGCAATGTGGGCGGCGCAGACAATAAAGTACGCGAATTAACCCAAGCCTTAGCCGATGCTGAAGCCAAGAATAAACAGTACCAACAACATGTCGCCGATCACTTTTCGCAATCGGCATTAATGCTGAATGACCTAACCGAAAAATACAAAGACATTCATCAACACCTTGCTCTTGGCGCCGATCAACTATGCCGCGACGAGAATGGCCAATCTTTATTATTGGATTCAGTATTAACGGGCGAAGGCTCAGCTTCCGCTGAAACGCTTCAAGCGCCACTAGACTACGCACCAAAAACGGATGCCGCTAACAGCGGTACACTGTCAGAGGATTACGGTCTAGAAAAAATTAATCTAAACCAAGACGCTGAAGAAACAGACCCCAGCGAACAAGACTACAGCCAAGATGAAAGCGAGGCAGAATCTAACACCAGGCAAACCCCGCCTAATGTCCGTGCCGTATAATTAGGCCGGCTTAACTGTAGCTATATTGCTTTCTCGTAAACACCCACCAACTGACGGCTTAATGCAATAAGTTGACCGCTGCTGTTATGAATTTTAGCCTCAGTATGAGCATAACCTGCAGCCGCTTGCACCGCCTCGCACTCATAATAAATATAATCACTCTCATCAAGCTCGGCTCGCGGGTGAAGAAACTCAATATTCCAAGTAATAGAACTGCTAGGCGCAACACGCGTAAGCAAAGGTAAAATGGCTGGCGGCCAAGCATCAATCAAGGCTACCAGCGCAGCATGACTAAACACTTTTGGCTGCGCCGAAAAGCGCACCCAGCCACTGACATGAGCCTGTTGGCTTCCACTATAAGGCATTTGCTCACTGGTGTATTTCATATCAAGGTGCTGGACAAAATGCGGCATAAAATCAGCTAAAAAAGGCACTTGAATCGATTTTTCTGGAAACACCTTTAATGCCGGCTTGACTTGTAAGGTCGCAAATCGTGGCTTACCAAAACAAGTCACCACCTCCGTTTTCACTTCGCCATTTTGCAGCAACTGTCCCTCTACTTGTACAACCGACTTGCCTCGCGACAAAACCCTATGACGAAACTCGCAAGGCTCCTCTGCAATAGTAGGGCCGCAAAAATGCATATTAATCGTCAATAAATCTCTATCGGCAACATCGGCCCGCGCTTCAATATGCGCCAAAACCAAAGCCGCTGTTAAACCACCAAAAGCACTTCGGCCTTGCGACCAAGAAGCACCAATAGAAAATTCTTTATTGGTCTTGGCCTGTTTTTCATAATCAGAATAATTCATTTACATCCTAATATTTTTAATCACAATAATATCAATCACACTGATACGGATTCATAGCTAAACTGGATTATCACAATCGACAAAGTGGCATTCTATATTCCACTTATCCGCCAAGGCTTCGCCCAAGGCCTTAACACCATAACGTTCAGTTGCATGATGCCCTGCAGCAAAAAAGTGAATACCCGATTCGCGCGCCTCATGCACCGTTGTCTCAGACACCTCACCCGTAATATAAGCATCAACACCCATCTCAACAGCTGTTAGTAATGATGACTGTGCAGCACCTGTACACCAAGCAACACGCTTAATTGTTCTATTAGCAGGAATATGTAATGGCTCGCGCTGCAAGCACTGTGCAAGATGCTTTGCGAGCGCAACCCCCTCACAAGCATTTGGCAATGTAGCGGTCCGAATCAAAGGCGGTAACTCATCAAGGTTAACCAGTGCATCAGGCTGCCAACCTAACACCTTGGCCAGCTGCACATTATTACCAAGCTCAGCATGTAGATCGAGCGGCAAATGATAGGCCAACAAACTAATATTGTTTTCTAACAAGCGAGCAATACGCTGTTTTTTAATACCAACAATTTGCGGTGCTTCATTCTTCCAAAAGTAACCATGATGAACCAAAAGAGCATCGGCATTTATTGCCACAGCATGATCAATTAACGCTTGGCTCGCCGTCACTCCTGTCACCATAGTCGCCACTTTATTAGCACCCTCAACCTGCAAGCCATTGGGGCAATAATCTTGAATGTTATCAATGACCAATAATGCATTGATATCGTCAACAAGCTCCGATAATAAAATCATGTAAAAACCTCTACTGAATAGGGTGAATAAACAACTACACCTGCAACATATTTTGAATAATTAAAATATTCCGCGGTATAATCACCCTAATAATGGATTACTAAGCGAATACGACATTTTATACTAATCGTATAAAAGCGCACGAGGGCATTTAGCTTTGAGCACTAACCGACCATCACCATCACGCTGGCAACGCCTTAACCTCAATTATATTTGGCCAATCTTAACCGGCCTATTGCTTGCTGCCTTTTTATTACAGCTTAATCGTGCGCCACTACCATTAACCGGAAACCCCTCGTCCCAAACCGCTATACCCTTTGTTACTAGCTATGCCGATGCCGTTCAAGTTGCCCTGCCCGCGGTTGTCAATATTTATACCAGCCGAAGTGTGCCGACAAAAAATCACCCACTATTAAAAGACCCCATTTTCAAACGCTTCCTCCATAACAATGGTATTCGACAGCGTGACAAAGTTGAACGCAGCTTAGGGTCTGGCGTTATTATTAGTACCGATGGCTACGTCCTCACTAACAACCATGTTATCGACGAAGCCGATCGAATTCGCGTTTTACTTGCCGATGGCCGCGAACGACTAGCAACCGTTATTGGCTCTGATGCCCCCACCGATCTTGCTGTCCTCAAAATTGATCTCGACAATTTAGCACCTGCCATTTTTGCCGATGCTACAGCCGTTCGCATTGGCGATATAGTATTAGCTATTGGCAACCCCTACGGCATAGGCCAAACAGTCACACAAGGCATTGTGTCAGCTACCGGTCGCTATGGTTTACAAATTAATACCTACGAAAATTATATTCAAACCGACGCTGCCATTAATATTGGCAACTCCGGCGGCGCACTTATTAATGCCTATGGCCAATTAATTGGCATTAACAGTGGGCTGTATTCAAAAACAGGTGGCTCTAACGGTATTGGCTTTGCAATTCCTGTTGATATTGCATCCTACGTTTTCGAAAACATAGTCGAACATGGCAAAGTCGTTAGAGGATGGCTAGGCATAAGCGCCGAAGAAATCACCCCCAGTGTTGCAGAAGCATTTAATCTAAATGGTTTACGCGGACTAGTGCTTACCAACATTGAAGCGAATGGTCCCGCAGATAAAGCCGGTTTAAAAATAGGTGATATCATCACTCATATTGATAATAGCAGTGTGGGTAATGGCAATGTGGGCATGCATAAAATTGCACAAACTAAACCAGGTACAATGATTAGTATTAACGTCGTACGCAAAGGCGAAGAACAACGCTTTTTAGTCGAAATTGGCTTACGGCCAAGTAACCCTGACCACTAATAAAACACTATAAATAAAATAGCGATTAATAAAAATGAAAATATGGGTCGATGCTGACGCCTGCCCAGGGGTGATTAAAGATATTTTATTTCGCGCTGCCGAACGCCGCCATATAACCACGACTTTAGTCGCCAACCAATCACTAAGTATCCCACCGTCGCCGCATATTCATATGCTACAAGTCCCTGCCGGCTTTGATGTTGCCGATAACGAAATCGTTAAGCGGCTCGATGCCGGAGATTTAGTCATTACCGCCGACATCCCGCTAGCCGCAGAAGTGATAGAAAAAGGAGCTCAAGCGTTAAACCCACGCGGCGAACTGTATACTACTGATAATATTAAAGCGCGCCTCAATATGCGAGACTTTATGGACACCTTGAGGTCCAGCGGTGTTAATACCGGCGGACCACCACCATTAGGACAAAGCGAACGACAAGCCTTTGCGAATAATTTAGATAAGCTGCTCACACAAAATAAACACTAGCTAAAAACAAACAATAATTAAAAGCGTATTAATCAATAGATCATAGACAGCCAACATACAAAAACATAAGATATCATTTATATGAATATTTTAATTACCGGCGCATCCGGACTTATAGGCACCGCACTTACCGCCGCATTAACCGCTGCAGGTCATAACGTTTATGCTCTATCGCGAGACAGTATTGCAGACGCTGCTAATCCTCAGTCTTTTTTCTGGCAACCTAAGCAAAAAATTATTCGCTTTGATAGCGCAATTAACATTGACATAGTTATTAATTTGGCCGGCGAAAACATTGCTGATCGCCGCTGGACAGCCAATAGCAAAGCTAGAATTTGGCAAAGCCGTATAGAATCGACGCAACTATTAGCATCAAAATTAGCCACGCTTAGTCACAAACCGGCGTTATTCATTTCCGCCTCGGCCATTGGTTTTTATGGTGACACGGGTGACACTATCGTTGATGAACGAAGCAAGGCAGGCAGCAACTTTCTTGCCGACTTATCGGTCGCCTGGGAACAAGCAACCGCCGCAGCTTCGGCAGAGGGCATACGGACCGTCCACCTGCGCACTGGTATTGTATTAAGCCCCAATGGCGGCGCATTACAACGCATGCTCTTACCCTTTAAGCTCGGTTTAGGTGGTGCATTTGGTAATGGCCAGCAATACATGAGCTGTATTGGCCTGCACGAAGCGGTAAAAATCATTCAATTTATTATTGCGCAAAAAAGTATTTATGGTGCCGTCAATATGGTGGCACCCGTGGCCGTCACTAACAAAACCTTCACTAAAACCTTAGGCGCCGCATTAAATCGACCGACTTTTTTCACCATGCCAGCACCCATCGCTCGATTCGTCTTTGGCGAAATGGCTGACCACTTACTGCTAACGGGAGCGCGCGTTTCACCGTCGGTATTAATGGCACATGGTTACAACTTTATGGATAACGACTTATCCTCTACCTTAAAGCGAGAGCTATCATAATGCTAAGAGCTACTGTCTAATAAAAGCATTACTATAAACAAAGCCTCTCAGCTCAGCCTTCCCGCTATTTGATTAGTAGCAACATGCAGTTACAATTAGCAGCGAGCAGCAATTAACAGTCATCATTATCGCCATAGACTCGTCAAACTATCAATCACACCGAGTCGTAACACTCATAACACAAGCGAGCCAAACCTAACATGTCAGTAAACTCCCCTACCATCGACCTCGCCATGCAATTAATCGCCTGCAAATCGGTTACTCCTGATGATGCAGGATGCCAGCAGTTAATGATTAATCGACTCGAAGCCATTGGCTTTCAAGTCAGTAAACTGCGCTTTGACGACGTTGACAATTTTTGGGCTGTGCATGGTAGCAGTGGTGACATCCTTGCCTTTGCTGGCCATACCGATGTGGTACCCGCTGGCGATGAAAGCAAATGGCAGCATCCACCCTACACCCCCACTATCGATAACGATATGCTTTGCGGGCGTGGCGCAGCCGATATGAAAGGTAGCCTCGCCGCCATGGTGACCGCTGCAGAAAACTTTATTCAAGCGCAACCCGAGCACCCCCACCGCCTCGCTTTTTTAATTACCAGCGACGAAGAAGGTATTGCCACCAATGGCACCGTTAAAGTAATGGAACATCTAGCATCCATTAACGAAAAAATTCGTTGGTGCGTGGTTGGCGAACCCTCAAGCTCAGACACCACAGGTGACGTTATTAAAAACGGTCGTCGTGGCTCACTCGGGCTAACGCTCACAATTAATGGTATTCAAGGCCATGTTGCTTACCCTCAACTAGCTGACAACCCAATTGATCGCTTTGGCCCAGCTTTAGTCGAGCTTAGCGAAACCGTTTGGGATAATGGCAATGCATTTTTCCCTGCGACTAGCTTTCAAATTTCAAACCTTCAAGCTGGTACTGGTGCAACCAATGTGATTCCTGGCACACTTAACATTACCGCCAACTTTCGCTTTTCTACCGAACTAACCGTCGATACTATTCAACAACGCTTTATTAGCATCCTCGACAAGCACCAGCTAAATTATGAAATTAACTGGCAATTAAGTGGCCACCCATTTATTACCGAACACGGTGAGTTAATAGATGCCAGCATGGCGGCCATTAATGAAATCACTGGAATCACCACTAAACTGAGTACTGCAGGTGGCACCTCGGACGGGCGCTTTATTGCACCAACGGGTGCGCAATTAGTTGAACTAGGTCCGGTTAACGAAACGATTCACCGTGTTAATGAACGCGTTAATACGGCCGAGCTTGACCAGCTGAGTTTAATTTACCAATCTATCATGCAACGTCTTTTAAACTAGCAAAGGCCTGATGAAAAAAATCTGGCTATCACTACGAGCTAATGTATTAGCCATCATCGAAAGTGATTTCCGACGACTAAAACACTTCTCAATAAGCACTATTGTTTTTTTTGTGGCCTACGTCATGGTTTATTGGTGCGAAAACAATATGACACCCTCACTAAAGCAGGAACTTACCACGCTTGGCTTTCTTATTATTGCCGCCAGCGCCTTTATCTGGGCCATAATCATGCAAGTTTTTTACATTATCGCTAAAACCCTCAAATAAAAATTTTACAAAGTTCAATGCAAACAGGCCTGTATCTAAATGCAAGCCAATAAAAAGCGACTAAACTTTATAAAGTGAATCAGAGGAACGGAATGCTCATCCAGACTTAACAATCATGAGCATGACGCAATAAAAATTAAGGAAGTTCGCAAAAAAAACCGCCACTTGTCACAACTAAATTAAAGCTTACTCATGAAATATTAATACTCAATCTATCACTATTACCCAATAACTAAGATCGATTTTATTTAGGAGCAAACATCAGTGCCACTTGAGTTTCCAGAAGATACAACACTTGCATCACGCTATGTCAAACAAGCATTACCGATGATGATAAAAAACAAAATTACACCTAACCCCTGTAATTTTGCACTTTGGTATGCCTACGTATCCAATCGAGATTTAGCATTAAATAAAAAGTTAGATATCACCATAAAAGAAAAAGGCACCTGCCCCGATGTAGTAAGCCGCGAGCTATTTAAAAAACATGTTATTAAAGAAGAAATAACGCTACAAAAAAACCTACAAGATTCTTTAAGCAATGTCGTACAAGAACTAGTAAGCTGCGTTAATGATACAAAAAGCCAAAGCAATACCTATACGCAGTTTCTTGAAACCAGCTTAACCGAAATCCTAGCAGATCCTGATCCTACGCATGCTCAAGAAACTATTAAAAGTTTAATTAAAACGACAAAAGATGCCAGCCACTTAGCCAATAATTTTCAATTGCAATTACAAACCGCCGAAAAAGAAATAGCTGCATTAAAACAACAGTTAGATCAACGTGAAGAAGATGCCTACTTAGATGCGCTCACAAAAGTAGGTAACCGTCGTGCATTTGATCGCCGCCTAGTAGAGCTATTTCAGCATGCCGATGCTGATGCCACTTTAATATTAGTGGATTTAGATCACTTTAAGAAACTCAACGATACCTATGGCCACTTAATGGGCGACAAAGTACTACAAGGTGTCGCAAAGGTCATGCACAAGACCTGCCCTGCCAATGCGTTAGCAGCTCGCTACGGTGGTGAAGAGTTTGCTTTTTTAATTCAAGGAAACGCCGACATCGGCGCAACTATTGCCGAGCAAACACGCCAATTACTGGCTAAATTGTTACTGCGCAAAAAAAGCGACGGCCAAGTGATTGACAATATTACAGCCTCATTTGGCGTTGCACAGCGTAACGCGGGTGAGTATCCAGAGCAGTTAATTGAGCGTGCCGATAAAGCACTTTATAAAGCCAAAGAAGCTGGCCGTAATCGTGTAGCGATGGCTGCTTAAGCGGAACTATCAATACAATTTTTAACAATGCAATGTTTAACAATACAATGTTTAACAATACAACGTTAAATGATTTGCGCGGTTTTTTTTATTGACGAGGTTTACGTGGTTTTTTATTTTTAGCCGGGCGCGATTGGTCGCTTAACGTATCATCCGCAATGGCTACTGGCGCATCAACAATACCACCTAATTGCGCCAAGCTAGCAACTTGCTCTTTGCTTAACTCGGTATATTTTCCTGCCTTCAACGATGACGGAATAAAAACATTACCAAAACGCACGCGTTTTAGTCGGCTGACTTGTATCTCTTGCGATTCCCACAAGCGGCGTACTTCGCGGTTTTTGCCTTCCATTAATACCACGTAATACCAGCTATTAGCACCGGTGGCATTACGCCCGGGTTGAATATCGGTAAAACGCGCCATACCATCTTCTAACAATACACCTTCGCGCAAGTTACGTAGCGTATCTTCTGTCACTTCACCTTTAACGCGCACTACATACTCACGGTCAATTTGACTAGAGGGGTGCATTAATACATTGGCAAGTTCACCATCATTGGTAAACAACAATAAACCACTGGTGTTCATATCTAAACGGCCAACGGCAATCCAGCGCTCACCTTTACTAACGGGTAAACGATCAAAAACCGTTTTACGACCTTCGGGGTCCGAGCGAGTAGAAACCTCACCCTCGGGTTTGTTATAAATAATGACTCGACGTTCGGATTTTTTAGCACCCACTCTTACGCGCTTGCCATCCAATTCAATGCTATCGGACACTTCAACTTTTAAGCCGAGCTTCGCCACTTCGCCGTTAACAACAATTCGGCCAGATTCAATCCACCGTTCAATTTCTCTGCGCGAACCTAGACCTTCGGCCGCAAGCACTTTTTGTAGACGCTCACTCATAAGAATAAATTACTGTTCAATATTAAAATAGGAAGACGCTTTTGACTCATGCGAGCCAAAAGCATTGTATTGTAGGATTAAACTGTTAAAGCTTTAGCTCGCCAGACGCTTGTTCAGATGCCTGCATCTCTACTTCGTTGGTATCCGATAGTTGGCCAGCACTTGCTGCATCATCGTCTTCAGTCAATTCATCATCTATCCAGCTAGCAAAGGCATCTACCTCTGTTCCGCCGGCATTACCCGTTTCAAGGTTGGCCATTTCTACATTCGAGGCTTCAATGGTCTCAGCGATATCGGCACTTTCTATGTTTGAATCTTCTACGTTTGAATCCTCAACGTCGGCACTTGCAGCTACCTCAACAGAATCGTCAGCAGCAGCAATATTTTCATCATTAGCTGGCTCAATAGCTTCTACCGGCAACTCAATATTTAACTCACGGCTAATGGTGTTTAAATCACGAATTTCAGCTAATGGCGGCAATTGGTCAAGGCTTTTTAAATTAAAGTAATCCAGAAACTGACGCGTAGTGGCATAAATCGCCGGACGACCCGGCGCATCTCGATAGCCAACCGATTTAATCCACTCACGCTCTAACAAAGTTTTTATAATTTGCGTGCTTACTGCAACACCACGAATCTGTTCAATTTCACCACGCGTAATTGGCTGACGGTATGCCACTAATGACATAGTCTCTAACAATGCACGCGAGTAGCGCGGCGCACGCTCTTGCCATAATTTATTGACCCAGCGCGATAAATCTTGTTTCACTTGATAACGATAACCACTGGAAACACGCTTTAACTCGTAACCACGCGCTTCACAATCGCTATCTAATTCAACCAGTGCCTGATCGACTATCGCATCATCAGGCGTTTCTAAGTCGTCAAATAAGGCGGTTAAATCACGACGCTGCAGTGGTCGCTCAGCCGCCATTAATGCACCCTCAAAAATACGTTTAACCAGTTGTAAATCTTCTATTTTCATTGCAACTCAATACTCTGCTCTAATAATTAAATTAACCAATAACACTATTAATTAAGCTGTTTTGGCTCTTATATGAATCGGTGCAAAAGGCTCTGTTTGCACAATTTCTATTAACGATTCTTTTATTAATTCCATGATAGCTAAAAAAGTCACCACTACACCGGCACGGCCTTCGCTTGGCGCAAAAAAGGCTATAAACGATTCAAAGCCTTCACCACCATGCAATTGATCTAACACTTTACCCATGCGTTCACGAGTCGACAGGGGCTCCATATGCACCTTATGGCTTTCAAACATATCGGCACGATGCAACACATCGCCCAAAGCCATTAACAAATCTTTTAAATCAACATCGGGCTGCGGACGCTCACGCTCATCTTCGGGCGGCTGCACATCGGCAATAAAAATGTCGCGCTCAACACGCGGCATGGCTTCAATATCCTCGGCGGCTTGTTTAAAGCGTTCGTATTCTTGTAAACGACGAATTAACTGCGCACGCGGGTCATCTTCATCTTCTTCTAAATCTTGTGAACGCGGCAACAACATACGCGATTTAATTTCCGCCATCATCGCGGCCATGACTAAGTACTCGCCAGCCAACTCAAACTGCATGCTATTCATTAGGCGCACGTAATGCATGTACTGCTCGGTCAATTCAGCAACGTCAATATCAAGAATATCGAGGTTCTGCTTCTTGATGAGGTATAACAGTAAATCCAGCGGGCCTTCAAAAGCATCAAGAAAAACCTCAAGCGCAGCCGGTGGGATATACAAATCGCTTGGCACTTCAGTAACGGTTTCGCCCTGCACAATAGCAAAGGGAAAAGTATGCTGTTGGGGAGCTTCAGCGGCGCTAATATCGTTACGCAACTCGACCAATCGAGGCTTAGCCGCTTGATCACGCACATGAGCAACCGCCTGCTCATCGCTCGCCAAGCCAGGCTTGGCAGCGGCCTGTTCCGGAAATTCAGATACTTCGGGGCTTGTCGCTAGCGTTTCAGCAGAGAGTTCAGTCATTAACGTTCGCTTCCCGTTTGGCTTGTTTGGCTTGTTTGGCTTGTTTGGCTTATAGTTAACCCGCCTCATGAGTGATATCAAATAACCAGTCAACGACGAATTTTTGGCACATTATAGCGACAAATGGCCTATTAATAACAGATGTAATACACCCTAGAAAACGGCCTTTATCACCGAACAGGTAATAGAACAAAGAAGATAAATAGGATTTGAACCGTTAAACCTCAAATTCGGCAGTAGAACCGGCACCTTGGCGCAGAATAACAGGGGTTTCATCACTCAAATCAATGACGCTGGTCGCCTCCATACCGCAATATCCACCATCAATCACCAAATCTACCTGCTGCTGCAACACACTGCGAATTTCATAGGGGTCCAGCAGTGGCAGGTCATCACCCGGCAAAATTAGCGTTACACTCATCATTGGCTCGCCTAAGGTATCCAAAAGGCTCTGAGCTATGGCATTGTCAGGCACTCTAAGCCCAATCGTTTTACGCTTGGGATGTTTGAGTCGGCGTGGGACTTCATTGGTGGCCAGCAACACAAAAGTGTAAGGGCCTGGCGTGTGGCTTCGCAAAGCACGATAAACAATATTATCGACCTTGGCATATACCGCCAGCTCGGATAAATCGCGACACACTAAAGTGAAATTATGCTTTTCATCCAACATACGAATGCGACGAATACGCTCTAAAGCCTGCTTATCACCTAAATGACAACCCAATGCATAACCCGAATCGGTCGGATAAACAATCACTCCACCCTGTTGCACAATAGTGGCCGCCTGACGAATCAGTCGCATTTGGGGGTTTTCTGGGTGAATTTGAAAAAATTGACTCATGGCTGACTAGGTGTTGAAGCCTCTTCAAGCAATGAACCTGACAAAGACGGCTCTGACGCTAGCGACCAAATAGACACAGCAGATGAGGGTAAAGAGGCGTTACAGCCCAAATCGGCCCATGTTTGCTCAGGGCTATGAAAATCGCTGCCCGTTGAACAAGCCAAGTCATACTTATGCGATAAGCGTAACAAATAGCTCGTAATCGCCTCGTCCTGACGGCCACTAATTAACTCCAAACCATCGCCACCAGCGGCTTTAAAGGCTTCGAGCAAGGTGCGCATTTTAGTGCGTGTTAAACCGTATTTATCAGGATGCGCCAACACAGCAAGGCCGCCAGCGCCATGAATCGCCGCAATCGCCTCTTCAGCCGATGGCCACTTGCATGGCACATCACAGGGTTTTACGGCACCCAGCCAACGTTTAAAGGCTTGCTGCTCTTTTGTGCAATAGCCCTGCTCCAACAAATAGCGGGCAAAATGAGGACGACTAAGTACCGCACCTCCGGCCAAGGCTTTAGCGCCATCTAAAGCGCCCTCAATACCCTGCCGAGCCAATTTTTCAGCAATAGCCTCGGCACGCGCCTCGCGCACACCCCGCTGCCTGTCCAAAAAAGTATTCAGTGGCGCATTATCCGCATCGAGCCACAGCCCCAAAATATGGTAGGTGCGGCCGTCAATAGCAGCGCTAATTTCCACGCCAGGCACTAATTCAATAGGCGAGCTAAGCTCGGCGGCAAATACCGGATTCGCCATCGCCGCTTGCAAGGCTTTAACCCCAGCCACTGTATCGTGGTCCGTTAGCGCCATATACGACACGCCATTGGCATCCGCCCTAGCGAGCAGCGCTTCGGGTGATAGTGCACCATCAGAAGCGGTGCTATGTGTATGTAAATCGAATATCATTCGTATATCTGCTCTTGCACTCAACTGAGTGAACTAGTCTGGGTTGTACAAGGTATACCTTACAATAAAGTTGAAAATCGGCAGCGCAATTAAAATGTGACCGCTTTCCAATATTTACCCAAACAAAACGTTTAATTTTAGGTAAAATCGCGCGTCAGTTTTGTGGATCCAAACGCTTCAGCGTCATAAATTAGCGCCTCAGCTTCGTGAATTTAGAAAGGCTCTAAGAAGAACTAATAGAATAGTTCAGAGAACAAGTCCAAGACAAAACAGAAAAGCACGGCCAACAACACAACAAACCATAACCTAAGTGTTACGAAGGTAGCATAAAAACAACGGGAAACCTATGAAACAAATTTTAGATCTCATCCCCTTAATCTTGTTTTTTATCGCCTTTAAAATGAATGGCGAAACCATTCAAGTGTTAAATTATAGCTATCAATTTGATGGCATTTTTTCAGCCACAGCCGTATTAATGGCTGCCACCGCTATCCAGCTCGCACTCACCTACCTCATGACTGGAAAAGTAGAAAAGCAATTACTCTGGCTTTTTGGCATTGTCGTGGTTGCTGGCTCGGCAACATTATATTTCCGCGATGCCGCATTTATTCAATGGAAGCCCACTATTTTTAACTGGGGCTTAGCCCTAGTATTTCTCGGTGGCATGTTTTTTGGCAAAAAAAGCCTACTCGAAAAAATGCTTGGCCAACAAATTGAATTACCATCAATAGCTTGGACACGCTTAAATCAACTCTGGATTGCAAACTTTTTAATTGTTGGCAGTCTTAACCTCTACGTTGCCTATAATTTCTCAGAAGACGCTTGGGTTGACTATAAACTCTATAGTTCAATAGGGTTTACCGTATTACTGATGATACTCACTATGGTTGTTGTGATGCCGCATATGAAAGAGCAATCCGACGAATCTAGCTAATCAGTGAACCATAAATCATAGTGACCCATACATCATAAGGACACTTTAATTAAGGAAATCTCAATACAATGCTATATGCCATAATTAGCGAAGATGTTCCAAACAGTTTACCGCTACGTCAACAAGCGCGCGGCGCACATATAAAACGCCTTCAAGCACTCCAAGAGCAAGGCCGCTTGTTCGTTGCCGGTCCTCACCCCGCTGTCGACGCTGAAGACCCCGGTGAAGCCGGCTTTACTGGCAGCTTAGTTATTGCTGCGTTTGACAGCCTAAATGATGCACAGCAATGGGCCGATGAAGACCCCTATATCGCCGCCGGCGTCTACCAAAAAGTCGTTGTTAAACCTTACAAAAAGGTACTTCCATGAACATAGCAATGAACACAAGTCAGTTACTCAAAAACCGTTTTTGCCACAGCCGCAGATTATTCAGCGCTCTTCTTTGCACACTACTGTTTTCTCAAACCAGCATAGTCAACGCTGCAGACGAAACGCGTTACATTTCCGATGTTTTTTATGTGCCATTACATAGCGGCAACAGTACTAAGCATCGCATTATTCATAGGGGCCTTAAAACCGGTACACGCCTAACATTATTAGAAACCGACAACGACGCTGGCTTTAGTCGTGTTACTACAGCCAAAGGCACCGAAGGCTGGATTCAAAATCAATTTTTATCAACCACCCCTATCGCCCGACTTCGTTTAGCTGATGCACAAAATAAGCAGCAGCAATTACAACGCGAACTAACCAGCCTTAAAAAAAACAACAAAGAAATCAAGCAAAGTCATAGCGACATACAAACACAAGTAAAATTGCTCTCGCGTCAAAACCAAAATTTAACTGCCGAACTAGCAAGCATTAAAAAAATATCAGCCAATGCCATTAACCTTGATACCAATAACCGCGATTTATTGAAAAAAAATGAAATGCTAAAAATTGAAATTGCTGAACTGCAAGCCAACAACTCAAGGCTGTCAGACAAAAGTGATAAAGAGTGGTTTCTTCGTGGCTCACTCGCCGTATTAATAGGCGTATTCTTAGCCATTTTATTGCCCAAACTTAAACCCAAATCCCGCTCTAGAGAATGGAGCTAACAAAAGATACATTATCAATACTTTTTTGGAGATACACCCATGTCACCACAGTTTACAAACATTAAGCATTCCGCTAAATCAACCTTAGCAATATTAGCCATGCTATTTATGTCAGCATGCTCTGCCGAAAATACCGCCCTTGAAAACACACTCACAGAAAACAGCACCGCTATCGAAGCTTCACAAAACAGCGATACCACTCTGGCAACCGCCGCAACTGAATCAACGAGCGTTATCTTCGAAACAACTGCCGGCAACTTCACCATTGAATTAAATGCAGAAAAAGCGCCACTGACCGTAGCCAACTTTTTACAATATGTAGAGAGTGGGTTTTATAACGGCACTATCTTTCACCGAGTTATTGGCAACTTTATGATTCAAGGCGGCGGCTTCACTGCCGAGATGACAAAAAAATCAACGCGTCAACCCATCATCAACGAAGCGGATAACGGTTTAACCAACGACATAGGCACCATTGCTATGGCGCGCACTAACGTACCGCATTCAGCCACCAGTCAATTTTTTATTAATGTTGCTGATAACAGCTCACTTAACCATAGCGCTAAAAATTCACGAGGCTGGGGTTATGCCGTATTTGGCCAAGTTACAGAAGGGCTATCGGTGATTGAAGCCATTAAAGCTGTACCTACTGGTAGAATGGCTGGACACCAAAACGTGCCCTTAGAAGCCGTTATTATTGAACGCGTTTTTCTAGCCAATAAATAGGCCGACAAACTTACTCTTTTTTTTGAAGCAACAAATATGAATAAAAAAACCGCCTCTATAGCGCTTAGCGTTAACCTTAACAAAATTGCGTTAATTCGTAATTCAAGGCCGGGCAACAACCCCAATATTGTTGACTACGCAACAAAAATATTAGCTGCAGGTGCCGATGGTCTAACGGTTCACCCAAGGCCTGACCAACGTCATATTCGACCAGAAGATTGCTACCAGCTAAAAAAATTAGCTTCGGCCCAAGGTGTTGAATTTAATATTGAAGGTAATCCGTTTGCAGGCGCCTGCCCTAGCACACGTCATGATTTTTCTGACTATCCGGGATTTTTAAATATTTTAGCCAAGGCCAAACCCGAGCAAGCAACACTGGTACCAGACAGTGATGCACAACTCACCTCTGACCATGGTTTTGATTTATCAGGCGATACCGCAGAATTAGAATCCATTATTCAAAAAATTCACTCGTTTAATTGCAGAGTGAGTTTATTTATGGACCCAGATATTGAACAAATCAATCGAGCCAAAGCCATTGGCGCCGATAGAATTGAGCTTTATACCGGCCCCTATGCCGATGCTTATGAAAACAATAGCGCCGATAGCGACAAACTGTTTACGCTGCACTGCCAAGCCGCAGAGCATGCCAACAGCATTGGGCTAGGCGTTAATGCTGGGCACGATTTGAATTTAGATAATTTACAGCAATACGGCAACTTACCTGGTTTGTTAGAGGTATCAATAGGTCATGCACTTACGTTAGATTCTTTAGAAATGGGAATGACAAAAACAATTAATGCATACTGCAAACTGCTGCATAACTAATAAGTTACCCGTTACACATTATTTTTTTAACTTCGCAAGCCGCTGAACAATAGCAGCCACCTCAGGCTTATTATCCGCTAACTCCTCAGGGGTTAAACCTTGCAGTTCGTGCGGAAATACCAGCCAATCATTCGTAGTATGCAAATAATAATCCGGAATAAAGTTAACCTTTGACTGCTCCGGTTTAAAGTAAACAGTTGCCACCTTTATTACTTGCGGCATGTTATCAGCGCAACGTTTTTGTATTTGCTTAATTAATTCCGCAACACTTAAGCCACTATCGTGAACATCATCGACAATCAGCAAATTATCATCGGCCTTAATCGTATCAATGAGATAACCAAGCCCGTGGATTTTCACCAATTTATTACGCTCACTTATTGTTTCATAAGAAGACGTTCTAATTGCAATATGTTCTGTTGCTACACCGCAAACTTCTAACAACTCCTGCACAGCAATACCAATAGGTGCACCACCACGCCAAACGCCCACAATAAAGCTGGGACGAAAATCACTTTCAAGAATTTTTACACCTAAAGAAAAAGCATCTTCGAGTAATTCGCTGGCAGAAATATAGCGCTTATTCATAGATAAACATCATAGATAAATTTACACACATGCCGTTAGCTTAACATCCACCGATTTAAAAGCGGGCGTTTTACTCCGTGCATCACGCTCGCGACCAATCAACACATTTGCCTCAGGGTAGTAAGCCATAACGTCACCGTCGGGCAAATCAAAAGGATATACCGTCACAGCCTTCATCTCGCCCACTGCCGACCTAATATCAACTTTACTGCCTGCGCAAATCCCTAACAATGCAATTTGCTTAGGGTTAATTAATACCGACCAGCGCTGGTCAACTTGGCGATAACTGTCTTTTTGCTCATAAATAATCGAGTTAAATTGCCCTTCGCTTCGCACACTCATTAAACGCACAGGAAACTCACTATTACGTTTAAACATCGGCAAATCATGTACGACAAATTTCGCCTTACCATTTGCACGCTTAAAATCCGGCTTATGCATAAGACGGTTACGCACATGAAACTCTTTTTTTGCAACATCAATAGTGTCTAGCTCTTCCATACCCGGCACAATACTCGCAATCGTTTCACGAATGGTTTTATTAGAACGAAACGCAGAAAAATTAAATGGCGGATGAGCACTATCAGCATCAG
>JBELIP010000011.1:0-40558 GCA_042090785.1 Cellvibrionales bacterium | reverse complement strand
TAGCTTCATCATTAAATGACTGCTGTTTTTTTATCGCAAACAAACGCTGGGCAAAATCGGTAAGAATATCTATTTCTGAACGGACATTGGCCAAGCGCTTAATACCGCCATCGCTATAACGCACATAATTAAACATCGATTCCTGCGTGGTAGGTTCAGGCTCTTCGTCACGTGCCGCCACGGGAAAAATAATTGCTTCGCCATTATCCAGACCCGATAAATGGCCTTTATTAAGCGTCGTTGTTAAATATACCTTACAAGCAATTTTATCCATCATCTGCTCAGCCCATATTGAATCGGGTGTTGCTTCAAATAAATTACCGCCCATAATTAAGGCAGCATCCATCTCACCGCGATCAGCCGCTTCAAGACACGCCAAGGTATCCATGCCGGGCGAAGTTTCCTTACTTGGCAACTCAACATGCAGCGTTTCTTGTATCTTATTCAACACATCATCGGCCAATACCGGCTTAACACCTATAGTACCAATACCTTGGACGTTGCTGTGCCCGCGCAGCGGTAACAAGCCAGAAAACCGCTTGCCAATCATGCCGCGCAGCAAAGCAAGATTAGAAATGTATTCAACGTTCGCCACACCATGCTTATGATGAGTAATACCCATTCCCCAAGCAAAAACGGCATTCTCAGAATGGCAATAAACGTTAGCTATTTTTTGTAAATCTTTTTTACTCAAACCCGATAAGGTTTCTATAGCGTCCCAAGACGTCGCATTAATATCTTCAACAAACGCCGTATAGTTTTCGGTGTAGTCATTAATAAAATTTTTGCTAATGCCATAACGTTGTATTACCGCCTTAGCAATACCTTTAAAGACCGCAAGGTCGCTACCAATATGCGGCTGCAAATAATGCGAAGCAATTTCACTACCACCAATAATCAGCGATTTAGGGCTTTTAGGCAGCGCAAACCTGACTAAACCAGGTTCCTTCGCCGGATTAATAATAACAACCTTACCGCCCCGCTCACGACAAGCCTGCAACTTATGAATAAAACGTGGATGATTAGAGGCAGGATTAGCACCAATAACAAAAATTAAATCACAGCCATCTAAATCATCTAACTCAACCGTGGCCGTACCTACGCCAATGGTTTCGGATAAACCCACGCCCGTAGCTTGATGGCAATAAAACGAACAATTATTAACATTGTTAGTGCCATACATTCTTGCCAATAACTGCAATACAAAACCGGCCTCATTAGACGAGCGGCCCGAAGAATAAAAAAAGCTCCGCTCAGCGCTAATGTTAGAAAAAGCCTGCACCGCATAATTTAATGCCCAATCCCAATCGACCGGTTGAAATTTATCGCCACCTTTAGCTTTAAACAAAGGGCTATCAAGACGGCCTAAATGCTCTATTTCATAAGCACTTAAACGACGAAACTCATCAATAGTGTGGTCGAAAATTTCATTAGGAATAGGAGGTTGAATATCAGTAGATTGTGCTTGGACACTTTTATTGCAGACGGAAGGAAAGTCACCCTGCTCATTTGTCATTCCGCCCTGCTGGCCGCCCATTCCCAAACCGCAGGCCTTACAAGCATTTTTGGCTCTAAGCGCCTTAGCTGAATGGCTCAGACCAATCCGCTTAACCGTTTGCAAAGTGTAAAGAATTTTTTTGGCACCACCGCCAATGGGTGGCTTTGCAGATGAACTCATGGGCAGACTCGTTTAAGGCATAACCGTCCTAACAATCAGGATTAAACATTAATTAATATTATTTTGCATTTTTGCCGCAGCTACAGTGTTATACATCAAGCAAGCAATCGTCATTGGCCCAACGCCACCCGGCACAGGTGTAATAGCCGATACTTTTTCCTGCACATCATCAAAATCAACATCACCAACTAAACGGCTTTTGCCGTCGACTTCGATACGATTGATACCGACATCAATCACAACCGCACCCTCTTTGACCCAGTCGGCTTTAACAAAATTCGGAATACCTACCGCGGCGACAAGGATATCGGCTTGACGACAAATCGACTCGATATCCACTGTGCGTGAGTGAACAATAGTGACCGTACAGCTTTGTTGAAGCAACAAAGTTGCCATAGGCTTACCGACAATATTTGAGCGCCCAATCACCACGGCATGCTTACCGCTTAAATCGCCCAAGTGGTCCTGCAGCATCATTAACGAACCTAACGGAGTACATGGCACCATTTGATTTTCGCCAACGGCCATAGCGCCGACATTTTCAATATGAAAGCCATCGACATCTTTTTTAGGTGAAATAGCGGCCAAGACAGCTTTATCATTAATTTGCTTAGGAACAGGCAGTTGCACCAAAATTCCATGAATATCGCTGTCATTATTAAGCGTATCGATTAATGTCAGCAATTCGCTCTCTGTCGTTTCAGCGCCAAGACGATGCTCTATGGAATTAATTCCAAGCTGCTCACAACGACGGACTTTATTACGAACATACACTTGGCTAGCTGGGTCATCGCCGACCAACACCACTGCAATACTTGGCGATAAATTATGCTGTTGTTGTAGCGTTGCCACTTCAGCTTTCAACTTTTCGCACAGATTATCGGCAAACTGCTTACCATCAATTACTTTCGACACTGACTGACCTCACGGATTAGCTCATTTAACAGATGACCATTTTACCGCTTATTGCCAAATAAACCTCGCTTTTCCTAACAAAATTTTATTAAATTATGCCTGTTCCTTGATCTGGCTTAGACGATAATAACTGGATGGCCGATCTTGCCCAACAACTGGGCAAAAGCTGAGTACTACTGTTAGAATAAAGCGCATTAACCCTTTGACTTAAACTTTGAACAAACCTATCGATTATGAAAAAAATACTACGGCAATTATTCTCTCCGCTACTCAACGTCTTTGAGCAAGGCAATGAGCCCTATGAGTACAAACCCATGAGTCGTCGAATTCTATTGGTGATTAGCGTGCTGTTCTCAATATTAACCGCTGTGACGTTTTTCTTGTCTCCTGCAGATGCTGGGTTTGGGATTGCTTTTCCTATGATTATTTTTGGTGGTGCGAGTTTTGTTTGCTTGGTGGTTGGGGCGCTAGGGAGTGAACGGGCGGTGGCTAAGATTTGGGGTAGCCGTTAAAGAAGGCGAGCTTTTTTGAGTTGGGTTTAAGTCTTAAACTAGAACCTTCCTGACTAAATCCCCCGTACTAATCTGCCCTGCCTGAACAACCTTCGCATTAATACCGCGCAAATTAATCTGCTTCCCCAAACCCGAGTTAACAAACTTCATCGCATCTAAACCAAAGCGTTCGACAAATTTTTTACACCCCGTATGCGGCTCCGCAGTCACTTCAACAATAGCCTCACCAATTGCAAGCCTTGTTCCCGCCGGCAAATTCTCATCACTCAAATCTAAATCAACATACAGCTGATCACCCGCTAACGACCAACGCTCACGACTCTGGGCTACTAAATCGGCTACTCTAGCGTTCATAATATTAAGCTGCATCTCAGGATGCGCAGAACCATCTTCAGTAGCAGAGCAACCACGAGCTCGCCAATTATCGCCAACCAAGCCCTCTTCAACGTCTAACTCTGCTGACAATAATATTTGACGCTGATCGACCTTAGGACGACAAACAATAAGTGCCAATTGACCTTCATCCTTAGGCGATTGAAAAATCTGATTCAAACCTTCCTCAAGCTGCTCGGTATTTAAATGCTTCATTAGTCAAGAACCCTCGAAGAGTAAGCTTAAATATAATTGTAAACCCAGAAAGCGATAAACGCCCTCTGAGTTACAAACCTCTTTAATTATTCAATCTGTGAGTCTTCAGACTTTATCAACAGCCCCATTAACCAACCAGCAACAACAAACTCGACAAATACGCCCGCGAACCAATGAATCGCTAAAGAAACAGGAATGGGCATATAAGCATAAGCACTTGCCGCCATAATCCCTGCTGCTAAACCAAATAAAACACCCAGCTTTACACCAATACATATCGATTTTTGAGTAACACAAGCTTGGTAAATGAGTACAAAACATATCGCCACAGAAAGTGTCACACCATGCATGAGCGTCATATTCATCTCTTGCATTGGCCGCCAAAGATGCGCCGTAGCTTCATAGGTTTCTTTTAATAACATACCGTGGATTAAAAAATCGAGCGCCGACCATGCTATAAAAACCGCAATAATCGCCAAAATGACACCTTTCAACATATTCCCTCCCCCCTATTTATATTTTAAAAAAAGCTTATCGATTGATATCAACATTAATAGCCACTCAAGACTAGCCTTTGCTGAATCACACCACCATAGCAATTGGGGACAAAGTTCTTTGCAAAAAGTGTCATGCAAAAAGTATCAGATGAAATTTATTCTGCTAGAGAATCACGCACTTTTTTCCAGGGATCAAATGAAGGCTCTTTATCTGGACTTTGTTTTGATTGGCTAAGTATTGCAATGTACAAATGCTCTACTTTCTCTCTAGCCCAGAGTGTCTTACGAAGAAATTTAAGACTCGATTTAATGGAAGGATCGCTTTTAAAGCAATTAATATTAATACGCTGGCCTAGATACTCCCAGCCATAATGGTCAACCAACTGCGTTAGCAATTGCTCTAAAGTAATGCCATGTAACGGGTTATTCGGTTGTTTATCAGTCATTGCTTCAGTATACCTGCTATATTCCACTTACTTTTAAACAGTCTAACACTTGTTCAGCTATTAGGTTCTCGTTTATCCTGCCCCACATAAAGTTAAGCCACTTATTTTGTGCCAACTAATTTTGTGCCTAACCAGCACACATTACTGCTGAGCCACACTCTATGATTCGCCTATCTAACATTAAGCTACCGCTTAATCATGATGAAATAGCAATAAAAAAAGCCGTTTTATCTACCCTCAATATCTGTAAAGATCAGCTTATTGATGTTGAAATATTTAAACGTGGCTACGATGCCCGTAAAAAAACCAATATCTTTCTTATTTATACTTTAGATATTGAAACAACCATTAATGACCAGCTACTTAAAACATTTGCCGATAGTCAGCTTATTAAAGCCTCTCCCGACCTCACTTATTATAATGTCGCTCAGGCGCCTGCTCATTTAAGCGAGCGACCCGTCGTTATTGGTTTTGGACCTTGCGGCCTATTAGCCGGCTTGGTGTTAGCACAAATGGGCTATAAACCGATTATTCTTGAGCGCGGCAAAGAAGTACGTGAACGGACCAAAGACACGTTTAACTTTTGGCGTAAAAAACAACTCAACACCGAATCGAATGTGCAATTTGGCGAAGGTGGTGCCGGGACTTTTTCTGACGGTAAACTCTGGAGCCAAGTAAAAGACCCTAAACAGTATGGCCGCAAAGTATTAAATGAATTTGTTGAAGCCGGCGCTCCCGAAGAAATTTTGTATGTCAGCAAACCGCATATTGGCACATTTAAATTAGTCGCCATGGTTGAAAAAATGCGCGCCAAAATTATTGCGTTAGGTGGTGAAATTCGGTTTGGCTGTCGCGTCGAAGATATTCATATTGATAAAGGCCAAGTCACCGGCTTAAGCTTAGCCGACGGCGAAAAAATTAATACGCGTCATGTCGCTTTAGCAATAGGCCATAGCGCCCGCGATACCTTTCAAATGCTATACGACAACAACGTTTATATAGAAGCCAAGCCTTTTTCAGTAGGCTTTAGAATTGAGCATAAACAATCGATGATTGATGATGCTCGCTTTGGGCCGAACGCAGGTAATGAAATTTTGGGAGCTGCAGACTATAAATTAGTTCACCACTGTAAGAATGGCCGTTCGGTTTATAGCTTTTGCATGTGCCCAGGTGGCACCGTCGTGGCTGCCAGCTCTGAAGAAGGACGCGTTGTTACTAACGGCATGAGCCAGTACTCGCGCAACGAGCGCAATGCTAACAGTGCTGTTGTGGTGGGCATTAACCCATCCGATTATCCAGGCCACCCACTGGCTGGCATTGATTTTCAGCGTGAACTAGAAAGCAGAGCTTATACAATGGGCGGTGAAAATTATGATGCGCCGGCACAAAAAGTCGGTGATTTTTTAAAGGGTAAAAGCTCTAAAGTACTCGGCAGTGTTGAACCCTCATTTAAACCCGGTATTAAATTAACTGACTTGTCGTCTGCACTACCGGATTTTTGTATTGAGGCACTGCGCGAAGCACTGCCGGCTTTTAATAAAAAAATTAAAGGCTTTGCACTTGATGACGCCCTACTCACCAGTGTTGAAACGCGCACATCCGCGCCTATTAATATTAAACGCGGCGATGATTACCAAAGTATCAATACGGCTGGCTTATACCCAGCCGGTGAAGGTGCTGGCTATGCGGGCGGAATTATGTCGGCGGCTATGGACGGGATTAAAGTGGCTGAAGCTATGGCGCTCAGCATGAATAAGAATAATAGTTAGCGACTATAAACCACTCAGCTAAGATTGTGATTGCCATGCAAAATCGGCGGGCACTTTTTCATCCTTACCATTACCCTCACCCTCACTCTTACGCAACTCTAATTGCAAGCCTTGCAAAAAGTTACGCAGCACTTGGTCTTTGCATTGGCGAAAATGCTTATGATCGGCCTTACGAAAAAACGCACTGAGCTCATGCTTACCTAAACGAAAGCCAGCCAAGCTAAGCGTATGCAGCACATCTTCTGCTTTCATATTTAAAGCAATCTTAAGCTTCATAAAAATAATATTATTATTCAGCTTTTTTTCTGGCACGGGTTGATCACCATCGCGCTTACCACGTTTTTCAATAATTAAACCATTCAAAAAAGTCGCCATTAGCGTATCACTACAGCTTTTATAGTCAGGGTCATCATCTTTCTTCAACCAAGCACTCACTTGCTCACGCGTCACCTCACAGCCGGCATGGCTAAACATCGCTATCATCTTCTTATCGTTAAAATCGAAGATATAGCGTACGCGGCGTAAAATATCATTATTGGTCATAAAGACTTCCAAGAATAGGCTGCACTCAATTGTTAGAGATAGTTTACTTTAATAGCAAGAGAAATAAGTGATTCTTTTTGACGAGTTAATACCATTGAGGAAAGTGTTTTTCTTAACAGGTAAAAACTAGCTAACAAGCTCAACCACTTTCGCTATATCACCCGACTCCGCCAAACGCATAAACGCCTCGCCCAACTCACAGCTGTGGTCTTTCACCTCTGTCCAACGACGAACTCGCTCGCTATCATTATGTTTAAAGTGATAAAAATCTTGTCTATCAGGAATTTTTCCACCCGGCAAGGATTGCACAAACGCGTCGCTCGGCCCAACAATAACCGTATTCGTCAATTGCTGCGCTTGCACTTTTCGCCACGGCGTAAATTTATCAAACCAGCCTTCAGTTAAATGCGTGTAAAAGTGCGGATATAACACCAAGCCTTGCTTAATCTCACCAATATTACTGGGCAGTGGATGATAGTCGAGCAAACCACCATCGCGATAAACACCCGGCTCGGCTCCAGTTATATCAGTGATTCCACGCATTACAGCAGGGATTGAACCCGAGGATAAAACAGCAGGAATAAAACTTTCGGCCGTTAAGGCAACTCGACGCGTCGTAAATTGATCCGCGCCAATCAAATCGTTAACCGGTGAACCCGTATAAAAAACGGTGCGCTCAAAGGTATTACGAAGATTATTACGACTTAAAAGGGCCGCAAAAAAAGCATTAATCATGGCTATTTTTTGTAGCGTGATATTGCTACTCGCTAATAGTCCATTACAACGCACACTCGCACAATGATAATTAAATCGCGAACTCGATAAAATCTCAGCAACACGGTCTTCAGTTAAAAACGCATCAAGTATTCGGCGTGTCTCTATACCCACTTTTTCTACAGATATATCATCACCGTAAAATTGAGCAATATACGCATTAGCCAATTGAGTCATGGCTTCAGCGGGGTTGTTTTGAGCCGCAGCGGCCAATTTAAAAGCGCCAACCGAGGTACCAAACAAATCAATAGGTTGATGACTATTAAGTAGCCATTCAGAAAAAATGGCTTTATCTAAACCATAAATAGTTAACCATTTAGCCGCACCTGACGCACCAAAAATAGCGCTCACGTCTTGTGGAGACAATCCATTTTCTCGTATATGTTGGTACGCACTAGCGCCTGCTAAAATTTTAAGTGTATTCATAGTAATAATTAATTGCGCCAATAATTAACGCGTTAAAACCCACCGATAAAGACGAGGCGACAATCGCTTTAAACCCCATTGCAACCAAGTTTCCTTATGCGGCAATAACATAAACTGATTCTTTTTAACCGCTTTAAATATTAACGCGGCAATGTCTTCGGCAGTTAGCGTTGATTTATCCATGGCGTGATCAATTAACGCTTGCTGTCCTTCTTTCGCATTCATTAACGATTCTGATAAATTGGTTTTAAACAAACTCGGGCAAACAACCGTAACACCAATATTTTTAGACTTTAACTCCACGCGCAACGCTTCTGACAGAGAAACCACCGCAGCTTTAGACGCACTATAGCTTGTCATGCCAGGAATAGTCAGAAGCCCAGCAATTGAAGCAATGTTAACAATATGGCCGCTGCCCTGCTCTTTAAAGGTACGCGCAAACGTAGCGCAGCCTTTAACAACGCCCATAACATTAATATCAAAGGCTCGCTGCCATTCTTCCAAGGGGACACGATCAATTGCGCCTAACGCCGAAACAATGCCGGCATTATTAATCAGCACATCGGTTTTACCCCAAACGGTTAAGCAGCGATCATTAAGTGCTTGTATATCTTCGCCCTTACTCACATCACAGTGCTGGTAAAAGGCTTGGCCTCCTAAGGCCTCAATTTGTGCAACCACTTCATCGCCACGTGCTTGGTTAATATCGGCTATAGCAACCCACCAACCCTGACGCGAAAACGCCAACGCTGTCGCCTTACCAAGACCACTGCTTGCACCTGTAATAACAACGGTTTTTTTAGTCATATTAAATTGCCATTTTTTTTGCCGCTTTTTTAGCCGCTTTTTATTCGTTTTTTAGCCACAGACTCATGCCTGCAATTTATTAATTTATCGCTAGTTAGCCAATCATGCAGTCATTTCTAACAAAGGGCAAATACCATAGTTTAATCGAATGGTTTTATTATCATTATCAAAGTTAACTTATTATAGACTTACACAGCAATAGGTTTAAACCTTACCGACAAGCACTTCATTACCCTCAGAAGGGCTTACTGGAATATTACGGGCAAGTATCAAGCTAACAACCACCATAGCTGTACCCATTAAGAATACCGCCGCTGGTGATACAAGCCATATCAAACCAAAAACAACCGGAATAACCACTGCCGCAATATGGTTAATAGTAAAGGCAACACCTGCCGTCGATGCCATATCAGCGGGGTCAGCAATCTTTTGAAAATACGTCTTAATAGCAATAGCTAACGAAAAAAATAAGTGATCTAGTATATACAGTGCCGCCGCCCATTTAGCATCAGAAACAAAAGCGTAAGCGGTAAACACAAAAATTAATCCACAGTATTCAAATGTTAGTGCACGACGCTCACCCACACGCCCAACCCACGCACCAATTTTTGCAGCAAACGCCCAATTAAATAAATGATTCACCAAATACAGCGCCGCAATATCACTGACACTGTAGCCGAATTTCTCTACCATTAAAAAGCCAGCAAACACCACAAATATTTGTCGGCGCGCCCCGCTCATAAACGTTAGCGCATAATAAAGCCAGTAACGTTTACGCATTAATAAATGCTTGCGCTGCACCGTATTACTGGTGAACTTTGGAAACGCCAACCACATTAGCAACACTAGCAATACGCAAGTGCCGCCACCAATTACATAAAGCGTTTCAAATGATAAAGAAAAAAAGCGTTCAGAAAGCCATAAGCTACTATAAACAAGCAGTGACGCCATAGAGCCATAAGCAATCATCTTACCCAAGGCAGCTGGCGCTTCGTCTTTAGATAACCACTGCAACGATAACGATTGTTTTATGGTTTCAAAATAATGAAACCCGGTAGACATTATGAATGTGGTGAGATAAAGCCCAACAATAGAGGGAAAATAGCCCGTGAGTGCCACACCAATGCCCATCATCGCCAAAGCAACATAGGCAAACGTTTGCTCTTTAACCAACAATAGAATCAGCACCGCTGTAAATGCTAAAAACCCAGGGATTTCACGAATGCTTTGTAGCATGCCAATTTCTGCACCCGTAAAGGCTGCACGCTCAATAACGAAATTGTTAAGCAGCGCCATCCATGTTGCAAAAGCAATTGGTAGTGCAATTGACATTAACAGCAATAAATTGGTCGGCGTTTGCCATGTTTTTTTTATCAAAATCTAACGCCCTAAACTGAATAAACTATAAGTATTTACATTTCGGCAGCTAATTCCTGCTCGGTGTATTCTTTGCCGAGTAATATATAAACAGAAGGTAAAACGATCAATGTAAATATCGTTCCTATTAGCATTCCCAGCACTAATACCAAACCAATCGAATTCGCATCTCAGCACATATACGTTTATCAATCCACTCAAACAATCAATGTTTAACCTGCAGCCAGCAATAGCTCTTTGGGATTTCCGTAGTCATAAGACAAGACATCAGCGACGGCCTTATAAGTAACCCTACCCTGATGCACGTTTAAACCATTAAGCAAATGCGAGTCATCTAACAATGCTTGTTTAACACCTTTATTAGCCAGCGCCAAAGCAAAAGGTAACGTGGCATTAGTTAATGCCATGGTTGACGTTCGCGCGACACCGCCGGGCATATTAGCGACACAGTAGTGAACCACACCATCAACAATATAAGTGGGTGCCTCATGCGTTGTTGCCATCGACGTTTCAAAACAGCCTCCTTGATCAATAGCCACATCGACGACGACAGCCCCCTTCTTCATCTTATTGATAATTGCTCTGGTCAATAACTTAGGTGCCGCAGCACCAGGAATTAACACCGCACCAATCACTAAATCAGCTTCTAAAGCATATTGCTCAATCGATTCTGCCGTGGAATAAATGCAACGTAACCGGCCTAAAAACTCCTCATCCAATTGCCGTAAACGAGGTAGTGAGCGATCTAATATCGTCACATCAGCCCCCATACCCACCGCCATTCTAGCCGCCTGCGCACCCACAACTCCGCCGCCAATAACCAAAACCTTTGCAGGCGCAACTCCCGGCACGCCACCAAGTAAACTGCCTAAGCCGCCTTGCGCTTTTTCCAAGTGGTGAGCGCCCGCCTGAATAGACATGCGCCCCGCGACTTCTGACATTGGCGCTAACAAAGGTAAACCGCCATGATTATCGGTGACCGTTTCATAGGCAATGCACGTTGCCCCAGAGTTAACTAACAGCTCAGTTTGCTTTGGGTCGGGTGCTAAGTGTAAATAGGTAAACAGTATTTGATTCGCGCGTAACATTTTGCATTCGTTAGGCTGCGGCTCTTTCACTTTGATAATCATATCCGCCGTGGCAAAAATAGCTTCTGCGCTATCAATAATTTTTGCGCCGGCGGCAATATACTCATCATTACTAAAACCAATAGCAGCACCGCCATTGTTTTCAACAATAACCTCATGACCGTTAACCACCAGCTCGCGAACACCGCCGGGTGTTAATCCTATACGGTATTCATGATTTTTAATTTCCTTAGGAACGCCAATTAACATCACCACCACCTCTTCCATTAACTCTTTAATCAGTAATAAAACGGTCTTAATTATAAGAAAGGCTAAAACGTGATTCCTTGCCTAGATTGGCAATTGAGTAGTTGAATAAACTTATATTTTTACAAAATCAGAGGATTCCTTTGCCAAGACTTCGGTCAAACCACCAATAAACTGATTTTTTGGCTATCTGGCAGGAATACGACAATGACTCAGCGATCTAAAGAGTTAAGCACCATAGATAAAAATATATTGCGTGTATTACAAAAAGACGGCCGCATTTCTTATGCAGCGCTTTCTCGGCAGGTGGGCTTAAGTGCCACGCCCTGTATGGAAAGGGTTAAAAAGTTAGAGCGTGAGGGTATTATTCAGGGGTATAGCGCTTCAATTAATCCTGAATATTTAGATGCGGCATTAGTTGTGTTTGTACAGGTGAGTCTGCACCGAACATCAAAATCAGTGTTTGAGGATTTTCGTAAAGCGGCAGAAAAATTGTCGGAGGTTCAGGAGTGTTATTTATTGTCGGGTAGCTTCGACTATTTAATAAAAGCGCGCGTGGCGGATATGGCGGCTTATCGGGAGTTTTATGGTGAGACGTTATTGAACCTGCCTAATCTTAAAGATTGTACGAGTTTTGTGGTTATGGAGCAGATTAAGGAGACGTTGGTGGTGCCGGTTAGGGATAAGGGGTGATGATTGCGTTCACAGACAAAGTCAAAAGATAGTCGAGGGTTGCCCGACGATTTTGACTATGAACCTAGCCAACCAAAAACACCTCCTCCACCAAAAAGAGAAAAATTAACAATCCAAAAACACCACTTCATACGCCAACAAAACCACTCCCAAATCACCGCTAACCCCGATAAACAAAGGCTTTAAGACAAAATTAACAAAACCCCAAAATACCCACATGCGTCATTTAACGTATACCGCTAGTGCTTAAAGCGAATAGGAAATATACCCCTATTCCCTAAAATTCTCCCCATCGGTTATTTAATTGGTTTCAAACATTTGTTGAATATAAACAACTCTATTTGAACCAGTTATTACACCGTTATCGCGATTAAATAACTTACCTTTGTGGGGAACTAACACTATGAAAAAATTCAGCAAAACTTTAAAAACGGCTATCTTAACAGCCACTGTACCTTTCGGAATGATGGTATCAACTAACGCTTCTGCCGAGCTTTCTGCATCAGCAGGGATCGCTACTTCATACTTATGGCGTGGTTTTGAGCTAGGATCAGGTACACCAGCATTATCTGCCGATTTGGTTTATAGCACTGGCGGTTTCTACGCAGGTGTATGGGTTTCTTCTGGCGACACCGCTGCTGGAACAGAATACGATTTATTCGCAGGTTACGGTGGCTCAATTGGTGAAAGCATTAGCTATGACATCTCTTATGTTTCTTATATCTACCCTACTGGCCAATTCTCTGAAACTGAAGGCCCTGGCGATTTCGCTGAAGTAGTATTAAATGTAGGTCTTGGCCCATTATCTTTAACTTATAAAGATAATGTTGCTGGCGAGACTGGCGGTTACGCATTCACTGAAGATTATAGCTACTACTCTATCGACACTTCTGCAGGCGACTTTAGCTTCACTTTAGGTTTCCATGATGAAGGCGTAGACGTTGCTGAAGTCACCGGTGATTCAACTCACTTTGATGTAACTTATGCAGCATCAGAAAACCTAGCATTTACTTTTAGCACTATCGTTTCTTCTGACGACGGTTTTGGTGAGCCAGAGCCTACTGTTGTTGCTTCATACTCAATTCCATTATTGTAATTGCGTAATTGAATATCTACGGCCTAATTGCCCTATTATTAGTGTAGCTTTATAGGCCGTAGATAATCGTTTAAATCACTTTTTTTGAGCAAGAAGTCTTTAAAATAAGTGATTTCTTTAGAACCCTTTTTTCTTATCAGTGTGTTTTTTTATTTTCTGTTTAAACCTATTCATCTCAGTGGATGATGCTCCTTGGCTGGCTTCTGTCAGCCTTTTTTAATGGCTTTTTTTATTATCTTATTTAGCACCTTATTCGTAGCACCTTTTTTTGTACTTTTTAAGCCTTTAAAATATTCGCAGCAGCTCAAGCCAAGCTTATTAACCGGCTCTCGCCATAGCATTTAACAAAAGATAGATGCCCTAACGGTTTTTATTTAACACACCCAAAGAAATAATGGCCGCTGTGGTACGGTTCTCAACACCTAACTTCTTATAAATTTGCTCTAAATGCTTATTCACCGTTCTTGGGCTCATAGACAGAATAATTCCTATCTCCCTATTCGTCTTGCCCTGACTAATCCACGATAACACTTCGGATTCACGGTCGGTCAGTACAAATTCTTTTTTCAGCACTTCGGTATCAGAGTCACCTAAAAGGTCAACAATCCGTAATAAGTATTCATCTTCGGCCACTTGATTAACATAACGAATATCAAACGATAAATCATTTTGCTCAACACGCACACCACGCTGCGGCTTAACTTCAGAATCAATTAACTGTGCAATTTTTTTAGCCAATGCCTGAGCGCTGGCTTCGTTTGATACACCGATCGACTCAAACGCTTCATAGGCATGCGGCGTAGCCCATAGAATTTCACCACTGGCATGGGCAGAAAATAAATAGTGGCCCGATACGTCCAAAGCCTCTCTCGCACTCATGGTCGCTTTTGAACTCGCTAAATGCGCTCGCATTCTAACTAGCAGTTCATGGTGATTAATCGGTTTAGTAATATAATCAATACCACCTACCTCAAAACCCTTTATCACATGCTCGGTATCGCTTAATCCGGTCATAAATATAACGGGGATATGCTCTAAATCGGGGTTGGCTTTTAATGCTAAACAAGCATCAAAACCATCCATCACCGGCATTTTTGCATCCATTAAAATAATATCAGGCGTAATGTTTTCCGTAAGGGTTATTGCTTGCTGCCCTTCTAAGGCTACCAATACAGCTAAGCCTTCGGCATTTAATAACTGGCTAAGTGCACTGACAGCGGTCGTATCGTCATCAACCACTAACACTACCATTTTTTTCTGTTCAATTTTTACAGGCATATTGTTCATATTTAAAACCTAATTTTAAATTTAAGCTTGAGATTCAAGCGCTAAAATATTTTGTATTTCAATAAATTGACCACGCATTAATAGCTCACGCATAAGCCGAATAAATTCTGGTGAGGCCAGTGTTAGTGCTTCTAATCGAACAAGCCTATCCTGTAGACCTTTTTCATACTTCACATCCGCCATACTTTTTAGCGTTAATATATCTGATAGCGGTGGGTAATCTTGAGCTGACAGTGAATTTTCGAAACTCGGTGTCAGCGGCGTTTGCTGGCGCGCATAACGCCATTTTAGATTGAGTATTGCACCTAATTTTTCAAACAAATAACCGATATTTATTGGCTTGGGTAAATAATCATCTTGGCCATAATCTTCATGCTGTACCGCATCACCCTCGCGAACATTAGCCGATATAAAAATAATCGGCTTGCGAACACCTTTATCGCGTAATGCTCTAGCCAACTGCAAACCATTCATACCTGGCATAGAAACATCTAACATAAATAAATCAGGTAAGTATTGTTCGGTCTGCTCCAAACAAGCCATCGCATTATCGGCCTCGGTGATGGTAAAACCGGTGGGTTCTAAAATATTTCTCATCATCTGTCGGTGAATAGGATCATCATCAACCACCATAACTAGCTTTCTATCCCCTTCATAGCCTTCAATATCTTTTTCCGATACCGGTACCAGCGTGGGCTCTATAACACTGCTCATTAAGAGCTGAACGCAAAAAACACTGCCTTTACCTAACTCACTAGTTAATGCTATATCGCCCCCCATTATTTCTGTTAGCAAGCGTGTAATGGTTAGCCCTAAACCCGTGCCTGGCACTGCAGTAAAGTCAGGGTTATGTACTTGCTCAAAAGGGTTAAATATTCGTTCTTGATCGTCTACATCAATACCACGACCCGTATCTTCTACAGTAAAAACAGCGGTTTCACTTCGGTAATCAACATAAAATCGCACCGAGCCTTTGGTGGTGAATTTAATAGCATTAGACAGTAAGTTAATTAAGATTTGCCGCAGATGCTTTTCATCAACTCTAACGTATTCAGGAAGGGTAGGACTAAAGGTATATAAAAATTCAATATTTTTTTTATCGGCCTGCAATTGAAACATAGAAACAATTTGTTCAAGCAAGGCTGGAAACTGCACTTCGGCAGGTAATATCTCTAACCTGCCCGCTTCAATTTTAGAAATGTCCAGCAGCCCCTCAATTAAATCGGCTAGGTATTCACCGCTGCGTCGGATAATTAACACCGAATCACGATGTTTATCGCTTAAATGATTATCTTTTTCTAACAGTTGCGCATAGCCTAACAATGAATTTAACGGCGAGCGTAACTCATGACTGATACCCGACAAATAACGGCTTTTTGCCTGATTTGCCGCTTCTGCATTGTCTTTTGCTTCTTGTAATGCTTTATCTGTTTCTGTACCAGCGACTATTTGTGCTTTAAGCCTTTTGGTTTCATTGTAGACATTGGCCTGTGCAATTCGGTATTTATGATAAATATCGGTCACTAACCAAGAAAGTATTGCCGCAATAAACAATAAAATAGGCACTACTTTCCATAATGCGTTTTCAAACAAGGCTAACTCAGCACTTAACTGAGTATCCATATTGGTAAGCAGCTCGTAGTTAAACTGTCGGTAAACAAGCATTAACAATAGTGCAATACAGATACTGAACAGCATAAATAAACCACAGAAGTTCACTGGTTTATTGCTTAGGCTTAAAACTCCGTTAGGGTATATTTTTCCATTGCTATTCATATTTGCGCTAACACAGCTCTTTGTTGTGAACCTTAAATCATTGGTTAGTAGAACTTATTGCACTTTCTATGCCACATAAGAATATTCATTTACAAATACGTTTTTTTAACGCCTACCACCCTCTGTTTGATTAGCCGTAAAAACCTACCTACGTTAAAAAACGCAGGGCATTGAGCCCAATAACTCACAGTTAACTAACGTAGCACCATGGAGCAATCAGCGAATTGCTGCAAATCACTGTTTTTAACAATAATTTAGCCATAAGACGGCAATCAGAATAATTTTGCTTGCTGACACGCTAAGACAACCTAACCGTGTTTATTGGGCTGTATTTATTGTGTTGATACGTCTTTATGCAAATTGAATTAACCGGCCTAGAGGAACAAATGATGTTTAGAAAAATCCCATTTCGGTGCACACGCACCAAGTTGAAGACGTTAATAGCGTCAACATCCGTGAGCCTCATGCTTACGGCTAATGCACTAGCTCTTCCTACTGACGAAGTGAACAAGACGGGGCTTGCTGTTACCGATGATACCGTTACCGTTGGTATCTTACATTCACTGACTGGCACCATGGCAATCAGTGAAACTGGCGCACAAGAAGCCGAAAAATTAGCGATAAAACAGATAAACGATATGGGCGGCATTCTTGGCCGTAAAATCGAAATCATTCAGGAAGATGGTGCCAGTGATTGGCCTACCTTTGCTGAAAAAAGTCGTAAGCTTTTAGTGAAAGATAAAGTGGCAGCGGTTTTTGGTTGCTGGACTTCAGCATCAAGAAAAGCAGCATTGCCGGTTTTTGAAAAAGAAAACGGTCTGCTCTACTACCCAACTTTTTATGAAGGACTTGAGCAGTCTAAAAATGTTATCTACACAGGGCAGGAAGCCACACAGCAGATCATTGATGGTCTTAACTGGGTAGCAAAAGAAAAAGGCGCTAAAACCTTTTACTTAATTGGTTCTGACTACATTTGGCCACGTACTTCTATGAAGATTGCACGTAAGCACATTGAAAACGTGTTAGGCGGCAAAGTGGTTGGCGAACAGTACAAGCCATTAGGCGACACACAGTTCGGTTCGGTTATCAACAAAATCCGTCTTAAAAAGCCTGATGTTATTTACGCTGCTGTGGTAGGCGGAAGTAACGTTGCATGGTTTAAGCAATTAAAAGCTGCAGGTATTACTGCTAAGAAACAAACGCTGTTGACTATCTCAGTAACAGAAGATGAAGTATTAGGCATTGGCGGTGAAAACCTCGAAGGCTTCTACTCAATCATGAAATATTTCCAAAGTCAGGACAACCCAAACAACAAAGCATTTGTTGCCGCGTTTAAAGAAATGTGGGGCGAAGACAGTGTTATTGGTGACGTGACTCAAGCCGCTTACCTTGGCCCATGGTTATGGAAAGCAGCTGTAGAAAAAGCCGGTTCTTTCGATATCGATAAAGTGGTTGCTGTGTCAGAAGAAGGTGACATTGAGTTAACCACTGCGCCAGAAGGCTACGTGAAGTTACACCCTAACCATCACCTTTGGAGTGTTGCTCGCGTAGGTAAATGGAACAAGGATGGCCAAGCCGAAGTTGTTTATGAGTCTGAGCTAATTGAGCCAGATCCATTCCCAGCGGGCTATCAATAGTCGTCAGTAGTAAAGATTAGCGACAACAGATACAAATATAGCTAGCAATAGCTAAGTAATAAGCACCATTTTAATCAGCAGTAAGCGTTCATGGTTAACTGATAGCGGATATTAAAAGCCAATATCAGTTAACCATGTTCACTGATTTTTAAGTTAACAAATTTAATTTTCTATTTTTAGTTTTAAGCTAAAAAAGACGGAGACATTATCATGCTAGGCGGATACACATACGGCGAATTAGGTTCCATTTTGGCCATGCAAGGCTTTGCAGGTTTCAGTCTTTTTAGTGTTTTACTGTTAATGGCTTTAGGTTTAGCTATTATCTTTGGTCAAATGGGTGTTATTAATATGGCGCACGGCGAGTTTATGGCCGCGGGCGCTTACACAACCTATCTTATCTCTACCATTACCGAACAGTACTTTCCGGCATTTATGCCCTACTACTTTATTTTCGCTATTGTTATCGCCTTTTTTGTTGCGGGGGCCTTAGGGTATCTCGCCGAATACGCGTTAATACGGCATCTTTATAAAAGACCTCTCGACACCTTATTAGCGACCTGGGGTTTAAGCCTCATTATGCAGCAAAGCTACCGCTCTATTTTTGGTGCGCGAGAAGTAAGCCCAACGCTACCCGATTGGTTAATGGGTTCATACCAACCGACCGAAATGATTGATATCCCCATTAACGGTATGTTTGTTTTAGCACTTACCGCATTTGTTACCTTTGGCGTATTTTATCTCATGTACAAATCAAGCTGGGGTTTACGTGTTAGAGCCACTACGCAAAACCGTATTATGAGTGGTGCTGTTGGTATTAACACGAAAAAAGTTGACCGTTATACCTTTGCACTGGGTTGCGGTATTGCAGGCATTGCTGGTGCAGCCTTTACAACTATTGCATCTACCGGCCCAACCACAGGCACACTTTATATTGTTGATACTTTTATGGTGGTTGTTTTTGGTGGCGCTGCTAGCTTGCTCGGCACTATCGCATCGGCCTTCTCTATTGCACAGGCACAGTCAATTCTCGAGTTCTTTATTAGTGGCTCAATGGCCAAGGTTTACACGCTATTTGCGCTAGTACTCATACTCATGTTTAAACCCGAAGGATTATTTGCCAACAAAGTGCGTCGTTAACATTGTAACGACGCCACGCAAAAACCATTATTTTAATCAATACCTAATACAAGAAATTTGGAGAACACTATGAGCTTTGTCTACAAGAAACTAATGGGTGGAAAAGAAGGCCTAACCGGCTTTATTCTTCTTGCGCTGTTAGTGTTAGTGGTATTCCCCTTATGTTTGGATTTGTTTCGACTCAATCTTGTCGGTAAATACCTTACCTACGCATTCCCTGCCATTAGCTTAGTTTTATTGTGGGGTTACGGCGGCATTCTTAGCCTAGGGCAAGGTATATTTTTTGGCCTTGGTGGCTATGGCATGGCAATGTTTCTTAAACTAGAAGCATCATCACCGGAAAATACTGCGATTCAATCAACACCAGGTATCCCTGACTTTATGGATTGGAACCAGCTCACCGAACTGCCATGGTTTTGGGAGCCGTTTGGCAGTTTTGCCTTCACTATTGCGGCTATTCTTATTATTCCAGCAGCCTTTGCCTACATTATTGGCGCTGCGATGTTTAAACGCCGAGTCGGTGGTGTGTACTTTGCCATCATCACACAGGTTATTGCTGTCATCCTAACCATTCTTATTGTTGGTCAGCAGGGTTATACCGGTGGTATTAATGGTATTACCGATTTACGTACACTTAACGGCTGGGATATGACCAGCGACTTTGCTAAGTATCTCTTTTACTTTATTAATTGTGCTCTATTGCTTGGCGTCATTGTACTTTCGAGATTTATTCTAACCAGCAAGTTCGGCAGCCTGTTATTAGCCATTAGAGATAAAGAAGATCGTGTACGTTTTTCTGGCTACGACGTGTCTAACTTCAAAATATTCGTCTTTTGCTTTGCTGCGTTAATCTCGGCGATTGGTGGCGCTATGTTCACCTTGCAAGTTGGCTTTATGTCACCCTCATTTGTCGGCATTGTGCCTTCTATTGAAATGGTGATATTTGCAGCGGTTGGCGGGCGAATGTCATTAATTGGTGTGGTGTATGGCACCTTATTAATTAACTTTGGTAAAACAGCATTCTCTGAATCGTTTCCTGAGCTGTGGTTATTCTTAATGGGCGGGCTATTTATTTCGGTTGTAATGTTCTTCCCTAACGGCCTTGCGGGTTTATGGCAGGACTATGGTCACCATATTACCAACCGCTTTAAATTTATTACCCGGCTATTCAAATCCAAATCGAAAGTGTTATCCGAAGAGCATGTTAAATCAGAAGTCACCGGCTAAATCTATCAAAAGCCTACTAATTTATTGGAGCAATTATGAGCACATCAACTGATTTAACACTAGCAATAGAAGACCTAACAGTTTCCTTTGATGGCTTTAGAGCCGTTGACAGTTTAAATTTATATATCGACAAAAATGAGCTGCATGTTGTTATCGGCCCTAATGGCGCGGGTAAAACCACTGTACTCGATTTGATTTGTGGTAAAACTAAAGCCAGCTCAGGCAGTATTAAGTTTTTGAATAAAGAGCTCACTGAACTTGCCGAACATGAAATTGTTCGGTCCGGTGTCGGCAGAAAATTCCAAACGCCCTCTATTTATGAAAACTTAACGGTCTTTGAAAACCTAGAGGTCTCCTACCCTTATGGACGATCTGTTCTAGGCTCTTTGCTATTTAAACGCGATCAAAAAGTGATTAATAAAATACATGAGATCGCTAAAGAAATTATGCTCGATGATGCACTCGACACTGAATCTGCATTATTAAGTCATGGCCAAAAACAATGGTTGGAAATTGGCATGCTATTAATCCAAGACCCACAACTACTTATGTTAGATGAGCCGGTGGCTGGCATGAGTGTTAAAGAGCGCGAACAAACCGGCGACTTACTCAAAAAAATCAGTCAAGGCCGATCGGTACTGGTTATTGAACACGACATGGATTTTGTGGCGCAGATAGCACAAAAAGTCACGGTACTGCATCAGGGCAAGATTTTAGCCGCAGGCCAAATGGAAAAAGTACAAAATGATCCTAAGGTGATTGAAGTTTATTTAGGCCATTAAATTCAAAATTTAATGGCATACCAATGCATTAGTCAGTGATTGCAAAGAGGTTAATATGTTAGACGTTTCAAATTTAAAAGTATCTTACGGCCAAAGTGAAGTGATTCACGGCCTAGACTTTTCCGTTAAGAAAAATGAAACCTTAGCTATTATGGGTCGTAATGGTATGGGTAAAACCACATTATTTAAATCCTTAATTGGTGTATTACCCCTTTCCGATGGCAGTATTAGCGTCGATAACGTTGATGTCACTCATAACGAAAGCTACCAGCGTGTTGAAAACGGTATTGCCTATGTGCCTCAAGGCCGTATGATATTTCCTAACCTCACAGTACAAGAAAATATTGAAACCGGTATGGAAGTGTCTAAATTAAAAAAAATTCCTGATGATATTTATGCCTTGTTCCCGGTACTGCATGAAATGCGACACAGAAAAGGCGGTAACTTATCGGGAGGCCAGCAACAGCAGTTAGCCATAGCCCGTGCGTTAGTGACCAACCCAAAAGTATTGTTATTGGATGAGCCTACCGAAGGTATTCAGCCCTCTATTATTAAAGATATTGCCAACGTACTTAACGAAATTAAAAAAATGCGTGAAATTACAATTATTGTCTCGGAGCAGGTACTTAGCTTTACCATGGCAGTCGCTGATCGCATTATTGTGATTGATAAAGGCAACTTTATTCATGAGGACCTTCGCGAGAATGTCGATACCGATAAAATTAAAGGTTACCTCTCGGTATAAGTGAATAACACAGCAAACAATGATGAATGCATCAACGATAGCGCTGGCTATCGTTGATTTTTTTATCGACCATTCCTCTTATATTCTTTCATATATTCACTCCAGCGCATCTATTTGAAGGTTTCAATAACTCCCTCATTTATTCTCTGAAAAGCGCTCTCATCAATCCTCCTATCACCTCTTGAAGTTCAGCATTTTTTCACTACGTAAAATAACGTAATTGCTTAGGTCTGTTGGCGAATGGTTGTTTGGTGTAGAAATCGCGATAGTAACGCTCAAGGGCATGTTGTTGGGATTATAGTTTTAGTTACTCATAATCAAAAATTTACAGCATTAAACGCCCAACTAACTTGTTAACAAATTCGACAAACTCGCAGGAGAATACCGATGGCCGAGAGAATCATTAAAGTTGATCTCAACCAGTCCGCATATGAAAACGAACAGATTCATAACCGCTGGCACCCCGACATCCCTATGGCAGCAACCGTTAAGCCAGGGGATGACTTTATTATTGAATGTATCGACTGGACTGGCGGTCAGATAAAAAATGATGACGATGCATCGGATGTGCGTGATGTTGATTTAACCCAAGTGCATTTTCTCTCTGGACCTGTCGGTGTAGAAGGCGCAGAGCCAGGTGATTTATTAGTTGTTGATATTTTAGATATCGGCACCTTTGAAGACAGCCAATGGGGTTTTAACGGCTTTTTCTCTAAGCAAAATGGCGGTGGCTTTTTAACTGAGCATTTTCCTGAAGCCCAAAAATCCATTTGGGATTTTAACGGCATGTTTACTAAGTCACGTCATATTCCTAACGTCGAATTTGCTGGCCTTATTCACCCTGGTCTTATCGGCTGCCTCCCCTCTAAAGAAATGTTAGCCGAGTGGAACACGCGTGAACAAGCACTGGTTGATACCGATCCTGATCGTGTTCCGCCCTTAGCGGCCATGCCTTATGAAGACACGGCACATATGGGCGCCATGACGGGCGACGAAGCAAAAACCGCAGCAGCCGAAGCGGCACGAACTGTTCCACCTCGCGAACATGGCGGTAATTGCGATATTAAAGATTTATCACGCGGCTCAAAAGTTTACTTTCCCGTTTATGTTGATGGCGGCGGTTTAAGTGTCGGCGATCTACACTTTAGTCAGGGTGACGGTGAAATTACTTTTTGTGGCGCTATAGAAATGGCTGGCTGGATTCACTTGCGTGTAAATTTGGTTAAAGACGGCATGTCAAAATACGGCATTAAAAACCCAATCTTTAAACCTAGCCCTATTACGCCTAAGTATGATGACTACTTAATCTTTGAAGGTATCTCGGTTGATGAAGAAGGTAAGCAGCACTACCTTGATGTTAATGTCGCCTACCGACAAGCCTGTCTCAACGCCATTGAGTATATGACTAAGTTTGGTTACTCCAAAGCTCAGGCCTACGCTATTTTAGGTTGTGCGCCAGTGCAAGGTCATATTAGTGGTGTGGTTGATATACCCAACTCCTGTGCAACCTTATGGCTGCCTACCGATATCTTTGACTTTGATATGCAGCCCAATGCAGACGGGCCGAAAATTGAAGTTGATGGCTCTGTCGATGTCCCACTAGCACCCGATCTGTAACTGACGCAATTAACTGGCAAGTGCTTAGCTTGCCAGTTAATTAACTCAAATAAAAAAGCACCATTAAAAAACCTTTTAAAATATATTTAAAAACATTTTTAAAAAAAGGACACTGCAATGCCACTGTATGATTACAAATGTTCCGAGCATGGTCTATTCCACGAACTCGTCGCAATGGATGAGCACCAGCACCCCCAACCCTGCCCTCACTGCAAAGTGCTTTGTGCAAGAATTATTATGATGCCATCCGAACTTCTAACAATGAAAAAAGAAGATCGTAAAGCGCATAGCATCAATGAACGTAGCAAACACGAACCTATAGTCTCCTCCTCCGAGAGTCGAGACCATAAACATGGTCGTGGCTGCCGTCATGAACATACCAAACCGAAAAAAAGCAATGTAATGTTCTTAGCTGATGGCAGTAAAATTTTTCCATCACAACGCCCATGGATGATTTGCCATTAATGGTGAATTAGCTGACTACTTGCTACCGAGTTGCTATTTATGAAAACACTTAATCCATTCACTCAATATTTTTTAACACTATTCACGCTAGGATGTTCTGCCTCGGCGCTCGCTCATAAGGGTGAGCATGCGGAAGTTAACACGCTAACATCTATTGCAAGTCACTTTAGCCACTTGCTAAGTGAAGCTGGACATGTCGCGAGTATTGCGGTTATTGCCCTTGCCGGTTTAGTGCTCGCTAAAGTGATTAAAAAAATCTTTAACCAAGTCATACAAGTTAAATCATTAGCCAAAAAAATCGCGTCTTAGGCTCCCTCTTACAACACTGCATTAATGAATAAGATGAATGAGTAAGAAAAACAGGTAATCAATCATGCTAGCAGTGCCAGAAAAAGCGTCGCCGCCCGCCACTGCTGATACGTGGAATGCCGATATAGCCATTAAACTTTCGCAGAGCAAAAGCGGCACACGTTTAAGCCAATGCCACCATCGCGGTCCACTGTATATTCAAAAACCGTTTTACCCCGAAGGCCCCGACCATGCGCATGTGTATTTACTTCATCCGCCAGCGGGTATTGTTTCTGGCGACACATTAACCATGACAGTGGATGTTGAGCCCAACGCTGCCGCTTTAATAACGACACCAGGCGCTACTATTGTTTATCGCGCGCGAGATGCCAACCCGGTACAACGGCAAATAATTCATTTAGATGTACAAGATAATGCCACGCTAGAGTGGTTTCCGTTAGAAACCATTGTGCATAACCAAGCATGCTTTGAAGCATCAACCACCGTTAATATGAATGCAGGCAGCCGCTTTTGTGGTTGGGAGATTACCAGCTTAGGCTTACCAGCAATTAATCAACGCTTCACACATGGCAGCTTTCGCCAACGCTATGAAATTATTGTTGACGGCATAACACAGTTTGTTGACCAAATTCATATCAACGAAAAAAATCGCCAAGCCTTACTTAGCAGCAAAGCCGGCATGCAAGATTATATGATTAGCGGCTTTTGTGTGTTTGGGCCTATTGCCAAGCAGCCACATCCAGAAAGTCGGCATAGCGACCCGCAGCTTGAACGCTTTAGAGCCGAACCCACGCACAGCAACCGCGAGTGTCAGGTCAGTATTACGCGGCTTGGCAATTTTTATGTTGGACGCTATTTAGGTACAAGCGCCGAACAAGCCAGACGTCACTTTACCCAATGGTGGTCCATTATTCGGCAAGAAATGCTTGGCAAAGAGGCCTACTCTCCCAATGTATGGTTCACCTAGCTCGCTAACGCTTAGGAAAATATAGAAAAGTTTTGTGCAAAAAATTATTTAATTTGTAAGAGAAAAAACAATGGAATTACTGCCAAGAGAAAAAGACAAGTTACTGGTGTTTACCGCCGCATTATTAGCCGAGCGTCGACTCAACCGTGGTTTAAAACTTAACTACCCCGAAGCAATGGCGTATTTAACGCTAGAGATTATGGAAGGCGCACGCGATGGAAAAAGTGTCTCTCAATTAATGAGCGAAGGCAGAGATATTTTAAACATTGACCAAGTAATGGATGGCGTTGCTGATTTAATTCCAGAAGTACAAGTTGAAGCCACGTTTAAAGACGGCACAAAGCTCGTTACCGTACACAACCCTATTATTTAACTCACAGTACCACAGTAATAGAACCGACTAACCGTATAAACAGTAATAGCTCGAGGCATAAATGAAACCCGGTGAAATAATAACTGATGATGGCGAGATTGAAATTAATACAGGTCGCCACACTATAGAGCTTCGGGTAGAAAATCACGGCGACCGCCCTATTCAAGTGGGTTCGCACTACCACTTTTATGAAGTAAACCCCGCACTCAAACTCGATAGAGAAAAAGCCTGTGGCTTCCGTTTGGATATTCCATCAGGCACTGCCGTTAGGTTTGAACCTGGACAAGACCGTACCGTAAAGCTAGTTGAGTTTGCCGGCCAGCGCACGGTGTATGGTTTTCGTGGTGAAATTATGGGCGCATTAGATAAACAGGTAAATCAATAATGACTAAGATGAATCGTCATGCGTATGCATCGATGTTTGGCCCAACTGTTGGCGACCGTGTTCGTTTAGGCGACACGGCACTCTTTATTGAAGTAGAAAAAGACTACACACACTACGGCGAAGAAGTGAAATTCGGCGGTGGTAAAACCATTCGCGATGGCATGGGGCAAAGTCAATTAAGCTGCAGTCAAACACCCGATACCGTAATTACTAATGCACTTATTTTAGATCACTGGGGTATTGTTAAAGCCGATGTTGGCATAAAGAATGGTTTAATTTTTGGTATAGGCAAAGCCGGCAACCCCGATATACAAGATAACGTAGATATTATTATTGGCCCAGGCACGGAAATTATTGCTGGCGAAGGAAAAATATTAACTGCCGGCTGCATAGACGCACATATTCATTTTATTTGCCCGCAACAAATTGAAGAAGCCATGATGTCGGGCGTAACCACCATGATTGGTGGCGGCACAGGCCCCGCTACTGGCACCAATGCAACCACCTGCACGCCCGGCCCATGGCATATTGGTAAAATGCTCCAAGCCACCGATAACTTAGCCATGAATTTTGGCTTTTTAGGCAAAGGCAACGCCAGCTTACCCATTGCGTTAGAAGAGCAACTCGCCGCTGGCGCTTGCGGCCTCAAACTGCACGAGGACTGGGGCACCACGCCGGCCTCTATCGATAACTGCTTAACGGTTGCCGAAGAGTACGATGTACAAGTAGCCATTCATACCGACACCTTAAATGAGTCGGGTTTTGTCGATGACACCTTAGCCGCATTTAAAGGCCGCACCATTCATACCTACCATACCGAAGGGGCTGGTGGTGGTCATGCACCCGATATTATTCGCGCTTGCGCCGAAAAAAATGTACTGCCGTCATCAACCAACCCAACACTCCCATACACCACTAACACGATTGATGAGCATCTCGACATGCTTATGGTTTGTCACCACCTCGATTCATCGATTCCAGAAGACGTAGCATTTGCTGACTCACGGATTCGTAAAGAAACCATTGCCGCCGAAGATATACTGCATGACCTTGGCGCATTTAGCATGATTGCCTCCGACTCACAGGCTATGGGTCGTGTGGGCGAAGTCATTACCCGCACTTGGCAGACTGCACATAAAATGAAATTACAGCGTGGGGCATTACCAGAAGATAACGAACGGCATGATAATTTTCGCGCTCGCCGTTTTATTGCTAAGTACACCATTAACCCCGCCATTGCCCACGGTATTGATCACGCCGTAGGATCTATTGCCGTAGGCAAAATGGCTGACCTAGTACTGTGGAGCCCAGCATTTTTTGCCGCTAAACCGGCCATGATTATTAAAGGCGGTGCCATTGCAGCCGCACCCATGGGCGACCCTAATGCGTCTATTCCTACGCCACAACCTGTGCATTATAGAAAAATGTTTGGCGCTTATGGGCAAGCACCAGCGCACACTGCGGTTACCTTTACCAGTAAGGCAGCGATTACTGCAGACATTGGCTCCCAACTGGGCTTAAACAGACGTTTAGTCGAATGTCGTAACACACGCAATATTGGTAAAGAAGACATGGTGAATAACCATTGGATGCCTAACATAACGGTTAATTCGCAAACCTATGAAGTGCATGCCGATGGCAAGCTACTCACTTGCGAACCGCTGAGCGAACTTCCGTTAGCCCAACTGTATCAATTATTTTAAATAGGCATAAAACACCATGACATCTAACACGCAAACACTGGTTGTTCATCAACGACTGTCCGACGCTCATGCTAGCGACCAAGACCGGTCAGCGAATGACGAAGTATTGCTTGATCATGCACAAAGAGAAAAAAGACGTTTTCGTACTGTGTCAACAAAAGGCTATAACGTTAACGTCTATCTTGAGCGTGCCAACATGCTAAGTATTGGCGATAAACTCATTAGCGAATGCGGCCAATGTTTATCTATTGCTGGCGCAAAAGAATCCGTCATTACAGCATCAACCGATAATTGGCAATTATTTAGCCGCGCCTGTTATCACCTTGGTAATCGTCATGTCCGTTTACAAGTGGGCGAACAATGGCTACGCATAACACCCGACCATGTTCTCGAAGCGTTGTTGCATCGTTTAGGGCTAGAAGTCAAAAGCGAAGAAGCTGTTTTTAATCCCGAAGCGGGTGCTTACCAAAATAGTGAAGCGCATGGCCATCATCACTAATACTTTATCAACATCATCGACAGCAAATAGGTCAGATGCATCGTTGCTTCGCTTACTGCAATTAAGCAGCGCCACCCTACCCGTAGGCGGCTATGCGTTCTCGCATGGGCTTGAATGGGCGGTTGATGCGCAATGGTTATCGACTAGCGACGATGTTATTGATTGGTTAGCCGTACAATTAACCGAGTCGGTTGCGACCCTAGACTTACCGGTTTTACAACGACAATGTTCAGCGCTAAGCCAACACGATATGACTGCACTTATAGAATGGAACCGTTATATCCTCGCCTGCAGAGAATCCTATGAGCTACGCTTAACCGACACCGCACTTGCCGATGCCATGATACGTTTACTTAAAGGCTTATCGATAGGCAGAGACTTATTTGTATCGTTAGATAAAACAATTAATGAGCCACACCAAATAAGCTATGTCACAGCGTTCGCCATTGCCGCAAACCATTGGCAAATACCGTCACATGATGCGGCATTAGGTTATGCATGGGCATGGTTAGAAAACCAAATAGCCGCCGCTACTAAGCTCACGTTATTTGGTCAATTAACAGCACAAAAAGCCTTAGATGTTTTAATACCGGTAGCCGAAGACGCCGTCAAGCAATCACTCACAATTAGCGATGACGCCATTGGCACATCACTGCCAGGGCTGGCCATGGCAAGCAGTCATCACGAAACCCAATATTCAAGATTATTTAGATCTTAGAGGTAAAAGATATGAGCAACTCACGAGTACTTCGCGTTGGCGTTGGTGGCCCTGTTGGTTCAGGCAAGACAGCCCTACTGCGCGTGTTATGTTCCGCCATGCGAGAAAAATTTAACATTGCCGTTGTAACTAACGATATTTATACGCACGAGGATGCAGAATTCTTAACGCGTCACGAAGCTTTAGAGGCCGACCGTATTATTGGCGTAGAAACCGGTGGCTGTCCGCACACAGCAATACGCGAAGATGCCTCTATGAACTTAGCGGCAATCGATGAACTGCAATTACGGCATGAAAACTTAGATATTATTTTTGTCGAGAGTGGCGGTGATAATTTAAGTGCCACGTTTAGCCCAGAGTTATCGGACTTTACCATTTATGTGATTGACGTTTCTGCTGGCGATAAAATCCCACGTAAAGGTGGGCCGGGTATTACTAAGTCGGATTTATTATTGATTAATAAAACGGATTTAGCGCCTATTGTCGGCGCATCACTTGAAGTCATGGATAGGGATGCAAAAATAATGCGTAAAGACAAACCATTTTTGTTTAGTAATTTAAAAATTAAACAAGGCGTTGAAGAGATTATTGGATTTATTACTGCCGAACTCTAACATTTAAAGCTTTAATATTAAGAACGCTCGAACATATTAGCCCTTACGAAGACGGTCTCGTCGAGCGCGCGCTGTCTCGTTTTCGGGGGTTACTTCTTTTCGTTTTTCGCCCTTCGCGGTTTTAGAAGCACGACTAATTTCAATTAAACTCAGCGTTTGCGCATCACCTAGCTTCGTTGCATTGTGCTCTAACGTGTCGAGCTCTTCAAAAGTATATACATCATTTTTTAGTTTTTGTAATCTGTTCATAACTTCAGTCCTTAACTTCAATCTTTAACTTCAATCTTTAACTTCAAGAGATGTGCTAATGCCCTTCTCAATCATCATTGCGCGCAGTGTATCAGGCTTTAACAATATAAAAAGAACCGTTAGATCAATGTGTGATTTTTTTGATACCACTAAAAAAGCTCTCTCTGTCCAGCCTCGCCCCCCCTAAAAACTGCCCTTGAAACCTTGTTTATTACTACAGCTAAAATATAACGATTTTCGTCTAAACGGGACGCTTTTAGGCCGAATAGGCTCTACATTCAACATCACATTAGCTATAGTTGCCAACTCTTTTTTTAGCCAAAGGCAATAAACGCTTTAAGCTTACCCACATATTAGGAAAAACTGAATGCAAATGCATATTTGGCAAAGTTTGGTCGGTATTGTTTTAACCGCAGCTCTTATAAGCTGCAGTACAGATTCTGACCCTAGCAAACAGGCAGCAATACCCATGGCTTCTGATTCATCTTCAATCGATTATGGCATTACCAGCACTTCGCAAATTTTAGTGACCAGCGAAAGTGGCGACAAGATTGCGGAAAAAAATAATATTGCATTTGCTACCGCAGCAGCTGATGAGCAAAGCACGCGTTTAATTATTCGGCCCGATATTGTTAAACAAACGATTACCGGCATAGGTTCTTCTTTTACTGAATCTTCGGCATTTGTATTAGCGCATCTTGATACCGAGCAGCGCGACCAAATTATGCGCGATGTGTATTCAGAAGATGGCGCCAACTTTGCGTTAGCAAGAACCCCTATTGGTTCAACCGACTTTTCTGTTGAAGGCAAATACTCCTATGCAGAAGTGGCTGATGACGCAGCGCTAGACAATTTTTCTATAGACGTTGATAAAGACGGCTTTAGCAATACGCAATATCCTGGCATTAAAGATACATCGTTTGACGTTTTGCCGATGATTCAGCAAGTACTGGATATTAAACAACAGCAAACGGATTCAGATTTTAGAATTATCGCCTCGGCTTGGACCGCACCGCCATGGATGAAAGACATTAATACTTGGTATATTCCAGGCACGCCAGAAAATGATTATCAAGGCACCGGCGGCAGCTTAAAGCCACAGTACGAAGCCGCCTATGCAGATTACATCATTAACTATTTGGATCAATACCAACAAGCAGGCGTAAAACTATGGGGGCTGACTCCGGTTAACGAACCGCATGGTAATAGTGGCCAATGGGAAAGCATGCATTTTACGCCAGAGACACAACGTGATTTTATTAAAGATTTGCTCGGGCCAAAATTACAGGCCAGTGCACATAACGATATTAAATTGCTTATTTACGACCAAAACCGAGACGGCTTAGAACATTGGACTGACGTCATATTAGGTGACGAAGAAGCCGCACAATACGTTTATGGTTCAGCAGTGCATTGGTACGAAGCCACCGAAAAAGTGTATGAAGATGTGCTGCAAAAAGTGCATAGCAAGTTTCCCGACTTTGACATTATTCATACCGAAGGCACCATTGATGACTTAGGTAAACCTGCACCCGGTGGCATTATTGACACAGTAAAATTCCAAGAAGAAAACTGGTTTAATAACGACAGCTTTTGGTGGAATGCCAATGCAACTGACTGGGCGTACACTGCCACGTGGGCGCCTAATGTAGAAGATCACCCAATCTATGTGCCGGTGCATCGTTATGCGCGCAACATTATTGTCAGCTTTAATCATTGGATGAGTGGCTGGATTGATTGGAACATTGTCTTAGACAGCAATGGCGGGCCGAATCATGTTGGCAACTTTTGTGGTGCGCCTATTATGATTGATACCGCCAATGGCGATATTTATTACACCCCGCTGTATTATATTTTATCGCAGCTTAGCCAGACTATTCGCCCGGGTGATAAAGCCGTGCAAGCGGATAAGTATTTGCAGGGTTTAGAGGATGATGCTTTGCATGCCAGTGCAACGGTGAATGATGAAGGTATGTTGACGGTGCAGATATTGAATACCACGAAAGAAGCAATAAAGACGCAACTTCAGGTGGGTAGTCAGTTAGCGTTAGTGGATGTGCCAGCGAATGCGTTGCAGACTTTGAGGTTGGTGATAAAGTAGTTATTGAAAAGTGATTTTTAGGGGCAGCGTAAAAACCATAATTTAAATAATCATAGTTTTTATGCTGACCCCGATTTCACGGAGCATAGCCGGAATCAAACGTATTGACTCCGGCACTGATGCGAAAAAAGGAAAAGGAAAAAGCCTTAGCTTTTATTTTGAAAATTCGTAAGCTTTACTGCGATGGGCGACTTTAATAACCTGCACCACTAACATGTCATCTTGTATTTCATAAACGATTCGATAAATCCCTTGCCTTATCCGATATAGCTCTAGAGAAGAAAGCTTTACGCAGCCTTCAGGCCGAGGGTTATCTACCAAAGTATCGAATTTTTGCAGGAGGCGCTTTACTTCTCGAGAAGGAACATTACGGAGATCTTTGGCGACTGATTTTTTAAAGATGACTTTATATTTTGCCATGCTTTTTCAGATCATTGAGGAGAACCTCATAGCTGATTTCCTTTTCTGCAACTCTGTCTGAGTAAGCGGCTAAATCTTCTTGATCTTCCGTCATATACAGGCGAACGGCTTCATCGACTAATTCGGAAACCGACTGATTGGCAGAAACAGCCTTTAATTTGAGTGCCTGATGAATGGCAGGGTCAAAATAGATGGTGGATCTTTTTGATAAGTCGCTCATAGAAACCTCTGAAATCTAATAACACTTTAACGTTTAAACGTTATAGCGTCAAGGCACTTTTTTTGTTGCCGAGTAGAGGAAAGTGAGATTTTTAGGGTTAGTGTAAAAACCCCTTCCCCAAAACAACTCCAGAAAAAACTGGCACCCTAACCTTCAATAAGTTGCGCTTACTAGAAACTACAAACCAAATTCTATAAAAGACTCACCAACTTGAACCAAAAAGAACAACCCAAAAACCAGAAACCAAAAAACCCCCGAAGCCATAAGCGACGAGGGTTTTCTATTCTTACTTTTTTTACTGCTGACTTTAAAAGAATTTGGTGGAGCCTAGCGGGATCGAACCGCTGACCTCAACACTGCCAGTGTTGCGCTCTCCCAGCTGAGCTAAGGCCCCGTATTTGGGTGGGATCGTTAAGCTGTTGTCAGTTGCCTGACTCGCTTTAAACGGACGGCCATTTTAGCGATGCCGCCCCGCCAGTCAAGCCCTTTGACCGCCATTTGATGGATTCTGACCTAATTCGCGCTATTTAGTCCCTTATACGCTTTTTCCATTGCCTTCATCTGCTTTTTAGACACCCCACCTAGTACGTCTATACCGTTTCTAAGCCGCGCTCGTGTCATATCTGAACCTAACAATGCCATGGCATCCATTACCGAAAACGAGGTCGTACTGCCCGATACGGCAATAAACAATGGCGCTAAAAAGTCTTTTACTTTTAACTCTAACGCATCGGCTATGCTTTTTAACTCGGCAAACAAAGCTTCGCGCTGCCAATCATTTAACGCCTCAAGACGCCATAGCGAAAACTGTAATACTTTTAACTGTTCAGCTGTATCTAACTTTAACTCGGCAAAACTCTGCGGGTTAATCTCTAGTAAACCCGATCCTAAAAAAGCAGTCTTGGGAATAAAATCACTTAAGGTGTCCATACGCTGTTGTACATGCGGAATCACATTTAACAACGTCTCGCGATTTAAACCCCATGCAATTAATTTATCGGCTAGTTGCTCGGCACTTAAGGACTCACGAATCCATAAACCGTTTAACCAACTTAATTTATCTAAATCAAATATTGGACCACCTAGCGATACACGCTGCACATCAAAGGCTGCTAACATTTCATCTAAGGTAAACTTTTCGCGCTCATCGGGCATCGACCAACCCATGCGGCCTAAGTAGTTTACAACCGCTTCTGGCAAGTAACCCATACGTTGGTAGTACAAAATGCTAGTTGGGTTTTTACGTTTACTTAATTTGCTTTTGTCTGGGTTACGCAATAATGGCAAATGACAAAGCTCTGGCATATCCCAACCAAAGTATTCATACAGCAACTGGTGCTTGGGCGCCGAATTAATCCACTCTTCGCCTCTTAATACATGCGTTATTGCCATTAAATGATCATCAACCACATTGGCTAAATGATAAGTTGGCATACCGTCGGACTTTAATAGTATTTGCGCATCAACGGTTGACCAATCTAATTCGATTTCACCACGCAACATATCGTTAACCACACACTTGCCTTCGGTCGGCACTTGCATACGCACCACAAACGGCGCACCATCGGCTGCGCGTTGCTGTTGCTCGGCTTCACTTAAAATCAGGTCGGCAGGTTTTAATGCGCGGTTTTCACCTGACGCTTTTATGCTGGCACGCAGCTCATCAAGCTCGGCTGCACTGCGATAACATTTAAACGCATGGCCGTTATCAATTAACTGCTGCGCATGCTGTTGGTAAATGTCACCACGCTCACTTTGGCGGTAAGGACCAAAATCACCGCCTTTATCGGGCCCTTCATCCCAATCTAAACCTAACCAACGCAGCGAGTCATAAATCATCTGCTCCGACTGCTCGGTGCTTCGCACTTGGTCGGTGTCTTCTATACGCAGGATAAACTTGCCACCATGCTGCTTGGCAAAGCAAAGGTTAAATAAAGCGATATAGGCGGTGCCTACATGCGGGTCGCCAGTGGGCGAAGGTGCAATACGCGTTCTAGTGGTCATGGATAAAGACGTGTCCAATACTGTGAAAAAGAAAACCTGAATTATACGTTAAGTCGGCAACCTAAATTAAGCTAAGAACAGCGTCTTTTGTCACCTACTGCCAATAAATTAACGACCCGCGAGCAAGTGATGGCTTCGTTATGGTTAAGATATCGGCAATTCAGCCGATTCAACGTCGTGGCGCTGATTAAATTTGACCACAGCAAAGGCAATAACACTACCTACAAGGGTTGTTAGCACGGCCATCATTTGCAGCAAATGTTCGCTATCAAAATTAGCCAATGCAAAAGCAATAGTTAAACCCAGCATCAATAACATGGCGCTATTTTGAAAGAAATTACTCGCAGCAATAACGCCGCCTAAGGTATGTTCCGCCGCCTGCCATTGAATATAGGCATTTAACGGCACCACTAACAATGATGATGATATACCCATAACACAATACACCGCAGCAAAAGTAACGGGCATATTCAAAAAAGCCAAAGGGGTACTCAAAAAAGTTAACGACCACAGCCCTGCCGATAAACCAATAACACCTAACGGGACGAGTTTTAAATTAATGGTGGCTCGCGAAAATCGAGTGACCAGATAAGCACCTATCGCAAGACCCACCGCAGAAGAAGCTAAAATAGCCTGAATAACAGCCGCATTAGTTATGCCTGCATGTGCTTTAGCAAAAGCGGGAAACGCTGCTAGCATTCCCTGCCCTACCGCCCAAAAAAGTGATAAACCTAATACCGGAATAAACAAACGATTATCTTTGAGTAAATAAAAAATGGATAACCGAGGTGTTTGTAAACCTAAATTATTATTCGGTTGAGAAAGTGCTTCGGACTTCTTAGGAATTCGACTAACTAAAAATATTTGCAATATTGCTAAGCTGATTAGCCCCAAACCTAATGGCCACAAGGTGGCGGTGAGTGCGTTTTTATTATCGACCGGCGATACACTTTCTAATAACTGATACAAATACTCAAAGCCAACAGAAAAAATAACCGTGCCCAATAAAATGCCAGCAATGACTATTGCTTGAGCCAGGCCGTTAGATTCAGCCAAACGATTTTTACCAAATAATATTTTTAAATAGGATAATTTAGCAGGCGAGTAAAAGGCGGATTGCACCGCCATTAATAATGTCATCACCATTGCCGGCCAAAACCAGCCTAAGTAATAAAAAAGCGTAATCATTAGGGTGAGTAATAATGAGGCCCATGCAGCCAACCTCATCATGGTGGGTTTAGGCGTACTATTCGCAACGCGCCCAATAGGAACCACTAAAGTGATATAGGGTAATAAAATAAGTGCATTAATAATGGCTATAAGAATAATTTGATAACCGCCATCATGCACTTTAAATACAGTGTTTTGCAGGGTTATTTTATGACCAAGATCAATCACGGCATTAAAAAATATAACGGCATAAAACGCTTTGGCGCCTGATTGGGTGAGCAATGCCTTCAAAATAGCTACCTACTTAATGGCCGATAAAAAAACACTATAACAGATTGGCAAAAAAAAATGCCACCCAAGTATTGGACGGCATTTTTTTAACCATAGTCGTTTATTCATTTTTATTTGTAGCATTTTTATTTTTTTAGTTGCTACATTTACACCGTTTTTAACGGCTTTTTATTTTTGAGTTTTCTTCATCTTTTATCTATTGCTAAAATTTCCAGGTCTAACAATATTTTTTAAATATCAAAATCATCTATTCCTAGCTGATCTTTTAAAAGCTTTATTTCTAGCTTCTCTTCAAGACGTCGTCGAACATCAGTCGATTTTGAAAAAATAACCGGCTTACTCTCTTCGCTATCATTACTGTCATTCACTTCGGCCATAGTTAATAAGGCATCGTCCAAATCTAAATTCATATCAACGGTTTGTTCTGTTGATGGAATATTTGAACGCTCTGTTTGTATACTTCTCGCTTGACCTGCCATGCTTTCAACCTCCTCAATCAGGTAAAATAAAACGCAAAAGCAATTCTTTTTTTATTATTTGCAGGCCATTTAAAACATTTTTTATTACGACATTGTGAACTCACTCAAAACCCGTAATGAAATATCTTAGCGGCTTGCTTATAACTAAAGACTAGACGGTTTAATTATTAAGCACCAGAAATAAGCGACTAAATTGAGGCGTTAGAAACAATTGGTTCTAAACAGGCTAAGGGCATAACTAGAAGTTATTGACTTGAATTTGAAATATTACGCCACTAGCAGACACTAGCGGCGTAATAATAGAGAGAAAAACACTTTTAAAACAGAAGCTTAAAAGTTAGCAGAAACTAACATTATCATTGCTATTAAGATGAAGCAGCAAACGACCTCTACAGCACCAGTCGACGAACATCATTTAACGCTGCCGAAATAAACGTTAAGAATCGACCAGCATCGCCACCATTAACGGCACGATGATCGTAAGAAAGTGATACGGGTAACATCTTTCTTGGTTCTAAATTACCGTCGACATAGCCCGGTTTAATCGCCAGTTTAGACACACCTAAAATACCGACTTCTGGGGTGTTAACAATAGGCGTAAAGCCCGTGCCACCAATACCGCCTAAGCTTGAAATAGTAAAGCAACCGCCCTGCATTTCTGCTGGCTTGAGCTTGCGCTCTTTTGCTTTAGTGGCGAGTTCAAGAATTTCTTCTGATAATTCCCAAATGCCTTTTTTATCAACATCGCGAATAACGGGTACCATTAATCCTGCAGGTGTATCAACGGCCATACCAATGTTGATATATTTTTTATAAACAATCGATTCACCATCGGCACCTAACGAGGCATTAAATGCTGGGTTAGCACTTAATGCTGCCGCTACTGCTTTCATTAGGAAGGGTAGCGGCGTAATTTTAATACCGCGTCTATCCATTTCGGCTTTTAATGATTTTCTAAATATTTCTAACTCGGTAATGTCGGCTTCATCAAATTGCGTGACGTGCGGTACGTTTAACCAGCTGCGATGCATATTGGCGGCTGTGAGTTTATGCAGTTTGGACATTGGCTGAATATCCACTTCGCCAAATTGCGCAAAGTCGACAGCCGGTACTTGTGGTATAGCACCACCAATAGATTGCGGCTCGCTAACCACTTTCTTAACAAAGTTATGTAAATCTTCTTTGGCTATACGGTCACGTGGGCCGGTACCTTTAACACGACTTAAATCAACGCCTAACTCGCGCGCTAACTTTCTTACTGCTGGTCCTGCATGTACGTCATTCTTGCGACGACGGTCACTAGCAGGCACTGCTTCGCTTGCTTGACTTGGTGCAGCAGGCTTAGGCGTATTTTCAACAACAGGCGCTGGCGATTTTACTTCGGCTTGAGCCGAAGGAGCTGATGCAGTAGGTGCAGGCGCGCTCTCTACTGTGCTTTCAATCACTTCAACTTCGGCAACTAAATCGCCTTCGGCCAGTGAATCACCTTCTTTAACATGCAGTGCAGTGATGACACCGGTAACGGGCGACGGTAGCTCCATAGAAGCTTTATCCGACTCCATCACGACAATACCATCGCCTTCGCTAATACGCTCGCCTACGCCAACTAGCAACTCAATTAATTCTACTTTATCGGCACCGCCTAAATCAGGCACAGGCACAGAGAGCGTTGATGTAATCGGCGCACCCATTGATGCCGGTTGACTAGCAACTTCTGCAGGCGCTGCTTCAACCACAGGTTCTGGCTCGACAACTTCAGCTGCGGGTTCTGCAGCAACTTCTTCGCTAGCAGCACCAGCAGTTTGAACTTCTAAAATAACATCGCCTTCGGATACGGTTGCACCATCGGCAACAGCTATAGATACCACAACACCTTCAATCGGGCTAGGAATATCCATTGAGGCTTTATCGGATTCAACCACAATCAATGATTGGTCTTGGCTAACCGTATCACCGACAGCTACACAAATTTCAATAACTTCGACTTCGGAAGCACCACCAAGATCAGGCACTTTTATTGTTTGATTACTCACGCTATGAGTCCTTTTCTTTTGTCTTAACTTAAGTTCAATTTAAACCGTTACTGGGTCAATTTTATCTGGCGAGATACCATACTTTTTAATGGCCTCAGCAACCACATCGGCTTTTATAGTGCCTTCTTCAACCAACGAACCTAAGGCTGCTATAACCACAAAGTAACGGTTAACTTCAAAGAAGTGACGTAACTTGGCGCGTGTATCACTGCGACCAAAACCGTCGGTACCTAACACTTTAAATTTGCCAGGAATATAAGGTCGTAACTGATCAGAGTACAGTTTCATGTAATCGGTTGCAGCGATAAACGGCCCTTGAGCCTCTTTTAATTGCTCGGTGATGTACGGCACGCGTGGCGTTTGGTCTGGATGTAGCATATTCCATCGTTCACAGGCTAAACCATCACGACGTAATTCGTTAGCGCTTGTAATACTCCAAACATCGGCCGCCACATCCCAGTCATTTTGCAATAACTCAACAGCAGCTTCGACTTCGCGTAAAATCGTACCCGAACCCATTAGCTGTACACGCTTACTGCTTTTTGATTGACTCTTAACTAAGGGATAAATACCTTTAATTATGCCTTCTTCAACACCTACTGGCATTTCAGGATGACCATAGTTTTCGTTCATCGCGGTAATGTAGTAAAACTTATTTTCTTGCAATTCGTACATACGCTTTAAACCGTCTTGCACAATAACAGCAAGCTCAAACGCGTAAGTGGGGTCGTAAGAAACACAGTTTGGAATAGTAGATGCCATTAAATGACTATGGCCATCTTGGTGTTGCAAACCTTCACCGTTTAATGTGGTGCGGCCAGCCGTTGCACCAATTAAAAAGCCGCGGGCTTGGCTATCACCAGCAGCCCAGGCTAAATCGCCAACACGCTGAAAACCAAACATAGAATAGAAAATATAAAAGGGAATTAAAGGTACATTGTTAGTACTGTAAGACGTCGCTGCCGCTAACCATGCCGACATTGCTCCACTTTCGTTAATACCTTCTTCTAGAATTTGGCCTTTTTCATCTTCTTTGTAATACATAATGCCACCAGCATCATGCGGGGTGTAAAGCTGCCCCTGCGAAGAGTAAATACCTAACTGCCTAAACATGCCTTCCATACCAAAGGTACGCGCTTCATCAGGCACAATGGGTACAATGCGCTCACCAATGGCTTTATCTTTTACTAAGGTAGAAAGCACACGCACAAACGCCATAGTGCTAGAAATTTCACGCTTGCCCGAGCCTTTTAATTGCGCAGAAAAATCTTCTAATTTGGGTGTTTCTAAGGCATCAAAGTTCGCTCGACGACGCGGAATAAAACCACCAAGGTTGTCACGACGATTGCGCATATAAACCATCTCTGGGCTATCTGGCGACGGACGATAATAAGGGACCGTTTCTAGTTCTTTATCAGAGAGAGGGATATTAAATCGATCACGGAATTGTTTAAGGCTGGCTGTATCAAGCTTTTTCAGCGAATGCGTTTCGTTATTCGCTTCACCGGCTTCGCCCGTACCATAACCTTTAACCGTTTGCGCCAAAATAACCGTTGGCTGACCCGTATGCTCAACGGCTTGTGCATAAGCTGCATACACTTTGTAAGGGTCATGGCCACCACGGTTAAGATTCATGATGTCGTCATCGGATAAATCTTTAACCAACTCTAGCAACTCAGGGTATTTGCCAAAGAAGTGAGCACGCGTGTACGCACCACCATTAAACTTGTAATTCTGTAACTCACCATCACGCACTTCATTCATACGCTTTTGCAGTAAGCCGGTTTTATCACGCTCTAACAATGGATCCCAGCGGCGACCCCACAATACTTTAATCACGTTCCAGCCAGCGCCTCTAAAGACACCTTCAAGCTCTTGAACAATTTTACCGTTAC